>NZ_CP008953.1:6000000-6600000 GCF_000732925.1 Amycolatopsis japonica
AGGAGTCCTTCACGGACCGGCGACCCACCGGACCGAAGTCTCAAGCCCGTTCCAGAAACGGCGTCAGCAGCTCCGGCACCGACTCCTCCGCGAACAGCAGCCCCTGCTCCTCCCCCGCGTCGTACACCGAGTACGCCCCGGCACCGGCGGCCGTGGTCGCCACGACGGTCAGCAAACCCTTGCGCCGCTGGAAGATCGACTGCTTCACCGTCCAGCCGATCACGCCGTCGCGCTCCAGCGCGAACGTGCTCCGCCGCACGGTGCCGTGCCGTCCGACGAGGTACCGCCCGGTGATCCCGTGCCCCAGGTTGCGATAGGCGTCCAGCGCCAGCAGCACCGACGCGGGCAGCAGCACCACGCCGAGCGCGGCACCGATCACCAGCAGGACGTCGGTCAGCAGGAAGCCGAGGATCGCGAAGATCGCCAGCAGGACCACCACCGAGCCGATCCACCAGCGCAGCAGCCGTCCCCGCGCGGCACGCGGATGCCCGGTCAGCCGGACGGCTTCGGTCGGCGACACCGGTTCGCGCAGCACCGCCGCGGCGATCCGGTTGGCCGTCGCGACCGGCGCGGCGGGCAGAAGCGTGTGGTAGTCGGTCTTGTCCTTGTCGTCGCTTTGGCGCATGCCGGTGGCGATCGCGTCGACCCGCGCCGCGCCGGAGATCCGGTTCCCGAGCGGCTCGACGAGGTCGATGCCGCGCATCCGGCGTTCCTCGATCGAGATCGAGCGCGTGGTGAACAGGCCCCGGCGCACCCGCAGCGTGCCGCCGGCCTCACGGTCGAGCCGGTAGTTCCACCACATCTCGACCCACAGGCCCAGCGCGCCGATCAGGCCGACGAGCATCGCGATCGCCAGCAGGATCAGGATCGCCACCACCAGCGGGATACCGCGGAACAGGCCGATCACCCAGTCGATCAGGCCCTTCTGCAGACCCGCCCATTCCGAGACCTGCATGAGCCCGCCGCCCGCGGCGAGCCCCAGCGCCGGGGTGAGGAACGACATCGGCGCGTAGCGGATCCAGCTCCGGTCGAGTTCGGCCAGCGGCGCGTCCTCGTCGGTCTCCACGGTTTCCGTGCGGCGCAACAGTTCCGCGCGCAGCCGCTCGGCTTCGGCGCGCGAGACGGGGTTGAGCTTGATGCGGCCTTGCCCGCCCGACTCGTGCGAGCCGGTGCCGATGGTCACCACCGCCACGCCGAACAGCCGGTGCAGCGGGTTCGCCGTCAGGTCGACGTTGCGGATCCGCTCGCGCTGCAGGGATTTCCGCGAGCGGAAGACCAGGGTGAACGCCGTCTCCAGGCGTTCCGGCGTGAGCCGGTAGCGAACCCCCTTCCAGTAGAAGAGATCCGCCAGCACGCCGCCGGCGACGAGGACCAGCCCGCCCGCCACGACCCAGGCGAGCGCGACCCAAAAGCTCGCGCCGCCGCCGACGATCGCGGCCGTGGTCGGGATCGCGGCACCGACGGCCGCGCCGGTCATCATCACCGCGGTGACGGCGAGTGTCCGCTTGTCGAGCGTGTTCCAGCCCTCGAATTCGCCCGAGGTCATGTCGCGTCCCCTGGCGTCGCCTGCGTCGTTTCGGTGAGCTGCTCCGCCAGGCTCGCGGCCAGTTCGTGGTCGAGGCCGCGGATCTTGACCGCGCCCCGCGCCGACGCCGTGGTGACCGTGACGGTCGCGAGCTTGAACAGCTGCTGCAGCGGCCCGCGCAGGGTGTCCACGGTCTGGATCCGCGACATCGGCGCGACCCGCCACTCCTGCCAGAAGAACCCGGAGCGCGCGTACACCGCCGTCTCCGTGACCTCCCAGCGATGCACCTTGAACCACCACAGCGGCATCGCGATCACCCACGCCAGGCCCGCCACCGCGAACACCACCGCCGGTGTCAGCAGCCAGAACCGCGCGGGCGTGATGAGCAGCCCGAGCACCACCAGCACCAGTACCGGCGCACCCCAGAAAAGCGTTCCCTGCAGCCGCCACCAGCCCACGACCCGCTGATCCAGCACGTTCCGCGGCGGCCGCAGCCGCACCTTCCCCCGTTCGGCTTCCACCGAGTTCACCCCCGAGCTCGTTTACAATGCGATCGCATCGTAATAACCTGGGACAGTAGTGGCAATGCGATCGCATTGCAAACGGCGGAACGGATGGTGAAGGTGCCGAAACAGGTGGATCACGCCGCGCGCCGCGCGGAGATCGCCGAGGCGCTGACGCGGCTGACGGCCACGCGAGGCCTCGAAGGAGTCAGCCTCCGGCACGTCGCCGCCGAAGCGGGCATGTCGATGGGTTTGGTGCAGCACTACTTCAAGACCAAGGACGAGATGCTGCTGTTCGCCGTCGAACGCCGCTCGCAGGTCTACGAAGAGCGCATCAAGGCCCAGCTGGAGGCCGGCGAACTGCCGTCGACACCCCAGGCCATCATCCGCGCGATCATGGTCGAGATCCTGCCGCTCGACGAGCGCCGCCGCGGCGACTGGCTGATGGGGGTCGCGTTCTTCATCCGCGCGATCTCCGATCCCTCCTTCACGGCCGCGTTCACCGACGGCGTCCCGCAGCTGTTCGAACTGCTCGCCCTCCTGATCCGCCAGGGCCAGGACGCGGGCACTGTCGACAAGTCGGCCGATCCGATGCACGAGTCCGCGATCCTGTGGGCCCTCGCCGATTCACAGGGCACCAACATCGTGATGAAGCACCGCACGCCGGACGAGGCGCTGTCCACAGTGGACTACTACCTCGACCGGCTGTTCGGTTCAGCCCCCGCCGGATGAGGACGCTGCCGACGCCCGCACCGCCCGTAGCTACCGGAACAGCTTCCGCAACGCGGGGACCGCGTCCCCGCCACGCTCGCCCAGTTCTTCGATCCGGTCCCGGTACCGACGCCTGTCCCGGCCCGAAACGACACCGCGGAGCTCCACCGCGGCCACCAGCGCGGTGAGCGCGGCGTCCACGGTGTCCACATCGGACGCCGGCGCCGGACCGCGCAACGCCTGATCGACCGAGGCCCGCAACCTTTCCACGACGGCCGGATCCCGCACGACCGGACGGCGCGACGGGAACAACCCCAGGATCCGGGCGGTCTTCAAGTCGATCACGCCCGCCGTGTCCAGCTGGGACTCCAGTGCCTCCAAGGTGCCACGCGCGTCCTTGCGCACCCACCCTTTCCACTTGCGCGGGCTCTCCCGGCCGATCTCGGCCAGGAGCTCGTCGAGGACGAGGTCCCCGGTCGGCCCGTCGCCCGACACCGCGACCCGGCCGTCCGCGTCGGTGACGCGGCCGCGCAGCACGAGATCGGTGAGCGCGGCGCCGCGGATCAGCAGGCCCGCGCGAGCCCGGTCGCGCAGCTTGGCCTCGCCGACGTCGCACGCGAGCAGATAGGTCTTGGCTGGCAGCGAAAGTTCGGTCATCGTCAGTGCCTTTCCAGCTTGGGCCAGATCTCGTCCCAGGAACCCCGTCTACCGTCGTACCGCCACAGCAGTCCTTCCGCCACCGGGGTCACCGTGGCGAAGTAAGGCTTGAGCAGCCTCGGATCGAATCCCAGGAACAGCACGCCGTCCGCCGAATCCGGGGGCCGGTTGAAATACCAATAGCCGCGATGTCCACTGTAGACGTGGTCTATGCCGTACCGCCTGCCGTAGAACTCCGTGGCGGCGGCGAACGGATAGATCTCGGCGTAGACCGCTGTGCGTGCGCGCTGATCCGGCGGCAGGGCCGCGTACGCCTCGCCGACCGCCTTGACCAGTTCCTGTTGCGGCAGTTCACCACCGGCGAAGGAACTGCCGAGCGCGATCGGCCCGAAGCTCGTCCTGGCCATGGTCGCCGGATAGATCGGCAGGCCGGCGAGGGTGATCACCGCCGAAAGCACCATCACCGGCCACGCCACCGGCCGCCATCGGGGGACGTGCTTCGCGAAGCCCGTCGCCGCGGCCGCGAACGGCAGCGCGAAGACGCCCATCAGATAGTAGGAACGTCCGTGCAGCACCAGGAACGCCACGATCAGCGCGGCTATCGCCACCCCCAGGAAGCGATAGCCGCGAAGTTCGCGGGAGAAGTTCAGCCGGACTAGCCCGTAGACGAACGCGAGCACACCCGCCCCGACCCCCGCCGTCAAGAAGCCGTCGCGCAGAAAAGGCCACGTGCCGGGGAATTCCGCCGAGACGACCTCGTTCATGATCAGGTACGGCCAGCCGTTCCGCGCCTGCCAGAGCAACGTCGGGATCGTCGCGACGACGGCGATTCCCGCACCGAGCCACAGTTTCGGCCGCCGCACGAGTTCCCTCGGCCCGAGCACCAGCGCGGAGAGCAGGGTGAGCACCCAGAAAGCCGGGATGAGGAACTTCGTCTGCAGGGAGACGGCGGTGACGACGCCCGCCCAGAGCAGCAGCCCGTCCCGGCGGACGCGTACCCAGCGGACGACCAGCCAGACGATCACCGTCCAGAGGAACGGATCGAAGACGTAGGTGCCGATCCAGTGGCTGACGATGATCACACCGGACGTCGCGTAGAGCCCGGCCGCGAGCACCTGGGCGCCGCGTCCGCCGCCCAGCTCCCTGGCGATCAGCGCGGTGACGACCACTCCGGCGGCGGCCGCCAGGGTCATCGGCAGCCGCAGCATCACCAGCGAACCGGGGAACAGGGTGTCCATCGCCCCGGCCAGGGCGGGGATCAGCGGCGGCTGGTCGAAGTAGCCCCACGCGAGGTGTTCCTTGCCGGCCATCAGGAAGTACAGCTCGTCGAAACCGTGCGCGTAGCGGCCGCTCGTGGCCAGCAGCGCGCCCCCGGCCAAGGTGGCGACGACGAGCACCGGGAGGCGGGCGAAGGTCTGCTCCCGTCCTGTCCGGACGGTCTGGGTCGCGATGCTCATGGTCTCCAGTCCAGCCGAGACGCTCCTGGCCGGATACCGGGTAAGGAAGGTCATGGGATAGACGAAAGTTGCGGATCATCCCGTCG
This sequence comes from Amycolatopsis japonica, assembly GCF_000732925.1. Lineage (NCBI taxonomy): Bacteria > Bacillati > Actinomycetota > Actinomycetes > Pseudonocardiales > Pseudonocardiaceae > Amycolatopsis > Amycolatopsis japonica. Next base: position 6,004,940 of record NZ_CP008953.1, read on the forward strand.
CGGTCGCCGGGTGGTTACCGTGATCCGGTGGAGAGAAGCAGGTCGTTCCGGCCGGGCCCGGTCGACACCGGGTGGCTCACGCTGGCGGCGCTCGCGTTCGCAGGCCTGGACGTCACGCTGTACGTGTTCGGCGAACCGACGTCCGGCTGGGCGGGACCCGCCGCGGGCGTCACCCTGCAGGTGCTGCTCGATCTCTCGCTGATCCTGCTGTTCCGGTTCCCCCGGCTGATCGCGGGCCTGATCATGGCGGGCGGGCTGCTGATGCTCGCCTCGGACCTGCTCTCCCCCGGCCTGCTGGTGCCGGAACGGCAGCTGACGCTGATGACCGTCCCGACGATCACCCCCGTGGTACTGAGCCAGCTGGCCCGCCTGATCGACCGGCGGACCCTGCTGTGGCTGACCGCGATCCTCGCGATCTGCGCGTCCCGGCCGTGGGACGCGCACTGGAACACCACCCCGTTCGGGCTGCTGAGCACGGCGCTGCCCACCACGCTTTCGCTGTATTTCGAGGCCCGGCGCCAGTTGCTGCGCTCGCTGCGGGACCGGGCCGAACGGGCCGAACGCGAACAGCACCTGCTCGCCGAACGCGCCCGTGCCGAGGAGCGGCGGAAACTGGCCGAGGAGATGCACGACGTCGTCACGCACCGGTTGAGCCTGATGGTGCTGCATGCCGGCGCGCTCGGTGTCGTCTCGGCGGACGAGGCGGTGCGGACCTCCGCCGAGGACATCCGTCGCGAAGGCGCGCTGGCGCTGGACGAACTGCGTGATCTCGTCGGAGTGCTGCGCAACGGCGCGAACTCCGAGCCGCCCACACTGACCGAGGGCCAGGCGGGCGATCCGGCGACGCTGGTCGCCGAATCGGCGTCGGTGGGCATCCCGACCGAACTGATCGTGCGTGGCGACCCCGGCCGGATCTCCCCGACCGTCGCCCGGACGGCGTACCGGGTCGTGCAGGAAGCGCTGACGAACGTCCGCAAACACGCGCCGGGCTCGTCCGCGACCGTCGAACTCCGCCACCACGCGGACGGTGTGGACGTCGCGGTGGAGAACACGCGTGCGGGCGCCCCACCTGATCCGGCGCTGGCGGGCAGCGGTTCGGGCGCCGGGCTGGCCGGATTGCGGCAACGGGTCGAGCTGATCGGCGGCCGGTTCGCGGCGGGGCCTCGACCGGGCGGCGGATTCCGCGTCGATGCGATACTGCCCGCCTACGTCCCGACGGCGGAAGGGGATCGGTGATCCGGGTGGTCGTCGTCGACGACGAGCCGATGGTCTGCGCGCATCTGCGGACGATCCTCGGCTCCGCGGACGACATCGAGGTGGTCGCGCAGGCGCAGGACGGCGCCGAGGCGGTGGAGGCCGTGATCCGGCACAAGCCGCGCGTGGTGCTGATGGATCTGCGGATGCCCGGTGTCGACGGGCTGACCGCCATCGAGCGGATCGCGAAACTCCCGGAGCCGCCCGCGGTCGTCGCGCTGACGACGTTCGACGCGGATACCTACGTCATCCGCGCGCTGCGGGCGGGCGCGGCCGGGTTCCTGGTGAAATCCACCCCGCCGGAGGAGCTGATCGGGCTGGTCCGGGTCGCGGCCGACGGGCATACGGTGCTCTCCCCCGAAGCGGCACGCCGTCTGGTGGCGATGTCGGCCGACGGGCGGCGCCGCGGGGACGACGCGCGCCGGAAGACCGAAGGGCTCACCGAACGCGAAATCGACGTCCTCGCCTGTCTCGGCGAAGGACTGTCCAATGCGGACATCGCGGCGCGGCTGCACCTGGCGGAGGCGACGGTGAAGAGCTATGTGTCGCGGATGCTGGTCAAGCTGGGCTGTGCGAACCGGACCCAGGCGGGGCTGCTCGCGCACGAGGCCGGTCTGGTCAAGCGGTGAGCTGACCGTCGTAGCTCTTGCGGGCGTCGAGCACCTCGCCCATGTGGACCCGGGCCCACTTGTCGAGCATCTCGAGCGGTTCGGCGAGGTTGCGGCCGAGGGCGGTGAGCTCGTACTCCACGTGCGGAGGGATCTCCGGATACGCGGTGCGCGTCAGGATCCCGTCGCGGACGAGGCTGCGCAGGGTCTGGGTGAGGACCTTCTGCGAGATGCCGCGTACGCGTTTGCCGATTTCGGTGAACCGGAGCGGGCCGTCGCCGAGCACGCCGACGATCAGCACGGTCCACTGGTCGCCGATGCGGTCGAGCAGCGCGCGGGTCGGGCAGTCGGGGTCGTACGGGTTTCCGAGCACGTGACCTCCTCACTCTCCTGGGGAGAGTAACACGCTCAACGAGAGGGTGCGGGCTGCATCAACGCCTCGAACAGCAGGATCAGATGGCGGCGGCCGCGCTCCCAGCGCGCCTCCAGTTCGGTCTGGTCGCGGGTCGCCCAGCTGGCGATGAGGATGCCGCGGACGACGTCCATCGCCGTGTACACCGCGTGCAGGAACTCCGGATGCGCCGAATGGTCCGGCAGCAGGGCCTTGCCGAACTCGACCAGGCTGCTCGTCGCGATCGGCTCGACCACCGCCATCTGGGCGCGCAGTTCCGCGTCGGTCCGCGACGCCACCCACAGCTCGACGGTCGCCGAGAAGACCGGGCCCTGGTGCATCTCCCACAGCAGCTGCAACGCGTCCCCGACCGGGTCGGCCGAGGCCTTGAGCCGGTCGATCTCCGCCATCGCGACCTCGGTGCGTTTGGCCGCGAGATGCCGGATCGCCGAGGTGACGAGGTCGGTCTTGGTCGGGAAGTGGTGCACCTGCGCGCCGCGGGTCACCCCGGCGCGGTCCGCGACGCGGGTGGTCGTCGTGCCCGCGTAGCCGTACTCGACGAGACAGTCGATCGTGGCGTCGAGCAGCCTGACGCGCATCGCGGCGCTGCGTTCCTCCTGCGTGCGTCGTGGGGCTGCCATGCGCCTACTTTATGGTGCGCCGCGCGAGGCGCGCGCCACGAGGCTCTCGACCATGCGCCCGATGAAGTGGCCGAGGAACCGGCGATGGAACCAGCCGGTGCCCGGGATCTTGGCGGTGAACGTGGAATGCCAGTGGATCGCGGTGCCGTCCCGCTCGGGGGTGAGGTCGACGTAGGCGCGGTAGTCCCGCACCGGGAGCCCCTTCTTCAGCGAGTAGCCGAAGCGTTTGCCGGGTTCGAGCGCGATGACCTCTTCGCAGCTGTTGACGCCGTTGGTGCTGAAGACGCCGAGGGCGCCGAGACCGTTGGCGTCGCCCTTGTCGAGCAGGCGGAACGAGCCCATGGGCGACCAATCGGGCCAATGCTCGCGGTCCACGAGGAGCGCGTAGACGGTATCGGGGCTCGCGCTCGTGTGGCCGTGGACGGAAATGCGCTGGATCTTCGCCATGCGTTCTCCTTCACCGGGGTTCGTGCCAGGGAAAGCCATCCGGGGCGGCGGCCGCTCTGGCGAGCAGTTCCGCGTCGTCGTGACCGTGGACGTCGTGGAGGAAGGGGAAGTCCTCCGGTCCGACGGTGAGTTTGGCGACCGGCCGGACCGGTACCGGGCTGGCGGCCTGGGTCGGCCGGATGTCCCCGTCCGCCGGTTCCAGGTCGAAGGTCGCGGACGGCAACAGGTACACGGTCCCTGTCCGCCACGGCCGCCGCGCCAAGGCGGGTGCGCTGATCGAGAAGTGATAGCGGGCCTCGCCACCGGCCCGCACGCACGCGTTGCACATCGACACCTGGGCGCTGTCGCGATCGAGGATCGCGTAGAACATCGGCCAGATCCCGTCGGCCGCCGCGAACACCGCGTGCCTGCTGCCGAACTCCGTGATGTCCGGCGGACGGCGCGGGACGAATTCGGGGATCCCCGGGTCACCCGAGCCGTGCAGGACGAAATCAGCGCGATCGGCGACGTGACACAGGAACTGCCATTTCGGCGCGTCGACGTGGTAATCGACGGGCCGGTCGGGGCCGGCCGCGAGCGCTTCGTCCAGCAGCGCGTCGAACCGCTCGCGCAGCGCGGCCGACGCCGGGACGGCGGGCCGGCGCAGCCAGAAGTCGGGCAGGCTCATGGTTCCGACCTTAGCCAGACGACGCCCCTCCCCTCGCGCATTCAGAGGACTGAACGCGGGCGCGATCTCCCCTTCCGCGCCCGGCCGCCCACCGCATTCAGAGGACTAAACGCGGGCGATGGGCACCGAGAGCGAAGTCCCGCCCAGTTCGATGGTCACCCGGGAGCCGAGCGCGGGCAGCGCCGGGTCGAACATGTCCCCATCGGTCCCGCCCAGGACGAGCGCCAGCCGGTGCCCCACCGCGACGACGTGGTCGAGGCTGCTCAGCCGGAACGTCATCGTGTACGCCTTACCCGGCACGAGCGGCTCACCCCGCCACAGCGACCGGTGATGGCCGAGGTCCGCCCAGCCGGTCGCGACGATCTGTTTGTCCACAGTGGTCAGATCGGCGACGGTGTCGAGGAAGCAGCCGGTGTCCGCGGCGGTGCCGGCGCCCCAGCAGGAGCGGGTCGTCAGGTCCTTCGTGCCGAGCGCCGGCCACGTCGTGTTCCGCACGGTCGCGGGCCCGTAATCGACCAGCACCGCGCCGAGCCGCGCGCTCGGCTTGTCCGAACGGGCGGTCACCGTCACCGTGGCGGTCCCGGCCACACGCGTGTCCACCGGCACCGGCTCACCGGCGAAGACGACCCGATCCGGGCTGGGCTGAGACGGGTTCTCCACCCACCGCGACGCCCCGCGCGCCGGATCGTCGGTCACCGAAGCCGTCCCCGGCGACGGGCGATTCCCCAGCCCGCCCGACACGGACGGCCACACCACGCGCGTCCCCGTGACAGGCGGCCAGTGGCGTTCGTCGGTCCAACGGTCCGGCGTGTGCTCGACGCGGATCGCGGGTTCGGTCTCGACGCCGTTACGGACACCGAGCAGCCAGCGGTCGAACCAGCGGTGCAGCGTCCGCACGAACAGCGACCGGTCGAGGTCGAACGGGTCGACGTGCGCCGCCTGGTGCAGCCACGCCTTGCGCGGCACACCGTGGGCGTTCAGCGCCTCCCACCAGGGTCCGAACTGGATCGGGTTGACGTTGAGATCGTGGAAGCCCATGGACGCGAAAACGCTCGCGCGCACCTTGCCGGTCTTCGCGACGTAGTCGAGCCCGCGCCAGTACTCGTTGAAGTTCCCGTCCGTCCCCGCACGCCGCGCGTTGTCCTCTTCGAACGGACGGCACAGCTTCTCGGCACGCTCGTTGTAGAACCCGGCGCCGCCCGCCCAGCCGAAGTAGGCGCCGTGGGAGTTGTGGACCTCGTAGTACGAACTGACCCCCGCGATCGGCACGATCGTCTTCAACCCCTCGATCCCGGACGCCGCCATCCCGATCGCCGTCGCGCCGTCCTGCGATTTCCCGATCGCGCCGACCGACCCGTTCGCCCAGCCCGCGCGGACCCGCTCGGGCCCGAACGGCGTGCGGAACGCCTGAGCGCGCCCGTTGAGCCAGTTCACGACGCCGTTGCCGGACGCGACGTCGTCGAAGCACCCGGACGAGCGATTGGTGCCGCCGACGTCGACCAGCACGACCGCGTATCCGCGCGGGACGAAGTAGTTGTCGTAGAAGAGCGGGAACTGCGACGGCGTGCCGTCGGGGAGGTACGTCTTCGGCTGGCGCTCGTTGCCGCGCCCGACCTTTTCGAAGTACGGGCTGACGTCCATGATCACCGGGACGCGCTGCCCTCGCGCGGCCGGTTCCGCCGGGCGGATGATGTCGGCGGCGACGCGGTCGACCTGCCCGTCGCGGTCGAGGTCCTGTCCGGTCTCCACCCAGGCGGTCTCCCGGATGGCCTTCTCGTAGGAGAACACCGGCTCGCTGACGCCGTCACGCAGGACGAACGCGGGTGAAGCGACCGCGGGTGCGGCGGTGAGCAGTAGTGTCGCCACGACGGTGGCGGTCAAGGTCTTGAGCCCCATCGTCCGAGTATCGCTTACAAAACCCGAACATTTCCCCCACATTCCTCGTATCCGGCCGCGCCACGCTCTTCGCATGCTGAAACACACCATCGCCGTCTGCCTCACCGCCGCCGGCCTCGTCGCGCTCGCCCCCGCCGCCTCGGCCCAGGCACCGATCACCCTGAGCCCCGAAGAGTCCCAGACGCTGTGCGCCGAATGGCTGCCCAAGCTCACCCAGCGCACCGCGAAGCTCACCGAACGCATCAACGGCGGCCCCGAGGTCCGCGGTTCGGTCGCGAACCTCAAGGCCAGGGCCGAGGGCCAGCGCAAGAAGGGCCACAACGACACCGCCGACAGGCTCCAGAAGCGCGCCGACAAGCGCAGCGGACGGCTTCCCGAACTCACCGCGGCGAAGCAGAAGCTCGACGCGTTCGCCGGGGCGCACTGCAAGGCGGGCAAGTGAAACGCCTGCTGGCCGCGGGCTTGACCGCGCTCGCGTTGTTCGGCACGGCCGCGTGTGGCGACGAGGACGCGCCAGCGTCGAGCCCGGCGCCGGGCGAGCTGAGCGACGTCCAGCACACCCTCGACTCGATCGAGCAGGACATGGCCGGCGACCCGGCCCCGTGACAGGATCGGCCGGTGACGACACAACCGGGACGCGGGCTGGTGCTGGTCGTCGAGGACGACCCCGCGATCGCCGAACTCGCCTCGCTGTACCTGCGGCGGGACGGGTTCGGCGTGCACGTGGAGGCGGACGGTGGCGCGGCACTGGCCACGATCCGGCGGATGCGCCCGGTCGCCATCGTGCTCGACATCGGACTGTCCGGAATGGACGGTATCGAGATCTGCCGGACGCTGCGCGCGGACGGCGACTGGACGCCCGTGCTGTTCGTGACCGCGCGCGACGACGAGCTGGACCGCTTGCTGGGCTTGGAGATCGGCGCGGACGACTACCTGACGAAACCGTTCAGCCCGCGTGAACTCTCGGCGCGGGTCCGGACGGTACTGCGGCGGGCCGCCGGGGCGCCGTCGCCCGCCGAGACCTACACCGCGGGCGACGTCCGGGTCGACGTCACGCAGCGTCGTGTCTGGGCGGGCGGCGCCGAGATCGCGCTGACGTCGACCGAGTTCGATCTGCTGACCCATCTGGCGCGACGGCCCGGCCAGGTGTTCAGCCGCGAGCAGCTGCTCAGTTCCGTCTGGGGGTACGCGGCGTCGGCGGGCACGCGGACCGTCGACGTCCACATCGCCCAGCTGCGCGGGAAACTGGGCGAGCACAGTCCGATCAGGACGGTCCGCGGGATCGGCTACGCGGCGGACGCCGGATGAACCGGACGTCGCTCGCGCTGCGGATCACCGTGGTGTGCCTCGCGATCGCCGCGGTCGCGGTGGTGGTCGCCGGGCTGGTCGCGGCCCGGCTCATCCGCACCACCGGCACCGACGTGCTCCGGCAGTCGCTCTCGGCACAGGCCGACGTGGTCGCGAGCCAGCTCGACGAGACCGGGATCGGCAACCGGCTCAGCGTCGGCAAGGTCGCCGAAGTCGTGCGCGGGCAAGGGATCGACGTCGTCGTCCGCCGTCCGAACGGGACACTCGGCGGCGCCGGGACGGAAGCGGCGATCGCCGCCACCAAGGCGGGCCTGACCCGCACCGGCTCGGCCACAGTGCTCGTCGAAGGACGGCAGTACCTGGTCGAAGTCCGCACCGTGGGCGCCAAGGGGGCCGCGTTCGCGCTCGTCCAAGCGACGGAGATCGGCGAGGCACGCGGCCGGACGCTGGTGCGCAACACCGTGCTCGCGCTCGGCGCCGGGCTGGCGGTCGCCGCGATCGCCGGGCTGGTGCTGAGCCGGATGCTGTCACGGCCGCTGCGCCGGGTCGCGTCGGTGGCGAGCGGGATGCGCGCCGGGCGTCGTGACCTGCGGGTTCCGGTGGAAGGCCCGTCCGAGGTCGCGGACGTGGCGAAATCGGTCAACGAACTGGCCGACGCGCTGCAGTACAGCGAGGCGCGGCAGCGCGAGTTCCTGCTTTCGGTGTCGCACGAACTGCGGACGCCGCTGACCGCCGTCACCGGATTCGCCGAGGCGATCGGCGACGGCGTGGCCGAAGGCGAGGACGCGCGCCGCGCCGGGCAGACCATCCATCGCGAGGCGGAACGACTGGAACGCCTGGTCAGCGATCTGCTGGAGCTGGCGCGGCTGGGCGCGGACGAGTTCCGCCTCGACCCGGCGCGGCTCGATCTCGCCACGCTGGTCGACGAATGCGCGGACGTCTGGCGGCTGCGGTGCGCGCGGCAGGACGTCACGCTGGTGGTCGAGCGGCCGCCCGGAGAGGTGCCGGTCGTCGCCGATCCGCGGCGGCTCCGCCAGGTCGTCGACGGACTGGCCGAGAACGCCCTGCGCGTGACCCCGGCGGGCGCGCCGATCGTGTTCTCGCTGGTCGCGGCCGACGGTCAAGCCCGGCTGGCGGTGCGGGACGGCGGGCCCGGCCTGGCGCCGGAGGACTATCCGGTCGCGTTCGAGCGCGGGGTGCTGAACCGGCGCTACCGCGACAGCCGCCCGGTCGGTTCGGGTATCGGGCTCGCGCTGGCCCACGGCCTGGTCACCCGGATGGGCGGCACGCTGACGGCGGGCCCGGCGCCGGAAGGCGGAGCCGCGTTCACGGTGGCTCTGCGGTTAGGGTGACCGGGTGGAGATGTTGCACCTGCGGTATTTCGTGGCCGTCGCCGAAGAACTGAACTTCTCCCAGGCGGCCCGCAAACTGCATATGGCCGCCTCCCCGCTGAGCCAGCGCATCAAGGATCTCGAACACGAACTGGGCCACCGGCTGTTCGACCGCAGCACGCACCACGTCACGCTCACCGCGGCGGGTTCCGCGCTGCTGCCCATCGCGCGGGACGTCCTCGAACAGGTCAACGCGATCCCCTGGCGGCTGCGGGAAGCGGTGAAGCCCCGGCGGAGCACCGTGTTCGTCGGCATCCCCGCCGGTGTGCACCCGGCTTTGCGCGAGCGGGTCAAACGCCTCGAAGAACGCTGTCACGACCGCTTCGAGCTCAAGCGCTGGCCGGGCACGACGCCCGATCTGGTCGCCGCGGTGCACGAGGGCAAGCTGGCGTTGTCGCTGGTCCGGATGCCGGTGACCGATCCCGCGCTGGAGATCGTCCCGGTTCAGGTGGAGCGGCTCGGCGCGGTCGTCCCGGCCGCCCGGTTCGCCGGACGGGAAACGGTGGACCTCGCCGAACTGCGTGATCTGTCCTACATCCCGTCGGCGTCGGAGAGCATTCCGGCCTATTCGGACGATATGGACCACACCCTGTCGAAAGCGGGTATCAAGAAACGGCTCAAGGTCGGCGGAACCGAATATTCGGGCATTTCCGAATTAGTGGCGAACGGTTCGTCGTTCTCGATCACGATGCTCGATCCGGCCAGCCCGATGCATCTGTTCCTGGTCGACGGCGCGACCATCCTGCCGTTCGCCGATTTCCGCCCCCAGCTGGAGACCGCCCTGGTCTGGCGCCGCGACCGCGGCGAGGAGGGCGACCTCGCCGAACTCGTGTCCGGAGTCCGCGAGATCTTCGCCGAACCGCTTTCGACCTGAAGAATGGTATGACCACCGCGGTCATACCATTCCGCTTTTCTTGATCATTCCCTTCGCCGCAATTCGCGCCTAACTTCGGTTGTAGAGCGAACAACGGCGAAGGGAAGCAAAATGACTCACACCGCCACCGGACCACTGGACGGCGTTCGCGTGATCGACCTCTCGACGGTCGTCATGGGCCCGTACGCCGCGCAGATCCTCGGCGACCTGGGCGCCGACGTGATCAAGATCGAGTCCCCCGCCGACACCGTGCGGGTGGGCAGGTTCCGGACGACGCCGGGGATGACCGCGCTCAACCTGAACGTGAACCGCAACAAGCGCAGCGTCGCCCTCAACCTCAAGGACGAGGAGGAACGCGAGCAGGCGCTCAAGCTGATCGACACCGCCGACGTGCTGATCACCAACATGCGCCCCGGCGCGCTGAGCAGGCTCGGCATGAACTACGCCGACCTCGCCGCGCGTAACCCCGGCCTGGTCTACGCCCACGCGCAGGGCTTCCGCGGCGACTCCGACCGCGCGGGTCACGCCGCCTACGACGAGACGGTGCAGGCGTCGTCCGGGCTGGTCGACGTCGCGAACCGCGCCCTGGGCAAGCCGGTCTACCTGCCGACGATCATCGGCGACAAGGTCTCCTCCCTGACCATCGCCTACACCGTGCTCGCCGCGCTGGTGCACCGCGACCGGACGGGCGAGGGCCAGCGGGTCGAGATCCCGATGACCGACACGCTGATCGCGTTCAACCTCGTCGAGCATCTCGCCGGGCACGTCTTCGAGCCCGCGGAGGGCCCGACCGGCTTCGGCCCGTCGATGAACCCCGGCCACCAGGCGGTGCACACCAAGGACGGCATGGCCTGCGTGATCCCGTACAACCCGCAGAACTTCCGCGACTTCTTCCACGCCGCCGGGCGGCCGGAACTGGCCGAGGACCCGCGGGTCAACGGCGACACGATCGACGGCGCCGACCACGAGGCGCTGGCCGCGATGATCGCCGAATGCGCCCCGGCGCTGACCACCGCGGAATGGACCGAGGTCTGCGCGAAGCACAGCATCCCGATGGCGCCCGTCCTCGAACTCGACCACGCGCAGGACGACGAGTACGTCCGCGACGGCCACCTGCTCGACGTCGTCGAGCACCCGAGCGAGGGCTCGATCCGCACCATCGGCATCCCGGTGAAGTTCTCCGCGACCCCCGGTTCCGTCCGGCGTCTGGCTCCCCTGCCGGGTCAGGACACCGAAGACGTCCTGCGTGAACTCACCACCACTCGCTGAGGAAGAACCATGAGCACCAACGAAGTACGCACGGAACGGGTCGGCGGCACACTGCTGATCACGATCGACCGGCCCCAGGCGCGCAACGCGGTGAACGCCGCCGTCGCGGCAGGCCTTGCCGAAGCACTGGACCTGCTGGAATCCGATCCCACGTTGCGGGCCGGGGTCCTCACCGGCGCGGACGGCTCGTTCAGCGCCGGCATGGACCTCAAGGCTGCGCTGAAGGGCGAATCGCCCGAGATCCCCGGCCGCGGGTTCGGCGGGCTGACCGAGGCCGAACTCTCGAAGCCCCTGATCGCGGCCGTCGAAGGCTGGGCGATGGGCGGCGGGTTCGAACTGGCGCTGGGCTGCGACCTGATCGTCGCCGCCGAGGACGCGAAGTTCGGGCTCCCCGAGGTGAAACGCGGGTTGATCGCCGCCGGCGGCGGGGTGATCCGGCTGCCGAAGCGGATTCCGCATCACCTGGCGATGGAGTTCCTGCTCACCGGCGAGCCGATCGGCGCCGAACGCGCCGGAAGCCTGGGCTTGGTGAACCGGGTCGTCCCGAACGGCGAGGCCGCCGCGGTCGCCCTGCAACTGGCCGAGCGGATCGCCGCCAACGCTCCCCTGGCGCTGGCACTGGTCAAGAAGATCGTCCGCGCGGCGGACGGCGTCCCCGACGCGCAAGCGTTTGCCTCCCAGCGTTCGGAGCTTCCGGCGCTGATGAGGTCAGCCGACGTCCGCGAAGGCATGCAGGCCTTCGCCGAGCGCCGCGCTCCACAGTGGACTGGAGAGTGAGATGAAGCAGCAAGACGTTCTCCGGCATGTGACCACGCCGCTCAGCAACCCCGCGTACGCCCCGGTGGTGCCCCGGTTCACGAACCGCGAGTACCTGAACATCGTCTACCGCACCGACGCCGACGCCCTGCGCGCCGTCGTGCCGGAGCCGCTGGAGATCGACGAGCCGCTGGTGCGGTTCGAGGTGATGAAGATGGGCGACGTCAGCGGTTACGGGCCCTACACCGAGTCCGGCCAAGCGATCCCGGTGAGCTTCGAGGGCGAACGCGGCGAGTACCTGCACGCGATGTACCTCGACAACTTCCCGGCCACCGCGTCTGGCCGCGAGATCAGCGCGTACCCGAAGACCATCGGCTCGCCGAGGCTGTTCGCCGAGAACGGCGCGCTCGTCGGGACTCTGGACTACGGCAGCCAGCGCGTCGCCACCGCGACCATGGGCTACAAGCACCACCGGCTGGACGTGGCCGAGGCGGAAGCGCAGATCACCGTGCCGACGTTCATGCTGAAGACCATCCCGGACTACGACGGTTCGCCCCGGGTGTTCGAGCTGGTCCGCACCGAGATCACCGACGTGGTGGTCAAGGAGGCCTGGACCGGGCCGGCGCGGCTGCAGCTGTTCCAGCACGTCCTGGCCCCGCTCGCCGATCTCCCGGTGCTGGAGGTCGTCTCCGCGAGCCACATCCTCACCGACCTGACGCTCGCCCCGGTCAAGCCGGTCTTCGACTACTTGAAGGGAGCACGGTCATGACCTTTCGCACCGCCGCGGTGATCGGCGCCGGCACGATCGGCCTGTCGTGGACGGCGTTGTTCGCCGCGCACGACATGGAGGTCCAGGTCTCGGATCCGCGGCCGGATCTCGCCGACGCCGTCGCGGACGCGCTGGAGACGTTCGCCCCGCATCTCGGCCGGACCGCCGCGGAGCTCACCCCCCGCGTCCACCTCGCCGCCGACGTCGCGGAGGCCGTCCGGAACGCGGACGTCGTGCAGGAGAACGGACCCGAGAACGTCGAGTTCAAAAAGGACCTGTTCGCGACGCTGGTCCGCGAAGCACCGTCTCACGCGCTGTTGCTCAGCTCGTCGTCCGCGATCCCTTCGACGGCGTTCGCGGCGGAGCTGGACGACGCGTCGCGAGTCCTCATCGGACACCCGTTCAACCCGCCGCATCTGATCCCGCTGGTCGAGGTCGTACCCGGTGAGCGCACGAGTGCCGAGTCGGTCGAGCGGGCCGTGGAGTTCTACCGGTCCGTCGGCCGCACCCCGGTGGTGGAACGCAAGGAGATCCCCGGCTTCGTCGGCAACCGGCTGCAGAACGCGCTGAGCCGCGAGGCGATCTACCTGGTGGAACAGGGTGTCGTGTCACCGTCCGAACTGGACACGGTGATGACGAACTCGCTCGGTATCCGCTGGTCGACGGTCGGGCCGTTCCTCGGCTCGCATCTGGGCGGCGGCCCCGGCGGCTACCGGCACATGGCCGAGCACATCGGCAAGTCGATGAAGAAGATGTGGGCGGGCCTCGGGCAGCCCTCGCAAGACCCCGAACAACAGGAACGGCTCATCGAAGCCGTGGAATCCGCTTACGGCTCCTCCACGTACTCGGAACTCGCCGAGACGCGCGACCGCAAGCAGCTCGCCGTGCTGTCCGCTTTGGACGGTGCCGCCAGGGAGGAGAACTGAAATGACCGCCGACTTCTACGCCTACGAGGACCTGCTGCCCGAGGAGGAGCGCAAGCTGCTGCTCAAGACGCGCGACTTCATGCGCACCGAGGTCAAGCCGCTGGTGAACGAGTACTGGGCCAAGGGCGAGTTCCCGCACGAACTCGTCGGCAAGTTCCGCGAACTCGGCCTCGCCGGGCTGCCCTACGAGGGCTACGGCGAACACCTCCCGGCCACCAGCCACCTGCTCAGCGGCATGATGGCGATGGAGATGACCCGCACGGACCCGTCCGTGGCAACGTTCTTCGGTGTCCACAACGGACTCGCGATGTACAGCATCTACTCGGGCGGCGACCAGGAACAGCGTGATCGCTGGCTCCCGTCGATGGCGGCGATGGACAAGATCGGCGCCTTCGCGATGACCGAACCGCTCGGCGGTTCCGACGTCGCGGGCGGCATGCGCACCACGGCAAGGCGTGAGGGCGACGCCTGGATCCTCAACGGCGCCAAGAAATGGATCGGCAACGCGACCTTCGCCGACCTGGTCATCGTGTGGGCCCGCGACGAGGAGGACAACAACGTCAAGGGTTTCGTGGTCGAGAAGGACTCACCCGGATTCGTACCGGTCAAGATCGAGAACAAATTCGCCTTCCGGATCGTGGAGAACGCGGAGATCACGCTGACCGACGTCCGGGTGCCGGAGGCGAACCGGCTGCAGGGCATCGACTCCTTCCGCGACGTCGCCGAAATCCTGCGCGCGACGCGGGGCGGCGTGGCCTGGCAGGCGCTCGGCGTGATGATCGGCGCCTACGAACTCGCGCTGGACTACGCCAAGGAGCGCAAGCAGTTCGGCCGTCCGATCGCGCGGTTCCAGCTGGTGCAGGACCTGTTGGTGAAGAGCCTCGGCAACATCACCGCGTCGTGGGGCATGCTGGTGCAATTGGCAAGGTTGCAGGACGCCGGGATCTTCAAGGACGAGCACTCGTCGCTGGCGAAGGCGTTCGTGACCTCGCGGATGCGGGAGGTCGTCGCCTGGGGCCGTGAGATCTTCGGCGGCAACGGGATCGTGCTGGACAACGACATCATGCGGTTCTTCACCGACGCCGAGGCGATCTACTCGTTCGAAGGCACGCGGGAGATGAACACGCTGATCGTCGGGAAGGCGATCACCGGCCAGAGCGCCTTCGTCTGATCTGAAGGCCAAGTCCGTGAAGGCCTCCTTCCCTACCCTCAAGGTAGGCAAGGAGGCCTTCACGGACTTGGCGGCTAGCGGTACTTCGTGCCGCAGGTGTCCTGGGTGCCGGACGAGAAACCGTCGCGGAAGGCGGCGACTCTCGCGAAACCCGCCGGAAGCGTCCGGCCCCGGACGTCTGCCGCGATCAGGCTGTTCCGCGTCAGCATCTCGGCGATCGCCTCATCGAGGTCACCCGGCGACAACGTGAGCGCGCCGCCGTCCGTGAGGGTCGAAGCCCAGAAGCCGGTGAGACACGCGGTGCGCTGCGCGGCCACCGGGCCGTCGAGCCGGAACCCGCCTTCCTGCTGGACAGCGAGCGTGTAGCGCGACGCGACCTCGGCGAACGCGGCGAAGTCACCGATTCCGCCCTGCCGCCCCCTGCGCGGCGGAGTCCCGATGCGGACGAGGCCGTCGAGGTCGAGGTTGATCTGGTTGGACTCCGAGCAGTACGACGCGAGCGCGTCCTCCGCCGTCACGCCGCAGGCCGCTCCGGTGGTGAGCGTCGGCGGGGTGGCCGCGAGCCGGAAGGCCTGCCGCAGACTGGTGGTGAGATCGGCCAGTGCCTGCCGGTCGTCGAGGCGGACGTTCGCCGCGGCCGAACCGAATCCGCCTTGTGTGCTCCGGCCTTCGATTTCCCGCACGTCGATCTTCGCGCACCGCGCGGGCCCGTCGGTGAACCCGAACTGGAACGCGGAAACCCGGTCGAACGCGTTGCCGTGCGCGCCATCGTCGTCGAAGGCGACACCCGCGGAGTCCCGGATCTGGAACAGGGCGGTGAGCACCTCGTTGAGCCCGCGGCCGGTGGAGACCTGGAACATGGGCGACCTGCCCTCGGCGACCCAGCGGAGATAGGCACCGGTGTAGCAATCGGCCTGCTGTTCCTTGACGATCGACGGCGCCGCGCCCGGCAGACCGAGCCGGAACTGGACGGCGTGGCCGATCTCGTGGGCGAGCACGGTCATCACCGCCGCCGGGCCGAGGGAATCGTTGAGCATCGGCAACAACTCCCCGCGATCCCAAGCGACGACGTCTTCCCCCGCGCAATAGAAGGCGTTCACCAGCCCGGCGGTCGAGGCGCCACAGACCTCGCGGCCGCGGCCACCCGAGTCGTAGGAGACGAGCGTGGTCAGCGGCCGGAACTCGCGCCGGAAGGTCGCGGGCAGATGCTCACGCCAATACCGCTGGACATCGGCGACGGCGTTGGCCGCGAGCCGGTCGATCTCGCCGCCGTCACCCCCGACGACCGGGAGACCGGCGTCGAGCACGCCGGGTTTGAACCCGCTGGGGCCGTCGGTGATCTCGAGCCCCGCGACGCGGGTGGGGTCCACCGGTTGTGCCGCTCCCCCTACCGTCGCGGCACAACCGGTGAGGCAGAGGGAAAGACTCAGCAGAACCGTCCAGCGCTTCATCACACCATCCCCGTCTCCGTGACTTCCCCGGCTCCAGGGACACGGACGGCGGCGCGATGCGGTTCAAAAAAATCTTGACTTGCTTCCGGGTAGTCGCCGTTCCGCGACCGAATCACCCTTCAGTGTTATTCGCGCGTTTTCGATTGTTGCTTAAAATTACGAACACGTGTTCGATTTCTTAGGTATTATGAAGGGGTGTCCGAGACCTTCCTCCCCGAGTTGCCGCAAGAGCTGTGGCGCGCCGGCAAGCTGGAGCTTGCCCATGGCGTGCAGCAGTCTTTGCAGCTGATTCGGATCGCGACCGCCTGTCTAGGCCGGTTCCTGGCGGAGATCGAGTCTCGGGGCGCCAAAGACTTGTACGGGCATGGCAGTACGGCGAGCTGGCTCGCCGAGATCGCCGGGTTGTCACGCGGTGAGGCCAGCGCGATCGTGAAGCGCGCCATCGCGCTGAACCCCACCCGAGCCTTGGATGGCACGGAGGTTCCGCCGGTCGCGCCCGCTACCGCTGCGGTCGCCGCTCAGGGATTGGTCGGGGATGAGCGGATCGATCAGATCCTGGAGATCCTGAAAAACCTCCCGACCGAGATTTCGGCCGAGGATCGGGCCGGTGCGGAGCAGATCCTCGCCAACCTCGCCCCGAGTGCCGGTCCGCGGCAGCTCGCCAAGGCCGAGGCGAACCTGCAAGACTTACTGAATCCGGACGGCAACGAACCCAAAGACCCCGAACCCAAAGAACCACGCCGCGAGATCACCCTGGAACGCCGCAAAGACGGCTTCTGGAAACTCACCGGCCTCCTCGATGACGAGACCGGGGCTCGCACGGCGGCCGCACTGGAAGCACACGCCCAGCCACGACCGGTCGACGAGTTCGGCCAGGCGGATCTGCGGATGAAGTGCGAACGCATGGGAGACGCTTGGGCCGAGCTGCTCGATCTGGCCATCGCCTGCCCGGACCAACCGGGCACCAGCGGCTACCGCACGCTCGTCCATGTCACCATCGGACTCGACGAACTGAAATCCGGCCTCGGGACCGCGTGTCTCGACTTCGTGGGGACGATGACGGCACGGGAAGCCCGGCTCGCGGCCTGCGATTGCCTGATGGTGCCGGTCGTGATGGGTGCCTCGGGCGAGCCGCTGGACATGGGGCGGCTGAGACGGTTCGTCACCCCCGGCCAAAGACGCGCCCTGAACATCCGCGACGGGGGCTGTGCGTTCCCCGGCTGTCATCGGAAACCCAAGAATTGCCACGCTCATCATATTGAGCACTGGGCAGACGGCGGACCCACCGACCTCCGGAACCTCGTATTGCTCTGCGGCTTCCATCATCGGCTGATCCACCACGGCGACTGGGAAGTCCGCATGGCGGCCGACGGGTTACCGGAGTTCATCCCACCCCAATACCGGGACCCACTCCGAAAACCCCGACGCAACACGCTGCACCACGTCTGAACCCCGAGGAGCCCGCCAGCCACCAGGCGACGGGCCCCTCGTCATGCCCACAGCTCGGACAAGACCGGCGAACATCAATCAAGCAGAGCAGCGCGATGGGCGAGCAGGGCGGCCTGCACACGATTGACGCACCCGAGTTTGGCGAGGATACGACTGACGTGGGTTTTCACCGTGGCTTCGCTGAGATAGAGCTCGGCGGCGATACCGGTGTTGGACAGACCGCGAGCGACCGCGACGAGCACTTCACGTTCTTTGGCGGTCAATACCTCGAGCCGCCGTTCGGCGTCGGCTCGCGGCCCGGTGACCGGATCGCCCGCGGTGAACCGGGTAAGGAGACGGCGGGTGACCTTGGGAGAGAGCATCGCGTCTCCACGGGCGGCGGACCGTACCGCGGCGAGCATGTCGTTCGCCGTGGCGTCCTTGAGCAGGAAACCGACCGCTCCGGCATGCAGCGCGGTGTCGACGTATTCGTCGAGATCGAAGGTCGTCAAGACCACGACTTTCGGCGGGTCCGTCAACCCCTGTAGCCGGCGAGCGGCGTCGAGACCGTCGACACGGGGCATCCGGATGTCCAGCAGGACCACATCGGGCCGGGTGGACCTGGCCAGACTCGTCGCCTCTGCACCGTCAGCGGCCTCACCTGCGACGATGACGTCGTCGGCGGACTCCATGATCGTGCGCAGCATCGAACGCACCATCCACTCGTCGTCGACGATGAGAACACGGATCACCGTTCGGACTCCCCGGTGACGGGGACCACGGCTTCGACGAGAAAACCCCCGCCCGCGGTGGGCCCCGCGGTCAGTTCGCCCCCGAGGAGCCGGATTCGCTCGGCGATACCGAGCAAACCGTGTCCGCCGCCGGGCAAACCACCCTGTCGTTCGATCTCGGTGCCGGCCTCATTGAGCACGACGAGCCGAATCAGGTCGGTTTCACGACGTACGCGGACTTGGGTTACGGCATCGCCGGCGTACTTCCGGACGTTGGTGAGCGCTTCTTGGACCACCCGGTACACCGCCTGTTGGACCAGCGCGGGTGCGGGCACGCCGGAGTTCACGTCAAGGACGACAGGAACACCTAGCGCCCGGGTCTGGTCCACCAGATCGGCGAGATCCGCCAAACCTGGTTGCGGCGTAAGCGGAACCGCACTATCGGCTCGCAAGACGGACACCAGGGAGCGCAGTTCGTCCAGTGCCGCGCGTCCGATCGTCCCTATCCGTGCGGCGACCGTGGTGACGTCGCGGCCGCGTGTCGCTTCCAGCGCGGTCGCGTGCAGCACTATGAGCGAAACGCGGTGGGTGACGACGTCGTGCATGTCGCGGGCGATCTGGGCACGTTCGTCACTGCGTGCCTGCTGAACCCTCAGGTCCCGGTCCTGTTCGGCCTGTTCGACCCGTTCACGCATCTCGGCGATCAGCTCGCGCCGGGTGCCGACATAGAGGCCCAGCAGGGCGGGAGCCACGCAGACGGCGACGCATTGCGGAAGACTCGCGTCGAACCCGCCGAGCCGCCAGATCGGTACGCCGACCACGACCAGCGTGACGAACGTGCCGACGGCGGTGAGCCGCCACGAGCGGGTGCGTTCGGCCACGGTGTACTGCGCCAACACGACCGCGAAGATCCCCGACAGCGCCACCCAGCCCGTCAGCGCGATGACCGCGAACCACCACTGATGGCGCCGCCGGAACCAGGCCGCGCCCCCCACCAGTATCGCGGCCGGGAGCCAGAACCACAGCGGAGGCTGCCAGCGGAAGTAGCCGTAGATGAGACCCGAAACCGCGAACGGGGTGGTCGTCAGCGCGCAGCAGACCGCCAGCACACCGTCGGCCACCCGCGTCGGCACGGGGAACGGAAGCGCGACCTCGATGGGCATACCGATCAACGTAATCCGATCACCTCCGAAGGGCATCAGTGGAAAGTTGTAGTCGCGGGTGACGGGTATCCCTCTCTCGGCGTGCGTTTCGCGTCGTCGTGCCGATGCGACTGGTGCGGCCCGAATACGACACTTCAGCACATGACGAAATCCCTTTTCCATGATTGGCGCAAAATGTCCCCTCGGGCACGCCCGCGAGGATGGCAACTCGGCTTCGCGGCGTTCTCCGTCGTCGCGATCTTGGTCCTGTTTCCCGGGGAGAACACTCTTCTGCCGACGATCCGCACGATGGGGGTGATCGGTTACGCCGTAGCGGCCGCCCTGTCCCTCGGGTGCGCCGTCGGCTTGCCGAAGCCTGGCGCTAGAAGGCTTGCCATCGGCTTCCACCTCGCATTCGTGCCGCTGCAGTTCCTCTTCGCCTTCCCGAACCCGGTGCCGAACTTCGGAATCGCGCTTTCGGTGGCGATCGTGGTCGGTCTGCAGCCTCGGTTCCCCCGGCTTTCACTACGGGTCAGGAAGATCTGGCTCATCCTGCACATCGGCTTCAGCGTCGGCTGGCTGGGCCTTTCGCTGGGAATGCTCACACTCGCGCTTGTCGGACTCCTCGCCGACACCCACGCCGTGCGGCACGGCGCCTACGAGATCTTCCACGTCTTCGACCTTGTGATCGTGATCCCCAGTGTGGTGTTGACGATCGTGACCGGTCTCGTCCTTTCGCTGGGGACGCCGTGGGGGCTGGTCAAGCACCGGTGGGTGCTGACTAAATTCCTGATCTCCCTGAGCATCCCGGCCGCGGCCGCCGTGGAAAGCAGATGGGTCAGCGAACTGGTCGCACGCACGGAAGACCCGGCCGCCACGGCGGGGTCATTGGGTGTCGCACTCGTCGTCACCGTCGGGTGTTTCGCGATCTCGCTGTGGACCGCCACCATCCTGTCCGTCTCGAAACCGTGGGGTAGAACCCGTTGGGGCCGGGACGACTCCGATCCTTCCCTCCCTGTCATCGTCACCCATCGGCGACGAGTCGCCGAAGACACCGTCGAGCTGACTTTGGCCTCTGTCGGTGCGCATCGCCTGCCCCCGTGGACACCTGGTGCGCACGTCGATCTGATCATGCCGTCGGGCTTGATCCGCCAATATTCGCTGTGCGGGGACCCCGCCGACACGCACGAATACCGGCTCGCCGTGCTGCGCGAGGATTCGGGCCGTGGCGGTTCAGTCGAAGCACACGCTCTGACGCGAGGGGCCGAGGTAAGGATCCGACGGCCCCGCAACAACTTCCCGATCGCCGAGGCTCCGGCGTACCTGTTCGTCGCCGGCGGCATCGGGATCACGCCCTTCCTGCCGATGCTCCCCCGTCTCACCGTGGCCGGTGTTCCCTGGCGGCTGGTGTACCGCGGGCGGTCACTCGCCCGAATGGCTTATGCAGGTCCACTCGCCGCGACCTATCCGGATCAGGTCTCTTTGTACCCCGCCGACACGTGCCCTCGGCCGGATTTGACAGCGTTGATGCGAACGCTGCCCGACCGCTCCGCGGTGTACTGCTGCGGTCCCACGAGATTGATCGAAGCGGTGACCGAGGCGATGCCGATCGGCTGTCCACAGGGGACACTGCATGTCGAAAGGTTCGCCTCCACGGCTCGGGCCGGGGAAAACCACGCGTTCGAGGCGGAGCTGCGACGCAGCGGGCGGACCGTGTCGGTACCCGCGGACGGCACCCTGTTGGCCGCCATTCACGAAGTCGACCCCGCCGTGCCCGCGTCCTGCGTCGACGGGGTCTGCGGCAGCTGCCTCACTCCGGTGCTCGCCGGCGTTCCCGACCACCGGGACGATGTACTACAACCCCATGAACGAGACCGCACCGACGTTATTTATCCGTGTGTCTCACGGGCCCGGGGCGGCAAGATCGTGCTCGATGTCTAAGCCTCAGTTCACGCAGCCGGCCATCGCGGGCGGCGTGGAGGCACCGGACGACGAAGGCGGAGCCGCGATCGAAGAAGTGGCCGCGACCGGCTTGATCCCGATCCCGCCGGTCGAATCCCCCACCGCGGCGACACTCGTCGCGTTCAGCGCGGACTTCACGAACGCCTTCACCTCGGCCGGATCGACCTTCACCGCGTCACCATCGGACGGCGTCGGCAGCGAAAGGCTCTGCACGGGGATCGTCTGGAACTTCAGCGCCCCCGAGCTCATCCCCCGCAACTGCTGCGCGAAGCCGAGCACGTCCCAGCCGCGGTCGAGCACGACCGATCCCTGGATCGCGCCGATCAGGGAGCTCAGCCTGGTGGGATCGGTGAAGGTCCCGGCGTCGAGGACGGTCTTGGCCATGCTCGACAGGAACGCCTGCTGCCGCGCGATGCGGTCCAGGTCGCTGGGCAGGCCGTGCCGCTGCCGCACGAAGGCCAGCGCCTGCGGGCCCGAAAGCAACTGCTTGCCCGCCGGGAACGACGCACCGGAGAACTTGTCCTGCACGGGGTTGTTGAGGCAGACCTCGACACCGCCGACGGCTTCGCTCAGCGCGGAGAACCCGGCGAGGTTGACGGCGGCGTAGTGGTTGATGGACAGGCCGGTGAACTGCTCGATCGTCTGGATCGTGAGCTTGGCGCCCGCCTCGTTGGCCTTGACCTCGAGCTGCGGGCCGGACAGGCCCTGCGCGCGCAGCGTGTTCATCGCGGCGTTCTTGCCGCGGCTGTACGCCGAATTGATCTTGTGCTTGCCGAATCCGCCCGCGATGTCCACATAGGAATCACGCGGGATGGAGATGGCCGTGGCGCCCGCCCCGCCCGCCGGGATGTGGACCACGATCATGGTGTCGGTGGTGTCGCCGCCGTCGTCGCCGCTTCCGGCGTGCAACGCGTCGAGGACGTTCTGCGGCAACGGGTTCCCGTTGGTGTCGGTCCGGGAGTCGATTCCGACGAGCAGGATGTTCTGCGCCACCTTCAGCGGTTCGCCCGCCGGGCCGTCGGGTACCTGCGCGGAGGGGGCGATCACGTCGGCCGTGACGATCGCTTCGTCCAAACGGCTCAGCTGGGTCCACGCGAAACCCGTGACCCCCACGACCGCCGTCGACACCAGGCCCAGTGCGACACGGCCGCCGATCCGCCGTCCTCGCGACGTGAGCAGCACGACCTTCTCCCCGCTTCCGTGAATGATCCCCCGCATTCGAGGATCACCGCGTTAGCTGGGAATTACCTGAGAAACGTGTCATAAGCGGGTCTTAAAGCCCGTTCGGACCATTCGAAGTGATCAAGCAGACAGCCGATCGCGACACCGAGTGCCGGACCGACCGCGTAGCGCTTCCCTAGCGGGGCATGCGGCGCCAGATCGCCCGTGGCACCACGCGCATCACCGCGAACATGGGCCTCAGGAGTCCCGGTACCCACACCGTTCCCCGGCGCTTCCGGAGCGCGGCGACCGTCGCGTCGGCGACCTGATCGGGAGTGCTGGAGAACGGCGCCGGCGACATGCCCTCGGTCATCCGGCCGATCACGAAGCCCGGGCGGACGAGCAGCAGCCGCACACCGGTGCCGTGCAGGGCGTCGGCCAGTCCGCTCGCGAAACCGTCGAGGCCCGCCTTCGCCGATCCGTAGACGTAGTTCGCCCGCCGGACCCGCACCCCGGCGACCGAGGAGAAGACCACGAGGCTGCCGTTTCCTTGCTCACGAAGCACATTGGCCACATGCGTCAGCACACTCACATGAGCCACATAGTCGGTGTGCACGATCGCGACGGCGTGTCCGGCGTCCGCTTCGGCACGCGTCTGGTCGCCGAGGATCCCGAAGGCGGTGACGACGACGTCGAGCGGTCCGTGTTCCGCGACGACCTTCTCCAGGAACGGCCCGTGCGCGGCGAGGTCGTCGGCGTCGAACTCGACGGCGTCGACGGTCTCCGCCCCCGCGGCCAGCAGCCGTTCCGACTCCGCGCCGAGGTCCGCGCTCCGTCGCGCGGCCAGCACGATCCGGCGCGCCCCGCCCTTGGCGAGCCGTTCCGCGACCGCGAGGCCGATCTCGCTGCGTCCGCCCAGTACCAGCACCGTTCCGCTCACCCGCCGCAGTCTGCCAGGCGGCCCGGCGCCGACCGGCAGTGGCACGGTTCACAAACTGCAATTTTGCAGTATCTGCATCTTTGCGCGTATCGTGGTGCTCATGCCCGAACCCGTCAAAGGTCTCCGCGAGCGCAAGCGGCTGGAAACCCACCGCGCGCTGGCGACCACCGCCGTCCGGCTCGTCGCCGAACGCGGCCTGGACCAGGTGACGGTCGAGGACATCAGCGCGGCCGCGGGGGTTTCACCGCGCACGTTCTTCAACTACTTCGCGTCCAAAGAGGACGCTGTGGTCATCGCGCACGCCGACACCGCGGAGCGGACCCAGCGCACCATCGAGAAGTTCCTTGCCACGCCGAAGGAAGTCAGCACTCCGCGCGCTTTCGTCGACGCGCTGAAGGAAGACTTCGCCCAAGTAGACGAGAACCGCGAAGAGTGGCTCGGCCGCATGAAGGCCATTCAGGAGAACGCCACCCTGCATTCGCGCGCGGTGGCCATGAACCACGACACCATCGCGCCGATGATCGAGGCGATCGCCCGCCGCACGGGCGTGGATCCGAAGGCCGATCTGTACCCGGCGCTGGTGCTGTCCACGCTCGGCGGCGCGGTCAACGCCGTGCTGATGCTCTGGTATCAGCACGACGGCCGGATGTCCGCGCTCGACCTGCTGGACGACGCCGTCGAACTGCTTCTCGCCGGGCTCCCGGAGCCCGGCGGCCGCGCGCGCTGACGCGCCCGGCACCACAGGAACACGAAGGGGGACCACCATGTCCGTATCCACGACCGAACCACGAGAACCGGAGGCCCCGGCGGGCTCGATGGGCCGCAAACAGGTCCTCGAAGCGATGTCGGGGCTGATGATGGGCATGTTCGTCGCCATCCTCGCCTCGA
Organism: Amycolatopsis japonica; assembly: GCF_000732925.1. Lineage (NCBI taxonomy): Bacteria > Bacillati > Actinomycetota > Actinomycetes > Pseudonocardiales > Pseudonocardiaceae > Amycolatopsis > Amycolatopsis japonica. The sequence continues at coordinate 6,029,011 of NZ_CP008953.1, forward strand.
CGGTGGTCGCGAACGCGTTGCCGCGGATCGTCTCCGAGCTCGGCGGCTCGCAGGCGTCCTACACCTGGGTGGTCACCACCGAACTGCTCGCGATGACCGCGACGGTGCCGCTCTGGGGCAAGCTTTCCGATCTGTACAACAAGAAGCTGCTGATCCAGCTTTCGCTCGGGTTGTTCGTGGTCGGTTCGCTGGTCGCCGGGTTCGCCGGCAACATCGAGCTCCTGATCGGCAGCCGGGTCGCGCAGGGCATCGGCGCGGGCGGGCTCACCGCGCTCGCGCAGGTGATCATGGCGGCCATCGTCTCGCCGCGTGAACTCGGGAAGTACTCGGGGATCTTCGGTGCCGTGTTCGCCGTCGGGACCATCGCGGGCCCGCTGATCGGCGGGGTCATGGTGGACACGTCGTGGCTCGGCTGGCGCTGGTGCTTCTTCCTCGGGGTCCCGTTCGCGATCGCGGCGATCCTGCTGCTGCAGCGCACCCTGAACCTGCCGACGATCCGGCGTGACGTGAAGGTCGACTACCTCGGCGCGTTCCTGATCATGGCCGGTGTCTCGACGCTGCTGGTCTGGTCTTCGCTGGCCGGGCACCAGTTCGCGTGGGGCTCGTGGTGGACGGTCGGCCTGGTGACCGCGGGCGTGGTCATCCTCGCCCTCGCCGTCTACGTCGAGTCGAAGGTGGCCGAGCCGATCCTGCCGCTGACCCTGTTCCGCAACCACACGGTCACCCTGACCACCCTCGCGAGCTTCCTCGTCGGTGTCGCGATGTTCGGCGGGACGGTGTTCCTGTCGCAGTACTTCCAGCTGTCGCTCGGCAAATCGCCGACGGTGGCCGGATTGCTGAGCCTGCCGATGATCTTCGGCATCCTCGTGTCGTCCACGGTTTCGGGCCAGCTGATCAGCCGGACCGGCCGGTGGAAGAGCCATCTGCTGCTCGGCGCGACGCTGATGACGGCGGGCCTGGCGCTGCTGGGCACGATCGACGCGAAGACGAACCTCGTCGTCCTCGGCGCGTACATGGTGCTGCTGGGCGTCGGCGTCGGCATGCTGATGCAGAACCTCGTGCTGGTGTCGCAGAACGACGTCGACGCGCACGACCTCGGCACGGCGACCTCGACGCTGTCGTTCTTCCGCAGCCTCGGCGGCTCGATCGGCGTGAGCGCCCTGGGCGCGGTGCTCGCGAACCGGGTCCTCGCGCTGATGAGCGAGAAGCTCGGGCCGCTGCCCGGCGGTGGCGAGAGCGGCGCGGTGCCGAACATCGCCACGCTGCCCGAACCGGTCGCGAACGTCGTCCGCGAGGCCTACGGGGAGGCGACCAGCGAGCTGTTCCTCATCAGCGCGCCGATCGCGCTGCTGGTGATCGTCGCCGTCGCCTTCCTCAAGCACAAGCCGCTCAAGACCCAGTCGGGCAACGAGCGGCTGGCCGAGGAGACCGCCGCCGCCTGATCACCACGACAGAGGGGCCCGGTTCGCGGAACCGGGCCCCTCTTTTCGCGCGCACGAAGAACACGGTGGAAATTCGAGGAACGCGATATCGAGTGGTTTCAGGCGGCGTTGCCGACGCGAATCAGGTGGCGCCGTTCACTACCGGTCAGCCCGCCGAAAACGCCATGGGCCAATCCGTTGTCCACGGCGTAGGCCAGACAGGCCGATACGACCGGGCACCGCGCGCAGACGGCCTTCGCCCTGGCCGCCTGACGTGCGCCGGGGCCGGTTTCGGTGACCGGGAAGAACAGTTCGGGATCCTCACCGCGGCAAGCGGCCTCACTCAGGTCTCCCGCCATCCTCATTTCCATTTTCCTATCACCTCCTTTTTTCCGATTTTCCCTTCCCCGTCAAACGACTTCCGGGTATCCGGCCGGGTACGCACCGCAAACATCACCTTGACCGAATCGTTACACTCAGCGGCCCGCTCACTGCACCTGTCCTGTGAGGGCATTCGCGTCAGGCGGCTGAGAGCGGTGAGTGCGGGTGATGGGCCACGACGGGTTCGACGAGTTCTTCCACGCCGAATTTCCGCTGCTCACCGGCTTTCTGTGCAAGGCGGGCTTCGCGCTGGACCCGGCACGCGACGCGGCCGCGGAGGCGATGCTCAACGCCTACGAAGACTGGCAGGGCATCACGCATCCGAAGGCGTGGGTCCGCCGCGTCGGGCATCGGCGGGCGAAGGAGCAGACCGCGGTCCGGGCCGATTGGGCCTCCGCCGACGCCGGCCGGGAGGACAAGCTCACCGCGCTCGCCGACGAGGCGTCGGCCGTCCTGACCATGCTGGGGAGCCTGCCGAAACGCCAGCAACTCGCCATGGCCTGGACGATGGACGGCTACTCGGCGCGGGAGATCGCCGGGGTGCTGGGGATCGCGGACGAGGCGGTCGGGGCGACGCTGCGCCACGCGCGTGGCCGGCTGGCGGAGCACGATCCCGGCTTCGCCGACCGGCTGGCCAGCGCCAACTGCGCCTTCCTCGACGCCCTGCGGATGGGACTCGACGCCGAAGACACCCTCGCCCGGATCAAGAACCGCGCGATGGTCAGGGAACTCGCCCTGGTGGCGCCCGGAACCCCGGCGGACTCGGAACCCGAGCAGGTGACGCCGTCGCAGTGGTACACCCTCGACGAACCCGTCGCGGCCGCCGGGAAGGGTGACAAGCGTGCGCTGAACCATCTGCTGACCACCGTGCGCCCGCTCGTGATCCGGTACTGCCGGTCGCGGATCGGCAGGCAGGAGCGGACGTACGCGTCGGCGGACGACGTCGCGCAGGAGGTCTGCGTGGCGATCCTCCGCGCGCTGCCGACCTATCGGGAACGGGGACGGCCGTTCCTCGCCTTCGTCTACGGCATCGCCCAGCACAAGGTCGCCGACGCCCGCCGGGCCGCCGCGCGCAACCGCACCGAGCCCGTCGCCGAAGTCCCCGACGGGATCTCGGAGTCCGTGGGCCCGGAACAACGGGCGCTGCACAACGAATTGAGCGACCGGATGGGCGAACTGCTGCGGATCCTGCCGGACAAGCAGCGGGAGATCGTCGTGCTGCGGATCGTCGTGGGCCTGTCGGCGGAGGAGACCGCCGGTGTGGTCGGTTCGACGGCCGGCGCCGTGCGGGTGGCTCAGCACCGCGCTTTGACGCGTTTGCGGAAGATCCTCGCCGAGGAATGAACGTGCCAGCGGGTGCCGGGCTCGTGAGTGGCAAGGACGGTTAGAACCGTCCTTGCCACTCACGAGTCAGGGGCGGCAGCGTTCCGCGGTCGCGGCGGCCGTCTTCAGCTCCGGAGCGCCCAAGACGGCCGCGACCGGGTCGAGCGCGCCGTGCGTGTCCTTCTGGGCGGCGATGAGCCCGTCGACCGCGCGGCCCTGCGCGGCGGTGTCGTTCTTCCCCGCCTCGTCCAGACCCTCCTTCGCTTTCACGGTCTTGTCGCGCGCCGAGGTGTACTTCGCGAGGAACTCCTGCTTCGCCGCGTCTCCGGCCGGAACCGGAGCGGCGGGCAGCGCGCCGAGGCCGTCGACCGTCTTGGTCAGAATCGCCGCGTAGTGCCCGAGCTGGTCGCTCGTGCTCTTCTTGATGGCCTCCACGGTCTCACCACTCGCCGACGGCATCTTGTTGTTGCCGTCGATGAAGTCCTTGACCACGCCGCAGAAGCCGTTCATCCAGGCCACCGCCGCGGCCGGATCCGCCGCCGACGGCGAGGGCGCCGCCTGCGGGGCCGCCTCCGGTGCCGGGTCCGGCGCGCAGCCGGCCAAGACCGCCACGGCCAGGGCGATTCCCGCCAGGGCCGATCTCTTGTGGGCAGCGCACATGTCCGTTTCCCCTCTCCGCCGTCCGGTGTTCCCGCCGGCGTGAGGACGGTGACATGGCGAAACGCGCGCGGTCTGCGTCATCTGACTCAGAACGACGCCCCGCGCTCGAACTCGTAACGTTCGAAGCACGGCGACCGGACGGCGTAACGGGGTGCGGGCAGGTGGCGAGTACCGCTTTACCCCTGTTCGCTCGAGGGCATCCAGCCGAAGAGGTAGCACCATGGCCATCAAGATCATCGCAGCGCGGCTCGAAGGTGGGAAGTTCCACGAAAGCATCACGAAACTGCGCTGGATCAACCCCGGCAGCGGCGAGACCGGCGAGAGTTTCGTTTCGGCGATCGTGGCGTGGCTCGAGGACGACGACGGGAAGGCCTACGTGGACGAGGGGATCCACCGGGTGGCCGTGGAGATCATCAAGCCGACCTTCGGCCCGAAATTCCTCCGCACGCGCGCGGACGGGATCTGGAAGAACAACCTGCTGGAGCTTCCCCGCTTCTGAGGCGGGCCGGCTAATTCCGGAGACGTGGGCACGAGCACTCTGTTAGCTTGAGCGAGCACTCCCGGTGCGCAGGTAACGGTTACTTCCTCATCCGAACGGCACCGTCACCGACAATTTCTCGGGAGCCATGATTTCGGATGTGCCCGGTGCGCAGGCGACGGTTACTTCGATTACCCAAGGGTTGCGGGTTCGAGCCCCGCCCGGCGGTCATCCCGCCGGTAGCTCAATCGGTAGAGCATTGGACAGCCACCGTCACCGACTTTTTCTCGGGCCTCATCCGGAATCGCAGCTCCCCTCGAACGAGACGAGGGTCGAGGGTGTCGAAGTTCAACACCACTGGTACACGGCCGGCGACGAGCTCACCGATCGTCGGCGAGCGGAGCCCCGGCGGCGTCACCCACGAAGGCGGAGACGGCTACGCGCGGGACACCAAGTCCGAACTGTTCCTGCTCGCCGTCACCAACATGGTCGGCGAGAACACCTTCTACGAGACCGGCGACAAGCGCGACACGCGGTTCGCCGACCTCGTCCGGGAGACTGCGCTCGCCGACCCGGAGTGGACCGCGCGGTTCCTCCGCTGGCTCCGCACGGAGGCGAACATGCGGACCGCCGCGATCGTCGGCGCCGCCGAATACGTCCACGCGCGGCTCGCCGGTGACCCGTCGCCTGTCGCCCCCATCGCGAACCGTGCCGTCGTCGACTCCGTGCTCCAGCGCGCCGACGAACCCGGTGAACTGCTCGCCTACTGGACTTCCCTGTACGGCAAGAAGATCCCGAAGCCGGTCAAGCGTGGCATCGCCGACGCGGCCGTCCGGCTCTTCACCGAGAAGTCGTTCCTCAAGTGGGACTCCGCCGCGCGCGCTTTCCGGTTCGCCGACGTCCTCGGCCTGGCCCACCCGGACCCGAAGGACCCGGTGCAGGACGCCCTGTTCAAGCACATCGTCGACGTCCGGTTCAACCCCGGCCGCGAGATCCCCGCCGAACTGGAAGTCCTCGGCGCCCGCGCGGACCTCATGGCGTGGGACAAGGAGAAGCGGCGCGATCTCTTCAGCCGGCCCGACACCGCACGGTCCGCCCTTCGGCGGGCGGGCATGACGTGGGAGTCCCTGGCCGGCTGGCTCCAGGGCCCGATGGACGCGCGCGCTTGGGAAGCCGTGATCCCTTCCATGGGCTACATGGCGCTGCTGCGGAACCTCCGGAACTTCGACGAGGCAGGCGTGTCCGACGAGGTCGCCGAGGGCGTCGCGGCACGGCTGGCCGATCCGGAGCAGGTCGCGAATTCGCGGCAGTTCCCGATGAGGTTCCTCTCCGCGTATCGGGCGGCGCCGTCGCTTCGCTGGTCGTACACGCTGGAAAAGGCGATCGCCGAGTCGCTGGCGAACGTGCCGCGGCTCGCCGGGAGGACACTGATCCTCGTCGACACGTCGGGTTCGATGAACGCGGGTTTCAGCAAGGACGGCACGCTGATGCGCTGGGACGCGGCCGCGATCTTCGGGATCGCACTCGGCGCCCGCTGCGAGACGGCGGACGTCGTGTCGTTCTCGAACGGCTACTACGGCGGCACCGGTTCCAAGGCTTTCGACGTGCCCCGAGGCGAGTCACTGCTGTGCGGGCTCGACCGGTGGAAGAACGGCGGCTACTTCATCGGCGCGGGCACCGACACCGTCGGCGCGATCCAACGTCACCTGCGTCCGGGTCACCACGACCGGGTGGTGATCCTGACCGACGAGCAGCACTCGTCCGGCAACGTCGACCAGACCGTGCCGCAGGACACGGCGTTGTACACGTGGAACCTCGCGGGTTACGAGCGGGGCCACTCGACGTCCGGGCGCGGAAACCGGCACACCTTCGGCGGCCTCACGGACGCCGCTTTCACGATGGTCCCGCTCCTCGAAGCGGGACGGAACGCCGACTGGCCGTTCTGACGAGGTCGGGGCGCGCGGCCACGTCGCGAAAGCCACTTTCGGGACGTCAGACGTCGCGAAAGTGGCTTTCGCGTCACTGATGGCCGGCGACTTTTCGCAGCCAGATGTTTCCGCCGGGATTGTTCGCCATCATCGGAATCCGTTCCTCCAGCAGTCGCCGGTGGTGTATCCACATGTACTGCTGGAACCAGCAGATCTCGAAACGGTCGTTGTACATCAGGAACGCCCGTAGCAGGTAGTCCTCCTGCCACGCCCGCCCTTCGGTCAGCCAGGTCATCGGGTACTCGAAGGGGAAGAACACATCGTGGAGATGGATCCAGACGCCGTCGGGCAGCCGCGGCAGCACCTCGAAGAACAGGTAGTTGACGTCCGAGCCTGCCTTGACGACGTGGGTCGAGTCGATGAACAGCACGTCCCCGGCCTCGAGTGCCTGGAACGTCTCGACCGGGACGTCCTGCACGGGCTTGCCCAGTATCCGGACGCGTTCGCCGTCTCCGGGCCGCAACAGGCTCTCCAGCAGCTGCGGGTTCGGCTCGACACAGGTCAGCTCGGTGTCATCGAGCCAGCCGTCGATCGTGTCGAGCGTCATCGCCGTCGAGTAGCCGGAGCCGACCTCGATGACCCGGCGGGGCCGGAGGTGACGCAGCATCGTGTGCAGTGTGATCGCGTCCGCCCACGAGTACTCCGGGTTGTCGAAGAAGTAGCGGTGGCGCTCGTTCGGTTCCGCGGTGAACGGCAGGTCCGCCGCCAGGTCGGCGAGTTCGCCGAACAGGGCTATCTGGTCGGCTTCCCGTAGGTCGACGGCCTCGGGACGGGCATCGACGTCGAAGAGCGCGGCAGCACGCCGATCGATCTCCTCCTTGGCGGGGAAGGGCGAGTAGAAATGTCCCGGCGGCACCCAGGTGCGATACCGGTCTTCGAACGCCTGCTTCGCGCGCAGCAAGTCTTCGTGCCGGGACCGCAGGTTCTCGTGCTCGACCGTGAGCAGGCGGTGGCTCTCGTCCAGCGCCGCGTTCCGCTCTGCCCATTCCGAGGCACGCAGAACCATGTCGTCGTAAGACTTGCGGGACACCGCCCACCGCTTGACGATCCTTCGAAGCCGCCGTTCCAGCGAGCCGGACCACGAGTCCGGCGAAGTCAGCGCCATGCACGCGAGACTAGCAAGGCCGGACGAGCTCGATGTCGATCAATGCCTCGCTGTGACTTCGCGGCCGACGGGCGGGCGGCCAGCCGTCTGTGGTCGGGAGCAACGCCGACCACGGCGTGTCGGCGTCGAAGACGTGCCAGATGCGGCGGCCGCCAGCTCGGCCTGGACGACATCGCACAGCGTCTCCAGCCGGAACCGGCGATCCGAATCAACCTCAGGGAATTCTTCCGTCATGCCGCCACCTTCGCAGGCGCCCCCGACAAGTCCGGTGACTTCTCGCCGGGATTGGGATGCAGTGAAACGGGATATCAAACCCATCTCGAAGAGAAATGGGGCGAAATATCGGGCGATGATTCGGCTGTGGCATAACGTCTGGGATTTTTCGACCGAGCAGGCCGCGCCCGATGGACGATCTACTGAAAGCCCGCACTGAACCCTCCTTCGCCATCACGTTCGGTGACCGCAGGTGGAGGAGTTCGATGTCGGAATTCTCGATAAGGCGGAAGAGCACCGCCATGTTGCACCCAACCGCGGCTGGATGATGCTTAGCCGCGGTTGCGTTCGTGTGCCCTGGTCAGCACGCTCGACATTCTCGAGACCTCTTCGTCGGAGCCGGTCAGGTTCGGCGCGACGAGCTGGACGGACGTAAATCTCCCTCCAATGCAGGTTTGTCCGTTGATGGCTTTGGGGTTCGCCCGAGTGGGAATCAGATTCACGGTGCGGGAGCTGCCTGCCGGTAGTCCTTGAACCTCCAGCAGCGTGGAGAACAGCTCACAGGCACGATCCGGCGCGATCTCCTTGCCAGACGCGATCAAGTCGCGAGCCGCCTCCAGTTTGCGAGCCGTCTCCGGATCGTCGAGCAGTCCCGACTTCTTCACCTGCTCTATTGCTGCGGGCAATTGCGTCGCCCACTTTTCTGCTGACGTACCGATCACCTGGACGCGACCCCCGGCAGGCGTCTCCCAGTGACACGCGGGCAATCCGCCGACAGCCAAAGACTTCGGATCGGACACCTCTCCGGTGAGCATCGACAGCTCAGCCGATGTGAGAAGTTCACACAAAGCGTCCGGAGTGGGCGTCTTGGTAGCCGGGTCAGCGGACGACGGGGCCACGCCCTCGGCGACCTTGCCTTGCGGCGCCGAACCAGACTTGTCCGACGAACACCCGACTAGCCACAGCATTGCCGACGCGGCGACAAACACCGCGATTCGACCGGCTCTCAGATAGCCGAGGCGCTCCACGTTTGGCATCTTGCACTCATCTCCCCCAGGCAAAGTGAACAGAGGCTACCAGGACTGCGGTTGCGAACAGACTGGGAGCGTGCCGGCGACACGCGAAGAGGACGATAAGCCTCGGTGCCGTCTTCGCCCCGCCGGCCGGTTCCGTGCTCCTAAAACACACCGCCAGAATCAAGCTGGGAGTGAGCGTGCTCTTCATGAACACCGGAAGCTTGTCCAGCCGTGGAAGCTAAAGAACTCCGGACCTGCCGAGCCCCACCGCAGCGGTTGTGACGAAGAAGCAGAAAGGCTGCTACACCACCAACCGGCTCCGCAGAGCATTTCTCCTGCTATCGGCACACCGGAGCAAACGGAGCCCAATCGCGATTGACGCCAAGGCGAAATTACTGCCGAAGGACTAAACTCCCCGGAGGTGGGCAACGATTTCGACGTGGTGGGCCGGGTCGGGCTCGAACCGACGGCCAAGGGATTATGAGACCGCAGATCCGACATGTCAGCCAGTGTCGTCAGATGCTAAATATTGCCGTTTTTCGCAGGTCAACGCCAGTTTGAGCCCGGGCCAGGTGCCACTGCGTGTCGGCCTGTATCGGGCTCTACGTGGGCAACGGAGCCCAATCGGAGACGACGTGCCCGTCCATTCGGCAGCACGTTTGCTGCCAGCAGGACCACCATGCCCTCCGTTCACCGGCGCGGCCTCCTCCCGCACTCCCGGAATCGCCACCCACCCCCAAATGATCAAGACACTCCCGTCATCCTGCACCGCGACCTCCACCGCCCAAATGAAGGAGGACTTCATGGCTGGCAACGTCTCCACCGCTTCCGCGCCATTATGGCCTTCAATACCATGGCACCGCCGCCGATTTCGGGTCGATCGCCTCTTTGGCAAGCGGATCATCCCCGCGCATGCGGGGAGCACTCCCAGGTTCCGCCAGGGTCTGCTTGTACGGCGGATCATCCCCGCACCTGCGGGGAGCACCTTCGATGCGCTTGCGCTGTCGATTTCCGGGCGCGGATCATCCCCGCGCCTGCGGGGAGCACTCCGTTGTCCGATGCGATCGGCACAACGGTGTCGGATCATCCCCGCGCCTGCGGGGAGCACACTTGCTGACCTGGGATGATAGCGCGCCCTCAGACCAATCTGCTTCGGTTTACATGCGACAATCCGGAGGTAGGCGCCTTCCAAGAGCCCCGCGAACCACAACCCTGGAGCACAACATCCGGTAGTACCAATGCTCCACTATGTCGGACCGCATCAACAAGACCGCAGCTCGCTCCAGCCGACCAGCAGAGTCTCGAACATCACAGGCCAGCGCCTGCTTAGACCTGACTGACTGAGGCGTGCGTCAGAAGCTCGAGTCTCGTTGGACGATCCCCCGCGCGACGGTGAGCAGGCCCACACCGAGCCGCGATCGCATCATCGGGTCACACAAGCGGGCGGAGCAGATCTCGCATACTGACCAACCGCTGCCCCCGGGACACCGGCCTCGACCGTCCCCGTGGTCACCACCTCGCCGGTCGTGGTCCCGATGTCGCCCTCCGTCGTGCCGCGAAGCACGTCGAACTCAGCGAACGTGCCGACCACCCGGCCCGCAGCGTCGACCACGGGCAACCCAGCGAAACCGTGTTCGACGAGAAGCGCGAGCGGATGTCGCGGAACGTCATTGGCCACTCCGGCACTGGTCCTTGTTTCAAGTGTTCCTATAGCCGGATCAGGCGGTGTGGCGGTTGTGTCGTTGGTCGCGCGGGACGATGGCGGCGACGGCTTCGGCGGTGTCGCGGGCGAGTTCGGGCAGGACGTGGGCGTAGGTGTCTGCGGTGACCGCGATGGAGGAGTGGCCGAGCAACTCTTGCACGACTTTGAGGTCCGCTCCGGCGGCGATCATGAGGGTGGCCGCGCCGTGGCGTAGGTGGTGCTCGCCGACATTACGCCGCAGGCGCTGCGCAGACGGCTCGCCCACGGCAACATCTACGCCGCTCAGAAGGTCGACGCCGCGCTCGCCAACTACTTCTGAGTCGGCAATCTCACGGCCTTACGAGAGCTGGCTCGGCAGCGGGTGGCCGCCCAGGTAGACGTAACGTTGCAGCGCTATCGCAGCGAGCGATCACCGGTACCTGTGAAGCTCGGGAAAGGTGTTCCCCGCGATCACCGGCGGGCCGAGAGCAAGCCCCTGCTCCGCGGGGCCCGATGCATCGCGCTGCGCGCCGGTACCGAGCTGCTGGAGTTATACGTCATGCGCGGCGACAGACAAGCCGATGCTCCCCCGAATACGACGCCAGCCCGGTGAACCGAAGTTCACTGGGCCGGCATGATCGCGAGACTCAGACCACCGGAATCGTTGAGGTCAGCAATGCCGTCGATGTTCCGTAGTGAACGTAAAGCCCGCCAGTGGAACCGATCTCCGTCACGCTGGTCCACGTTCCGTCCGTGCTGGACTTTCCAGGGCCTGGCTTCACCGACACCAGAACTAGCAGCGGCGGCAGAACTTTGCTGTCCAGCCCTAATCTCGTCGTTTAGACTTGCGCGAGCGAATTGCCGCGCCCAGCAGGGCGCCGATCGCGGCACCGATCAGGGGAACCCCGATCGAAGGAGCCTGGTTGACCCAGAAGACGACTCCTGTTCCGCACAGCAGTATCAAGAAGATGTAGCCCGCGCTATTCTTTGACATTTTCGTCCAATCTGCGGCCCGGGCAGCTCAGTCTGTTGGCCAGTTGTACTTGTCGAAGGGATCATAGGTCGAGTCGTTGGGATTGTTGCAGCGATAGGTTGTGGCGAGGCCGACTCCGCCACCTGCCACACCACTGCCCCAAAGGCCTAAGGGAGACGCGAGGAGACCGACTCCGACGCTGAGTGCCGCGCTGGCGTAGTCGCAGAAACCGAGCGAATATCCACCGCCGCCTGCGCCGCCTCCGCCGCGCCGACGTGGTGAGTAGTGCATGCGCCGTATCACGACGCGATGGTTGCGCGCGTACCGGGACGATCGATGGTAGCCGCGCTGGCCGGCGCGGCATCACCGAGAAGGACGAGAAGCCGGTCGGTCATGGCAAGGCTAGGCGGAAGATCTTGCGGATGACCGAGCCGAGTTGTTTCGACAGGGAGCCGGTGTTGTAGGGCAGGCCGTGCTTCTCGCAGATCTGCCGCACCTCGGCCGCGATCCGCGGGTAGCGGCGGGAGGGGATGTCGGGGAACAGGTGGTGCTCGATCTGGTGGCTGAGGTTGCCGGACAGCAGGTGAAACAGCGGGCTTCCGGTGATGTTCGCGGAGCCGAGCATCTGACGCAGATACCACTGCCCCTTGCTCTCGTTTTCGCTCTCCTCTTCTGGGAACACCTCGGCTCCGTCGGGGAAATGACCACAGAAGATGATCGAAAACGCCCACAGGTTGCGGATCAGATTCGCGCAGACGTTCGCCGCCAGGGTGACCGGGAACAGCGGACCGGTCAGCGCCGGGAAGATCAGATAGTCCTTGCCCGCCTGTCCGCCCACTTTGCGCAGCATCGGGCCGAGCAACGGGCGGATCTCCGCCCATGACCGCCGTCCTTGCACGATCCGGTCCGCTTCGAGGTCGTGCAGCATGATCCCGTACTCGAAGAACACCGCCTGCGCCGCCGCGTAGAGCGGATTGCCGAGGTAGTACGGATTCCACTTCTGATCTTCGGTGATCCGGATGATGCCGTAACCGACGTCGCGATCCTTGTCGAGGATGTTGGTGTAGGTGTGGTGCATGAAATTGTGTGAACGGCGCCACTGGCCACTCGGGCAGACCATGTCCCATTCGAAGGTCCGCGAGTTCAGCGTCGGATCCTTCATCCAGTCGTACTGACCATGCAGGACGTTGTGCCCGATCTCCATGTTGTCCAAGATCTTCGACAACGCCAGCGCGCCCACACCGGCGATCCACGCCGGCGGGAACCAGCCCGCGAACAGCAGCACCCGGCCCGACACCTCACTGAGCCGTTGCACCGCGACGACCCGGCGAATGTAATCGGCGTCGTCCGCGCCGAGATCCGCCACCACACGCTGTCGCAGCGAATCCAGCTCCTTGCCGATGAGCTCTATCTGGCTCTGGTCGAGCCGGCGGGTCGTCGTGGTCATGGGGCGTCTCCTTGCCGTGGTTCGGGTTCCCGGTCGAGACCGGGTTCAGGCGGGCCGGACTCCGCGGGTCTGCTCGCCAGCAGGGGCACGGCCAGCAACGCCCCGGCGATGCCACCGACGAGCAGCCCGGTCGCGATGGCCGGCACCAGCGCGATCAAGACCGCGACCGTGCCCGCCACCACCGAGCCGATGATCGGCACGAACGCGCCGAGGAACACCAGCGCCGACAAGGGCACGGCCAACGGAACACCCAGTACGGCCATGCCGATACCGATGCCGACCGCGATCGTCGCGCGCACATAGTTGACGAGCGCGGCCAGGCTCCGCCTCCAGGCGACGTCGGCCCTGGTCCGCGTCCGGCCGGGTACCGCACGCAGCAGGAACGCCCAGATTCCAGGTCCGTGCGCGAGAAGGAAGATCAAGACGAACAACACGAGCAGCGCCTGCGCCAGCACTCCACCGACTGTCGCCGCCGTGCTCAGCGCCCCGGAGGTCAAGCCGGTCCGGGAATTCGTCAGCGTGGTCACCAGGTCGTTGACCGAATCCCGGAGTTGTGCGGCGCTGAGATGGAGCGGGCCGGTGGTGAGCATCGCGGCCAGCAGCAAGGCGATCGCCACCGGCACGACCACCGCGGCCAGATAGCCGGCGACCAGACTGAGCAGGTACAGGGTCGCGCCGACGACGAGCAAGCCACCACCCGGACTCCGCAGTCACCCGCAAAAGGCGCGGGACCACCAGCCGGGCATCGTCGGGAACGTTCGGCTCGTGCCGGGAGTCGGCCATGGGCAGGCCTCTCGTGCGCTGCGGACGGCTCGTCGGCTCATTCGGTCGTCACTGTGACGACACCGAACGGGCGCCGCCGGGTCCGGAGCGGTCCTTCAGAACATCGGGCGATGACCGTCCCGCTCCTGAAAGCAACGATGTGCTGTATCGACGTTAGCCCCCTTTACTCCGGAACGCAGGGTCAGTACGACTCCCCTGGCCGGGGCAGGGCGAACCGGCGGATCAGCATCGTGGCCAGTGACCCGATGCCCAGCCACACGATCGCGGCGAGACCGCTGTTGAGCAGCACTCGGAACTTCGCATCGGCCGGGGTGAACATGTCGTCGAACCCCAGCGAAACACCGGCGGCGAACCCTCGGACGAACTCGGCCACCCCGTTCGCGGGGTTGGCCTCACCGAAAACCAGCACGATCCACGCCACGAGCGCCGCCGCGAACAGTCCACAAAGGACTCTGATGAGGGTGCAGGCAACCGACACCGTCCTCCGGCGGCTCCACCGCCGCCGATCGCGCTCCGCGCTGTCGGTGAACGGCTCCAGCTCCGCCATGATCCTCGTTCCCCGCCTCTCGGAACGCGACGCCTGGCGCCATCGCCATCCCGCCGCCGGGCCGGTCATCGGCGCACCCGCCAGCGAGGCTTGGGCCTGAGGAGTCCTCCGCTGATCGCGTGATGGATCATCAGGAGCAGCACCGATCCCACGATGGCGGTGGCCCAGGTTGTGAGGTCGAAGAACCCCTGTGCGGCATCGATCCCGAGGTAGGCCGCGGCGATCCAGCCACCGAGGACGGCCCCGGTGACTCCGACGAGAATCGAGACGACGAGGACCTGCTTCGTTCGACGACGCGACACCGACCTGGCGATGACGCCGGCTACGAGGCCGAGCACGATCCAGGCGAGAATGCCCATGACGACTCCTTGGCGAAACAACGGCTCGAGCCTGAGACGCCAAGGTCCGGGGCGAAACCCGATACACCACGATCCGTTCCGCCCGGTTCCGGACGACCGATCGGGTGACACGTACCAGCGTAGACCCTGATCTCGGTGCCGGGCCCACCGATGCGAGACCGGTACCTCCGGCAGAGCAGCCGATCTGGAGAGGCCTCTTTTATTCTCAGTACGCGGTAGACTGTCGGGGACAGCGCCGGAGTGCCCAGACACCGCCCTCACGACGATCGCCCGTCAACCGGTCGTATCTGTCCCTCAGCCCGTGCGCCTGTCACTTCCGTGCGGCGAGCTTCAGCGACGGCCGGCCAGTCTGGAGCCAGGATCGTGAAACTCATAACGCTCGATCTTCGCCGGTCGCGTCGTCCACGACCAGATCGCACGGCGCTCGGCGCGACTCCGCAGAACAGGACGGACCTCGGACTCGTTCGCGCGGTCATCGAGGTCCCCGCCGGCGGACAGCAGCCTCCCGCGCTTTGTTCCCCTCCTCTGTCCGTGACAGCGGAACAACTCGGCCGGACACTGGTGCTCATCGTGGACGGCGACCTGGACCTGCACACCGCACCCGCGGCACGCCAGGCGATCGAGGCGGCGTTGAGCCGTCGGCCGCGACGGCTGATCGTGGACTTGACTCACGTCCAATTCCTGAACTCCGCCGGGTTGGAGGTCCTCCTGGCCGCCCATCGGAAAGCCGCCCCGCACACCGATTTCCGGCTGGTCGCCACCACGCGCACCGTCTTTCGGCCACTGCAGATCACCGGGCTGCACGAACAACTGATCATCCACGGTTCACGCTCGGCAGCCATCGCCACATCGGCCGGGACCGACGACGACTCGCCAGCCAGACGACCCCGGCCCGGCCACTAGCTCGAATCGACACGGTCATGACCAGCACCAAGCAAACTTCGCCATCACCTCCGTACACCGCCGGACCGCCACCAGAGCGCGCCGGCACCGCGAACCGAGCAACCAAGGAACAGCCGCCATGCCCGCGAGATCCTCCGTCTTCTCACGCGAAGTCCTCGCCGTGGCGGCCGAAGCCCGCGTTCTCCGCGAGCTCGTGCTGGCGTGGCTCACGGTGCGCGGCTTCGGCACCGACCGGGCCGAGGACGCCAGGCTCGTCGCCAACGAAGCGATGGAAAACGTGATCCAGCACGCGTATCCCGCCGGAATCGACGGAACGATGTCCTTGACCATGACCGCCGACGAACACACCGTCACCGTGGTCGTCGCCGACACAGGGCGGGGATTCGCCGACGACAGCCGGATCGGTGACGGACATGGCCTGCGCCTGATGTTCACGCTTTCCCCCGGAACCGTCATCACCACAGGCCCGGTCGGCACGACGGTACGGTCGGCCTGGCCATGGGCACCGCTCTGACCTGTCACGACGACCGTTCGGCGGCTGCCGGGCCCATGGTCAGGGAGGAAGATGAGGTCTTGGCAGGTCCGCCGCGCCACCGCGAAGTGCTGTGCGCCAAACGCTTCGTCGAGGTCGAACCCACGAACGTTTGGGAGCGCCACGCATGACCGACATTCCGGACGACGGAAACACCGCGCGCCGCCCACGCGAGCGCCGAATATCCCGGACCTTCATCAGGCTGGCCGACACCCAGGTCTCGGCCTTCGACCTCGCCGACTCTCTCAACGGCCTGGCCGAGCAGTGCGTCGAACTCCTCGCCGTGCCGGCTGCTGGGGTTCTCCTGCTCGACCCGCACGGAAATCTGGCGGCCGCGGCGCCATCCGCGCAGCGTGAGAAGCTGATGGCACTGTTCAGTACGGGAGCGGACAGCGGATTCTGGGCCGACATCCTCCAGAGCGGGACGGCGGTCCACTGCGCCGAACTCCACAGCGAGCCGGCACGCTGGCCGTCGTTCACCACCGCGGCCGGGAAATGCGGGTTCACAGCCCTCCACGCCCTGCCCATGCGGCTGCGTGAGCGGACCATCGGCGTCTTGATACTGCTCAGCAGCGAACCCGGCGGCGCGGACAGCGATGATCTCGCCCTCGCGCAGGCCTTGGCCGACATCGCCACCATCGGCATCCTGCAACACCGCGCGATCGAAACCGGCGACCGGCTCAACCAACAACTGCAGACCGCCCTGACCAGCCGCGTCGTGATCGAACAGGCCAAGGGAGTCCTCTCCCACCACGGGTCCCTCTCCATGGACGAAGCGTTCCGGCGCCTGCGTCGCTACACGCGATCCCACAACCGTCTCCTGACCGACCTGGCGGGCTCCGTCGCCGACGGCACAGCGGACCTCGACGCGATCCTCGCCTGAGCGACCCGAACCACCAGTCATCTGTACCTGCACCGCGTGCAGACGAATAGCTCGAGAGGTAATGCCCACCCCGAGGCCGTCGTGTTTCTCACCGATGAGTGCTTCACCCGCGAGGAAGCGCTCGTCCACTGGTCAGAAACACAGCCGTGGAACACATTCCGGCTCTCGATGACGAAACTCCTGCCCCTCACACCCCATATCGCCGTCATCACCTACCGCGTGGTCGCCACGCGCGATCGCGTGCTCGAACCCTACCGAGCACGGTGCACCAGCGTTCACCCTCTCCGCGAGGACATCTGGAAGCTGCCCTTCCGCGAACAGATCGCCCTGCCTCCGCTCCTGTGGCGACTCGCCGTCCCGTCTCCCCGACAGCAACCCGTACGGCGGGACCCCGCCCAGCACGTCACCACGCCGGCAATGACGTACGCGAAGACAGCCACCGACTCGCCTTCCGTAGCAGCCTTCGTCATGGACGTGGCCCGTGAGGCGTAGACGAGGATCGCGTCGATGCCGGCGGGCCCGGCAGCGACCTCGCGTGCCACGTCCGGCGACTCCGCCCTGGTATCGATCGCCAGCCCTCTGCGCCAGAAGTGCCGGGGAGATGGCTGCGGAATGTCTCCGTAGTCTCGAGGTTCGTGGAAGTATGGGCACGCGAACTGTCCAGACCCGCCCGGCCCTCGGAGGGCGGGTCAAGACTCAGCGATGGGCAACAGGCCCGATAGTCCAGTGCGCTGCAACAGCCGACGAATGGTGGTCGAGGGCAGAAACCTAACGGCTATTCGGTCGGCGCCACAGCGAGTAGTGAGACCGACGAGAACCGACAGACCGCTGGTATCGCAGAAGTCCACGCCGTTCAGATCGACCACCAGGCTGCGCGGGGCCGGGTCGAGTGCCTGACAAAATTCCGTATCGAGGAACTCGCTCGTCATGAAATCGATCTCGCCGCAGACGGTGATCATCATGTTTCCTGGACCTGCGTTGGTTGTCGTCACCGACAATGGTTCCAGAATGGGGTCGTCGTTTCCGCCTGACACGATCATCCTCTCCTCTAGGGCGACTGCTCGCTCTGAGAATTGTCGCAACAGCAACGGATTTCCGCCGACATCCCTATCCGAACATGCTCTCGTAGTAGATGCCGCGGCACGGGGAACGGGCTCCTCCCTTACCCGAGGGTTCAGCCGGTCATCGCGCCGAGGCCGAGCGGAGCGGCGTCCGTCCCAGCACGAGTTCGCCGGGTCCCCGCGTTGCCCGCCAAGCAGATCGCGTAGTTGATTGGCCACCAACCTCCCCGACGGAACCAGGTCTCTTTCTCGCGCCATGGTTCCGCGAGGTACCGGGCCGCGAGTTGGTCAGCCTCGGCGCCAGGCCACCGGGACCGGGCACGTCCGGTCCGTTTCGAACCAGAGGCGGACATATCCCAGCCGCCTCGCAAATCCGTGGGTCTTTCTCCTCTATTTGTGGTCAAAGTCGATCTTTATCGTTAAAGAGGCTCACTGGTTCCACGAGGAGGTCGTATATGCCCGGCAACGACGACTCCATACGGCCGACATACGAGCGCCTCGGATCATCGGTGACGAGTTCGGGACTCATCGCTGTTACGCGTCTCGAGCTCGCCGTACGCGAACTGCGTGATCTCGACTATCGCTTCGGCGGCGGGCACAACCCGGAAACGCTGGCCGCGCTCCTGGCTTGGGGTGATCAGCTTCTCGCCGGGGGGATACCGTCGTCGCAGAACGCCGCGTACACCGTTCTCGGTGATCTGCACAATTTGGCTGGCTGGACAGCGTTCGACACCGGTCAGGTCAACGCCGCGATCTACCACTTCGTCCACGCCGGAGAGCTTGCCCGCGAAGGTTCCGATGTCGATCTCGAAGCCAATATCCACTACCGCATCGGCAGACTTCACCTTCATCACGGCGCACCGACGTTGGCCTTGGAGGCTTTCGGCCGCGGGCTCGGGATCGTCGATATCAGCCATTCTCCGCTGACAGCGAGCATTCTGTACGCCAATCTCGCGTGGGCACACGCGACGATGCGGGCCGTCGATCCGGCACTGACCTGCTTGGGGGCCGCCCAGGACCATTGGGCCAGAACCGATCATGAGAGTCTCCCCGGCTGGGCGAGTTTCTTCGGCGAGAATGATCTGAACGCGATGACCGGTGTCATCTATACCGAGCTGTCGCGAAATATCGACCGTCGATTTTCGTCGTTCGCGATCCCCGCCCTCGAGGACGCGTGCAGCGGCTATCGCGCGGATATGGCGCGCAGCAATGTCTTCGTCCTGATCGCCTTGGCGGACAACATGCTCCTCGAAGGTGATTTAGGAGGCGCTGTCGCGCAGGCGGACAGGGCGATGGAGCTCGCGAACGGAGTCGACTCGAGCCGGATCGTCGACCGCCTGGCACCGCTGCGGACCGACGTCCTTCGCCGTCAATCCCGTACCCCGTGCAATGACCTGCGTGACGTCTCCCAACGGATGACGGTCTTCGCCCATCGTCGGTCGGCCCGGCGTAAGGCCTTGAAGTCCCGCGTCGCGGGCTCCATCGGCGGTCCGTGTGAGGACTAGCGGCCACAACGCCATCGGGAGCCGTCGGACTGCACAGGGCGCGGCACGCTGGGTCGCCCTGGTCGCAGGTGTTGCCTGCGCCTACTTCCTCACCGCACGGCTGGGTCTGGGGCTCGCGTTGGTCCGTGGCCAGGTGACGCCGTTGTGGCCGCCTACCGGGATCGCGCTGGCAAGCCTGCTGATCTTCGGCAGGTCGATGTGGCCCGGGATCCTGCTCGGTTCTTTCGCCGTGAACATCCTGCTCGGCCCCTCCACGCCGGCGGTGATCGGTATCGCCATCGGTGCGACCGCGGCGCCGCTGCTCGCGGCCACGGTGCTGGCGAAGAGCGGCTTCGACCCGGCTCTGCGGCGTTTGCGTGATGTCAACGCACTGGTCTTGCTGGGCGCGTTCGGCGGCATGCTGGTGAGCGCCACGGTCGGTAGCGCGCTTCTGCTGATGACGGGAGCGGTGTCGTCCTCGGAGTTCTGGCTCACTTGGTCGGTGTGGTGGACAGGCGATGCCATGGGAGTGCTCGTCGTCACACCGGTCTTCCTGGCGTTCCGCGCGTTCTGGCGTCACCCCGCCCTGACGATCGCGTCCGCCAAACGGGTCGAAGCCGCCGCGCTGATCGTCGGCACCGTCGTTTTGTCGCTCGGAGTGGCGCGTGGCGTCGTTCCCCTGCCGTTGGTGTTCTTCCCCACCCTGATCTGGAGCGCCTGGCGGTTCGGGCTCGTCGTCGTCGCGCCCAGCACTTTGATCGTGTCGATCGGCACCACGGCCGCCGCCGCGGCAGGGCTTCCCCCTTTCGCGGGCCTGACGGTGTTCACGCAGATGCTGGTCCTTCAAGTGATCAACGGGTCCATGGCGCTGTCGGCCCTGCTGTTGGCCGTCGCGGCCGCCGAACGTCGGCAAGCACTCGACGCCGCCACCCAGGCACGCTCCGAGCTCGAGCTTCGAGTGCGTGACCGCACAGCCGCGCTCGCGAGCACCGTCACCCGGCTCGAACGCAGCGAGTCGCTGCTCAGCGAGGCTCAGCGGGTCGGTCACGTCGGCAGCTGGGAACGTGACCTGACCAGCGGAGTCATCGTGTGGAGCGACGAGATGTTCCGCCTCTACGGGCTACCACCGGGGACGACTATCACCTACACGAAGTTCCTTGACCATGTACATCCCGACGACCGGGCGGCGGTCACCGCGTCGAATGAGCGAGCGTTGCGCGACCATCAGCCTGTCGAAATGGACCACCGGATCATCTGGCCGGATGGGACCGTGCACTGGCTGCATCGGCGGGGACGGATCGTGCTCGACGAGCATGGCGAGGCCGTGAAGATGGTCGGCATCGCCCAAGACGTGACCGCTGGCAAGATCGCCGAAGAGACGTTGAGCCGGAGCCAGCAACGCACGAGAATTCTTCTCGACGCGGTCACCGACGCCATCGTCGGCGTGGACCTGTCCGGGCGGATACAGCTCGTCAACGACCGCACGCAGGAACTCTTCGGCCACCTCGAGCATGATCTTCTCGGCCGGCCAGTCGAAACTCTGATACCCGAACGTTTCCGGGCCGACCACGAACGCTACCGACGCGACTACCAGGAGAACCCCGAAGTCAGGACCATGGGCGCGGGTCTCGAACTGCACGGGCTCAGAGCAGACGGCTCGGAATTTCCCGCCGAGGTCGCGTTACGACCGCTGAAGATCGCTCACAACAACAAGGAACAGACCCTGATCGTCGCCGCCATTCGCGACATCACCGACCGCAGACGGGCCGAGATCGCCAACCGCGAACTCCAAGAAGCACGCGATCGACGACGTCAGGCGCTGGAGATCAACGACAACGTCGTCCAAGGCCTGACAGCATCGATCTACGCCCTCGACTGCGACGATCACGCGCGGGCCGCCCGCACGCTGCGCAGCACTCTCGGTACCGCACGACAGATGATGCGTGATCTGCTCACCGAGAACAGAGAAATCAAACCCGGCGACCTCGTGCGCGCCGCGCCGGCATCGCTGCCGCCGATCAGACAGCCCCGTGACAGTCTCGTACCCACGGCAGACGGGAAAAGGGGCGGGGCGAGGCTCGCGATAGCGGACGACAGCCCCGACGTGCGGCTGGCTCTGCGCGCACTCCTGGAGACCTTGTCAGGCGTCGAGATCGTGGGCGAGGCGGCTGACGGCGCGGAAGCCGTCCGGCTGGCGGAGAACACCCAACCAGACGCGATGCTGCTCGACCTCGCCATGCCCGTCATGGACGGATTGGAAGCACTCCCCCTCGTCCGATCCGCCTCGCCGGCCACCAAGATCATCGTCATGACCGGATACGGTCGAGAGCACATCGCGAAACAAGCTCTCAACCTCGGTGCCGCGGCGTTCGTCGAGAAGGGAGGCTCCAGCCAGTCGTTCGCATCGATCATCACCAGCCTCCTCACCGGTGTCGTCAGCTCTTCCAGCGGCTTCACGGATGACGACGAAGTCGGAGACGCGACAAGGCCGATCGGCCGGGCCGGGGACCACCAGGCCGAACTCATCGCGATCATCGTGCACGAGCTCCGTAATCCCATCACGGCGCTGGGCAGCATCACCCACCTGTTGATGGAACGACACGATCAGCTCCCATCAGCGACAGTGCGGGAACTGTTGACCTCGATGACCCGGAGCCTCCGCCAGATCGACCGGCTTCTGCGTACCTTCACCGACCTCGGCACCATGGGCGCCGGGAACCTCGAGCTGCTGCTCGAGCCGACCGATATCGGCGACCTCGTCTACGCCGTGCTCAGCGAACACAGCGAACTGACCAAGCACCATCCGGTGCACGTCGACCTCGCCGCGGCGGTATCCGCCGGAATCGACCCGTTCAGAATACGCCAAGTGATATCGAATCTTCTCTCCAATGCCGTCAAATTCAGCGAACCCGGATCACCGATCACCATCCGAGTCGCCACCGCCCTTGACGGCGTGGAGATAGCCGTCACCGACAAGGGAACCGGAATCCCCGCCGACAAACGCGACCGGCTCTTCGGCAAGTTCGAGCGGCTGGGAAGCACCGTCAGCGGGGTCGGCATCGGCCTGCACATCTCCCGCGAGATAGCGAGAGCACACGGCGGCGACATCATCCTCGCCGATTCAGGGCCGGAAGGAAGCACCTTCGTCCTGAAGCTGCCGGACCTGCTCGCCATCGAATGAGCGAACGAGCCGGCGGCATCGAGAGCCCTCGCCGGCAACACCGCAGCTCCACGTGAGTGCTCAACGAGGACGGAACGCTATTTTCTTTCGGCGCGGAGATCGTCCATTCGCAGCACACCGTTGACCACCGTCGCGTCGATCTCGCTGTCTCACGACAGTGGCAACATGATCAGTCTCAGTTGCCGTGTCACTTCCTCAGGCAGCCCTCTTGCGCGGTGGCTCACCGTGGAATTGGTCTTGTCAGTCCACACAAGCCCGCCGAAACTAACCATCAACGCCGAACATGTCGTGGAAGCAGACCTCGACGTTCCGGCCGGGGTTGTGTCAATCGTCGGCTGCACTCAGCCGCCGCGGGCCCGTCTCCCTGGGCAGGCTGATCCTGCTTCACAGAGACGCGCATTGGAATCTGCCACGTTCCTGTGAGCCACGTCCTCGTCGACGGCACTGCCGGAGTGCTTCTCGGCGGCTGGTCCGTCCGCGTGCCGCCGAGAAGCACCTGCCGTTACGCCGCTGCCTCACGTGCGACGAGTTCCAACACCACCACTGGAATGACTCGGCGGCTGTATGCCTCGTAGTTCCGGTACACCGGGGCAAGTTCGACCATCAGCCGCCACAGTCGCTCACGCTCCGTGCCCTCCGCGGTGCGGGCCCGGGCGGCGAAACGATCGCTGCGGATCTGGACGCCGACCTCGGGGGTCGCAACCAGGTTCAGGTACCACTGCGGATGGGTGTGCGTGATCGCTGAGCCCGACGCCACCAGCACGTACCGGCCATCGTCCTCACCGTAGAACAGACCTGTGCGGTACAGCTTTCCCGATCTGCGGCCGCGGTGGGCGAGCACGAGGTTGGTCACTCCGCCCTCGCGGTAGCCGCTCTCACCGTTCGTCGCGAGATACCTGCGCACGTGTTCGGCGACGGACGGGTCCGGGCTGTCGAGCGCCTCGACCATCTCAGTGTCCGAGCCCTTGTGCGAGGCCGCCGTCAACGGCTAGTTCGACGTTCGTGGTGAACGTCGCTGTTTCGGCCAGGAAGAGCGCCGCCGCGGCGACCTCCTCGACGGTGCCCATGCGGCGCAGCGGGGTCGACTCGTCGCCCTGCCGTTCGAACTCCCTGCGCTGCTCCTCGGTCAGGTCGGTCACACCCATCGACGGGGTCTTGATGTACCCAGGCGCCACGCTGTTCACTCGGATCTTCCTGGGCAGCAGCTCCACCGCGAGCACGTGTGCGAACGCGCGCATTGCCTCCTTCGACGCCGAGTATGCGGCGAGCCCCGGGAATACGACGTCGTTGGCGACGGTGGTGAACACCACCGCGCCGCCGTCGTCGAGCAGTGGGGCGAGCCGCTGCACAGTGAAGAACGCACCCTTGGTGTTGACCGCGAAGTGCCTGTCCCACGCCTCCTCCGTCACCTCGGCCAGTTCGGCGAACTGCGCGATGCCGTGGTTGACGAAGAGGTAGTCGACGCTGCCGAGCCGCTCGGTGACGAGCTCGCCGAGCGCGGCGATGTCGGCCATGCTGGCCGCGTCGGAGCGCACCACGTGCGCCGCCTCGCCCTTGAGCGTCGTGCGTGCCTCCTCGAGGTTCCGCTCGTTGCGGCCCGTCAGCACCACCTCGGCACCGCGCGCGAGCAGTTCCCGCACGATCGCCAGTCCCATGCCGTGGGTGCCACCGGTGACTACAGCCTTCTTCATCGTTCACTCCGTTTCGTCGCTGACGAGGTGACTGTGCTCTGGCGGGCTGTCGGTCTGCCGTCGGTTCGCTGGCGGCTACCGTGGTCGCATGCGTTTCGGGGTGTTGGGACCGCTCGCGGTGTGGACGTCGGGTGGTGATCCCGTCACCGTTCTCGAGGCGAGGGTTCGCATGTTGCTGGCGCGCCTGCTGGTCGCCCCTGGGCGGGTCGTGTCCACCGACCGGCTGATCGACGACTTGTGGGGCGAGGTACTCCCGGCCAACCCCACGAACACTCTGCAGACCGTCGTGTCGCGCCTACGTCGCGCCGTCGGCACCGGTCTCGTCGTGCACCGCCGGCCGGGTTACCTGCTGGACGTGTCGCTCGACGCCGTGGACAGCGGCCGGTTCACCGAGCTCGCCGGCCACGCGCGGCGCGCGACCGACCCGGGCAGGCAGGCGGCGCTGCTCGCCGAGGCACTCGGGCTGTGGCGAGGCGAGGCGTTCGCCGGGTTCGCTGACGAGCCCTTCGCCGCCACGGCGTCCGCCACCCTCGACGAGCAGCGCCTCGTGGTCTGGGAGGACTACGCTGAGGCGCGGCTGCGGCTCGGGGACCATGCGGCGCTCGCCGGTGAGCTGCGCGAGCTCGTCGAACAGCACCCTCTGCGCGAACGCCTCCGCGCAGCACGCCTGCGCGCACTGCACCACGCGGGTCGGACCACCGAGGCGCTCGACGACTACCGCCGGCTGCGCGTGCTGCTCCGCGACGAGCTCGGACTTGAACCGGGCGCCGAACTCACGGCGCTGCACCAGCAACTGTTGCGTGGCGATGCGCCCGCGCCACCGACCCCGCGGCCACCCATCCCGCTGCCCACGCCGGCGACCGAACTCATCGGCCGGGACGGCGCCGTCGCCAACGTGCGCACCCTGCTCGGCACTCACCGCCTGGTGACGCTGACGGGGCCGGGTGGAGTGGGCAAGACCAGGCTCGCACTCGATGTGGCGCGCGGCGTCGACGAGATGCGCCTCGTCGAGCTCGCCGGCCTGCCCCGAGAGACCACAGTGGACGGGCTGGCGGACGTCGCCGCCGCCGCGCTGGATATCCGCGACGGCGGCGGGCCGAGTGCCCCCGTCGAGCGGCTCGCCGACGCGCTACGCGACAGGCGGTTGCTGCTCGTCATGGACAACTGCGAGCATGTCGTCGAGCCAGTAGCCGCACTCGTGCCCCACCTGCTGCGGGCACCGGGCGTGCGCGTGCTCACGACAAGCCGGGAGCCGCTCGGCGTCTCCGGCGAGCACCTGTGGGAAGTGCCGACGCTCGATGTCCCGGCACCGGGCACACCGCCGGCGGACGTGCTGCGCTCAGGGGCGGTGCGGCTCTTCGCCGCGCGAGCAGCGGCGGCCTCCCCCGGATTCGGGCTGTCGGCCGACAACGCCGAGACCGTCGCCACGATCTGCCGCCGTGTCGACGGAATACCACTCGCCATCGAGCTGGCGGCGGCTCGCGTCCGCGTCCTCGGCACGGCCGAACTGGCCGACCGCCTCAGCGACCGGTTCGCGGTGCTCACCGGCGGACCTCGGGACGCGCCACTGCGCCAGCGCACGCTGCGCGCCGTGCTCGACTGGAGCTGGGAACTGCTGACCGCGGCTGAACGTACGGTGCTGCGCAGGCTCTCGATCGTCGCCGACGGCTGCACGCTCGACGCCGCCGAAACCGTGTGCTCCGCCAACGGCGTACAAGGCTCGCAGGTGCTCGACCTGCTGGCGCGCCTGGTCGACCGCTCGCTGGTGGTCGTCGCACACACCACCGACGGCCCTCGTTATCGGTTGCTGGAATCGGTGTCCGCCTACTGCGAGCAGCAGCTCGACCCGGGCGAGCGGGACCAGCTACGGCACATACACGCCATGTACTACACCTCACTTGCCGAGGAAGCTGCCTCACACCTGTGTGGCCCGGACCAACAGCGCTGGCTGCGCCGCCTCGACACCGAGACCGGCAACCTGCGCCACGCTCTCGGCGATGACCGCCTCGCGCCACGCCTGACGCGTGCGCTGACCTGGTACTGGTTCCTGCGCGGACGACTCACCGAGGCGCGGCGAGCGACGGCAGCCGCGAGCGAGGCGGTGACCGCAGCCTGGCACGCCGGGTTCCGACTACTCACCGGCGAGCCCACGGACAGCCACGCCGCACCGCACCTACGCGACGCCGTCACTGACCCCCGCGAGCACGCGATGGCGGGCTGGTTCCTCGGCTACGCCGCGACCAGGTTCGGCGAGATGCCGGTCGGCGAGACGCTCATCGGTACGGCGCTCGCCGAGTTCACCGACCTCGACGACCGCTGGGGCGTCGCGGCCGCCCTCAGCGTGCGCGCCGTACAACGCCACGTCCGAGGCGACCTGAATGAGTCCACTATGGACGCTCGACGGAGCCGCGCGCTGTTCGACGAGACCGGGGACCGATGGGGGCAGGTCCAGGCCGGGGCGGTGCTCGGCAGACTCTCCGAGATCGCGGGCGACTACCCTGCTGCGACGGCCTGGCACCGCGAAGGAGCCGAGCTGGCCGAGGAACTCGGGCTGTGGCCAGAAGTGTCCACGCGCTGGTCCGAGCTCGGCCGCATCGCACTGCTCGAGGGCGACCACATCCGCGCCGACGAGCTGCACGAACGAGGACGGGCGCTGGCCGCCGAGCACGGCGACACAGCCGGCCAGGAATTCGCCGAAGTCGGGCTCGCACTGTCCGCACGCCGCCGCGGCCGGTTCACCGAGGCCGAAACCCTGCTACGGCCATGGCTGGCATGGAACCGCCAGTTCGAGGCGGACAACGGTGCGGCCCTAATCCTCGCTGAGCTGGGCTTCGCCGCCGAACAACGCGGCGACGCCGAAGCCGCGCTCGACCTACACGCACAGGGCCTCGCCGCAGCCCAGCGCACCGGGGACCCGCGAGCGGTCGCTCTCGCCATGGAGGGACTCGCCGGCGCCCACCTGCTCACGGGCCAACCCCAGCGCGCGAATGACCTGCTCCATGCGGCGACACGACTGAGGGAATCCACCGGCGCACCGCTACCACCCGGCGAACGCGGAGACGTCGACCGCATCCAGGCGACGCTGCACATACTCAAGGACACAGCGCAGCAGAGCGCCGACCACGAGCTGCAGGAGTACCGGTAGCGGAAGGCACCAGCAGACATTGCCGGCTCAGACCAAGCGCACGCCCGGCACGGACTTGCTTCTCGCAAGACTCCGCCCTTATCTCGCGCGGGCCCCCAGCCGCACAATGGATGTCCTGGCCTGCAACCTCGGAGGCTGCGGTCACATCACGCGGACAAAACCCCTGCCCGGTATCGAATGCTGGCCGGCCGAGCAGCGCAACATC
Source organism: Amycolatopsis japonica (assembly GCF_000732925.1). Lineage (NCBI taxonomy): Bacteria > Bacillati > Actinomycetota > Actinomycetes > Pseudonocardiales > Pseudonocardiaceae > Amycolatopsis > Amycolatopsis japonica. The sequence continues at coordinate 6,056,471 of NZ_CP008953.1, forward strand.
TCCCGCTACGTATTCTGCCACCCGGCCGCTCGCGACCTGTTCGCCGAACGGGACCAGGTGCTAGGCGGGTGCGTAGCCCGCCTACGCGCCCTCGCCGGCATCGAGCCCGACGCCGCGGACCTGACCCAGCTCGTCAACGAGCTACTCACCACGAGCCCAGAGCTCACCCGCCTGTGGGAACTCTACGAAGTACGGCCTCCCGCCCCGACAGCCAAGAAGATCAACCACCCCGAGGCCGGGACACTCGCCCTCAGCTTCCAGTCCATGCAGATCGAAGACACACCCAGGCATCGGCTGGTGACCTACTACGCCGACCCCGGAACACGGGACCACACCGCGATGGTCCATCTCGACCGAGTCAATGACGAACAATCCGGAGAACCTGTCCAACCACAACTCAGCTGACCTCACCCCAGGCGGACTTCGATACGCCACTCCGGCACCCGTTCGAGAGGTTCTGCAATTACCCCGGATAGCCGTCAAGATTCTCGCCGCAGGCGGTTAGATACCAGCGCAATCAACGATCAACCACACGCATGAATCGCCGGCCCACGGGAACCCGACACTCAGGCTGCCGGTCTGCCGCGGACGACCGTCAGCCCAGGCCTCGCCGGTTGACCTACCAGCCGGCGAGGCCGATCCGTTCGACGCCCCTCCCGCTCGGCCCGCAACGAGATCATGCGACGAAAGGATGGCGGCTTGGTCGCTTGTGGTAGCCCTGGCGGCCCGCCGGACAGCAGTAGCAGCGGAGGGCCATCCCGGGACCCCAACCCGGAATCCGGATGCCGCTTCGTAACAGGGGATCAGAGTGCGAAGGTCACGGCATCGCGGGCGGGCCAGATCTGGGGCCGACCGTGTTCGTGGTCGTCATGAGGACCAGGCGATAAGAAGCGAGACTCCCGCAGGGGATGACCTCGGACCAGTGGCGGCCGTCACACAATTTCACTAAATTAGTTAGTGACTTATCTAGTAGTCTACTGTCATGACTTCCTCTGCTCGCGGCTCGCGTCGCGCCGCCATGTCGCCCACCACCGGGCGGGACCGCCTGCCTGGTCGGCGGCCGGTCGAGTCCCCTGGCGCGGGCAACGCGGTGATGGAGCGTCTGCAAGAGGTAGGGGTGCTGACGCGGGTGGTCGAGCAGGGTCTGAGTGGTGCTCTGGGGATCAATGCCACCGACCTGGCGGCGATGGAGCATCTCACTACCGACGGCCCGCTGACCGCCAAGGACCTCGCGGACCGGCTGCGGGTGTCGACCGCGGCGAGCACGCACATCGTGGACCGGCTCGAGAAGGCCGGGCATATCGTCCGCCGCCCGCACCCCACCGATCGCCGCAAGGTGATGGTCGAGCCGGTCGCGGAGTCGATGGACCGGCTCTTCGGTCACCTGCGTCCGCTGCTGCGTGGTGTGGAGGGCCTCGTCGAAGCGCTGGCCCCCCGCGACAGGGATGTCGTGGAGGCATTCCTGGCCGGAGTCGTGCAGGTCTACACGGACACGGCGGACTCCTTCCCCCAGGGCTGATCTCTCGCCGCGGCAGGCAAGCCGCCACACCTACCCAGCGGGGGCGCGTTCGTTCCGCGCGGATGTCCTCCGGCGTACGAACACGCCCTGAAAACGGGCGCTATCACCAGAATCCGGAGAAAATCATGGCTGTATCAGAGAAGACATCACCGAGGGCGGTGTGGTGGCTGCTGGCCACCGTGCTCGTCGTCGAGCTGATGGATCTGCTCGACTCGACGATCGTCAACGTGGCAGGACCGTCGCTGGAAAAGTCCCTGCGTTCGAGCCCTGTCGGCTTGCAGTGGGTGATCGGCGGCTACGCCCTGACTCTCGGCGCGGGCCTCGTGCTGGGCGGGCGGCTCGGCGACCGCTACGGACGCCGCCCGATGTTCCTGTTCGGGCTCGTGGCCTTCACTCTCGCGTCGTTGCTGTGCGCGATCGCGCCGAGCATCGAAACGCTGATCACCTTCCGGCTGGTCCAGGGCGTGGCGGGGGCGATGATGCTGCCGCAGGGCCTCGGCATCCTGCGCGACAACCTGGCTCCCCGCGATCTCACCAAGGCCCTGGCGATCTTCGGGCCGGTGCTGGGGCTCGGCGGTGTCCTGGGCCCGGTACTGGGTGGCGCGCTCGTCGACTGGGACCTGTTCGGTCTCGGCTGGCGCCTGGTGTTCCTGGTCAACGTCCCGGTCGGTCTCGCGGCGTTGGTGTTCGCCTGGCGGCTGGTGCCCCGCGGCGTCGGGACCAGGACCCTGCGCGTGGACGTCGTCGGAGCCGTGTTCGTCGCCGCCGCGTCCGCGCTGCTGGTCCTTCCGCTCAACGAGGGACAGGCCGCGGGATGGCCGTTGTGGACGTGGCTTTCGCTGTCCGCCGCCGCGCTCGGCTACGTCGGATTCGCGCTGTGGCAGCGCCGGGTCGTGCGCTTGGGCCGCGATCCGCTGGTCACCCCGGCCCTGTTCGGCAAACCCGCGTTCACCGTCGGGCTGGTCGCGGTCGCGTTGTTCTTCGGCGGCATGATCGGCACCCAGCTGGTGTTGACGTTCTTCCTGCAGATCGGCCAGGGGTTCACCGCCGGACAGGCCGGGCTGGGCAACCTCCCGGTCGCACTGGGAACCGCCGTCGGCGGCACGATCAGCGGAGGCCTGCTCGCCGCCAAACTCGGCCGCCGGGTGTTGCAGGCCGGAGCCATCGTCCAGCTCGCCGGTGTCGCCTGGCTGTGGCTCGCCCTTGCCGACACCACCGACTTCACGATCTGGCGGATCGTGCCCGGCAGCGCCGTCGCCGGCATCGGCTCGGGAATCGTGATCGCCGCGGTGTTCAACACCGTGCTCGGTGCCGTCGACGATGACGAGGTCGGCTCCGCCTCCGGCGTCCTGTCCGCGGTCCAGTCCATCGGCGGCTCGGTCGGTGTCGCGGTGTTCAGCACCGTGTTCTTCGCCGGCGCCCTCAGCGGCGCGGTCACCGAGAGCTTCCGTGACGCCCTCGTGGTCCAGGCGATCGTCATCGGACTGTTCCTGCTCATCTCACCGCTGTTCCCCCGGCGCGCCCGCCCGGACGACGCGGACCTCGCCGCCGGTACCGACGCCACGACACCGGCGGACATCGTGGACGCGGACACCACGCTGGCGAGCGCCGCGCCAGCGTCCCGGACCGCCGAAGGCTCCCGCTGATCAAGGGCACCGGTCACCGCACCCGTGCCCATGACCAGACCCCGCCACCCCTTCGCGAGGAGGACACCCATGTCCCGCACCGTCCTGATCTCCGGCGCCAGCATCGCTGGACCCGCACTCGCCTACTGGCTCCACCAGCACGGCATGACCGCGACCGTGATCGAACGCGCACCGGAACTACGTCCTGGCGGGCAGACCGTCGACCTGCGCGGCGCCGGTCGCACCGTCATCGAACGGATGGGCCTCGAGCAGGCCGCCCGCGACCGCGTCACCCACGAGGAGGGAGTGCACTTCGTCGACGACCGCAACCGGATCCGCGCGTCGTTCGGCACCGATTCCCTTGATGGCGACGGGTTCGTCACCGAACTGGAACTCCTGCGCGGCGAACTCGCCGGCCTGCTCTACCAGCGCACCCGAGACGACGTCGACTACGTCTTCGGCGACGAGATCACCGGGCTGACCGACACCGACGACGGCGTGGACGTCACCTTCCGAACCGGCGCGGACCGGCGATTCGACCTCGTCGTCCTCGCCGACGGCCTCCGATCCCGAACCCGCGACCTCGTCTTCGCCGACATCGCCCGCACCCGCTCATTCGGCCTCTACACCGCCTACTTCACCATCCCCCGCGCCGCGTCCGACGGCCGCTGGGCCCGCTGGTACAACGCCCCCGACCGCCGCGTCGTCCTCCTGCGCCCCGACAACCAAGGCACCACCCGCGCCTCACTGTCCTTCCTGTACCCGCAAGCCGGGCTCGAACGGCTGCAAGCCCCTGCACAACAGGACTTCCTGCGCCGCCACTACGCCGACGCCGGCTGGGAAACCCCACGCGTGCTCGACACCATGGCCGACTCCCCGGACTTCTACTTCGAATCCATCGGCCAGATGCACCTCAAGAAGTGGTCACGCGGCCGCATCGCCACCGTCGGCGACGCCGCCTACTGTGCCTCCCCGCTCAGCGGCATGGGCACCAGCCTCGCCCTCGTCGGCGCCTACGTCCTCGCCGGCGAACTCAGCCGGCACACCGACCACAGCAACGCCTTCCACGCCTACGAAACCCTCCTGCGGCCCTACGTCGCACAAGCACAGAAAGTCCCCTGGATCGCACCCCGGCTGGCCTCCCCGAAAACCCGCACCGGCATCCGGCTCCTCAACACCATCGCAAGCCTCGCCACCAACCCCAAAATCAGCCGCCTCGCCACCCGATTCACCAACCCACCCTCAGACGCCATCGACCTCCCCACCTACCCCCACACCCAGCCGACCCCGCCCTGAGCAACGCACGCCCCCGCACCGGACGCCGAGACGCGTCGCTGCGATGTCGGATGCACATAGCCAACATGGGCACCGGAAGCCGGCCTGCACCTACGCTCTAAGCTTTGCAGCCGACAAAACCCTTGGCGTGCCAGGGTTATCCCTCCATACGCCCTATCCGGTTGGGACTGTTCCAAGATCGGTGTTTCCGGCCCGACACGCCGGGCTGAGGGCCGGCGGGATGGGCGCTGTGAGTGATGACATCGGAGCTTGTGAGTCCACATAAGCGTGAGTCCAGGTCGGCGCGGGAGCTGTCGCCGGAGCAGGCCGCCGCGGCGGCGATGGTGGCCGAAGCGAAGGCGCGGGGCCGGCATTGACCGGCCCGGATGGCTTGCTGAAGCTATTCACCAAGAACGTGCTGGAAACCGCACTGAACGAGGAGATGACCGAGCACCTCGGGCATGAGAAGGATCAGGCCGAGCCGGACCGTGGCTCGACGAATGTCCGGAACGGTACTCGGCCGAAACGGTGGTTTCGGACGCGGCGGGCGAGGTCGGTATCAACGTTCCTCGGGATCGGGAGAGCACGTTCGAGCCACAGATCGTGAAGAAGCGGCAACGTCGGCTTACCGAGGTGGATGAGATCGTGTTGTCGTTGTATGCAAAGGGAATGACGACAGGGGAGATCTCGGCGCATTTCGCTGAGATCTACGGATCCTCGGTCAGCAAGGAAACGGTCTCGCGGATCACTGACAAGGTTGTCGCTGAAATGAACGACTGGGCTAGCCGTCCGCTGGACGCGGTGTATGTGGCTGTGTTCATCGACGCGATCCATGTCAAGGTCCGTGACGGGCAGGTCGCCAACCGGCCTGTCTACGCGGCCATCGGCGTGACCGTGGAGGGCCGCAAGGACGTCCTGGGCTTGTGGATGGGTGTCGGCGGCGAGGGCGCGAAGTTCTGGATGAGTGTGCTGATCGACCTGAAAAACGGGGCGTGCGGGACGAGTTCTTCCTCGTCTGCGACGGACTCAAAGGCCTGCCCGACGTCGTGGCGAACGTCTGGACGCAGACCATTGTTCAGACCTGCATCGTTCACTTGATCCGCAACACCTTCCGGCTCGTTTCCCGCCGGGACTGGGATGCGGTGAAACGCGAGATCACCGGCCCCGGCGGCGGACCGAGCGATTACAGCGGTCTGGTTTGGCTGACGGAAACGGATATACGGTCGCTGTCCTCGCCGCGGCTCGAATCCGCGTACGCGATGCACCTGCGCTTGGCCGATCCAGCAGGCGCACCGGCTTTCAAGCGCTCCTTCCGGCACGGTGACGACGTCCGCCTGCACCTTCGCGCTTGGCAGGACCTGTCCGCCCAGGACGCGAAAGTGTTCAGAGACACCGAACCGACGCTCTTCGTGGGCGGCTGGCTGCTCGCGATGTCCGCCGAAGCCGGGGCCGCGGTCCTGGCCTCGCATCGGGCGTCCGAGCAGACCCGCCGGGCAGGCTTGCTCAAAGCGGTCGGCGCCACCCCCGGCGTGGTCAGCACGGTCTTGCTGGCCGAATACCTGCTCCTCGGGCTGACCGCGGCCGGGCTCGGCATCGCCACCGGCAGACTCGTCACTCCCGCGGTGGCCGGCCCCAACCCGGGTCTGCTCGACACCGACCTCCCGATCACGACCGGAACGGTACTACCGGTTCTGGTCCTGGCTTTGCTCATCGCGCTGGCCGGCACCGCCGGGCGGCCCTCCGCTCGGCGCGCACCGCCACGGTGCCCGCGCTCTCCGCACCGGCCTGCCCCGTCGACCATTCGACCTGGCTCACAGCGCTCGCGGGACGGTTGCCCGTGCCGCTGTTGCTCGGGTTCCGGCTGGTCGCCCGGCGACCGGCCCGTGCCGTGCTCAACGCCACCGGCATCGCCACCGTCGGCATCGCGGTCGGTGCCGCGCTGATCCTGCGGGCGCAGCCCCCGCACGGCTACGACCTCGGCGGCATCACGCTCGTCAACCTGCGTGACGACCAGACCGAGCGCGCCGTCCTGGCCGTCACCGCGGCGCTGCTCGCCCTGGCCGTCGTCAACACGATCATCATCACCTGGACCACGGCACGGGACGCGCGGCGCTCCTTGGCGGTCGCCCGGGCCTTCGGAGCCACGCCGGGGCAGGTCACCGCCGCGCTCGCGGTCGCCCAGATCCCGTCCGCGCTGGGCGGCGCCATCTTCGGCCTGCCGCTCGGGCTGTTGCTGCACCGAACCGTGTCCGCCGGTCCCACTCTGACTTCACCGCCGGCTTGGTGGCTGGCGGCGGCCGGGGCCGGCCTCACGCTCTCCGTCGCCGCGATCGCCACCATCCCCGCCGTCTTCGACGCACGCGTCCCGGTCACTCCGGTACTCAAAGCGGAAACCGCTTAGCAGCGCCACGCGAATCGGACCCGACCACACCGAAGGCCGAGGGCCACACGCGCCTGGCTCATCCACAGGTTTACCGTCGCTGACAACGGGAACCCGAGGTAGATGGCTGGTCACGAAGCCGACCCGAACACCCACCCGTGGACGATCGACGTCAGCGGCAACGGGCCGTTCGCGATGTCCCGGGTGCGCCGCTGGCTCCGCCGCGCACTTCCCCCGAGCGCCGACGATGTACTTGAGGATGTACTCGTCGTCGCGGACGAGTTACTCGCCAATGCCTATGAGCACACTCCCGGTCCGCGTGAAGTGCGTTTGACCTACCTACCGACGCCATGCCGGGTGGTGGTCGAAGTCGACGACACTTCATCCGCGCTGCCGACACTCCACAACCCCGCTCCTCAAGACCTCCGGGGGCACGGTATGCGCCTGATCAACGACCTCAGCGACGCGTGGGGCGTCCATCGTGACGACTCCACGCCTGGCAAGACGATCTGGTCCCGCATCTCCCGCAACCCCTCCATCGGCTGATCATCCCAATCGAAATCGGCCGGACGAAACTCGTCGGGTCGCTTCGCAGTACGAAGCCGTCGTCGTGGGTATCACCACGGCCCCAACACCACGATCCGCGTGCAGTCACCCATGGTCAGCGGCGACGCAATCAGCCCCCGGCTCGGGCGCGACGCACCACACGGCTTCGGTCGTCTGTGGGCTATTCGCTGAACCGGACGTCGTGAACGGCGTCGGGAGCGGCGAACTCCAGTAGCCGCAGGGCTTCGGCTTCGATTGCTTCTCGGTCGGTAGCGGAGATCGAGCGCAGCGGTACGACCAGTCAAGGCGAGGTTGCGTCCGTTCACCCGGCCGAGGGTCAGGCTGGCCACCGCGCCGGCGTGGCCGATGAGCGGCTGATCCGCAGAGCCTATTCCGGGCTCTCCCCCACCGCTGTGAGGCATTCCCGCACCACGGTCACCACGGCTCCCTTCGGATCCGCCACTTGCTGTAAACCGTACCGGTCTAGCAGCAGGCCGCCGAGGAAGACGTCGACCATCGACGCCCCTACCTCTTCGGGGGTCTGGGGCCCCTTGGGGTCGAACCAGACCCACATCCATTGCACAGAGCCGAAAAGCTGCAGGGTGGTGACGCGGACGTCGATTTTCCGGAAGAGTCCGGCGTCGACGCCCTGCTGCAGTTCGGCTTCGGTCAGGCGCTGCATCTCGCCGCGCAGTTTGCGGACTTCCTGCATCGCCGGGTCATCCGACAGCTGCACGACCTCGCGCTGGGTCGCGACGGTGGCGTGGCGATCGACGACGTGCAGGAGAACCGAGGCGTAGATGATCGCGGCCACGCGCTCTTGCGGTTTCTCCAGGCGCTCCCACATTCCGTGGACCGCGTGAAGCTGGCGGCGCATGTAGTTCTCTTCCACTTCGCGCAGCATCTGGGCCTTGGTCCCGAAGTGGTGGACGATGGTGCCCTTGGACATGCCGAGTTCGTCGGCGATGTCGCCCAGGTTGGTCTGGTCGTAGCCGCGTTCGGCGACGTGCCGAGCGAACGTCTCCAGGATCTCTGCTCGCCTGCCGACTGGTCGGGGCACCGCGTTCTCCCTGTGTCTCGCTTGGTCACCGTACGGACGGTCGATCCTGGCCAGTCTAGAAGACCGGCCAGGATTCAGGGCAGGTAGATGGATTTGTATCGCTGGTACGCGGTCAGGCCTTCCGGGCCGAGTTCGCGGCCGAGGCCGCTGGCTTTGACGCCGCCGAACGGCGCACCGGGGTCCATGGTGAAGCCGTTGACGCCGATGGTGCCGGTGGCGACCTTGCGGGCGAGGGCGTGTCCGCGGTCGGTGTCGGCCGTCCAGACGGTGCCGCCGAGGCCGTAGTCGGAGTCGTTGGCGATGCGGATGGCGTCGTCGTCATCGGTGAAGGGGATGATCGCCAGCACCGGGCCGAAGATCTCGTCCCTGGCGATGGTGTGGTCGTTGGCGACGTCGGCGAAGATCGTCGGCTCGAGGTACCAGCCGCGGTCGAAGCCCGTGGGGCGGCGGCCTCCGGTGGTGATCCGGCCGCCTTCGGCCGTGCCTGTGGCGATGTAGGCCTCGACGCTGTCGCGTTGCTTCCGACTGGCCAGCGGGCCGATCACGGTGGCCTTGTCCAGCGGGTCCCCGATCGGCAGGGACGAGGCCAGTGCGGTGAAGGCGTCGACCACTTCGTCGTAGCGGCTTCGCGGGGCGAGGATGCGGGTGCTGATGAAGCAGCTCTGTCCCTGGTTGAGCAGGCAGGAACTGAACATCCCCTTCATGCTCACTGTGAGGTCGGCGTCGTCGAGGATGATCCCGGCGGACTTGCCTCCCAGCTCGAGGGTCACCGGACGCAGCAGCCGTCCACACGTTTCCGCGATCGACCTGCCCGCTTCGGTGGAGCCGGTGAAGGCGATCTTGTCCACGCCGGGGTGGCGTACCAGGTGTGCTCCCGCTCCGCGGCCTGAGCCGGGCACGACGTTGAGTACGCCGGGCGGGAGGCCGGCGGCGATTGCGGCGTCGGCGATCAGGAGGGCGTCGAGCACCGTCTCCGAGGAGGGTTTGAGCACCACGGTGCATCCCGCGGCGAGGGAGGGGGCGAGTTTGAAGAAAGTCAGGGACTGGGGGAAGTTCCAGGGCACGATCGCCCCGACCACCCCGATCGGTTCCTTGCGGACGGCGGTGGTGCCGCTGACCAGGGATGTCCGGAGCTCTTCGGGTGGCTGCTCGCGGATCAGGCCCGCGTAGTACCGCAGGAGGTTGGCCGGGACGAGCCCTTCGGTCTGCTGTGCGATGCGAATGGGCATGCCGTTCTGGCTGCTCACGTGCCGCACGATCTCACCGCTGCGGGCCGACAGTTCGGCGGCGAACCGTTCCAGGACTTCGGCCCGTGCCGCTGCTTCCCAGGATGACCAGCCGCGAGGGTCGTCGAAGGCGCGGCGGGCCGCGGCGACAGCGGCGTCGATGTCGGCTTCCACCCCGGCGGCGACGTGTCCGAGCAGTTCCTCGGTGCTCGCGGAATGGACCGCGATCCGCTGGGAGGTCGACGGCCGCGTCCAGCCACCGTCGATGAACAGGGCCTCGGCTTGGACTGTCATCACAGCTCCTTGGTCGGGGTGGGCAACAGGACGGGTTTCACGACGGAACCGGCATGCATCGCGGCCTCCGCGTCGTTGATCTCGTCCAGGGGGAAGGTGGTGATGAGCTTGTCGAACGGGAACCGGCCCTGCCGCCACAGCGCGATGAGCCGCGGAATCAGCAGCTTGGGCACGGCGTCGCCTTCGAGGATTCCCTTGACGGTGCGGCCGAGCGCGAACTGATCGGGCCTGATCGCGAGCGCCCCGCGCTGCACTCCGAGCAGCCCGCACACTCCGCGCAGGCGGAGCACGTCGATCGCGGTGGTGATCACCGTGGGGACACCGGTGGTGTCCAAGGTGTACTCGAGACCGCCGCCCGTGAGTTTCTTCAGGTGCTGGGTCAGGTCCGGGGTCGTGGCGTCGACGACGTGGGTGGCGCCCAGTTCTTCGGCGAGCCGCAACCGTTCCGGATTGAGATCGACCGCGACGATGGTCGTCGCCCCGGCGACGCGGGCGGCCATGATCGCGGAGAGCCCGACGGTTCCGGCGCCGAACACGGCCAGGCCGGTTCCGGGTCCGAGATCGAGGGAGTTGAAGACCGACCCGGCGCCGGTCAGGACACCGCAGGCCAGCGGGCCGAGCAGTTCCAGCGGCAGCGCCGGGTCGACCTTGATGGTGTTGCGCGCCGCGACGACGGCGTGTGTGGCGAAGGAGGACTGGCCGAACCACCGGCCTTTGACGGCGTTGCCCTCGGCGTCGCGGGCCCCCGTCGAGCGGTCGGCACGCTTGCCCGACATGTTGCGGGGCCAGAACGACTCGCAGTACGCAGGCTGGGCGGCCAGGCAGTTCGCGCAGTCACCGCAGGAGTCGAAGGAGAGCACGACGTGGTCGCCGACCAGCGGGTCGGCGACGCCGTCACCGACGGCCTCCACCACTCCGGCGGCCTCGTGGCCGGCGATCACCGGTGGCTTCACGACCGGCGTGCGGGGCAGCAGGTCGGTGTGGCAGAGCCCGACCCCGGCGATCCGCACGACGACCTCGCCGCGGCCGGGGGCGTCCAGGACGACGTCTTCGAGCCGGAACGGCCCGTCCGGTGTGCGGAGCACGGCGGCGGTCGCTCGCACGGTGCCGGTCGTGATGGTCATGGATACCCGTCTTCCTCGGTGAACGGCGGAGGTGTTCCCCCTCACTGTCTACAGACCGTACGTGCGGTCAGTCAAGTTCTCCGCTACGGTCGGGTGTAGTCGGGCAGCTCGGGTTCGGCGGGCAGCTTCGGCTGAGTCAGGCCCAGGATGCCGCCGAGAGCGCTGCCGACCGTGGGAATGGCATCGGCGAGACCGAGCAGGTTCACGTTGGGCAGGAAGGGTTTCCAGCATCGGGCCTTGATGCGGCTCGCGACAGCGGGGCCGTCGTGGGTGAGGGCGTCGGCGGCGATCTGCCAGGCGACGTCGTCGGCGAGCATCGTGACGTGGTCGGCGAGGCGGCCGGGACAGAAGTCCTGGACGGTGAAGTTCGCCGCGCCGTCGAGCCGTCCCGCTTGCGGCGCCGGGGTGACGACCTCGTCGAACACGGTCTGGACGGTGGTGTAGGACGGCCCTGGAGGGAGGGGGTCACGGGTCATCCTGGTCAGCAGGTTCGAACCGATCCGGGCCTGCCAGGAAATCGCCGTGCAGGGGCCTGCGCAGACGAGGTTGCCGATCACGGTGCCGTGGAAGTCACCGGACAGTGCGACCACGTCGTCGACCTTGCCCGGCAGGTCGGGCCAGAACCGCAGGGACCACAGGATGTGCGTGCCGCCCTGGCTGTGGCCCAGGAGGGAAACCTTGCGGCCGCTCAGGTCGTGGACGTGGCGGATGGCGTGAACGAGGTACTCGTTGGCGACGGGAACGCTGATCAGCGCTCGTTCCGGCAGCGCCACCGCGCACACCGGGACCCCCAGCGCGGGCAGGGCGCGTTCGTAGTTCCAGCTCCAGGACTCCCTCGGCGTCGAGCCGGTGCCGTGCACCAGCAGCACCGGGTTGGCCTTGGCGTCCTCGATGTCAGGGGTGCACGTGACGGCCGCGTCCATCGCGGCCTCCGGCGCCGCCAGCGGCGGGCCGGGGTCTTCGGCCGCCGCCGCGGGCACCCCGAAAAGGGTCATGGCCAGGACGGCGAACACCGCCGGGATCGTGCGAGCAACCATGGTGTCTCACCCATCTCGCGCTTCGTTGCGCGGTGAGGTCGGAGCACGTCGCAGCCTTCTGAACACCTCGGACGATGTATTGACTGTACGTGCGGTCGGGCTCATAGTTGCTCAAAGTCAACGTCGACACAAGGCGGCCGTCGCGCCGATCTAGGAGAGCCATGACCGAGCCCCTGACCTTTCCCGAGGCGTTCCAGCACACCGTCTCGGTCAAGCCGGACGCCGTCTCGCTGCGCACTTTGGACGACAGCCCGGACCTCACCTGGCGCGCCTACGGAGAGGCGGTACGCCGCATCGCGGGCGGGCTCGCCGCGCTGGGTGTCCACCGTGGACAGACCGTCGCGACGATGTTGACCAACCGCACCGAGTTCCATTTGAGCGAGACCGCCGCCTCTCATCTCGGAGCGACGACGTTCTCGATCTACAACACCAGCTCCCCGGAGCAGATCGGCTACCTGCTCGGCCACGCCGGCACGAGGGTGGTGATCTGTGAACGGCAGTTCGCCGGCCGGATCAGCGCGGCGGGCGGCCCGGTCGAGCATCTCCTGGTCGTCGACGACGGCGACCTCGACCGGCTGACACCCTCCCCCGGCTTCGACTTCGAGGCTTCCTGGCGTTCGGTGCGGCCGGATGACGTGCTCTGCCTGCTCTACACGTCGGGGACGACCGGGCCCCCGAAAGGCGTCGAGCACACCCACCGCGGCGCGCTCGCGCTGGCGAGGAGCTTCACCTCGTCTTTTCCGATGGGCGACGACGACACGGAGATCTCGTATCTGCCCGCAGCCCACGCCGCGGACCGGTTCCTCAGCCATTACTTCGCCATGCGCTACGGCGTCGAAGTCACTCCGGTCGCCGATCTGCGGCAACTACCCGCCGCGTTGGCCGCCGTGCACCCGACGACGTTCGCGGCGGTACCGCGGGTCTGGGAGAAGATCAAGCTGGGACTGGAGATGCGGCTGCAAGCCGATCCCGGACTCGCCGCGGGCTTCCGGGCCGGTGAACCACGGGTACTGGCCGCCGTACGCGCCCAGTCCGGCTTGGACAAGCTTCGCTGGGCCCTGTCCGGCGCCGCCGCGATCCCGCCCGACGTCTACGCCTTCCTCGAACTTCTCGGAATTCCCGTCAGCGAGGCATGGGGCATGTCGGAGTGCGGCCTCGGCATCGGCTCGCCGCCCGCACAGGCTCGAGCGGGAACGATCGGTGCACCCCTGCCCGGACTCGAAACCCGCCTGACCGAGGACGGCGAACTCCTGGTGCGCGGGCCCTTCCTGATGAAGGGGTACCGCAACGACCCGGCCAAGACCGCCGAGACGATCGACCCGGAAGGCTGGTTGCACACCGGCGACATCGTGACCGTCGCCGACGACGGTCACATCACGATCGTCGACCGCAAGAAGGAGCTGATCATCAACGCGAGCGGCAAGAACATGTCCCCCACCAACATCGAGAACGCCATCAGCTCAGGCTCCCCGCTCATCGGCCCGATGATGGTGGTCGGTGACAACAAGCCCTACAACGTCGCACTGATCACCCTGGACCCCGACGTCGCCGCGGCCTTCGGCGAGAAACTCGACCTCGAACCCGACCCCGCCGTCCTGGTCAAGGACGAGCGCATCCGGCACGCGGTCCAGGACGCGGTCGACACCGGAAACGCGAAGCTCTCGCGAGTGGAGCAGGTCAAGCAGTTCACCCTGGTCCCGGCGTTCTGGGAACCCGGCGGCGACGAGATCACCCCGACGATGAAGGTCCGGCGCAAACCCATCGCCCAGAAGTACGCGACCGAGATCGCCGAGCTGTACACCCGGCGCGCGGACGGCTGACCCACCCCGAAACGACGGGGGCACGCTCTTGCCTTTTTAACTGACCGTCCGTACGGTCATCATAGTATCTAGGCTGCGGAGGAGACATGGCAGACACCTTGCCCACCGACGAACCCCCGGCGACCTTGCGCCGGATCGGGCACGTCGCGCTCATCACCTTGAACCGGCCCCAGGTGATGAACGCCGTCAACGCCGCGATGTCGGTGGCGGTGGAGGCCGCGGTCGACGAGTTCGCCGCCGACCCCGAGCTGCGTGTCGGTGTGCTGACCGGCGCGGGCCGCGCCTTCAGCGCCGGAGCGGACCTCAAGGAGGTCGCGGCCGGCCGTCCGCTCATCACCCGGGAGCAGCGCGAACGCGGCTTCGGCGGGTTCCTCAAGCGCCGGCTGGACAAACCGGTGATCGCCGCGGTCAACGGCTACGCGTTCGGCGGTGGCACGGAGCTCATGCTCGCCTGCGACCTGGCGGTGATGAGCGACAGCGCCGAGCTCGGGCTGCCCGAGGTCACCCGCGGCATCATCGCCGCGGGTGGGGGCCTGTTGCGGCTGGCCCGGCGCGTCCCGCTGGCGATCGCCCTGGAGGCCACCCTCACCGGCGCGCCGATCACGGCCGAGTCCGCGTTGCACTGGGGTCTGGTCAACCGGGTCGTTCCTCAGGAGAAGGTGCTCGACGAGGCTCTGGCGCTGGCGAACGTGATCGCGGCGAACGCGCCATTGGCGGTGCAGGCCAGCAAACGTGTCATTCACCAGATGCTCGCGCTCGGTTCGGACTGGGAGCCTGCCGCTTGGGAGCTGTCCGACGCCGAGGCGGTCACGGTCATGAAGACCGCCGACGCCAAGGAGGGGCCCCGCGCGTTCGCGGAGAAACGTAAGCCCAGCTGGGAAGGCCGGTGACGCGCATGGGTGGGACGGCGATCGCCGGACTCGGTCTCACCGACGTCGGCAAGATCTATGACCGCAGCGCGACCGACCTGGCCGCCGAGGCCGTACGTCTGGCCGCCGTCGACGCCGGACTGGCGATGTCCGAAGTGGACGGGCTGCTCGTCACCCCCGGTGTGCGAGGAGCGCCGCGGTTGTCGCTGCAGAAAGTCCTCGGGTTGACCGACCTGTGCCTGCTCGCCGAGATCAGCGCGCTGGGCGCCGGTCCGGCGGTGATGATCGCCCACGCCGCGGCGGCGATCGAGCGTGGCGAGGCGACCGCCGTCGCCTGCGTGTTCGCCGACACGCCGCTCAAGCCGCAGGGTTCCGGCCGGGACGCGTTCGGCGGGTCCGGGCGTTCACTGCCGAAGGGTTTCGCCGGGTATCACGCGGGAATCGGGGCGGTGACCCCTAACCTGTTCTACGCCTTGGCCGCGCGCAGGCACTTCGAGACCTACGGCACGACCAGCGAACAGCTCGGCGCGATCGCCGTGGCCCAGCGCGCGTGGGCGGCGGACAACCCCGACGCTCAGCACCGCGCACCGCTGACACTGGCCGAACACCAGAACTCGCCGCTCATCGCCGACCCGCTGCGTCTGCTGGACTGCTGCCTGGTGTCCAACGGCGCCGCCGCGGTCATCGTCACCAGCGCCGGCCGCGCCCGCGACCTCGCCCAGCCCCCGGTCGGCGTCCTCGGCTGGGGTCAGGCACATCCGGGGCGGGTGATGCACCGCGACTCACGCTTCGGCCTGCGCACGGGCGCCGCCGAGTCCGGGCCGCGGGCGCTGCGCATGGCCGGGGTCACCGTAGACGACGTCGACCTCCTGCAGCTGTACGACTGCTACACCTACACCGTCCTGGTCACGCTCGAGGACTACGGCTTCTGCCCGAAAGGCGAGGGCGGGAAGTTCGTCGCCGACGGACGGCTCGCCCCCGGCGGTTCCCTGCCGTGCAACACCGGCGGCGGCCAGCTGTCGGCCTACTACCTGACCGGGTTCACCCCCATCGTCGAAGCCGTGATCCAGGGGCGCGGACAGGCCGGAGCACGCCAAGCCGCCCGGCGGGACGTGATCATGGTCAGCGGCAACGGCGGCATCCTCGAACACCACGCGACCCTGATCCTGAGCGGAGCGGGCCGATGACCGAGCACGCCTGGCCTCCCATCACCCGTGACGCGAAGAGCGGCCCGTTCTTCGACGCCGCGGCACGGGACGAACTGCTGATCAAACACTGCGACCGCTGCGCGCAGGCGGCGGCACCGGATGCCGCCGTGTGCCCGGGCTGTGGCGGTATCGAACTGAGCTGGGTTCGCGCGGCGGGAACGGCGACGTTGGTGTCCTGGACCGTCGTGCACCGTGCACCCAACCGGGCCTACACCGACCTCGTTCCCTACACCGTCGGGATCGTCGAACTCACCGAAGGCCCCTGGCTCCACACACGGGTGGACACCGCCACGCCGTCGGCCGGGATGCCCCTGCGCGCCGGGTTCGTGCACGCCGACGGCAGCGAAAGCCATCCGATCTTCACCGCGGGAGTGTGATTCCGATGCCCGAACTGGACTTGGCGTCCCTGCACGAAGCCATCGCCGCCGAACTCGGCGACGAACCCTGTGTGATCGCCGACCGCGTGGTGTCCTGGCGCGAGATGACCGACCGCACCCGCAGGCTCGCCGCGGTCCTGAGGGATCACGGCCTGGGCCGCCGCGCCGAGGACGTCGAGGCGTGGGAGACCGGGCAGGACCATCTCGGGGTGTTGCTGCACAACGGATCCGAATACCTCGAAGGGGTGCTCGGCGCGCACAAGGCGTCCGTGGCGCCCTTCAACATCAACTACCGGTACACCCAGGAGGAACTCGCGTATCTGCTGCGCGACGCACACCCGAGCGCGCTGCTGTACGCGGCCCGCTTCGCCCCCGCGCTCGCGGAGGTACTTCCCCGGCTCGACCACTCGCCGCTCCTGCTGCAAGTCGACGATGGAACACCCGGACCGCTGCTGCCGGGCGCGCTCGACTACGAGACAGCGCTCGCCGGGGCCGACCCGGCCGACGGAGCGCCGGAAACGAGCCCGGCCGACGCTCACCTGCTCTACACCGGCGGTACAACCGGGATGCCCAAGGGCGTCATCTGGCGGGTCGGTGACCTGGTCGCCGGGCCGATGGGGGTGCGCGACCGCGACGGCTCCGCCCTCACCGACGTCGAGCAGGCCGTCCGCCGGGCCCTCGCGATCCGAGGCCGCGTCCTGCCCGCTCCCCCGCTGATGCACGGCGCCGGCACCGGTATCGCGCTCGGCGGCTGGCTCAGCGGTGCCACCGTGGTGATCCAGCCCCGTCCCGAACACTTCGACGCGGCCACGCTGCTCGAGACCTGCGAGCGCCGGCACGTCACGTCGCTGGCCATCGTCGGCGACGCGTTCGGTGCTCCCCTGGTGGCCGAGCTCGAACTGCGGCCGCGGCCGTTGCCGGACCTGCGGCTGATCGTCAACAGCGGAGCGGCCCTGCGCGAGGAAATCAAGACCCGCCTGAAGGAACTGCTGCCACAGCTGCGGATCACGGACATGCTCGGCTCCTCCGAAACGGGGCTGCACGCCAAACGGGGCTCCGGCAACCGGTTCGCGGGCAAGGGCAACGCCGTGGTGCTCGCCGACGACCGCGCCCGTATCCTCGCCCCCGGCGATGACGAGATCGGCTGGCTGGCCCAGGGCGGCCACATCCCTCGCGGTTACCTCGGCGACCGGGACAAGACCGCCGCCACCTTCGTCACCGTGGACGAGACGCGGTACTCGGTGCCGGGTGACCGGGCGCGACTGCTCGCCGACGGCGGCATCGAGTTCTTCGGCCGTGAGGCCACCACCATCAACACCGGGGGCGAGAAGGTCTTCGCCGAGGAAGTCGAACAGGTCCTCCGGGCCTTGCCGGGCGTCGCGGACGCCCTGGTCGTGGGACGCGCCAGCGAACGCTGGGGCCAGGAAGTCGTCGCGCTCTACCAATCCGCCACCGAGGTCCCCCCGACCGCGGACGAGCTCGCCGCGGGCTGCCGAGAACGGCTCGCGGGCTACAAGGTCCCGAAGGAATTCATCCGGACCGACAAAGTCCACCGGCACGACAACGGCAAGGCCGACTACACGTGGGCCCGCGACGCCGCGGAGACGAGGAAGGGCGGGACGCCCGCCTGCTCGGCATCGGCGGCGGCGCGAACGAAGTCATGAACGAGACCATCGCCAAGAACCTGAACCTCGACACCATAGGGAGCGCGCGATGAAGATCGTGCTGGACAGGGGCCGCTGCACCGGCCTGGGAATCTGCGAATCGCTGGCGCCGGACCATTTCGAGATCGACGACAACGGCGATCTCGTCCTGCTCGACGAGGTCGCCGAGGGGGACGCGCTCGCGGAGGTCGAAGCGGCCGTGGCGGGTTGTCCCACCGAGGCGTTGCGGCTGGAGCACTGAGGTGGGCGGCCTTGTCGTGGTCGGCGCGTCACTGGCCGGGCTGCGCGCGGTCGAGGCCGCCCGCAAGACCGGCTTCGACGGGCCGATCACCCTCATCGGCGCCGAAGAACACCTGCCCTACGACCGGCCCCCGCTGTCGAAAGCCTTTCTGGCAAAGGAAGACACCGCGCCGCCGATGTTCCGCGACGAGCAGGTACTGCGCGACGAACTCGGCGTGCACCTGGCCCTCGGCCGGCCGGCGTCCGGTGTGGACACCCGTCGCAGGACGGTCCGCGTCGGCGACGAGGAGTACGGGTACGGCGCGCTGGTGATCGCGACCGGTGCCCGCGCCCGCACCGTCCCCGGCTGGGACACGCTGCGCGGCGTGTACACCCTGCGCACCCTCGACGACGCGATCGCCGTGCGCACGGCCCTCACCCCCGGCACGAACCTGGTCGTGGTCGGGGCCGGCTTCATCGGCTCCGAGGTCGCCTCCAGCGCACGGGACCGCGGGCTCACGGTGACCATCGTGGAAGCCCAGCCCACTCCCCTGGTCCGGGCCGTCGGCGCGCACATGGGCGCGGCGTGCTCGTCGCTGCACGCACGCAACGGCACCACGTTGCGCTGTGGCGTCGGTGTGGCCGCGATCGAAGGCGACGGCGCGGTGGAACGGGTCCGGCTTTCCGACGGCACAGTGCTCAAGGCGGACATGGTCGTCGTGGGAGTGGGCGCGTCCCCGGCCACCCAGTGGCTGGCCGGTTCCGGCCTGACACTGGAAGACGGCGTGGTCTGCGACGAGACGCTCCACACCGGAGCTCCCGGCGTCTACGCCGCGGGCGACGTCGCCCGCTGGCACAACCCGATGTTCTCCCGGCACATGCGGCTGGAGCATTGGACCAGTGCGGCCGAACAGGGTGCGCTGGCGGCGCGCAACGCACTGGATCCCGCCAACGCCCGCCCGTACGCGACCGTGCCGTACTTCTGGTCGGACTGGTACGGCAGCCGCTTCCAGTTCGTCGGCATCCCGGCGACCGACGAAGTACGCGTCGTCGACGGCGACACCGACGGTGCCGGCTTCACCGCGCTCTACCGCGAAGGCGACCGGCTCGCCGGGGCACTCACCCTGAACCGGCCGCGGGACATCATGAAGTACCGCCGGCTCATCGCCGGAGAGTCCTCCTGGGACGACGGCCTCGCCTTCGCGAAGACTCGCACCACTTGACTGACCGTCCGTACGGTCATAACCTCATCCCTGCACGTCCATACGACTTGAGGAGGCGGCGTGACACTTCCCGACCTGGGCGATCCCGACACGTATCAGGACGGCTTCCCGCACGCCTTGTTCGCCCGCTTGCGCCGCGAGAGCCCGGTCGTGTGGTGCCCTGAACCGGCCACCGACGGCTTCGACGGCGGCCCCGGCCTCTGGGCCGTCACCCGTCACGCCGACGTCGTGGCGGCAGGCAAACGCACCGAGGTGTTCAGCTCCCACGAGGGCGGCACGTTCATCCGCGACAGCAGCCCCCGGGAGCTGCGCGACATGCGCCGCGCGATGCTCAACACCGACCCACCGGAGCATTCGAAACTGCGCCGGATCGTCAGCAAGGCGTTCACCCCGCGCGTCGTGGCGGGGATGAGCGAATCGATCACCCGCCATGCCCGCGATGTGGTGGACAAGCTCGGCGACGGCGGCGATCTGGACTTCGTCGAGCACGTTTCGGCCGAGATGCCACTGCTCGTGCTCGCGGACATCCTCGGTGTCCCACCCGGCGACCGCCATCTGCTCTACGACTGGACCAACCGCATGGTCGGCTTCGGTGACCCGCAGGTCGGCGATCCCAAGTCGTATGTCTCGGCGTTCATCGAGTTGTTCGCCTACGCCGCGGAGCTGACCAAGCGGAAGCGGGCGCATCCGACCGACGATGTCTGGAGTCTGGCGGTCAACGCCGAGGTCGACGGCGAACGGCTGTCCGACGACGACCTCGACCGGTTCTTCCAGCTGCTGGTCATCGCCGGCAACGAGACCACGCGGAACCTGTTCAACGGCACCATCCTGACGCTGTCACAGCACCCGGACCAATGGCGGCGGCTGCGGGCCGACCCCGGACTGCTGCCGACCGCGATCGAAGAGATCCTGCGCTACTTCCCGCCGGTCACCCAGTTCCGGCGGACCGCGGTGCAGGACATCGAATTGGGTGGGCAGCGGATCCGGGCGGGCGACAAGGTGGTGCTCTGCTACGCCTCGGCGAACCGGGACGAGGACGTCTTCACCGAGCCCGACCGGTTCGACATCACCCGTACCGAGAACCCGCACGTGTCCTTCGGCGCCGGCCCGCACTTCTGCCTCGGCAACGCCGTGGCACGCCTCGAAGCACGGGCGCTGCTGCCGATCCTGTTCGACCGGTTCCCCACCATCGAGGTGATCGGCGAACCGGTGCGCGCGCGATCCAACTTCATCAACGGGATCAGCGAGCTCCCCGTCCGCTTGTCCACCGCAGTCGGCGCTCTCGCCTGAAGACCTAAAAGGACATCCACTATGGACATCACAGGAACCGTCGCGGTCGTCACCGGCGGCGCCTCCGGGCTGGGCCTGGCCACCGCACGCCGCATCGTGCAGGCGGGCGGGAACGTCGTCCTGCTCGACCTGCCCTCTTCTTCCGGTGAGCAGGCCGCGCGGGATTTGGGCGCCACCGCACGTTTCGCCCCCGCCGACGTGACCGACGAGACCGCGGTCGCCGCCGCGCTGGACGTGGCCGAGCAGCTCGGCCCGCTACGCGCGGCCGTCAACTGCGCCGGAATCGGCAACGCCTACAAGACCGTCGGCAAGGACGGCCCGTTCCCACTGGCCCAGTTCCGCAAGGTCATCGAGGTCAACCTGATCGGCACGTTCAACGTCACCCGGCTCGCCGCCGAGCGCATCCTCGCCCACGACGCGGTGGGAGGGGAACGCGGCGTGATCGTGTGCACCGCGTCGGTCGCCGCGTTCGACGGCCAGGTCGGCCAGGCCGCGTACTCCGCGTCCAAGGGCGGGATCGCGAGTATGACCCTGCCCATCGCCCGCGACCTCGCCGCCAAACAGGTCCGGATCATGACCGTCGCACCCGGGCTGTTCGACACTCCCCTGCTGGCCGGCCTGCCCGACGAGGCGAAAGCTTCACTGGGCGCACAGGTGCCGCATCCCGCGCGGCTCGGCGACCCCGACGAGTACGCCGCGCTGGTCGAGCACATCATCGCCAACCCCATGCTCAACGGCGAAACGATCCGGCTCGACGGAGCCATCCGCATGGCCCCGCGCTAGCGCCGTGTCAGCCCACCCGTCACGCCACCACACACCCGCTACGACACCCCCTGAGGTACATCCATGAGCCGCGAACCCGTGCGCCTCGACTGCGGGGACGGTGTCGCCCGCATCGGACTCGCCGTCCCCGAACGGAAGAACGCGATCGACCTCGAGCTCGCCACGGCGCTGGCGGAAGCTGTCAGCACGGTGGCCGCCATGCCCGATCTCGGCGCCACCGTGCTCTACGCCGAAGGTGACTCATTCTGCGTCGGCGGCGATCTCCGCACCTTCGCGGACACCACGACCCCGGGAGCCCTCGTCGGAAAAGTCGCCCACGCCGCCCACGCCGCCATTCGCGGCCTTCGTGCGCTGAAGATGCCGGTCATCAGCGCCGTCCAAGGAGCGTGTGCAGGCGGCGGTCTCGGCATCGCGCTCGCCGCGGACATCGTCATCGCCGGAAGCGACGCCCGCTTCCGCACCGCCTACACCGCGGCAGGGCTCTCACCCGACGGCGGCGTCTCCTGGATCCTGACCAGAACCCTCGGCCCCGCCCGAGCCGCCGACCTCATCCTCACCAACCGCCAACTCGACGCCGGCACGGCCGAGCGCTACGGCCTGGTCAGCCGCGTGACCGACAACCCCCTCGATGACGCCTGCAAGTTGGCCCACTCGCTGGCCCGTGGGCCACGGCAGGCGCTGGCCGCGTCCGCCCGCCTCGTCCGCGAAGCTCCGACTACGACACTGGAGCCGCATCTCGACAACGAAGCCCGTCAGATCGCCGCATTGGCCGATACCGCGGAAGGATCGGAAGGGATCACCGCGTTCCTCGAACACCGGCCGGCCGATTTCGGCAAAGCCAGACCGATAACCCAAAGCAGGGCATCGAATGTCTGAGGTACCTGGCAAGCTCAGGAAATCCTGGGATCTGGTGGAATAGCGGTCAGCCGCCCGGCTGGCTGCGTCGGGAAGGCAAAAACGCAGCGTATCGGTGGCTGTGTCCTACTGCGGGCTTTGCCCATTTCGCTGCGTCGTCGGGCAGATGCCGAGCAGGTTCTCCAGGACGGACGCCGGTGGCTGTTCGGCGAGGGCGAACGTGGCACTGTTGCGCCCAGCCATCCCCTGACTGACGGACTTGGAGTCCGGCCGGCGCACGCCGGGCGAATTGCTGCCCGGTGTCGGTGTTCGCAGGCGTGTGCACGCTGAGCTGGGCTTTCACGATGGCGTGCACGGAAGTTCGGGGCTGTGCGTTGTAGGGTCTGGTGATCGACACAGCGTCGTGGAGACGGTTCGGGAGTGGTCCATGTCGGCAGTCGTTCAGCCGGGCGGGGCGCGTGGTGTGCCGGTGGCCGTGACCGCCCATGTGGGTCGTGATCGTGAGGTCGCCGAGCTACGCGCGCTGTCGAAGGCCAAGCGACTGGTGAACGTGGTCGGGCCACCCGGGGTGGGTAAGACTCGGCTGGCCGCGCGGGTCGCGACCGAGCTGGCCGGGGAACTGGCGGACGGCGTGGTGTTCGTCGAGTTGGCCGAGTTGCGCGACGCCGCACTGCTGGCGAACACGATCACGGTGGCGCTCGGGCCGGCCGGACAGGCCAGATCCGAGGAACAGGTGTTGATCGACTATCTGCGGGACCGGCAAGTCATGCTGGTACTGGACAACTGCGAGCACCTGATCGACGAGTGCGCCGACCTGGCCGCGGCGATGGTGCGGGACTGCCCGCGGGTGATCGTGCTGGCCACCAGCCGCCAGTCGCTCGGCGTCGTCGGTGAGCATCTGTACCCGCTGCCGCCACTCGCGGTACCGGAACCGGACAGCCTGCGATCCCCTGCCGGGCTCCGCGGGTTCGACGCGGTGGCGCTGTTCGTCGATCGGGCGACTTCGGTGGTGCCCTCGTTCGAGATCACCGAGGACAACTACCACGATGTGGCACGGGTGATCCGCCGCCTGGACGGCATACCGCTGGCCATCGAGCTGGCGGCGGTGCGACTACGGTCGTTGTCCGTTCGCCAGCTGGCCGAGCGGCTGACCAGGCGACTGCCGCTGCTGACCGGTGCGGCGCGGACCGCTTCGTCACGGCACCGGAGCCTGCACGGCACGTTGGACTGGAGTTTCGCGCTGTGCACGCCGGACGAGCGGCTGGTGTGGGCGCGGGCCGGGGTGTTCTCCGGATCGTTCGACCTGACCGCGGCCGAGCAAGTGTGCGGCGGCGACGGGCTCGCCCCGGACGCGCTGCTGGACGCGATCATCGGCTTGGTCGACAAGTCCGTCCTCATCCCGCGGCAGCACGCCGGGGACATCCGGTATCGCATGCTCGGCGTGTTGCGCGAGTACGGCCGAGAACAGCTCTCCGCCGGGGAAGTACTTCGACTCGGCCGACGACACCGGGACTGCTATGCCAGCCGGTCCGCTCGCCTGCGCGAGGCGCGCGGGACAACGGACGCCGTGCCATCGTGTCACCGGATGCGGCCGGATCACCCGAACCTGCGGGTCGCCCTCGAGTACTGCCTGACCACGCCAGGCGAGGCCGATGCCGGACTCGCGATCGTGAACGACCTGAACCTGTACTGGCAGCTGTGGCGCCTGCGCGCCGAGGCCCGCACCTGGCTGGACCGCTTGCTGCGGAAAGCCTCGCCCGATACGCCCTTGTCGGGCCTAGCCCTGATCCACGACGCCAACTATTCGCTGTTCGAAGGCGATCTGGCCCGGTGCACCGAGTTGCTGGCCGAAGCCGACGGCGTCGTCACCCGCACGAACGAGGGATCCCTGTTGTCCAGGGCCAAAGTCTCCGCCGGCCTACTCGCCGAGTACCAGGGCGAGCCGGACCGGGCCGCCGGCATCTTCGCGGAGTTGGTGACAGAGTTCCGCGCGACGGGTGACCGGCCACGTGAGCTCGTCAGCTACTACCACCACGGCTGGTGCACCGGCTTCTCCGGCGACCCGGACGGCGCCCGGGTCATCCTGCGGGACGGCTTGGCGCTCAGCCGCGAGTACGGCGACCTGAATGCCCGGCGTTTCCTGCTGGAGGCGCTGACCATGATCGAGGCGGAATACGGAGACGCGGCCACCGCCGTCCACTGTCTGCGGGACATGCTGACGGCCGCAGGCGACGCCGGAATCGAGCTTTTGGACGGCGAAGCCCTGGCTACCGTCGGCTGGGTCGCCGACAGCCAGGGTCACCACGCTCGCGCGGCCACCCTGTACGGGATCACCGAAGCCGCCAACCGGAAAGCAGGCTACGCCCTGCACAAGTCGGCCATGATCGAGGAACGACACGTCCGCCACGTCCAGCGAACCCGCGAAGCCCTCGGCGACGACAAATTCGAGGCCTGCTTCACCGCTGGAGCCGCCATGTCCGAGGCGGACAGCATCCGCTACGTCTTCGGCACCCCGCAGGCCCTGCGCCCACCACCCGGCGCCGACCGGCTCACCAGCCGGGAGTGGGAGATCACCGGCCTGATCCGCCAGGGTATGACCAACCGCGAGATCGCCGAGCACCTGGTCATCTCCACACGCACCGCCGAAGCCCACGTCGCCCACATCCTGGCCAAGCTCGGCCTGAGCAGGCGCTCCCAGGTCGCGGTCTGGGCTGTCCGCCAGGACACCACCGATCCAGCCTGAACCGCGTCCCGGCCCGCCCGCAGCGCGCAGGCGGCACCGAGCACCTCGTCCGCCTGCGCGGCCGCGACGCGACCACGATCAACACCGGCGGCGAGAAGCAGTAAGCCGACAAGGTCGAGGCCGTCCTCCGCGGCCTGCCGGGCGCCGCCGACGCGGTCGTCGTCGGCAGGCCGAGCGAGAGGTGGGGCCAGGAGGTCGTCGGCCGCCGCCAACGAGTTACGCCCGCTGTGGACGCGCCGAGCCCACCGATTACAAGGCCCCAAAGCTGTTCATGTGTCGACGAGGTCAGGCGGCACGCCAACGGCAAGACCGACTACACCTGGCCGTACGGGCCTAGCGGCGTGCCCCCTCTGCCGAACGACCAGATGTCCCGGGCCGATCGGTCGAGGTCAGTCTCTGGAAGGCGTCACACGCCGTGAAGGGTTTTAGCGCGACCGCGTGCGCGTCTCCGTGTGGAAGGGATTGCCGAGATGACCTTATGACGCGTTTCTCCGCAAGGTCCTCACCGATCCTCGTCGAGCGTTACGCCTGCTTCCGTTGACGAAATCGTTGAAGCGGTCGACTGTCCAGATAATGCGAAGCCCCAACGGGCTCATCATCAGCGGGCGCGGGAACTTGGGCTTCTTCTGCCACAATCCCGCCAGGTCTTCGTGTCGCTCGCCGTCGACGATCAGGTCGGCGATGAGGGAGCCGACATAAGGGGCCTGAGCCAGACCGTGGCCGTTGCAGGCGATCGAGTAATAGACGGCGTCGTCGATCTGTCCGGCGACGGGCAGCCAGGACGGCGTGATCGCGATCCATCCTCCCCACGCGCGATCGATCGCGACATCGGACAGAGCCGGAAACCGTGTCGCGAAGGCTTCGGCGAGTTCTTCGACGAGCGCCGGGTCCGGTTCCTTCTGCGGGAGAGGGTATGTCCGGCCGCGCTCGAGCCGCCGGACGCCGAAGACGATGGTGTTACGCGGTGTCAGGTGGTAGTTCTCCATGATGTTGTGCTGGGTCACGAGTCCGGAGCGGCTGGTCCACCCCAGCGCCGTCAATCGGGCGGGGTCGATGGGCTCGGTCTCCACCTCGATGACCCAGATGGGCACGGAGAGCCGCGGCGGCGTGATGTCCCACTCCCCCGCGTACGCGTTCGTCGCCAGCACCACCTTGTTCGCCCGCACTTCACCCCGAGGGGTGGTGATGACCACCTGGCCGCGGTCGCGCGCGACGTCGGTGACCTTCGTCCGCTCGAAGACTCGCGCAGGCGTGCGGAGCAGGACACGTCGCAGCCCCAAGGTGAATCGGCCGGGATTCATGATCCCACCGACCTTTTCGCGCATACCGCCGAGGAATCCGCGAGGGATCCCGAGTTCTTCGCTCGTGCCCAGTTCCACGTCGGCGCCGGCCCGCTGAAGGATCTTGGTCACCCGGCGCACGCGGCCCAGCTGGCCACGGGACGTCGCCGCGAAGACATTGCCCGTCCGTTCGTAGTCGCAGTCGATATCGTGCTTCTCGATCAGGCTCTCGACGTGGTGTGCGGCACGCTCGGCAAGGCGGATCATTCCGGGCATCTTCTTGCGGTAGAGGAGATTCAGCAGCTGAAGATCCCCGCCCGGCGCACCCGCCAGCTGCCCGGCGTTACGGGAGCTGGCTCCGTGCCCGCAGAATTCGGCCTCCAGCAGCACCACGTCCTGCCCGCGGTCGGCCAGCCGCAGCGCCGTCGACATGCCGCCGATTCCGCCGCCGACGACCGCGACATCGCAGACGAGGTCCTCGGCCAGGGGAGGCAGGACGTCCTCGGGCGGATCGACCCAGCCACTGAAGGTGGTGTACTCGACGTTGTCGGTCTTCATCGCTCAGGCCCTCGCCACGCTCGGCCGGCTCGACTCCGGCTCGACACCCGCCGCCACGTTGTGGTCGTGCAGGGCGCGATAGGCGAAGAAGCACACGAACATCTGGAATCCCCAGGTCGCCAGCGCCGCGGTGTAGAAGAGCGTCCGGTGCGCGTCGTCGCCCGGGATCGGGAAGAAGTCATACGTGATCGCGATGACGGATCCCGCGAGGGTGACCAGCGCCGTGGCGAGGGCCAGCTTTCGGGCGCCGATGCGCCAAAGCCGCCATACGAAATAGGCGAGGAAGATCGTCGTGAGCACGTTGACCACGACGTAGAACGTCGCCGGACCGAGGTGCAGCTTGTCGGCGCGGAACTGCTGGAGGTACAGCCCGGCGGCGGCGGCGAGCGCGAACACGCCGATATCGACCGCCACGGAGGGCTTGTACCGGTGCGTCACGCGCATCAGGCCCAGGACGAGGATGAGGGTGATGCCCACGGAGCGCGAGAAAGCGTCGAAGAAGTACGCGATGGTGTAGAGAAAGCTGTCCTCGTCCCCGCCAAGGAGTGCCCACAGGAGAAAGTTCGAGCCCGACGTGGCGACGATCATCCATTCCAGGCCGAGCAGGTAGTTGCCGTAGCGCCGGATGAATTTCCAGCCGAAGAAGAAGCCGGCGAAGATCATCCAGAGATCGGCCAGCATGAAGAGCATTTCCTTCATGTCCTTGTTTCCTTCGAGTCGTGCCTTCACCTCTGAGCTGAAGGCGGTGTTCGGGCCGGCGGCCGGAGCCCTGGAGACGCTGCGCGGATTTGTGATCCGGCCCATAGCGTACGCCCCACTTAGCCATCCGATCAAGTCGCTTGACTAAGAACTTCCACTGCTAGGCTGGCGTTGACTTAATCAAGCGTCCAACTACGTGCACCGGGAGGATTTCGTGCCTCGGATCTCCGCCGCCCAACGGCGCAGCGACTTCATCAAGGCTGCTGTGGAGGTCATCGCGACCTACGGCATCGAGGGCGCGACGACCCGGCGGATCGCCGAGCAGGCTCAGGCGAACCTGGCGATGCTGCACTACTGCTACGACTCCAAAGAGGATCTCTTCGCCGATGTCTACGAGTTCGTGGCGGGCAGATACCGCGACGCGCTCGAGAACAACGACTCCCCCGGCGACGTGGCGGAGACGGCTCGACGGCTCCTGCGCGGAGTCATGGAGTGCTATCTCGAGTCGGCCAGTTTCACTATGGCGGCGATGGAACTCATCAGCTGGGCCCGGCGCCAGCACGGAGACCGCGGTATCGAGGTGTACGACAAGGCCCTCGAGACGGTGCGCACCGCGCTGCGCGATGCCGGTTCGGACCAACCGATCGAACCGGAGATCGTCGAGGAGATCGCCTTCGTCATCGCTGCCTTGGCCGACGGTTTCGCCGCGAACTGGTTGACCTACGGGGATCGCTCCGCCGCGCTGGGCCAGATGGAGCTCGCCACGTCAGTTCTCGACAGCTGGCTCGCTGCCCGGCTCGGCTCCACGCCCGTGGCACCCTCACAACGGTAAGTCGGGCGAATCGACACCGACGACCCGGTCGCCGCAGAAGACGCGCACCGACTCCGCCGGCCCATGCCCGCCGATGCCGGCCGGGCCCCAGAAGCTCTGAGCCGAGTCGTCACCGAGGTCGGCGATCTTGGCGCCGTTGACACGCACCTCGCCGGACAGGATGCGGGAGCCGACGTCTATGGCGCGATCGGTGTCGGTGCCGAACACGTAGGCGTCGAGTCCTGAGGGGCTGGCATTGGCGATCCGTAGCGCCTGTTCGTCGGAGTCCACGGCGTGCAGGGAGACGACCGGGCCGAACAGCTCGGCCGTCGCCTGAGCCGGGTCCGCGCCGACCGCGATGGTCGGTGACAGGAAGTAGCCGCCGAGCTCGGGCAGCCGAGCGGGCCGGTGGATGGCCGCCCCGAGGTTCCGCAGCCCCTCGATCCTGTTTTGGAGCGTCTGGAAGTGCGGGGCGTTGGAGATCGGGCCGATCCGGACGTCCTCGTCGAGCGAGTGGCCGACGACGAGCTTGGAGATCCGCTCGGTCAACGCGTCGAGAAGAGGTGCGACCAGGCTTCGGTGGGCGAGGATCTTGCCCGGCCCCTCACACCACTGACCGTTGAGCTTGGTCATGCCGTCGAGGATGCCGTCCGCGGTGACGTCGAGGTCGGCGTCGTCCAGTACGAGCACCGGGTTGTTGCCGCCGAGTTCCAGTTGCAGGACCTTGAAGTCCTCCGCGCCCGCTCGCGCGATGGCGCGCCCGGCGGCGGGTCCGCCGGTGAACGAGACGATCTTGACGCGCGGGTCGGCGGTCAGCCTGGCGCCGACGTCGCCCGCGCCGTGCACCAGTTGCAGGGCGCCGCTGGGCAGTCCCGCTTCGAGGAAGCACTCGACGATGATCTGCGCGCTGCCGGGCGCGTGTTCCGAGGGCTTGAGGATGACGGGACAGCCCGCGGCTATCGCGCTGGCGATCTTGGCCGCGGGGATGAAACTCGGGCCGTTCCACGGGGTGAGGATCGCGGCGGGTCCCCATGGCACTTTGTAGAGGCGGACGTCCCTGCCACCGGCCGCCAGCGCGGTGACGCGCGGGATGGTCACCAGGTCCGCCGCCGCCGCCCGGATCCGCGCGGGCAGGAAGGCCGCGACCTTGCGCGTGACGCCGATGGGCGTACCGCTGGTCAGTGAGTCCGTGCGCGCGATGTCCTCGACACGGCTCTCGACGATGTTGGCGACGCGCTCGAACATGTCAGCGCGTTCACGCCGGGCGTCCTCGTCCCAGCGACCGACGTCGTACACGCGCTCCGCGTGCCGAAGCGCGCGCTCGACGTCGTCGGGTGCCGTCGTGACAGTGCGGTGGATGGGCTCGCGCGTATTGGGGTCGAGGTTCCACGCGTCGGGGACGGTCTGGCATTCGCTCCAGTCGTCGGCGATGTAGTTCACCGGCCGGGGAATCTCGTTGCTCATCTTCACGTTTCCTTCGCTGGTCAGGACTGGAGATCGACGACGATGCGGGTCACGTCACCGGATTTCATCGCCTCGAAGCCCTCGTTGATCTCGCCGAAGGGGATGACGCGCGTGACCATCTCGTCGAGCAGCAGGCGTCCCTGCTGGTACAGGCGGGCGAGTTGCAGGATGTCCTGCCGCGCCTGCCCTGAGCCCATGTAGGAGCCGATGAGCCGCTTCTCCTCGAAGAAGAAGTCCGACGCCGGGACGCAGAGCTCGGTGCCTCCGGGCGCGATCCCGACCAGGCACGCGGTCCCCGTCGGGCGCACGAGGGCCAGGGCCGTCGCGGCGGTGCGGGCCGAGCCGACCGCCTCGAAGGCGTAGTCCACTCCGTCCCCGAGCAGGCGGTGGAGTTCCGCGACCGGGTCGCCGTCCCCGCCGTTGACGACATGGGTGGCGCCGTAGCCGCGTGCGGCCTTGAGGCGCGCGTCGTCCAGGTCGATCGCGACGATGGCCGAGGCGCCGGCGAGCCGGGCGCCTTGGATGATGGCCGATCCGACGCCGCCGCAGCCGACGACCGCGACCGTGCTGCCCGGGCGCACCTTGGCGCCGCGGAACACGGCGCCGACCCCGGTGATGACACAGCAGGCCAGGAGACAGCCGACGTGCAGCGGAACGTCGTCAGGAAGCTTCACCAGCGAGTTCTCACGCATGAGGACGTGCCGGGAGAACGCCCCGATGTCGCCCAGCCGCTCGATCGGCTCGCCCGCCGTGGTCTGGAACGCGGGCCGGGGGCGACGGCGGATCTCCTCCACCCGTCCACACTGGGTCGACCGTCCCGCCTCACAGTTGGCGCAGCGGCCGCAGGACGGCGTCAGCGCGCCGACCACGCGGTCCCCGGGACGCAGCCCGGACACCTGCGCACCGACCGCCTCGACCACACCCGCCACCTCGTGGCCGACCACGACCGGCAGGCCGGTCGGCACCGTTCCGGTCATGTAGTGCAGATCGCTGTGGCACAGCCCCACGTTCGTGACCGCGACCCGCACCTCGTGCGGCTCCGGGTCGTCCACCCGGATGACGGTCAGTTCGAGCGGTTCGCCGACGGCGGTCAGCACCGCGGCCTGGGTGTCGATCATGTCGACGCCTCCTCTTTGGATGCTCTGTCAGTGGACAAAAAGCCCTCGATGCCCGCGGTCAGAAGCCCGCTCTCCCACGCCTGGGCCGCGGCGAGGTCTTCCCGGGCGAAAGCCGCTTCGACGTCCTCTGCCCGCGGACGCAGGAGCGCGAGATGAAGGGCCGTCGTGTTCCCCTCTGGCGTCCACTCGATGACGATGTCGACGGCGCGGCCGATCAGGGCGCCGGGCTCGACGATCTCGTCGAGAAGGCCGATCCGTAAGGCTTCGTCGGCCGGGACACGAGGGGATCCGAGCACCACGCGCATCGCGTGGTTCCCGACGAGCCGCCTCAACAGCACACTGGACGCGTTCGAAATCGTGATGCCCCGGCCGTTTTCCGGTTGGAAGTACTCCGTCGCCGGGGTTCCGATGCGGGCGTCGCAGCACAACGTCAGCTCCGAGGCTCCCCCGACCGCGAGCCCGTTGACGGCCGCGACCACGGGCACCCGCGTCTCCAGGATCGCGCGGGTGATGTCGTGGAAACTCGCGAACGCTTCCCGCATCTCGGCGCCCGAGGACGGCGTGCTCTGGAGATCCATTCCCGCGGAGAAGGCTCGCCCCTCGCCGGTGAGCACGATCCCGCGCACACGCTCACCGGTGCCCAATTCGCGGATGACGGCCGCCAGCCGCAGCCGGGTGGCGACATCCAGGGCGTTGAGCTTCTCGGGGCGCCGGAGTGTCAGCACCGCCACGTCCCGGACGAGGTCGACGCTGACGAATCCCCGTCGTGTGCCGAGGTCGTAGGTCACGCCGGGATCGGCCGCGGCACGGGCCTTCAGCGCCGGTTTGGAAACGCGTTCGGACGGAGTGCGGGGGAATTCGGCGACGAACTCGATGTAGCGCGGCACCTTGAAACGCGCGAGTTCCTTGCCCGCCCGCTCGACGATCCGCTCGGCCGTCGCACGACAGGAAGGCACTCCGGCCGCCAGCTGGACAAAAGCCTTGACCTCCTCACCGAGGGTCTCGTCGGGTTCGGCGACGACGGCGGCCGAGACCACCAGGTCGTCCCGCTCCAGGGCGGCTTCGACCTCGACGCTCGCGACGTTCTCGCCGCCGCGCCGGACCATGTCCTTGATCCGGCCGACCAGCCGGATTCCGTCGTCCGAGTGGCGGATGACGACGTCGCCAGTGTGGAGCCAGCCGTCCCGCAACACCCTGGCGGTGTCCTCCGGACGATTCCAGTAGCCGTTCATCATCGGCGTGCCCGCGATGACCAGCTCCCCAGCCTCGCCGTCAGGCACCTCGGCGCCATCGGGATCGACGACGCGGACCTGTTTCGTCGGCACCGGACGCCCCAGGCTCCCGCTTCCCACCGCGCCGGCGTCGGCGAAGGGGCTGAACAGGTCGATCCCGGACTCGGTCATCCCGTAGATCTCGCGCCACGGCGCTCCCCAGCGCTCCTCCAGCCGGGCGTGAAGTCCGACCGGGATTCCCGAGCAGAACACGAGACGGAGGTCGTTGTCGCGGTCTTCGGGGGTGGGCGGCTGTTTGAACAGCAGCGTCGGCATGGACCCGAGGACGTAGAAGAAGGTCGCGCGGTGCCTCCGGACGTCCGCCATGAAGGTCGACGCGGAGAACCGGGGCAGTACGACCAGCGGGGCGCCGACCGTGAGGGCCAGCGCGGTGTTCCACTGGGGATCCATGTAGGAAAACGGTTGCGCTGTAAGAAGAACGTCTTCGGGTCCGAGCCCGGTCGCCGACGCGCAGATCCAGCCCAGCCGCACCCAGTAGTCGTGGGTGAGCATGCACGCCTTGGGGAAACCGGTCGTGCCGGACGTGTACTGCAGGTTCGCCAGTGCCCCGCCGTCGATCGGCACCGCCGGAGGTGTCGCCGGAAACGGCTCCGCCCCGTCGTCGGCGACATCCACGACGCGGATGTCCTCACCGGCGACGACACTCGCGATCAGATCCGAGCGGTCGGCGTCGGTGAACACGACACGCGCACCGGAGTCCCGCAGCACGAAGGCGAGGTCGGCGCGCTGGTAGGAACTGTTGATCGGTACTGCGATCGCGCCTGCCTTCAGCGCGGCGAGCCACACCACGGGCCAGTGCACGACGTTCGGGAGCATGATCGCGACCCGGTCGCCCGGCTGGACACCGTCGACCTCGATCAGCCGGTGCGCCAGCCTGGAGGTCCAGTCGTCGATCTCGGCGAAGCTCCAGGACCACTCGCCGAACCGCAGGAACTCCCGTTCCGGGGAGTCCCGCGCCCGATGCGCCAGCAACTCGGTCACCGTCGGGACGGCGGGATCGTCGCCCGCCTGTCCGGCCGTCACTTTCGCGGTCATGGCAAGCTCCTCTGCCTCTTCGCCGCGGCCTGCACGATCCACGTCATCGCCGGGTCCTCACTCTTCATCCACTCCGGATGCCACTGGACTCCGAGCACCGGGGCACCGGGCAGCTCGACCGACTCGATCACGCCGTCACTCGTCCGCCCGGTCACGACCAGCCCGGTGCCGCAGCGGTCGACGGCCTGGTGGTGCCAGGAGTTGGTCATCGCGTGCTCGCCGAACAGGCCGGCGGCGATCGAGCCTTTTTCAAAGGACACAAGGTGATCAGCGGTGCCGTCGGTGGGCGCAGCCTCCGCCGACAGATGACTCACCCGCCCCCGTGGGAGATCGGGGACGAGTGTCCCGCCGAGGGCGACGTTGAGCACCTGCATGCCGCGGCACACGCCCAGCACGGGAATCCCCCGCCCCAGAGCGGCCCGGGCGAGCTCGATCTCATACTCGTCACGCACCTCGTCGTGGGCCATCGGGTCCAGTCTCGGATCGACGTCACGGACCACTCCCGGGTCGCCACCCCAGAACGCCGGGTGGACGTCCTGCCCGCCGGTGATCACGACCCCGGACAGCCGCTGACAGATCGCCGTCACGTCGGTGTCGTAGGACAGGTGCACCGGAAGCCCGCCGGCTTCCGCGATCCGGCTCGCGAAGTCCGACATGTAGCTGTCGAGACAACGGTCGCCGTACCGTTCGTCGGCTCCCTTGATCAGCTCCAGCCGGAACCGCCTGCCGGTGATGCCGATCAGCGGACGCGCGCTCACGGGAACTCGAAGTAGCGGGTGGACTCCCACTGGGAGAGTTCGGCGAACGGATCGCCGCCTTTGGTGTGGAACTCCATCCACTCCCATCGTCGCGACGCGACCCAGAAGTCCACGAACTCGTCACCGAGGTACTCGCGCAGCAGGGGATCGGCGTCCAGGGCGGCACCCGCCTTCGACATCGTGTCGGGAATCCGGGGCACGCCCTCGGGCAAGCACCAGGCCATGTCCGTGACCTGCTCCGGCGGCTCGATCTCCCGCTCGATGCCTGCCAGCACTCCGGCAAGCACCCCCGCCAACGCGAGGTACGGGTTGACGTCGGCACCGGGAAGCCGGTACTCGAGGCGCGAGTACTTGGAGTGGCCGGTGATGGCGCGCACCGCGGCCGTCTTGTTGTTGACGCCCCAGCTCACGGTGGTGGGCGGTCCGGTGAAGTCCACCAGCCGCCGATAGGAGGTGATCTGCGGCAACGCGAGCGAGGTGTTGCCCTCCATCGTGGCCAGCAGTCCCCCGACCGCGTGCCGCATCAGCGGGGACGGGCCGTCTTCGGCGAAGAACCGGTTCACTCCGTCGCTCTGGAGCGAAAGGTTGATGTGGGCGCCCTGTCCGTAGCCCGCCGTCGGCTTGGCCATGAAGGTCACCGTGTGGCCCTGGTCGAAGGCAACCTCGCGCATCACCTGCCGCGTACGCGCCCAGGAATCGGCCAGCGTGATCGGATCCGCGGGCGCCAGGTTCAGTTCCGTCTGGCCGGCGGCGGCCTCGTCGGTCCACGCCTCCCAGACGATGCCGACCCGATCGAGGCGATCGACGACCGCTTCCATGTAGTCGACCCAGTCCTTGGACCTCGCCAAGTGGTACGTGGCTCCCGCGCCGCCGCCCAACGGCGTCAGCTCCCGGTACCCGCGTTTTCGCGCCTCCTGAACGGACTCCTCGAAAAGCGTCGCTTCGATCTCCACGGCGATCGTCGCGGTGTACCCGAGAACCGCCAGCCGGGCCACCAGCTTCCGCACGAGGTTCCGCGGGCAGATCGGCACAGGTGTGCCGTCCTTCAGCCAGTAGTCGCCGATGACCGCATCCAGCCCCGGTTTCCACGCGACGAGGGTCGACAGGTCGGGGACCATCTGGATGTCGTAGAGATTGCCGCGCCAGTCCGGAAAAGCGTCACCGAGGACGATCTCGTTGCCCAGATCGATCGCGAACAGGATGTCGGCGAAGGCGAAGCCGGATTCTTTGCCCGAGGCGAACTTCGTCATCGACACGTTCTTGCCGAGAAAGCTTCCGTCGTGATTCGTCGCCTCGAGGCGAACAGCGCGTGGATCAGACATCGAAACGAACCCTCCAGGAAGCGGCCGTCATGACCGACATCTGCGACAACGTGCCCTTGACCCGCAGACCGGCTCCCAAGGACGCGACAAAATCGTCCGCGCCGCTGAAGACACCGGCGAGAACGTCGGGCGGTCCCGCCATCAGGTACTCGGTCGCCCCGTCGCCGAAGCGGTGCCGTTCCGGACCGCCGGGACCGTCGGCATCGACGATCAGAACCTCGGGAATTCCCGGTATTCCCCTTGTCACCGCCCAGAAATTCCGGGCGGCCTCGCGCCAGTGCGGTAGCGGCGGCGTCAACGCGCGCAAGATGCCGGTGGCCAGGACGACATCACCGGCGGGCTCCCGCGCGGAAGCGAAGCGCGCCCGCAGGTCGACCACGACCGTCGCGTCCGGCTCGGCCACGACTCCACCGGTCACCGTGATCGTCTTGCGGCCGAAGGAAATCGTCGCGGCCTGCGGTGTGTCGTGGGAGCGGATCGCCACGGTACCGGCGGATCGGCCAAGGACCTCCGGCGCGTAACCGATCCGCGCCGAGTCACGCAAGGTGCGTCCGATCAGCCGGACGACCGGACTCGCGTCGTCTTCGATCGTGATGGAGAAAGTCGAGCCCTCCCTCACGGGCGCCTCGGGGAACGTCATGATCTCGGCCATCGCGGGCCCTTTCGATCTTGGCGAGTGTCGCGTCATAGTTAGTCAAATGACTCGATCAATTGACGAAGATAATGGGCGCCTGGTCGCGCGTTGTCAACAGCCCCTTTCGGGCGAGCACCTGAACCGCCCCTTGACGAGAGATGAAAGTTGTCTCACACTCGGCCAACTGACTTAATCGGATGACCTACTCGGTCAGGAGCTCTCATGAAAGTCATCCATCGGCGCTACGTCGCCTACTCCGAGGCCCACTACGCCGGCAACCTCGTCGACGGGGCGTTCGGCCTGGCGCTGTTCGGCGACGCCGGAACGCATCTCGCGATCGTCACGGACGGCCACGAGAGCCTCTTCGCGGGTTACTCGTCCGTGGAATTCCTGGCGCCGGTGCGTGGCGGCGACGTCATCGAGGTCGAGGCCCGGCTCGCGGCGAAAGGCAACCGGAGCCGGACGGTCGACTTCGAGCTGCGCGTCATCGCCAGGGCCATCGACCGCACGGGCCGAGCGGAGGTCCTCGCCGAGCCCATCATCGCCACCCGGGCTCGCGGGACCGGCGTCGTCCCTGCCCTCCCGCAGGACCAAAACCCAGAAGGAAGTGCAGCATGAAGGACACAGGCGCAATGGAGTCCGCCGACATCGTCGTCATCGGCGCCGGCATCTCCGGGATCGGCGCGGCCCGGCATCTGATGGCCGACTTCCCCGACAAGAAGGTCATCCTGCTGGAATCCCGCGACTCGATCGGCGGCACCTGGGACCTGTTCCGCTATCCGGGCGTCCGGTCCGATTCCGATCTGCACACCTACGCCTACGAGTTCAAACCGTGGCGGCACCGGAGCGCGATCGCCGAAGCGCCATTGATCCGCGAATACCTCGGCGAGACGGTGAGCGAGTTCGGCCTGGACGAGGTCCTCCGGCTCCGGCACCGGGTGACCTCCGCCGACTGGTCCACCGACGAGGCGCGGTGGACGCTACAGGTGACCGTGACCGACGAGGCCGGCACCGAACACACGAAGACCATCAAGGCCCGCTTCGTCTTCAGCGCCACCGGTTACTACCGCTACGAATCCGGGTACACGCCCCACTTCGAGGGTCGCGACGATTTCCGGGGAGACATCCTGCATCCCCAGCAGTGGCCCGAAGACTACGACCACAGCGGCAAACGCGTGGTGATCATCGGTAGCGGCGCGACGGCGGTGACGATGCTCCCGGCCATGCTGATGGGGGACGGCGCCGCGGCACACGTGACGATGCTCCAGCGCACCCCCAGCTACATCGCCTCCCAGCCGAGGGTCGACGGCATCGCCCTGAGGCTCACCAAGCTGCTCGGGGCCAAGCTCGGCTACGCGGCCACGCGCCGCAAGAACATCTGGATCGACTTCCTGCTCGTCAGCACCCTGCGCAAGTTCCCCGACTTCGGGCGGAAGGCGCTGCGCAAGTGGACGCTCAAGGAGCTTCCGGCGGACGTCGACGTGGACACCCATTTCAATCCGCCGTACGCGCCGTGGGACGAGCGCCTCTGTGTCACGCCGGACGGCGAGTTCTTCAAGGCACTCCGCGACGGCGACGCCGAGGTGGTCACCGACCGGATCGACCGCTTCACCGAGGACGGCATCCTCCTGCAGTCGGGCAAGACGTTGAAGGCCGATCTCATCGTCACCGCGACCGGCCTCGTCATGCAGATGCTGGGCGGCATCCAGCCCACAGTGGACGGTCGTCCGGTGAAGATGTCCGACGCCGTCCTCTATCGCGGCGCCCTCATCTCCGGGATGCCGAACTGGGCCATGATGCTCGGCTACACGAAAGCGTCGTGGACCCTTCGGCTGGGCAACGTGTGCCGCCTGGTCGGCGACGTGCTCCGCCGCATGGACACGAACGGCTACGACATCGCGGTCCCGGTGGTGCCGGAAGGACTCGCCACCACGGATCTCCTCGACCTCACCGCGGGCTACATGCAGCGGGCGAAGCCCGAACTCCCCCGGCAGGGCACCGAATTGCCGTGGCGGATGCACACGACGTTCGTGAAGGACAACCGGCTGTTCAAGGGACGGCTGGTCGACCGGAACATCCGTTTCTCCGTCCGGACACCCGCCGCCGACCTCACGAGCGCGGCGGCTGACTCATGACCGCGGAGAACCTTACGCTGGGCCAGCGCCTTCAGCGAGCCTTCGTCATCGCCCTGAGCCGTACCCCGGCCCCGCTCCTCAGGCCGCTGGTCCGCCCGCCGGTCAACAGCGCAGGCGATCGGATGGCCGCCGACGTCGCCTTCCTGATGAGACTCACGGAAGCCGGTGACGACTACAGCGACCTGCCGGTGACGGCCGCCCGGGAGGTGACCGAACGCGACGCCGCCTTGTTCGCCGACCGGATCGACCCTTGCGCGGTCGAGCAGGAGGTCGATCTCGGCGAGGGGTTGCAGGCGACCCGCTACAGCACCTGCACCCCTTCCCGGGGTTTGATCCTTTTCTTCCACGGCGGCGGTTTCGCACTGGGGAGCCGCGCCGGTTACGCCGCCCCGGCGCGGATGCTCGCACGGGGAACGGGCACCGACGTCCTGTCCGTCGAGTACCGGCTCGCACCCGAGCACTCGTTCCCGGCGGCGCACGACGACGCGCTCGCCGCGTGGCGGTACGCCACCGAGCACGCGGCCGACTGGGGTATCGACCCGCACCGGATCGTCGTCGCCGGTGAAAGCGCCGGAGGGAACATCGCCGCCGTGCTCTGCCAGCGGCTTCGTGGCGAAGCCGTCCAGCCGATGATGCAGGTGCTCATCCAGCCGGTCACCGACATCTCGGAACGGCGTCCCTCTCAGCACGAGTTCGCCGGGTCCCCCGCGTTGTCGGCCAAACAGATCGCGTGGTTCATGGGGCACTACCTCCCCGATGGGACCGACCATCTCGACCCGCGGGTCTCCCCTCTACTGGCAAGCGATCTGACAGGGCTTCCCCGCGCCATCGTGACGGTCGCCGGTTTCGATCCGCTCCGCGACGACGGACTCGCTTACGCGGCCGCGCTGACGGCGAGCGACGTTCCCACCGAGGTGATCCACGAGCGCGAGCTCGTGCACGGCTACATCTCCTTCACGGCAGTCAGCCGGAGCAGCAGGACCGCCACGAGACGCCTGGTGCGAGCCATCGCCACGGCACTGACATCGACACCGGAATGGAGCAGCACATGACCGAGTCCCTTCACGAGCACGCAACGGAAGTCGTCGTGGTCGGCGCCGGAATGGCGGGATTGATGGCGGCGACCACCCTGTCCGATCGAGACGTCGTCGTACTCGAAGCCTCCGGCCGGGCCGGCGGCCGCGTGGAGTCAGTTCGCCGCGGCGACTACTGGATCAACCTCGGAACCCAGTTCACCGAAGGCACCGGAACACTGATCGAAGCCCTCGAACGCCATCAGGTCAGCATGGGTACGTTGGCCGGCAAGACGGTCGCCCTCTCGCTCCACGGAAAACAGGTCGACACCTCGAATCCGTTCGGCTTGATGTTCCGCTCCCGGATGACCTTTATGGACAGGATCGGGCTGGCAGCCGTCGGCGCCCGCATCCTCGCGGCGACACCGTTCCTTCAGATGAACCCCGAGAACCGCCTGGCGAAACGGGTCCGCGCGAAGCTCGACACGCTCTCCGCATCATACGTACTGCGAGGAATCGGCTCCGAGGTCGCGCGGGACATGGTCCGGTCCTGGTCCGGGCAATGGATGGGATGCGAACCCGAGGAGACCGCCGCGACCCAGTTCGTCATGTCGATGGGCATCCTCCTGACCGACCCGGCGAAGGTTCCCAACCTTTCCTTGCCGGAAGGGGGAAATCAGACCCTCACCGACATCCTGGCGGCCGACCTCGGCGATCGCCTGCGGCTGAACTCGCCGGTGACGTCGGTCGAGCGGACCGAGGACGGCGTCGTCGTGGACTACGAGGACGAGAACGGGCCGGTGCGGATTCGTGCCCGCCGTGCGATCGTCACCGTTCCCGGCGACGTGGCCGTGAAGATCCTGCCGAGCCTCCCGGCCGGGTACCGCACAGCGTTCGACGACATTCGCTACGGCCGGTACGTGGTGGTGGGCTTCTTCACCCGCGAAGAGGGCCCTCAGCGGTGGGACGACTACATCGCCGTGTCGACGCCCCAGCTCTCGTTCCAGGCGATGTTCAACCACGCTGCGGCGTTGCGCGGTCCTGGCCCGCGGAAGCCGGGCGGCGCGCTGGCCTGCTTCGCGGGCGGTGCCGTGGCCGACAGCCTGTTCGAGCTCACCGACGAGGAGATCGTCAGCCGGTTCACCGCGGACCTTCTCTCGCTTTACCCCGAGCTCGAAGGCAAACTCGACGAGGGAATCGTCCGGCGTCACCACCGGGTCGTGCCGTTCTGGGCACCCGGCGGACGTGCCTCGCTGCCGACGCTGCGCCGCAATCTCGGCCCCGTCCACCTGGCCGGCGACTACCAGCTCGACATGCCCTCACTCGCCGACGCCGCCGCATCGGGTGAACGGGCCGCGAAGCAGGTCCTGGCGAGCCTGCCCCGCGGACGGTTCAGCTGATGAAGCCCACCGAAGAAGCCGAGCACAACAGCAAGACCGCGACCAGACCAGCCGCCTAGCCACCTCTACACCGGATCTCGGTTGTCACAGTGAATCGTGCTGACCCGCCTGCCTCCCAACCATTTCGCTCATGGAAGTCCAGTGGGTACCACTCTCGCTTCGGACCTGATATGTGCAGGCATGCGGGGGGACTGTAAAACGCTTGGCTCTGGCGCACTTTCGGTGGTGGTGCAGTGGATCCCTGGCCGGATGGACTGCCACCGCTACCACCAACAGACCGGCTCTCACACCAATTTTTCTGGAGCAGATCTGGAGCAGAACGCCGCCTGCAACAGCGCCCAACAACGATGATCCGCGCTGAACGGAGCACAACTACGCCAGCCGACCAGCGGGTTCTCTATAACCGCAGGTCAGCGCCTTGATCGAACCTGACTGGCAGTGAGGGGGTCACGAGTGCTGTTCTTGCAGGTCAGGTGCTGTCGCTGACATCGCGCTAAAAGCATCCAAGACGGCACGCACAAAGTACTGATCGACGTCTATCACTATTGGTTGCACATAGTCGGTAGACACTGCCAAAGGATCGGCGCGGTCAGTGTCGCCCCACTAAAACCGTGTACGTCACTGGCCTCCTGCTCGAGAACACGGATCACACCCAGCCGACTGCGACCACACCCAGCTTGTCCAGCTGTGGAAGCAAAGAACTCCGGACCTGCTGAAGTCCCCACCGCAACGGCTGTGGCGAGGAGGCAAAAGTTGCTACGCCACCAACCGGCTCCGCGGAGCACTTCGCCTGCTATTGGCACACCGGAGCAAACGGAGACATAACGGAGCCCAGTCGAAATTTACGCCGAGGCGAAATTGACATCGAAGGGCCAACATTCCTGCAGGTCAGCAGCGATGTTGATGTTGTGGGCCGGGTCGGGCTCGAACCGACGGCCAAGGGATTATGAGTCCCCTGCTCTAACCAACTGAGCTACCGGCCCCAACGGTGCCCTGGCACCTCCGCGGGAGCCGTCCCCGCCCGAACAGCGGGTTTGCGAACGCACAGAAGTCCCAGTTCGCTCCAAGCTATCACAGCGTTCACCTGCCCCGATCGCCTAGGCCGATCAGCTGGTTTCCGGCGCCGGGCAAAGCCGGCTCGTCTAGGTTTCAGGGACCAGCGCCGGGCGGCTCGCCGTCCGGGCCCATCGGGCAGGGAGGCGCTCGTGGCGAATCCGGTCGCCATCGGGCTCGGTGTCGTGGTCGTCATCGGCATCGTGTTGTCACTGAGGGCGAGCATCCGGGTACTGCGGCGAGCCGGTCTCCGGATCGACGCGATCCTGTCCGACGAGCTGGACGACCGGCCCCGGTAGTCGATTACCGGTCCATTTTGGACGGTCAACGGCCTGGCGACTCAGGTGTTGTAGGTGTGGTCGCCGACGGGAACAACCGCGAACTGGTCGGTTGAACGA
Organism: Amycolatopsis japonica; assembly: GCF_000732925.1. Lineage (NCBI taxonomy): Bacteria > Bacillati > Actinomycetota > Actinomycetes > Pseudonocardiales > Pseudonocardiaceae > Amycolatopsis > Amycolatopsis japonica. The sequence goes on from NZ_CP008953.1 coordinate 6,098,578, forward strand.
TCGGTGCGCCATAGGCCGCATAGCTGAACCAGATCGCCCCGCCCACCTTCGGCGTGGTCTGGTCGAACATCGCCCGCACCTTGAACGTGGTCGCCGTGTACGAACCCTGCACCGTGTTCAGCGTGTACGCGTTGAACTGTCCCGGCGTGTTCGCCGAGACGACCACCACCGCCGGGACCGCGCCCAGCGCGTGCTGCACGGTGCACATCCCGGCGCCGTCGGTCACGCACGACGTCTCCGCGGCCTGCACGCTCGGCGCCGGCGACGGGCCGACGGCGCCGGACGTGCCGGCGAACACCGTGCCCCCGGCCGCGGCGACGGCCAGCCCCGCCACGGCGAGCGCGGCCTTCTCCCTGGTCCTCATGTTCGTCCTCCCTCACTCGGAACCCGAAGGCAAGGGTCGGCGGCCGCGTCGCGATCGTTACGCCACCCCGAGCCGCCGCAGCGCCGGTCGCCATCGGTTCCCGCCGGTCGCCAGCCCCAGCGCCACGAGGCCCGCGCAGTACTTGCTGACCGACTGCTCGCGGATCCGCAGTTTCGCCAGCGCTTCGGTGACGCTGTTGCGCTCGGAAGCCGACTTCACCTCCAACAGCACCAGGTCGTCCCCCGCCGCCAGGCTCCGCGGGCCGGAGCGCCAGACCAGCGACGTGTCGCAGGTGATCCGCGTGTCGGCGGTGACGAGGGTGGTCCGCCGGTAGTCGGTGACCAGCGCCGGGAGCAGCGGCCGGGGCGCGGGGCGGCCGTAGGCGGCGGTGAGGGCGTCGTCCAGGAACGTCAGCGCGGGCGTGGTCAGGCCATGCGCCGCCTCGGCCGGATGCGGACGGCGGACCTTGACCGTTTCGTCGCGCCGTCCGCTGACCTTGAGCTCGCAGTAGGTGTCGGCCGAGTCGGTGTAGGTCCGCGTGCGGATCTTGAACCGGCGACGGCGATCCTGCCGGTGCGCGCGGAAGATCGCCAGATCCGGTGTGTCGAAATAGGTCGACGAGTAGCCGAACACCCGTTGCCCGCCGATTTCCAGGCAGCGGAGCGACAGCACGTCGGTGACGGCCAGGAAGTCGTTGAGCGACAGGACGTACTTGCGGTCCGTCCGGCTCATCAGCCCGCTCGTGGCGACGACTTCGGCCAGCGACAGCGAAGGAAGCCTCTTTGCCACCGCGGCGACGGTGGCCGTCCCGCGCGCGTTCACCGGTGCCCCGCCGGAGCGCCGTGGACGACGGCTGCGGTGTCCGGCCGGAACCGGACGTCGACGACGGTGACCTCGCGGACATAGTCCACTTCGGACACACTGTGCCGTACGACCGTTCCGCCGAGCCGCGCCCGCAGCTCCATCAACATCGTCTGCTCGTCGGGATACACGGTGTCGAGCACGACCGTCCGCCGCTGCGGGCCGCGGGTGCGCGACGGGTGGTCGGCGACGTACATGACGGCCAGCAACAGCACGTTGAAGACGGCGACGATCCGCCAGTCCGCGGACGGCAGCCCGTTCACCAGGCCGAGTACCAGCGCGACGAAGTAGTACGCGACCTCCTGCTGGCTGATCGAATCGGACCGCAGCCGGATGATCGACAGTACCCCGAAAAGGCCGAGCCCGAGCGCGCTCGCGGTCGACACGGACAGCAGCACGGCGACCGAGACGCAGACGCCGACGTTCAGCGCGAGATAGGCGCAGGCGAGGTCACCACGATGATGGCGACGGGCGTAGATACCGTAGGCGAGGATCACGGCGGCGACGAGGTCGACGGCGAGATGAAGCAGTGTCGTGGTCATGGAAACCACTGTGCCGCCAGAGAAAAAGACCGTCGTGAGAGCGCGATGAGAACCGTCTCATCAGGACTCACCGAGACGGTAGCCCATCCCCCGCACGGTTTCGATCCGCTCGGCGCCGATCTTCCCGCGCAGGTAACGGATGTAGACGTCCACCACGTTCGAGCCCGGATCGAAATCGAAACCCCAGACCCCGCCGAGCAGTTGCTCGCGGGACAGCACCTGGCCGCGGTTGCGCAGCAACGTCTCCAGAAGCGCGAACTCGCGGGCGGTGAGATCCTTCTCCTCCCCCGCCACCGAAACCCGCCGTGTGCGCAGGTCGAGGGCGAGGTCCCCGGCCCGCAGCACCGCCGGCTCGGCTTCGGGATTTCCCCTTAGCCGCAACCGGATCCGCGCCAGTAATTCCTCGAAGGCGAAGGGTTTCGCCAGGTAGTCGTCGGCGCCGCCGGACAGCCCGGCGACCCGGTCGACGACACTGTCCCGCGCGGTCAGGATGATCACCGGCACCGTCCGGCCCGCCGCGCGCAGGGCCCGCAGCAGATCCGAGCCGTCGAGGTCCGGGAGACCGAGGTCGAGGACGACGAGGTCGTGCGCGCCGGTCAGCGCCTCGGTCAGCCCTTCGGAGCCGGTCTTGACCCAGCGGGTGGCGAAACCCTGCGCCCGCAGGCCTTTCTCGACGAAGGCACCGATCCTGGCGGAATCCTCCACCACGAGCACACTGGTCACCGGTCCGCACCTTCCGCGACGGGGATCTCCATGGTGAACGTCGCTCCTTCGCCGGGCACGGTGTCGAGCAGAACCCGGCCGCCGTGCGCTTCGGCGATCGCGGCGACGATCGCCAGGCCGAGCCCGGCTCCGTCGTCACCGCTGGAGTTGCTGCCGCGTTTGAACCGGTCGAAGATCCGGCTCCTCGAATCCGGCGGGACACCCTCGCCGGTGTCACGGACCCAGAGCCGCGCCGTCGTCGCCGTCACCTCGGAGCCGAGGGCGATCTCCTCGCCGGGCGAAGTGTGCCGGACGGCGTTCGAGACCAGCTGCAGCAGGGCCTGCGCGAGCCGTTGCCCGTCCGCGCGGACCTTCACCTCGGCCACCGCGTCGAGCCGCCAGACGCGGTCGGCCAGCGGACGGGATTTGGCCAGGGTCTCGACGGTGAGATCGGCGAGGTCGGTCTCACCGGGTGCGAGGAAGCCGGGGTTGCCGGATTTGGCGAGCACCAGCAGATCGTCCACGATCCGTTGCATCCGCCCGAGTTCGTCGAGGACCAACCGCCGCGTCTCCGCGTTCTCCTCGGGATCTTCGCCCATCAGCTCGATATGGCCGCGGACGATCGTGATCGGTGTGCGCAGTTCGTGCCCGGCGTCGTCGATGAAGTCGCGCTGCCCGGCGAAGGCGCTTTCGAGCCGGTCCAGCATCGTGTTGAAGGTGCGGCCGAGCGCGGCGACGTCATCCGAGCCCCGGACCTCGATCCGGCGGGAAAGGTCGGTTTCGCCGATCTGCTCGGCGGCCAGGCGCACCTCGCGAACCGGCGCAAGGATGCGGCCGGCGACCAGCCAGCCGATCAGCCCGGCCAGTACCAGCGCGGCGCCCGACATCGCGGCCATCACGCCGACGACGTCGTTGATCTCACCCGCGGCGTGGTCGACGAACTCGACGATCACCAGCGCGCCACGGCCCGGCGAGCCTTCGATGGTCACCGGGACGACGCCGTAGCGCGCGGACCCGACGGCGGTGGTGACCGTGCCGTACGCCGGGCTCGTGGCCCTGGAGAGTTCGGCGACGAATTTCGGGTCCGTGTCGAGGCGGACCGGCGGCTCGATCGCGCTCCGCCTCGACGCGGCACCGTCGCTGATCGAGAAGAACGTCTCGTACTTCTCGGGCAGGTTCCGTTCCAGGTGGCGGCCGAGGACCGCCTCGACGGTGGCGGGCTGCCCGGCCGGACGGGCATCCGGCGACGCCAGGAAGGCGCGGAGTTTGCCGGTCTCGTGCGCGATCTCGTTGTCGAGGCGCTGGTCCAGCTGGTTGTGCAGAACGGTCCGGGTCGCCAGCAGCGAACCGGCGAGCGCGAGCAGCACGACCAGCAGGACCCACGCGAGGATCCGGGCGCGGGCGCTCATCGGCCCCGCTCAGTCGTCGAGGTCGAAGTCGAAATGGTCGTCACCGTCATGGTCTTCACCATCATCGACGTCGTCGTCGTGCCCGGCCAGCCGGGGCGGGACGACGGCGGGCGGGGCGCCCGATTCCCCCGCTCCGGAGACCGCGCGGCCCGCAGGGGCCACCACGGCAGGACCGAGATCGGGCGGCGAGACCGCGGTGGCCGCGATGACGGCGAACGTGCCGGTGGCCGCCACCACGACGGCGGCGACCCCGGCCAGGACGATGATTCGGACTCGCATACCCCCAGGTTGCCCGGACCGGGTGAGCCGCCGATGAGGGCTCGATGAGAACTTTCTCATCCGTGCGTGTGCGGATACTCCGATGCCCGATGCTGGAAGGCCAGGATGTCCGGATTCCGGATCGTGCCCTCGCTGATCTCGATCGCCCGGTCGAGCGTCGGATCGGCGGCCCACGCGGATCGCCCCGCCAGCACCTGCTTCAGATGCGGCAGGAGGGCACCGCTGATCTCCCAGGTCGCCGAGTCCCAGAGGTAGGACGGGCTGTGGTCGACGGCGTAGTAGGTGAGACCGCCGACCTGGAAGGTCGGTTCCGTGAACGTCGTCGGCTTGGCCCAGCTGAACCCCATGGCCTCGTCGCACGAAACGTCGACGATCAGGCTGCCGTGCCGGAACGCGGCGAGGTCTTCCTCGTCGAGGAACGTCAACGGCGCCTTCGTGTCCTGCAGTACGCAGTTGACGACGATGTCGTGCCCGGCGAGGAAATCCGCCAGCGGCACGCGGCCGTCCTCGGTGATCGCGTGACTGCGGCGGAGGTCCGCCGGACCCTTCAGATCGTGGTCGAGATGCACGATGTTCGCCGAGTGGATCGGCGAACCCACCGCGGTGACGCCGCGATGCGTGAGGACGTTCACGTCGTGGATCCCGTGCGCGTTCAACGCCGTCACCGAACCGCGTGCCGTCGCGCCGAAGCCGATCACGACCGCGCGGAGACGGCGGCCGTAGTCGCCCGTCGAACCGATCAGCTGCAGCGCGTGCAGTACCGAGCAATAGCCCGCCAGCTCGTTGTTCTTGTGGAACACGTGCAGATTGAAGGAACCGTCACGGCGCCAGTGGTTCATCGCTTCGAAGGCGATGAGCGTCAGCTTCCGGTCGATGGCCAGCTGGGTGAGCTTGTCGTCCTGGACGCAGTGCGGCCAGCCCCACAGGATCTGCCCCGGCCGCAGGTCGGCCAGGTCACCGGCCAGCGGTTTGGCCAGGAGGATGACGTCACAGTCCGCGATGAGCCGCTCGCGGGTGCGAAGGCCGGCGACGAGTGGCGCGAGTTCCTCGTCCGGGATGCCGAAGCGGTCGCCGTAGCCTTCTTCGAGGTAGATGCTTCGCCGGAGCTCCGGTTCGATCCGTTCGAGGTGGCGCGGATGGATCGGAAGCCGCCGCTCGTTTTCTTTGCGCGAGCGGGAAATGACGCCGAGAGTGAGCTGGTCCACGTGGGGCCCCTTAATTAGACCTCAGTCTAAGCACAGGGGGTGGCGACAGCACCGTCTAGGTGCGCCGAGTGTCATTTGAACGCCGCCACGTTCCGCGCCGCCCATTCGGCGAACGTGCGTCCCGGCCGGCCGAGGACCTTTTCGACGTCGGGGCTGACCCGCAGTTCGTCCTCCGTGGGCGCGCCGAGGATCGAGAGCGTGGCCTCCACGACCACCGGCGGCATGAACTCCGACATCGCGGCGCGGGCCTCGTCCTTGCTCAGCTCGGTGAATCGCAGCGGCTCGCCCAGCGCCTCGCCGAGGTCGGCCGCCTGCCGACGGGGCGAGATCGGCTCGGGTCCGGTGAGCACGTAGGTCCGGCCGTGGTGGCCGGGTTCGCGCAGCACGGCCGCCGCGACGTCGGCGATGTCCGCCGGATCGATGACGGGCAAGGCGATGTCGCCGAACGGAGCGGCGACCACTCGGTCGGCCCGGATCGCCGGCGCCCATTGGAAGGCGTTCGACGCGAAACCGCCGGGCCGCAGCACCGTCCATTCAGGACTCGACGCTTTGACCGCCTCTTCGAACGCGGGTGCGTGCCGCCCGGACCCGACACCTTGGGAAGACAGGAGCACGATCCCCGCTCCCCCGGCCGCCGCGACGATTTCCGCGACGTCACCACCCGCCGCCATGAATTCCCCTGAGGTCAAAAGGAAAATCCGATCCGCGCCGTCGAAGACCTGCTTCAATCCGTCGGACCTGGCGAGGTCGGCCTGCACGGTCCGCACCCCGTCGGGCACGTCCGCCGCCGAGATCCGGCGCGACACCGCCGTCACCTCTTCTCCCGCCGCGGCAAGGGTTTCCACCAGCAGCCGTCCCACGTTCCCGGTCGCTCCGGTCACCACGATCATGGTCTCTCCTCGAATCACGTTGCGTTGACGCGACCGAAGCTACCTTCCTGGAGATAGTAGGTACCTAGAGGAAAGTATTGGGTTCGTGAGCGCGATCACAACTTCGAGGACGGCAGCGGCCGCTAAGTGGTTGCCGCCGGGAGTCCTTCGGGGCATTCGGCGGATCCAGCTTTCTGCTGGGCGTGCGGTCGGAAGGTCCTCGTACCGGTGTTGTACTCGGGCCTTTCGACCGTGCGTCCAGCAGGAAGCTGGGCCGTCGAGGCGTCGGAGGACTTCCGGCGGTGACCGCTTAGGGTCGTGGCCATGTCCGAAACCGCACTCGGCCCGCTTCGCGTCCTCGATTTCTCGCGGGTGCTCGCCGGCCCGTTCGCCACCATGCTGCTGGCCGACCTCGGCGCGACGGTGATCAAGGTCGAGCGGCCGGGCACCGGTGACGACACCCGCAGCTGGGGCCCGCCCTACGACGCGGCCGGGCAGGCGACGTACTTCCAGTCGGTGAACCGGAACAAGACGAGTGTGGCGCTGGACCTCGCGAATCCGGACGACCTCGCCCACGCCCGCGCGCTCGCGCTGGAGGCCGACGTCGTGGTCGAGAACTTCCGGCCGGGTGTGATGCAGCGGCTCGGCCTCGGGCCGGAGGTGCTGCTGGCGGCGAACCCCGGTCTCGTCCTCTGCTCCGTCACGGGTTTCGGCTCGGGCGGTGGCGCCGCGCTGCCCGGTTACGACCTGCTCATCCAGGCCGTCGGCGGGCTGATGAGCATCACCGGCGACCCGGCGGGTGAACCGCAGAAGGTCGGCGTCGCGCTCGTCGACGTGCTGGCCGGGCTGTTCGCGAGCGTCGGCATCCTCGCCGCCCTGCGCCACCGCGACCGCACCGGGCAGGGACAGCGCGTCGAGATCGACCTGCTGTCCAGCCTGCTCGCCGCCCTGGTCAACCAGGGCAGCGCCTACACCTCCGGCGGGACGGTCCCGGCGCGGATGGGCAACCGGCATCCCAGCATCGCCCCGTACGAACTCGTCCCCTGCGCCGATCACGAACTCGCGCTCGCCGTCGGCAACGACCGGCAGTTCGCGGCGCTGTGCGAGGTCATCGGCCTGCCGGAACTCGCGGAAGACAGCCGGTTCGTGACCAATCCGGCACGGGTCGCGCACCGGACCGGGCTCCGCGCGCTGCTCGAAGACCATTTCGGCAAGCGTCCCGCGGCCGAGTGGGCGGCGGAGCTGAGCGCGGCAGGCGTTCCCGCCGGGGAAGTCAACGACGTCGCGGGCGCGTTCGCGCTGGCCGAACGGCTCGGCCTGAACCCGACGGTCGATCTCCCGCGGCCCGACGGCACCTCCGTGCGGCTGACCCGCAACCCGATCGGGCTGTCGGCGACACCACCGCGCTACGAGACGGCGCCGCCGGACGCCCCTGGGCAACTCACCCTTCCCCTGCCCGGCTGGAGCTGACGAGGAGCGGTCAGCGGACTGTCAGTGCTTCGTCAACGCCGGCCGTGAAGCTCCTGCCATGACGAACAAGACAGTCCTCATCTCCGGCGCCAGCATCGCCGGTCCCGCGCTCGCCTTCTGGCTCTCCCGCCAGGGTTACGCGGTCACCGTCGTCGAACGGTCGCCGGAACTCCGCGGCGGCGGTCAGGCGGTCGATTTCAAGGGCGCCACCCACCGCGCCGTACTCGAGCGGATGGGCATCCTCGACGAGATCCGGCGGCAGCAGACCGGCGGGCTCGACCAGACCATCGTCGACGCCGAGGGGCGGCCGCTCGCCGTCCTGCCCGGTGAGTTCACCGGCGGCGACGTCGAGATCCGGCGCGGCGATCTGGCCCGGATCCTGTACGACCGGACCTCGTCCGACTGCGAGTACGTCTTCGGCGACTCGATCACTTCGCTGACCGAGACCCCCGACGGCGTCGACGTCACCTTCGAGCGCGAAGCCCCGAGGCGGTTCGACCTCGTCTTCGGTGCCGACGGCATTCACTCGACCGTGCGACGGCTGGCGTTCGGCCCGGAAGCCGGCTACGTGCAGCACCTCGGCCACTACTACGCCCTGGTCGAGACCGGCGAAACCGACGGCGGCCCGGCCGTGATGTACAACGAGCCCGGCCGCATGGCCGCCACCGGCGGGCCCAAGGCGACCGCGTTCTTCGTGTTCGCCTCCCCGGAAATCGGCTACGACCGCTACGACACCGGCCGGCAGAAGGAGATCCTGGCCGCCGCGTTCGAGGGTGGCGGCTGGCGGCTGCCCGAGCTGATGGAGATGGTGCAGCGCTCGGACGACGTCTACCTGGACTCGATCGCCCGGGTGACGATGGACGGCTACTCCACCGGACGCGTCGCGCTGCTCGGCGACGCGGCGTACGGCAACACGCTGGGCGGCTTCGGCACGGGGCTCGCCGTCGTGGCCGCGTACGTCATCGCGGGCGAACTCGCCGCGGCGGACGGCGACCACGAACTCGCCTTCCGCCGGTACGACGAGAAGTTCCTCGGCTACGCCAAGATCGCCCGCAACGCCAACGCCGGGCCGTTCCTCGCACCGCCGACCACCCTGCGGATCAAGCTGCGCGACCAGATGTTCAAGCGCCGGTTCCTGCTGCGCGGGATGCTGTGGGTGACCGACAGGTTCGCCACCGACATCACCCTCGACGAGTACCCCGCGCTCGCCCGGCAGGGCTGACCACCCGGCTTCGGCGTGCGCGATCCGCCGAGCCGTGGTCGGCTGGATCGGGTTTCCCGCGTGACGTTTCCGGGGAAGCGGTGTCTTAAGGGTGACCACCTGCCCGGGTGGGGTGAAGGGAGCTTCGGCATGACGGCGCTGCACAGGTGCGCTCGATGACGACTTCAGCGAGAACAGAGCCGCTCGCGGCCGGCGAAACGGTGCTGGACGACGCGACGCTGGTGGCGCGCGCCCGCGACGGTGAGATCCGCGCGTACGAGCAGCTCGTCCTGCGGTTCCAGGGGCCGATGTACCGGCTGGCGCTGCGGATGCTGGGGAACAAGGGCGACGCCGAAGACGTCGTCCAGGAGGTGTTCCTCGTCGCCTGGCGGCGGCTCGACCAGTTGCAGGAGGACGCGGCGTTCGTCGGCTGGCTCTACCGGATGACGACCAACCGGTGCCTGAACGTGATCCGCGCCAGGAAGCCGGTGGCCGACGTCGAACTGGACCAGCAGGAGTCCACCGGTTCGGCGGGCCGTCCGGACCGCGCGGCCGAGACGAGCGCGCAGATGACGGCGCTCACCGGGGCGCTGGACCAGCTGACCGCCGAGCAACGGGCCTGCTGGCTGTTGCGCGAGGTCCACGGTCGCTCCTACGAGGAGATCGCGAAGGCGATCGGGGCGACCACCACCGCGGTGCGCGGACGCATCGCGCGAGCACGAGCACAGTTGGCGGAGGTGATGGCGCCATGGCGATGAACCACGCGACCCGCGACTACCTGCTGCCGTGCGGCCGTGATGTGGAACAGGTCTGGGAACGGCTCGACGAGGTCGGCGCCGGCCGGGCGGACACGCACGAACTCGACTGCCCGCACTGCCGGGCCACCCGCGAAAGCCTTCTGGTGCTGCGCGGGCTGACCAGGGAACTGGCCGACGACGACACCGAGCCGTCGCCGGACCTCACCGGCCGCATCATGTCCGCGATCCGCGCCGAGGTGCGGCGTCGCGATCTGGTGCCGCTGGCGAGCCCGGAGCCGGGCGAGGTCCAGGTGAGCGATCAGGCGGTCGCGGCCGTGCTGCGGTTCGCCGCGGACTCCGTCGACGGCGTCCGCGCGCGGCGCTGCCGGGTCCTGCCCGCACCCGACATCACCGACCCGCTGGCCGTGAACGTGGAGCTGAACCTGGCGATCGCGCATGATTTCGACGGTGACTCGCTGGACGTCGTCCGCGAGCGGGTCACCGCGGCGGCGGGTGCCAGGGTCGGCGTCCGCCTGGCCCGGCTCGATCTGGTGGTGGAGGACCTCTATGACGCGTGAGCAGGCACCGGCCCGGCACCTGGTCGAGACGGTGATCGCCCCGCCGGTGATCGCGGCGGTCGCCGCGCACGCCGCGGCCCGGGTCCCCGGCGTGGTACGCCTGGAACCCGGGCTGCGCGGGCTGGCCGGTTCGCTGACCAGGATCGCGCGGCAGCGGATCAAGGGCCTCGAACCGGCGCCCACGGAAGGGGTCCGCGCGTTCGTCGAGCACGACCCGCCGGACGTGCGGGTGGAGATCGACCTTTCGCTCTCCGGCCTGGACCAGGCCGCCGCGACCGCACAGGCGGTGCAGCGGGCCGTGGGCAAGGCGGTCACCGAGGCGACCGGGCTCACCCCGTCCGCCGTCTCGGTGTCCATTTTGGACATCGAAATCCGTGGAGGACTGTTGTGACCGCACGTTCCGAACTGACCGCTTCGCTGCTCAGCGCTCTCCGCGACATACCGGGACTGCGCGCGGCCACGCCGTCGACCACGGCCGCCGCGTCGGCGGTGCCGTGGGATCTCGACGTGATGGCCGTCGACATCTCCGAGGGCGTCGTCGAGATCCGCGTGGTCGCGCTGGAGGTGCCGATTCCGCCGCTCACGGAGGTCGCCGGGGCCGCGTTGCGTGCCGTGCTGACCGGAACCCCTTGGGAGAACGCGAGTCTGCGGCTCGTGGTGACCGATGTGGACGCCGCCGCGCTCGTTCCCTGACACGAAGATCGCGGTGGCCGCGCCCGAAGGCGTGGCCACCGCGATCGCCGGGGCGGGGACCTAGTTCTTGTTGGTACCCGGGGTCAGCACCTTGTCGATGACGAAGACGGTGGCGTTCTTGGTGGGGATGTTGCCGCACAGGATCTTCGCGCCGTTGACGGTCATGTTCTCGCCGGAGCCCTCGATCTTGACCGGGCCGCCCGCAGTGTTCAGGCTCTCCACGGACTTGGCGGACTCCAGGCCCTTGGCGTCGTAACGCTTGCCGACGACGTGGTACTGCAGGATCGGCGCCAGCTGGTCCGGCTTGCCGGCCAGCTCGGTGAACTTGGCCTCACCCAAGGCTTCGAAGGCCGGGTCCGCCGGGGCGAACACGGTGATGGCCTGCTGGCTGTTGAGCGTGTCCACCAGGTTGGTGGCCTTCACCGCGGCGACCAGCTTGGTCAGCAGCGGATTGGTCGAGGCGGCACTGGCGACCGGCTGCGGACCCATCGAGTCCAGCGAACCCGGCGCACTGCCCTGCGGCAGCTGCGAACAGGCCGGGCCGAACACGTCGGCGTTGGTGGTGACCCCGTCACCGGAAGCGGCACTGGACATCGGGGCCGACATCGACGAGGACGGGGCGGGCGCGGGGGCGCTGCTGGAGCTGCCGGACGAAGCGCTGTCGTTGCTGCTGCAGGCGGCCAGGGCCAGCGCGGTGACCGCGGTGAAACCGATTCCTGCGACGCGAAGCTTGCTCACGGAAAATCACTCCATTTGTTTTTCGGACTCTTACCGGGTATTCGGAACCACGGCGAAATCGGATTGCCACCCATTCGAGTGACGCCGATCACCGCGCAGTGAAACTGATGACGTGCCAGCCGGTCGCCCCGTCCGGAACGGTTCCGGCGCGCGCGTCGGTCTGGGTGTAGCCGGATTTGTCGACGGCCCGGACGGTGACCTGATGGCTGCCGGCCGGAACGTCGAGTTCGGTCCACCACATCCGCCAGGTGTTCAGCCCCACCTCACGGGAAAGCGTTGCGGGCAGCCAGCTTCCGTTCGCGCCGAGCCGGACTTCGACCCGCTCGATCCCGGTGTGCTGCGCCCATGCGACACCCGAGACCCGGACCTTGCCGGCGGGCACCGTTTCGAATCCTTTCGGACTGTCGATCCTGGACTGCGTTTTGATCGGGGCCTGTTCACCCCAGCCGCGATCGAGCCAGTACGCGCGGCGCGCTTTCCACGTGGTGATCTCCAGGTCCTTGACCCATTTCGTCGCCGAAACATAGCCATAGAGACCGGGGATGACCATTCGTGCGGGAAAACCGTGTTCCACCGGCAGCGGTTCCCCGTTCATCCCGATCGCGAGCATCGCGCCCCGCTCCGGATCGAGCGCGGCGACCACCGGGCTGCCCGCGGTCCAGCCGTCGACACTGGTGGAGAAGATCTGCTCGGCACCGGGCAGGATCCCGGCCTCCCGCAACAAGTCCCCGAGGTCCACGCCGATGAAGTTCGCGGTGGACACGTACGTCCCGCCGACCTCGTTGGACACGCAGGTCATGGTGATCGTGCGTTCGATCAGCGGCCGGTCGCGGATGTCGTCGTAGCTGAACCGTTTTTCCTCACGCACCATGCCGTGCAGCCGGAGGCTCCAGTCCTCGGCCCGGACCTGCGGCACCGACAGTGCCGTGTCGACGCGGTAGAAGTCGCGGTTCGAGGTGAGGAACGTCGGTGTGCCGAGTTTCGCGAAGTCCGCGTCGGCCGGGATGGGCGGCGCCGGCTCGGCGGGAACGAGCCGCCCGACGGCCGTCCGCGAGGACTCCGCGTCTCGCGTACCTGCGAGAAGCTGCCCTCCGGCTCCCGCCGCTCCTGCGGCCACGACGGCACCGGCTCCGGCCAGCAACACCGACCTGCGCGAGGGTGTCGCGCCCGCGACTTCGTCCCGAGGACCGGCCGAGGCCAGGCGATGCAACCAGAAGAAGACGCCGACCCCGGCGATCAGGCTGGCCAGCGGCGCGAGCAGCGCGACCGCCGAGAGGTCGGGCCGCAGCGCCACCGCGAGCCCGCCCAGCAGGCCGAAGGCGGCGATCAGCACGATGCCCGGAACGGGTGACCGGCGCGAGGCGATCCCGGCCACGGCGGCGGCGAGCACCATCACCACGGCCATCCCACCGAGCAGCACGAGCTTGTCGTAGACGCCGAACGTGCGGACCGCGAAATCCTTCAGCCCGACCGGCGTCAGATCGATCGCCCCGTTGCCGACCGCGAGGTACGGCGAGGCGTTGGCGCTGATGAACCCGGCCACCAGATGGCCGGCCGCCAAGGCCGCGGCGAGGGCCACGACCCCGATCAGCGCCGCCCCGAAGAAGGGAAGGCGTGGTTGCCGAGCGGCCCGCGAAGTCTCCATGCCAGGTATTCGAGGCGGCCGGGCCGGCGGACAGGTCGCGTGGGTCGCGAGTGGCGATTCGGGTTAGAACCAACCGTGTCCTGAGTACCTACTGGCGGTCTTGCGTGACTGGATGGACGACACACGTGATCCGACGGACGACACGCGTGTCTGGACGGACGACTCACGGCGAAAGCTTCGCCGCGAGCGTGTCGTCCATCTGCTCACGTGTGTCGTCCGTCGGATCACACGTGCCGTCCGCCCAATCACGCGAAGCCACCGTCTCGGTACAACCCGGCTCGTGAGTGGCGTTTCGGGTTAGAACCCGAATCGCCACTCACGACCCACGCGACCACCCACCCGAGTTGCGCCGCTCACCCCGGCTTGCATGGTCATACACACCTATGCATATACTTCCATCATGTCCAAGGTACTCACCTCTCTGCCTGTCGGCGAACGCGTCGGGATCGCCTTCTCCGGCGGCCTCGACACCTCGGTAGCGGTCGCGTGGATGCGCGAGAAGGGTGCAGTGCCGTGCACCTACACCGCTGACATCGGCCAATACGACGAACCCGACATCGCGTCGGTCCCTGGCCGGGCGAAGGCCTACGGCGCCGAGATCGCGCGCGCCGTCGACTGCAAGGCCGCGCTGGTCGAGGAAGGTCTCGCGGCGCTGTCCTGCGGCGCCTTCCACATCCGCAACGGCGGCCGCACCTACTTCAACACGACCCCGCTCGGCCGCGCGGTCACCGGCACCCTGCTGGTGCGCGCGATGCTCGAGGACGACGTCCAGATCTGGGGCGACGGCTCCACCTTCAAGGGCAACGACATCGAGCGGTTCTACCGCTACGGCCTGCTCGCGAACCCGTCCCTGCGGATCTACAAGCCGTGGCTGGACGCCGCGTTCGTCAGCGAGCTCGGCGGCCGCAAGGAGATGTCCGAGTGGCTGCAGGCCCACGGCCTGCCCTACCGGGACAGCACCGAGAAGGCCTACTCCACCGACGCGAACATCTGGGGCGCGACGCACGAGGCCAAGTCGCTGGAGCACCTCGACACCGGCATCGAGATCGTGAACCCGATCATGGGCGTCCGGTTCTGGGACCCCGAGGTCGAGATCGCGACCGAGGACGTCACGATCGGCTTCGAGCAGGGCCGCCCGGTGACGATCAACGGCAAGGAGTTCGCCACCGCCGTCGACCTGGTCCTGGAGGCCAACGCCATCGGCGGACGGCACGGGCTCGGCATGTCCGACCAGATCGAGAACCGGATCATCGAGGCCAAGAGCCGCGGTATCTACGAGGCGCCGGGCATGGCGCTGCTGCACGCGGCGTACGAGCGGCTCGTCAACGCGATCCACAACGAGGACACCCTCGCCAGCTACCACAACGAGGGCCGCCGCCTCGGCAGGCTGATGTACGAAGGCCGCTGGCTGGACCCGCAGGCGATGATGCTGCGCGAGTCGCTGCAGCGGTGGGTCGGCGCGGCCGTCACCGGCGAGGTCACCCTGCGGCTACGTCGCGGCGAGGACTACTCGATCCTCGACACCACCGGCCCGTTCTTCAGCTACCACCCGGACAAGCTGTCCATGGAGCGCACCGAAGACTCGGCGTTCGGCCCGGTGGACCGGATCGGCCAGCTCACCATGCGGAACCTCGACATCGCGGACTCGCGCGCCAAGCTCGAGCAGTACGCCGGGCTCGGCATGGTCGGCGGCGGGCACCCGACGCTGATCGGCGCCGCGCAGGCCGCGTCGACCGGCCTGATCGGGGCGATGGACGCGGGCGGCGCGCAGGCGATCGCCTCGCGCGGCAAGGCCTCGGGCGAGGACGAACTGCTCGACCACGCCGCGATCGAATCCGGTACGGACTGACCCGAATAGACGGGACGCGAAAGCGCCGGGCGCGCGGCATCGAAGCCGTTCGCCCGGCGCTGTTTCTTTACTTGCCGCCGAGCTGGGACCGCCGCTGTCCCAGCTCGTCCACGAGCCGGGTGATCTCGACCTGCCCGATCGCTTCGGCCAGCACGGAAACCGAGGCGATGCTCTCGATCTGGTACTGGATCGGAACGCCGCCCGACGCCCGCGACCGCGCTTCCGCGTCCGCCTTCTTCTCCGCCTCGACGGCCGAGAAGACGCCGCCGGCCCCGCCGTTGACGCAGCTGATCGAGCCGGAGCCGTTCAGCGGCAGCGTGGCCGTGTTCCGGCAACTGCCCGCCGAGCGGCCGCCGATGGTGACGTTCGCGGTCATCGTGGCGTTGACCTGGCCGGTGACCTTCCCGCCACTCGCCGAGGCGGAACTCGAGACGTTCGCGGTCACCGTGCAGCCCGAGGCACTGCACGCGACCGTGGCCGCGCCGTCCATGTCGAACCGCACACCGGTATTGACGGCGCCGGTCAGCTTCTTGGTGTTCGACGTCAGTTCTTCGTAGACGGCGTCGGTCTCCTGCGGTGACAAGGCGTCCACATCGGAGTCACCGAGACCGGCGCCCGATGGCAGCTGCGGCCGCGAACCCGCGCCGGGCAGGGAAGGCATACCGCCGGGCATCTTCACGGAATACCGGAGAAGCCGGTGCGGCGCTTCCTTCGACACGTACAGATCACCGGCGGGCGTGCTCGCCTTGAGCGCCGGGACGTCCCGGATGTTCGGGCCCTCGGTGATCTCGTCCGCCCGCTCCAGCGCCTCGCGCAACCGGGTCGCGAGTTTCTCCGGCGACTCGAACTGCTGCAGGACCGGGCCGAACAGCTCGTCCTCACCGGTGATCCACCGGTCCTTGAGCTCCTCGGCCGACTCCGCGGACGCCCCGGGCAGCATCCCGTCGGGCGCCTTGAAGAAGACCTTGCCGCCGACGACGAGGATCTCGATCTTCTTGCCCTGGAAGGACATCGTGCCGGACGTCTCGCCGTACGCCGTGGTCTTGACGTCCGTCTCGATCATCCCGCCGACCGCGGAGGTGCTGTTCCGGACGGCGGGCGCCGAGGAAAGCCCGGCCAGTGCCTGCTCGAAGGGTTCGTGGCCGGCTTTCGACGGCCACAGCAACCAGGTCGTCAGACCCGCGAGGAGCACCACCACCAGCCCGGCGATCCCCGCGAACAGCGGCCACCGGGGTTTCCGGACGGGCGGCGCCGGTACCGGTTGCGGGACCCAGCCCTGCGGCGGCGGCCACTGCGCGCCCTCGGGTGGGAATGATTGCTCCACGTCGCCCTCCATCACTGAATTCACCGAACGAACCCAAGCTATGGAGGGAGGATGAAAACTTGATGAAACGCGATCAGGTCCCCTGCCGCGCCGGGCGGACGCGGCAGGGGAAGCCGGTTCAGCCCTTGCGCGCGAACGAGATCCGGTGCAATCCGCCGGGCTGCTCGTCGGCCAGGTACAGCTCGCCGTTCTGATCGGTGCCGAACGTGGTGGCGTCGAGCGGGAACTGGCCGATCCGGGCGCTTTCGTAAGTGCCGTCGGCCTTCTTGCGGACGGCCCACGCCGTTCCCTGGCAGAAGTCGGTGGCGAGATACGTCCCGCCCGCCAGCGAGGCGTACTTCCGGCCGCGGTAGACGTGCCCGCCGATCACCGCGCAGCCCTCCGCACCGGAGATGTAGTGGAAGACCGGTTCGGTGTAGGTCACGCCGTCCTCGCATCGCGTCTCGTCGAACACGACCGGCCCCTCCTTGCAGGACCAGCCGAAGTTCGCGCCGCCCTTGCCCTTGGCGAGGTGGTCGACCTCCTCGAAGCGGCCCTGGCCGACGTCGCCGATCCACAGCGAACCGTCGGCCGGGTCGAAGGAGAACCGCCAGGGATTGCGCAGCCCGTACGACCAGATCTCCGGCCGCGCGCCCGCGACGCCGACGAACGGGTTGCCTGCCGGGACGCAGTACTTCAGCGGACGGCACGCGCGGTTGACGTCGACGCGCAGGATCTTGCCCAGCAGCGTGTCCAGCCGCTGCCCGCTGGCCAGTGGATCGCCGCCTCCGCCGCCGTCGCCGATCCCCCAGTACAGATAGCCGTCCGGGCCGAACGCCAGCTGGCCGCCGTTGTGGTTGGGGAACTCGGCGTGCGGCTGGGTGATCAGCTCGGTGAGCTCACCGGTGTCGAACCGGACGCGGGACAACGTCACCGCGCTGTCGGACTTGCGGGTGTACGCGACGTACGCACGCCTGTCCTTGGCGATCGCGAGCCCGAGCAGCCCGCGTTCGACGTCCACGCCGTTCACCTTGTCACTGATGTCGAGGACCGGTTTGGCGGCGAGTCCGGTCCTGGGGTGGTAAGCCCGGACGACTCCTCGTTTCTCCACGATGAGGATCCGGCCGCTCCCGTCGTCGAGCGCCGTGATCGCGGTCGGGTTCACCAGCCCGGACGCGACCTTGGTCGCCGTGGCGGTCAGCTCGCCGAGCGGAACACCCCGCGCTTCCTGGGTCTCCGCGCTGCTCGCGGCCGGGAGCAGCGCCCCGGCCAAGGCGAGCCCGGCCACCAGGGACAACCCCCGGCGGAGGTGCCGTCGCGTCATGAAGGACTCCAATCGCCAGTGAATGGTCTGGTCCAATTCAACAGCGGTCGGCGGAGCGGCGGTACCTCCATACGCGAGGTTCTCGTGGGTTTCTTTCCCCCGAATCGACTACGCGAAGCGCTCGAATTCTCACGAAGCAAGCCCGGAATGGACATCATGCACCCGCGAGTTTGTCAGCGACACGCCGACGCGGCACACCACGTCCGGGTGGAACTACTCGGTCGGCGGTGTGAGACCAGGTGCTCGTGCCCTTGGCTGGAAGGTCGGAATGAAGCTTGGACCACCACGGTCCTCGCATCTGATGACGATCGAGCTGTGCGGGGCGGCGATGATCCGATGACCGGGGAAGACGACGGCGCCGGGGAACATACCGACGCCGGTTCACTGGACGCCGAACTCGTCCGTCACTACAACGACGGCGAGACGATCGAAAACCTGGCCAAGCACTATGCGCTGAGCTACCGCAAGGTCCGAACCGTCCTGCTGGCCGCCGGCGTCACGCTCCGGCCCCCGAAAATTCCGCTCCCGCCCACGCCGCCGGGGCTCGTCAACGCGTACCTGGCGGGGCGGAGCATCCGGCAACTGGCGGCCATCCACGGGATGAGCTACGACCAGACCCGCCGGGTCCTGCTCGCGGAAGGTGTCGTCCTTCGCCCGCGAGGGCGGCAGTAGCCACAGGTGCCGAACGCCTACCGAAGCCTGGCTCTCCAGGCGGGCGTCGCCACGCCCGGAGAACCAGGGCCTACTTACAGCGCATGACGTCGACCGTCACGCAAAGTACACAATCCAAATGTAACGCTCAATCACCGTCGTACGGTTCCTCTCATCTGAAAAACGGGTATAGGGTGAGCCGGATGAGGTCACGTCTTTAAGTTCACTAAGCGCTCTTTCGGGTTCCGAGCGAGGTCCGGCTGAAGTCCCCCAGAGGGCGACTGAGGGAAGAGTACAGATGCCGAGAATGGGCCTGAAAGCGCCCCATCACACTTTCACACCGACGACGGTAGCGACACGGCACACGAACGCCTGAACTGCAGTTTCTCTCTGCGACCGCGCAAGTCGACAAGCGCCGAATGCCTCCGAAGGGAGTCGCGAGCGAGCCGTATCGCGGCCCGCGACGCCCCATCGCGCGAAACTACTCAGAAGTAGCTCAAGTGCGGCCGAATTCGCGAAAATTCTTCAACTCGATCGCGTTTGCACGCCTTCCTCAAATCAGCCCTGAGTAGCGAGGACGAAGAACTCGATCACTCTTTCCAGTGACTACTCACCGGTACGACACGGAGTCTTCAGGAACGCTGGTCGCGGACGATCCGGAGATGCGGCGGGGGCATCGCCACGGTGTCTCCGTCACCTTTACGAGCCGCCGGGACGAGCGGCCCGTGCGCGTCCAGTTCCGCCAGCAGCGTCTCGATCGCGTCCGCCTTCGCCAGACGAGCCCGCCCGCGGTAGAGCTCCGCGGCCTCCTGCCACAGTTCCCGCGCGTCGTCGGGATCGCCGTGCTCACAGAGGACGGCCGCCAGTGCGGAAAGTGCCCGGGCCCGCCCTGTCGCGTGCCGGGTCCGGTTCGCCAACGCGACCGCCAGATGCGCGTGCCGGAGCGCCGCTCGGGCGTCGCCTTCCGCGTGCCGAAGCTGAGCGAGCACCGTATTGAGCTTCATGACCGTCGGAAGATCTTGGCTCGCCTCGATCAACGCTTGCCCGGCGGCGCACTCCGCCGACGCTTCGGCGAGCCTGCCGAGGCGAACGAGCAACGCGCCGAGGGCGGCGTGTGCCCGCATCAGTTCCGTGGCATCACCGGCCGCACGCCGATGCCTCAAGGCCTCCCGGTACAGAGTGAGCGCTTCCTCGTCGTGACCGCCCACCTCGAGCAGCGCGTCGGCGAAGCGGTGCTCCGCGCTGGCGCACAACATCGGCTCGCCCAGCGCGCGAACGGCCGGAAGTACCTTCCGGTACCTTTCGACCGCTTCGGCCGCGCGACCGGCATGGAAGTGCACTCGGGCCAGGTTCAGCCTGGTCGTCACACCGCCGATCGCGATCCCGTGCGCGTCGGCCAGTTCCAGCGCGCGCAGCAGACACCGCTCGGCCGCGTCGTCGGCGCCGGCGAGCATGTGCACGACTCCGAGATCGTTCAGGCACGATGCCAGCGAGCCCTCGTCGCCTTGCGCCGTCGCGGCACGGACGGCGATGGTGAGCCCTTCGACCGCGTCGGGGTATCTCCCCTGCAACAGGAAGAATTCGGAGGCCATCGCGGGCAGGAGATACGAGATCCCGTTCAGAACTCCTTCCGACGCCGCGCTGATGGCCATCAGAGACTTTCGTTCCCGCAACACCCATTGCCGCGCTTCGGCGACGTTCCGGAACCCGGGCGTTGGCGCCGTCCGCACCATCGGAGGCAGGTTCAGCAGCTCTTTGTGCGGGAACTGCAGGCGATACGCGTCGATGACCACGCGCAGGTAGAACTCGAACATCTTCCTTCGCGCGAGGTCCACATCGGACAACTGGGTGGCCAGGGACGCGGCATACAGATGGAGAAGGTCGTGCACGCGATACCGGTCGAGATCGGCGGGGTGTTCGATCAGGTGCGCGGCGACCAGTATGTCGAGTGAGCGCCGTACCTCCGATACCGGGCGCCCGTCCGCGGCGGCGATCACCTCGGTGGTCATCTCGGCGCTCGGGTGCAGGCCGATCAGGGCGAACACGCGCCGCTCGGCGGGTTCGAGGTCCTGGTACGAAAGGGCGAAGGCGGACCTCAGGCTCATCCCCGGCCAGTCGCCCTCGTCGCCGAGGTCCAGAAACAGGTCGGCGTCGCGCAACTGGCTGGCCAAGGTCCGCATCCGCGTGCCCGCCCGGGAGACGGCGCGTTCGGCCACCAAGGTCAGCGCCAACGGGTTGCCGTCGCACAGCCGCACCAGCTCTTCGACTCCCTCCGCGTCGTCTCGCGCACGGTGACCGATTCGGCGGGTCAACAGAGCGGAGGAATACCGGTCGGCGAGCGGGAACACCGTGATCACCGGCGGAGTCAGCTTCGCCGACAAGGATTTCAGGCGCCACCGCGAAACTATCAGTACCGTGCACGACGACAGGACGCCCAGCAGCGGCGCGACCTGATCGGAACTGCGCACGTTGTCGAGGATCACGAGCATCGAGCGCCGGGCGAGCAGCGCCGACAGTTTCGCGGCGCGGGCGATCGGATTGACCACTTGGTCGACCGGAAAATCCAGCAACGACAAGAGGGTGTCGACTATCTCGCCGGCGTCGGCCTTCGCGGCCTGACTGTCCCCGCGAAGATCCAGCATGACCGCGCCGTGCCGGTGCCGCCGTTCCGCACGGTGGGCCCATTTGGCCGCCAAGGTCGTCTTCCCGACCCCGGGTCCTCCGGTCACCACCACCGCGGCCCGTTTCGGCGCGCCCGCGGAATCGGTCGTGTAAGCGTCGAGCAGCGCTATCAGATCGACTCTTCCCGCGACATCGTCGACGTCCGGCGGTAAATGCCGTATCACGTGGTCGCTTTGGCCGGCGGAATCGAGCGGGGCCGGTTTGCGCCGCGGGATGACCCGTTCCGGCCGGATCAGCACCTTGTCGTTGACCGCCCGCAGTTCGTCCGCGGCCCTTGTCTCCCCCGCCTCCCGGTAACGGGCATACGTCGCCCGGAAGAAATCGGCGGCTTCGGCGGGCTGATCGGCTTCGGCCAGCGCCCGGATCTTCAATTTCTCGAAACTCAGTTCCCTCGGATGCGCCTGTTCGAGTTCCGCCAGTTTTCGCACCGCGGCGTCGGCTTTTCCGGTCGCCAAATGCTCCGCCACGACGAACGCGTTGGCGGGTATCCACGTATTGCGCTCCCATAAGACGCGCCATGCGTCGGCACGCTCGGTCCGGAGATCGGCCATGGGTTCGTCCCGGCACAGCCGGAGGGCCGAAAGCGCTTCGACGAGCGCGCGGTCGTGCTGACCGAGTTCACGGAACCGGACGGCCTTGTCCATCATGACCTGGAAGCCGAAGTGATCGATCAGTGCCGGCTCGATCTCCAGCAGGCAACCGGCTTTGCCCACACTCACCTTCGCGGGCACGGAATTTTCGTCGAACGCCCGGCGGAGCTTGGTCGCGTTCTGGTGAAGCGTCGAGTGGGCGTCTTGTGGCGCCTTCTCGTGCTCTTCCCACACCCAGTCGACGACGACGTCCAGCGGCAATCGGCGGTTCGGGGCCGTCAGCAACGCGGTCAGCACCTGCCTCGGCCGAGGACCCGCCCAGTTCACATCCACATTCCCGTGCATTAGCATGGCCGTCTGCCCGAGAATTCCGAAAGCGATTTCCACGAGTGCGCCCCTTCCCCATGGCGAACCCGGGTTCGCCACCCCTGTCCCGCCGGATCATTTTTCCATCCGCCCGCGCATAAGGCCAGGTCATCGGCTTAATTGTCAAACTTCGGCGATCATCGTTGATCATCTGTCAATGAACTGACAACCGGCCGAAGCCGTTTTCTCCACGATCGCTCCCATGCTGACTGCGGATACCGGAGTTCGAGCGAGGGGAATTTCATGACCGAGTCATCGTGGGTCCGCAGTCCGGTCGGCGGTTCCGATCAGCACTGGGCGACACGCAAGGGCGTCAAATCCGTACTGGTGATGATCCCGCACATCGTCGCCGGCAATCGGCTCCTCGATCTGCTTCCGCTCTTCGAGGCCGACCACCGCGTCCAGGCGACCTTCACCGTCCCGGAATGGGAATCCTGGCGTGCCACTCACGACTTCGTGGAGGCACAAGGCGGAATAGTGCTCCCCTGGGCGCAGGCCCGGCGCGGCGAGTACGACCTCGTCCTCGCCGCCAGCCAGCGCGGCATCGACGAGGTCGCGGGGCCGGTACTGCTGGTCCCGCACGGCGGCGGATTCGGCCAGTACCGGCCGTCGCGGCCTCCTGGCGCCGGGCCCGGCTGGAGTCCCCAGATCGGGCTCGACGCGGGCCAGTTGATGCGGGAAGGGCGGGTACGCGCCGATTCGATCGTGCTCGTCCACGACCGCGAAATGGACGTCCTCGCCGAGACCTGCCCTCGCGCGGTGCCCGCCGCCGTCGTCGCGGGCGACATCGCGCTGGACCGGCTCACCGCCAGCCTTCCCTTCCGCGATCACTACCGGCGAGGGCTCGGCGTGACCGACGACCGGCGCCTGGTGGTCGTCACCTCGACCTGGTCCGACCGGTCGGCCTTCGGTCGTCACCACGACCTGTTCGAGCGGGTGCTCGGCGAACTCCCGCCCGAGCACTTCCGGGTGCTCGGTGTCCTGCACCCCCAGATCTGGTCGCACCACAGCCTTTGGCAGATCCGCACCTGGCTGGCCGACAGTCTGCGGTCCGGGCTCGAGCTTCTGCGCCCCGAAGGGAGCTGGCGGGCCGCCTTGATCGCCGCGGACCACGTCATCGGCGACTACGGCTCCGTGACCGGCTACGCGGCGGGCATCGGCAAACCGGTGCTCCTGGCCGTGGACGGCACCGAACCGCTGCTGCCGGGCACACCCGGTGCGGTCATCGCCGAACACGCGCCCCGGTGGGCGCCCGGCAGTTCCCTCCTCCCCTTGCTGTGCGAGGCGGAGTCCTCCGGTGTGGCCGAGCGGGTCCGCGAGCTGCTCTCGTCCCGGCCGGGCCGCGCCGGCGAGATCCTGCGCGCCGAGATGTACCGCCTCCTCGGCTTGCCCGAACCCACCAGGGCGGTCCCGGTGTCCCCCGTGCCGATGGCGGAGGTGCTGCCATGCCGGGCTCTCTAGCGGGCAGTTCGTTCCTCTTGGCCGACGCGAACGACGGAACCCACGCCTCCCTCGCCGATGTGCTCGTCCACTCGGGACCGTGTCCGGTCGCGGACGCCCGCGCTGTGCTCGCGAGCGACTTCGACCGGTTGCCCGGCCTCACGGTCGTCGCCGTCGCGTGCTCCCCCGGGCGCTGTCTCGTCGGCGACCGCACGGGAGACGTGATCGTCCTCCCGTGCGTGTCCGCCGAACTGGCGGGCGCGGGAGCCTATCTGTGGCTACTCGCCGGCCGTCGGCTCGGGCTGTTGCGGATGGTCGCGCCGCGCGGCCAAGGCATCCAGCCGGGCACGGGCCCGCTGTACCCGCAGACCGCCGGTCGGGCCGCACAGGTCGAGTGCTTCGATCAGCTGGGCACGGGCGGCACCGAAATCACCCTCGAGCTCAGCGACCTCGGCGAACGCCACCAGTACATCGGACTGATAGGCGGCCGAACCTGACTCGTCGAACACCGCGGCGGCGCGGGCCAGTTCACGTTTCGCCGCGGTGATCTCGCCCGCTCGCGCGTCGATCCGCGCCAGCGACAGGGTGACCTCGGCCTCGCCCTTCACATCGCCGATTCCCGTGAACAGCTCTCGGGCGAGGCGCAGGTGCCGGGTGGCGTCGGCGGTCCGGCCCGCCTGCAGCAACGCCTCGCCGATCCGGCGGTGCCGCTGGGCGACGCCACGCTCGATCCCGAGTTCCCTCTCGATCACGAGGCTCTGGCCGAAGAACCCGACCGCCCGCTCGAAGTCGCCACGGCCTTGTGCCGCCATGCCCAGCTGGTCCAGGGCCACGGACTCGTTGTGGCGGCTCCCGGCTCCCCTCGCCAGGTCCGCGGCCTTCAGACATTCGGTTTCGGCCGCTTCGAACCGTCCCAGGTCCAGATGGGCACGGGCCAGCTGACAGCGCAATCGTGCTTCGGCGATCGTGTGGCCGCACCGGTGTGCCGCGGCGATGCCGACCTCGTGCGTCCGGAGCCAAAGCTGATAGTGCTTGCGGTAGAGGAACAGTTCCCAGAGGGCTTCGCACAGCTGCCAGGCGAGTTCGTCCTGCCCCAGCGCGGACGTCTCTTCGAGCACCTCGATGATGTCCGGCAGCCGTTCGTCCAGCCAGTGAAGGGCTTCGGCACCCGTGGCGAACAACGCGGGCGCGGCCTCGTACCGGGCGCGCACGGCACCGACCGTCCACCGCATCGGGATCACCGCCAGGTTCGCCCGCGTCATCCGGTGCAGGTACCAGTCCGCGATACGGGCGACGACTTCGAACCGTTCGTCGTCCGGCAGGGCCCGCGCGTGCAACCGCACCAGATCGTGGAAGCGGTAGCCACGCTCGCCGACCTCCTCGAGGAGGCTGGCGTCCGCCAGCTCTTGGAGCCCGTCCGCGGCCTCGTTTTCGGAGACCCGCGCCGCGGCGGCCGCCGCCCCCACTTCGATCGTCAGCCCCGGATACTCGCCCGCCAGCCGGTAAAGCCTGGCCGCGTGCGGCGACAAGGCCGAATAGGACGAGTCGAAGGTGGCCGTCAACGACGCCTCCCCCACCGGCGACAGCTTCGTCAACCGCACCCGTTCGTCACGGAGCTCCGCCACCATCCTCGCCACCGGCCATTTCGGCCGCGACGCCAACCTCGCCCCCGCCACCCGGAGCGCGATCGGCAGCCGTCCGCACAATGCCGCCAGCGTGGTCACCTCCGGGAGTTCCCCCGCCACCCGCGATTCGCCCACCGAACGCGTCAGCAGCTCGACGGCGTGCTCCTCCGGCAGCGGCGCCATGTCGACGAACCGCGCGCCCTCCGCGTGCAGGCCGTCCAGCCTCAGCCTGCTGGTGACCACCACGACGCAGCCCGACGAGGCCGGGATCAACGGCCGCACCTGCGCGGCCGAGATCGCGTTGTCCGCCACGAGCAGCAGCCGCATCCCCGCGGTGGTGGTCCGGAACAGCGCCGCCTGCTCGGCCAGCCCGACCGGGACCCGCTCCGGCGGAACACCCAATGCCCGCAGGAACGCTCCGAGCGCGTCCTCGGGCGGCACGGCCGTCTCCGGTGAGAACCCGCGTAGATCCGCGTACAGCTGGCCCGACGGGAAGCGTCCGGCGTTCCGCACCGCCCACGTGACCGCGAGCGCGGTCTTGCCCACTCCACCGGGCCCGACCACCACGGTCACCGCGGGCGACCGGTCGAGCGAATCGTCCTCCTGACCGGCGGCGGCCGAGTCGAGCGCTTCGAGTTCGGCGATCCTGCTCGTGAAGTGCGCGGGGACCGGAGGCAACTGACGGGGAACCGGGGTACCGGAGAGTGATCGCTCGACGGTCGCCGAGCCGAGGTCATCTCCCATGACCACACCTTGGCGGGCGGCGATCCGAGCGTGAATTGCGCGGCCGCGGTTCTCCACGTTCGAGAACGGACTTCCACGACGAACAGAATCGTGGGTCACGCGTCAAAGATCGCATGCTCGTGTCTCCCCACACGGCCGTTTTCTTTTGTCCGCGCAATTCCCGGACCCGAGAACTCCCGGCAATGCCCGAACCTCCCTGTCTACCTCGCCGAGCGGGTTCCCTCCCGGCGAACGAGGTACATCTACCCGAAAGAACCAAGGCATCGGCCTCCGCGCCCCGCATACGCCTCGATGCAGGAGGCATCGACGACATCACCACATACAGTGATCTCGGACACTTCCATTTCCGCGAACAATCGAAACCGGTCGACAAGAAAGAACGTTATCGGAAACGCTCCGGAATACCCGGGACGGTTCCGTTTCCGCGCGATTCCCCCGCCGGACGTTCGCGCGGCGGGCTCATCCGACGGAGCGTGACGACCACGGACCTGGGTCATCTACTCGCCCAAGATCGTTTTCCTGCGGTTCACTCTTCTTTCGGGGCAATTCGGACATGAGCCATACCCCCGAGTAGCCACTTGTGTGACTTCTGTATGCTCCGCTCTCGCTCGATGGGATTAGTCATCCCCCATCCGGGCGAGCCGTTGCGGTCGGGGCCTGTGGTCGCATGCGGCACTGGGATTCGTGGTCCGTATTCGGATGGGAGACACATGCACGGCAGGTCAGTTCTGGTTCGTGGCGGGATCGCGGTCGCCACCGCGGCCGTCGCGCTGACGATGGCCGCTCCGGCCGCCCTCGCCGACGACGGCGCGGCGCGGGGCCGGGTCGTCGAGGGTTCCGGCACCGAGGGTTTCAGCGTCAACTTCGAGGGCGGGCAGCACTACGTCACGAAGCTGTTCGGGCTGAAGCTCTCCGACGGCAGCAAGCTCAAGATGTACTGCGTGCAGGTCGAGGTCGGCATGCGCACCGATCAGGACATGATCGAACGTCCGTGGAACAAGTACCCGGACGCCGCTTCGCCGTTCAACAAGAACAACTCGAAGATCAACTGGGTCCTGCACCACGGCTACCCGGCCGTCGCCGTGAAGGCGCTCGAGGGCGCGCTCGGCAAGGACGTCAAGCTGACCGACGGCCTGTCCGTCGAGGAGGCGGTCACCGCGACGCAGGCCGCCGTCTGGCACTTCAGTGACGGCAAGGACCTCGACCGCAAGAAGCCGCTGCCCTACGAGAGCGCCGAAGAGTCCGCCGACGTGCTGGCCGTCTACGACTACCTCACCGGCAAGCAGAACGTCGGCATCGGGGCGCAGCCGAAGCCGACCCTCGACATCGGCCCGGCCAAGGCCTCCGGCGCGACCGGCTCCAAGATCGGTCCGTTCAGCATCGCCACCAACGGTGACATCACCGAGCTGACGAGCAAGCTGCCCGAGGGCGTCAAGGTCACCGACGCCGACGGCAAGGAGATCAAGGCCGCCGCCATCAAGGACGGCACCAAGGTCTACGTCGACGTTCCCAAGGACGCCAAGGACGGCAACGGCTCGTTCTCGCTGAAGGTCAGCGGCCACCTCGACACCGGTCGCCTGTTCGTGGGCGAGAACTACGCCAAGGTGCCCGCCCAGTCCCTGATCGTGGCGGAGTCCGAGAAGACCTCGGTCGTCGCGAACGCGACCGCGGCCTGGAAGCAGGGTGGCGCGCCCGCCACCGACACCCCGGCGCCCACCACCCCCGGTGGCGCCGAGTCGGGTGGCGGCAACGAGCTGGCCAACACCGGTGCCTCCGCGACCATGCCGCTGGTCATCGGTGGCGCGCTCCTCGGCGCGGGTGTGCTGATGGTGCTGCTGGTGCGCCGTCGCCGTAGCGAGGCGTAAGAAACGAACGACGAAGCGGGGCCGGTCCATTGTGGACCGGCCCCGCTTTCGCGTTCACCGGTCGTAGTGCGTGCCCGGCGTGTGCCCGAAGGCGCGGCGGAAGACGTCGATGAACGCGCTGGTGGACGACCAGCCGCAGGCATGCGCCACCGCGGTCACCGAAGTGTCCTCGGCGAGGAGGACCAAAGCACGGTAGAGCCTCAATTGCGTGCGCCACTGCGGGAACGTCATGCCGAGATCGGCTTTGAAGAGCCGGGCCAGCGTGCGGTCACTGGCCCCGACCCGGGTGCCGAGGGCGGCCAGCGTCCGGTTGTCGGCCGGATCGGCGCTGAGGATCTCGCACAGTGCGCGCAGCCGCGGGTCGTCGGGCGTCGGCAGGTGCAGGGGTTGCTGCGGCGAAGCGCGCAGCTGATCGAGCAGGACCGCGCGCAGACGGCGGCGTTCCGGGGTGTCGTCGCGCGGCGGATCGGTGTACGCGCGGATGAGTTCACGCAGGAGCGGGCCGACGGCCAGCACGCTCGGTTCGTTCAGCCGCAACGGGTTCACCGTGGCGGGTAGACCGACCAGCCGGAGTTCGAGGTCGCCGTGTGCCTGATGGGCGTGCACGGTCCCGGCGGGCACCCAGATCGCCCTCGTGGCCGGGGCGACCCAGGAACCCTTGTCGGTCGTGATGGCCAGGACGCCACGGGCGGCGTAGACGACTTGGTGCTCGTCGTGGCGGTGCGCGTCGACGATCGTGCCGGAGGCCAGGGACCGGACCTGGGTCGGCGCCGCGGGGAGGTGGCGGATTTCCGTCATCGTTTGTCATTTTATCGGAAGCGCGACACCGGCGCCCGCGACGAGCATGACGGGATGCCGAAGATCAAAGCGATCGCCCTGCTCTCGGCCGGGCACGCGTGTGTGGATGTGTATCAAGGTTCGGTCGCCGCGCTGGTGCCGTTCTTCGCGGCCGAACGTGCCTACGGATACGCGGCGGTGTCGGGCATCGTGCTCGCCGCGTCGCTGCTGTCGTCGGTGGCGCAGCCGTTGTTCGGCGCGCTGACCGATCGCTGGGCGATGCCGTGGCTGCTGCCGTCGGCCACCCTCCTCGGCGGCCTCGGGATCGGACTCGGCGGGCTGGTCGACTCGTACGCGCTGACGCTCGTTTTCGTCGCCCTGTCGGGAATCGGCGTGGCCGCCTACCACCCGGAGGCCGCACGGGTCGCGAGGATCGCGGGCGGCGGCGGGCATACCGCCATGGGCTGGTTCTCCCTCGGCGGGAACATCGGGTTCGCCGCCGCGCCCGTCCTCGTCGCCGCGGTCATGGCGCTGGGCGGGCTCCGGATGTCGCCACTGCTCGTCGTTCCCGCACTGGCCGGCTCCGTGCTCTGCCTGCCCGTACTGCGCGCCCTCACGCGAAAGGCCGGCAGCGGCGACTCGCGGTCGGACGCCGTCGGCGTCGACGACTGGAGGTCGTTCGCGAAACTGTCGGCGGCGGTCGTCTGCCGCTCGATCGTGTTCGTCGGGCTGAGCACGTTCGTCTCCCTCTACGCCCAGCAGCGGACCGGCGGCGGCACGACAACGGGCAGCGCCGCCTTGTTCGTGCTCTATGTCGGCGGCGCCGTGGGCACCCTCCTGGGAAGCAGGCTGGCCGGACGCCGGGGCCGGGTCGCCGTGATCCGCTGGTCGTACCTGGCCACCGTCGGCGCGGTCGCGGGAGTCGTGTTCGTGCCGGGCCCGGCCTTCTTCGCCTTCGTCCTGCTGGCCGCGGTGAGCCTGTACATCCCCTTCTCGTTGCAGATAACCCTCTCCCAGGACTACCTCCCCACGCGGGTCGGCACCGCCAGCGGCGTCACCCTCGGCCTGACGGTCAGCATCGGCGGTCTCGCGAGTCCCGTCATCGGAACGGTCGCCGACCACACTTCTCTGCAGACGGCCTTGATTCCGTTGATCGCGTTGCCGCTTTTGTGCTGGATCACAACCCGCACCCTGTCCGAGCCGTGCTCCGTCCAAACAGGAGCGGGAGAAAGGTCAATGTCGCGACAATAAATGGTGTACGACCCTGTACATCATCGGTTACCGGCTGGTAGGTTCCGGGAATCCAAACGTGATCCACTTCATGATTCAAAGGGGAGTCATGACCCGAAAGCCCGCTCGTCTGCTGGCCGTCGCGATCGCCCTCATCGTCGGTTTCGCCGCCGCGCCCGCCGCCTCCGCCGCCCCCGCCACCGATCCGTTCTACAGTTACGACGGCAGCGAACCGTTGTCTTCGTACAGCCCCGGGACCGTGCTGAAGACCCGGACGCTCAATTACCACGTCCTCGGCATTTCCACGCCGCTCAAGGTGACCCAGTTGCTCTACCGGTCCACCGACGCGCAGGGGAAGCCGTCCGCCAACGTCACCTCGGTGCTGCGCAGCCTCACCGGCGACAGCACCAAAGCCGTTTCGTACCAATCGTTCTACGATTCACTGAATCCCGAGCACGGCCCGTCGAGGGCGATCGCCGGCGACGTCTCGCTCGGCGGCCTGATCGCCAACGCGGAGTCGCTGTTCATCGCGCCCGCGCTGCTGCTGGGCTACAACGTCGTCATCCCCGACACCGAAGGCCAGAAGGCGAACTTCGCCGCCGGGCCGGAATACGGGACGAACACGCTCGATTCCATCCGCGCCGCGACGAGGTCGCCGGGGACGGGAATGAACGACAAGACCCGGTTCGGGCTCATCGGCTATTCGGGCGGCGCCATCGCGACCGGCTGGGCGGCCGCGCTCGCACCGGATTACGCGCCCGAGGTCAACAAGAACCTCGTCGGTTTCACCGAAGGCGGAGTGCTCGTCAAACCGTCGCACAATCTCAAATACGTCAACGGCAGTGTCGCGTGGACCGGTGTCATCCCGATGGCGCTCATCGGCGTCTCACGGTCTTTCGACATCGATCTCAAGCCGTACGCGAATTCGTACGGGCTCCAGGTGCTCAAGGACATGGAGAAGGCGTCGATCGTCGACGCGCTCGGCCGTTATCCCGGGCTGACGTGGGAGAAATTCGTCAAACCCGAGTACACGAACCCGAACAAGGTGCTGCCGTACGTCGAGGCCGTGAACAAGATCAACCTCGGTTCCGCGCCGACACCGACCGTGCCCGGTTACATCGCGCAGGGCAACAACGGTGTCGTGGAAGGCACTTTCGGCAACCCGCCGGGGATCGGGACCGGTGACGGCGTGATGGTCGCCGGTGACGTGCGCTCGCTCGCCCGGCAGTACTGCGACACCGGCAACAAGTCGATCAAGTACGACCAGTACGACCTGCTGAGCCACGTCGGGGCGGCCGTCGCCTGGGCGCCGCAGGCCATCGGCTGGCTCAACGACCGGTTCGCGGGCAAGACCGCGCCGTCCAGCTGCGGGAAGATCGCGCCCGGCAATTCCCTCGCCCCGGAGGTGCCGGTCAGCTGACCGCTCGGTCCGTGAAGGCCTCCTTGAGGGACTCTGGGTCCCTTAAGGAGGCCTTCACGGATTTCGGGGACCGGTACGGTGCCGCACGTGACCGAGCACCGCAAGCTGCCGAAGGGGCCGCACAACCTCAGCCGCGACGAGGTCGCCGGAACCCAGCGGGCCCGGCTGATCGACGCGGTTCTGGAGAACACCGGCAAACGCGGCTACGTCGCCACCACCGTCGGCCACATCACCGCCACGGCGGGCGTGTCACGGACCTCGTTCTACGAGCAGTTCACCGGCAAACAGGACGCGTTCCTCGCCGCCTATCGCGAGATCACCACCGAGTTCATCACGCAGGGCGTCGCCGCGGGCGCCGAGGCAGCCACTCCGCTGGACGCCGTCGCCGTCTGCTGCGATTTCCTCGTCGACTACGTGCATCGGCGTCCCACCGCGGTCCGCGCCGCGCTGCTGGAGATCTACGCGCTCGGCGACGCGGGGCTCGAAGCACGCGAGAAGACCTTGCGTGCCGGTGAGGCCGTCTTCGACCGGACGGCGGAATGGTTGCGCGCCACCGATCCCACGCTGCCGTCACCGCCGCCGTTCACCGCGCGGACGGTCGTCGCCGCCACCATCGAGCTGATCACGCAGGCCATCTGGATCGGCACTTCGGACGCCTACGGCCAGGCACGCGAAGCCGTCCGCTACACCTGGCTGCTCGGCCTGTTCGGGCACCGGAGCGTCGAGGGCTAACGGGCGAGGCGCCGCCGTTCGAAGTCGACGATCAGTTTCGGATACCGCCGCGGGAGCAACCGGACGAGCCGGTCGACCAGTTTCGCGTCGTTTCCGACGAGCACCCGCGGTTTCCCCGCCTCGACGCCGTCGACGATGATGCGGGCGGCCTGATCCGCAGGCATCTTCAGCAGCTTTTCGTTGTACACGCGGACGCGTTCCCGCTGTTCGGCGGTGGGCTCGATGCCGCGCGCCTCGGCTTCCTTCAGTGCCGCCGAGGCGATGCCGGTCTTGACGCCGCCCGGGTGGACGACCGTGACCCGGACCGGATGCCTGCCCGCGATCATCTCGGTGCGCAGCGCCTCGGTGAACCCGCGGACGCCGAACTTGCTGGCGCAGTAGGCGCTGAGCGTCGGCTGGGCCATGAAACCGTTGAGGCTGGAGATGTTCACGACCTGGCCGTCACCGGATTCGATCAGATGCGGCAGGAAGGCCTTGGTGCCGTTGATGACGCCGAAGAGGTTGACCGCGAGCGTGCGGTCGTACAGTTCCCATTCGGCGTCGAGCACGGTCTGCCCGCCACCCGCGATCCCCGCGTTGTTGTAGATCTGGTGCACCACACCGAATTGCCCGGCGACGGTGGTCGCGTACTCCTGCACGGCCGCCCGGTCGCTGACGTCCAGTGCGGCGCCCTGCACTTCCGCGCCGAGGGCCTTGACCTCGGCGACGGTCTCGGCCAGCCCGCTTTCGTCCACATCGGACACCGCGAGCCGCGCTCCGCGCCGGGCGAGTTCGAGCGCCAGCTGACGGCCGATGCCGGAACCGGCGCCGGTGACGACGGCGACCTTGCCGCGAACGCTGCTCATCGGGTTTCTCCTGCCGGATCGAGGGCCACTTCGGCGGTGAGCTCGACGAGCCGGTCGACGAGACCCGGGGCGATGTGATGCCCCATCCCCGGGATTTCGACGTAGCGGGAGCCGTTGATGGCCTTGGCGGTCGCGCGACCGCCGCTGTGGTGGACCATCCGGTCGGTGTCGCCGTGGATCACGACCGTCGGGCAGCTGATGCGGGCGAGTTCGGCGCCGCGGTCGCCGCTGGCCTGGATCGCGCCGATCTGGCGGGCGATACCGCTGCGAGCACGCCGTCCCCCGGCGCGCTCCCACAGTCCTTCGGCCCAGGCCGCTTCGACGTCCTTGTCCAGCGGGAACGTGGCCGAACCGAGGTGCCCCATCAGCGACAGGTGCCCCACCACGGATTCTTCGACCGTCCGGGCGGGCCGCCTCGCCATGCGCACCAACGTCGACTTCGCGGGCTGCCCGACGCGGCGATGTCCGGTGGTGGAGAAGATCGACGTCAGCGACAGGACGCGGCCGGGGTTCCGGGCGGCGACGGTCTGGGCGATCATGCCGCCCATCGACATGCCGACCAAATGCGTCTTCTCGATGCCCAAGTGGTCCAGCAGGCCGACGGTGTCCGCCGCCATGTCGCCGAGGTCGTACGCGCCGGGCAGCGGTTTGGCCAGCAGTTGCCGGAGTTTGCCCGGATTCGGCGCCTTGATGCGATCCGAACGGCCCGCGTCCCGGTTGTCGAACCGGACGACCCTGAAGCCGCGGCGGGTGAAACCGTCGATCATTTCCCGCGGCCACGACGTGAGGTCCAGGCCGAGGCCGGCGATCAGCACCAGCGGCACCCCGTCGGCCGGGCCGTCCTCGCGGTAGCAGAGCCGCGGGCCGCCGGGGAGGTCGGCGAAGCTGTCGGTCACGAGCCCACCGCCTCACGGACCTTGGCACGGGAGAAGTGCAGCTCGGGATCGGTGATGTCGTCCGCACGCAGCAGTTTGATGTCCGAGTGGTAGCTCATCGAAGTCAGCCACGGCATGCGGTCACCCTGACGCGGGAGCTGGTCGAGAGCGCGCTGCACGTATCCCGCGGCGAAGTCCAGGAACGGCTTCGTCGGCATGTCCGGATCGGCGAGGACGGGACGGCAGACGTCGTAGCCGTGGGTGTCCATATGCGCCAGCAGGCGGCAGAAGTGCTCGCACAGCAGGCCGATCTTGAGCGTCCACGACGAGTTCGTGTAGCCGATCGCGAAGGCGGCGTTCGGCACGTCGGAGAGCATCATTCCCTTGTACGCGACGGTTTCCGGCAGGATCACCGGTTTCCCGTCGACGCTGAGCTTCGCCCCGCCGAACACCTGGAGGTTCAGGCCGGTGGCGGTGACGATGATGTCCGCCTCCAGCTCGCGCCCGGATTCGAGCAGGATGCCCTTCTCGGTGAACGTCTTGATCTTGTCGGTGACGACGTCGGCCTGCCCCTTGCGGATCGCGGCGAACAGGTCGCCGCCGGGCACCGCGCACAGCCGCTGGTCCCACGGGTCGTACGGCGGGTTGAAATGCTCGTCGACCGGATAGTCCTTGGGAAGCTGCTTCTTGTTGACATACCGGATGAGGCCGCGGGCGGTCTTCGGGAACTTCTGGCAGAACTGCCAGACCGCGAGTCCCTTGCGGATGTTCTTGCGGCGGGTGAGCGCGTACGCCCGCTCGTCGCCGAGGATCTTGCGCAGGCCGTTCGCGATCTTGTCCTCGCGCGGCACCGGCATCACGTACGTCGGGGTGCGCTGCAGCATCGTCACGTGCGCCGCGGTGCCCGCCATCGCCGGGATCAGGGTGACCGCGGTGGCGCCGCTGCCGATCACGACGACGCGTTTGCCCGCGTAGTCGAGGTCCTCCGGCCAGTGCTGCGGGTGCACGATCGTGCCGGCGAAGCGGTCGCGGCCTTCGAAGCGCGGGGTGAAGCCCTCGTCGTAGCGGTAGTAGCCGCCCGCGTTGAACAGCCAGCCCGCGCTGAGCCGGGTGCGCTCGCCGGTGTCGGTCCGCTCGATCTCCAGCAGCCAGCGCGCCTCGTCACTCGACCAGGCGGCCGAGAGCAGCTTGTGGTGGTAGCGGATGCTGGGCTCGATGCCGTTCTCGGCGATCGTCTCGCGCAGGTAGGACAGGATCCGGGGCGCGTCGGCGATCGACTGCTTGTCCCGCCATGGCTTGAACTCGTAGCCGAAGGTGTGGAGGTCGGAGTCGGAGCGGATACCCGGGTAGCGGAACAGGTCCCAGGTGCCGCCGGACGTGCCGCGGGCCTCCAGGATGGCGAACGTCTTGCCCGGGTTCTCGGTCTTCAGGTAGCGCGCGGCCCCGATCCCGGAAATCCCGGCACCGATGATGACCACGTCGAGGTGCTCGACGGGTGTGCTCGTCGTCATGCGGTACTCCAGCCTCGTCTCGGTTCTCTCCACGATGCGGGGCGGACGTGGAGTTGCGCTAGCGCTATCTGCACCATCATGCTGCACTCATGGTGCAAAGTGCCGCATCGCCGTGGCCGATCCTGTCGCCCGAGGCCCGTGACCTCTTCCGGCAGGGCGCGGAAATCGTGCTGCATCCGCGCGCCGAATGGATCGAGGAGCTGCACGAAGCCTCCCTCGGCGGCGACAGCATGCGCGCGGTCGCCGAGGACCCCGTGCTCACCGAGGGGACCAAACGCGCCAATCTGGCGAATCTGCTGCACTGGGCGGCCGCCAACGTGCAGCATCCCGGCAAACGCGTCTCCGCCAACCTGAACCAGGAGGTGCTCGACGGCGCCCGCGACATGGTGCGCCGCGGCTTCGACTCCGGCGGCCTCGACGCCTACCGGCGGGCGCAAGGAGTGGCCTGGCGCCGGTGGATCGAGATCTGTTTCGACCTCACGTCGGATCCGGTCCTGCTCCGCGAACTGCTCGACGTCTCGTCGCTGTCCATCACCACGTTCATCGAGGACACCGTCGCCGCGGTGTCGGAACGCATGGC
Organism: Amycolatopsis japonica; assembly: GCF_000732925.1. NCBI lineage: Bacteria > Bacillati > Actinomycetota > Actinomycetes > Pseudonocardiales > Pseudonocardiaceae > Amycolatopsis > Amycolatopsis japonica. The sequence goes on from NZ_CP008953.1 coordinate 6,134,280, forward strand.
CGCCGAACGCACGGAACTGACCCGCGGCGCCCACGCCGAACGGCGGGCGACGGTCACGCTGCTGCTGGAAGGCGCGCCCATCAGCCGCTCGCGCGCCGAAGCCCAGCTCGGCTACCCGCTCGCCGGTCCGCATACGGCCGCGATCGTCTGGAGCGGCTCGGTCACCCCGTCGTCGCAGCAGCTCGAAACCGCCGCGGAAACGCTCATGCGCGCCAGCGGCGCCTCACACCGGCTGACCGTCGTCGCGAGCGCCGCCGCGTTGTGGGTCTGGCTGCCCGGCCGGACGCCGCCGCGCACGGACCGGCTCGCCGAGGACCTCGCGCCGCATCCCGACGTCCGGGTCGCCCTCGGGCGGCCGGGCAGCGGGATCGACGGCTTCCGCCGCAGCCATCTGGACGCCGCCGCCACCCAGCGGATGCTCGCCCGGCTCACCTCGCCGCAGCAGATCGCGCGGTACCAGGACATCCAGCTGCTCGTGCTGCTCACCGGTGATCCGGCGCAGGCGGGCGAGTTCATCGCGGACACCCTCGGCGAACTCCGGCACGCCGACGCCGAGACCCGGGAGACCGTGCGGACCTACGTGCACGAATTGGGCAACACGACGCGGACCGCGGAACGGCTCTACACGCACCGCAACACCGTCGTCCGGCGGCTGGCGCGGGCCGACGAACTGCTCCCCCGGCCGTTGGCGGAGAACGCGGTGGACGTCGCCGTGGCGCTGGAAACGTTGCGGTGGCTGGGAAGCGGGGCTTGAGCCGTCAGTCCTTACCACGTTTTCCGAAGAGGGAACGACGGCTGGCATATTCGGCGAGCCCGATCTGCCGCAGAATTCCATCGGTCGCCCCGACCCTGTCGTAGGTCTCCTTCACCCACGCCGCTACAGCCGCAAGCACCACGGGACGCCCCTCGATGCGGAGCGCGTGGACGAAGCTCGCGAGATCGTTCGCGGATCGCCCGGCCAATGCCTTGTGCAGCAAAAGCCTTCCAACCATCTCTTCGTCCTCGTCGAAGAGGAAGGTCACCTCTTGCGCAATGGCCGGAAATCCACGACCGGGTTCCGCGACCTCCGACAGAAGGGCGTCGACATAGTACTTTCCGTTAGAGGCGGGTAAGAGTCCCTTGATGAGTTCCGCCAGCCTGGTCACCGGCTGCCCCAAAAGAAGGCCGAGCGTCGATTCTCGCGATCTGGAGGGGTTTTCAGCCATTTCGCACTCGACTGACAAGAATTTGGCGGGGCCGGATCGGACGGTCAAGAACATCAGATGCTTCGCGTCCGCCGCGGACAGCCCGTTCAGCAAGGTCACGAGTCCCGGGCCGTCGCCCGTTTCGACGATACTCGCAAGCATCTGCTCCTTGGCCTGTTCATCGAGACCTTGGAAGATGACCGGAACCATCTCGTTCCCCGTCGTGAACTTCGTCATGACCCGGTCTGCGAACTCCCTCGCGATGGCCGGATGCACAGCCGCCAGTATCTTCATCAACTGCGCCACATCATGCTGCTCACGTTCGCTCGACACACGCAGGACTCGCTGCCGGTCGCCCGTTGAACACAGCCTGAGAAGGTCGACGACCGTACGCGGCGGCGCCTGAGCCGCCGTCCCTTCCAGCAATTCCTTCGCGAGGACCGGCCAGCCCTCGTCACGAAGCGCCGCGATGATCTCCTGAATGGATCGAGCGGACCTGCTCACCATCCCCCGCAAGCAGAATCGGTGTGCCGCGTCGTCGAGTTCACGTGCCCTCAACTCGGCCACGAGAGTGATCACATCGGCGTTCGACAAGACTTCAGCCGCTCGGCTCAAGACGCGTTCAGCGAGGCCTTCCTGACCGACACTCCAGAAGGCGAGTGCGACCTCGAGAACCTCCCGGCTCACCGTTGTCCTGTCGATGATCGCTTGCGCCAGCCGGTCACCATCAGCCGTCCGGCCCGCCTCGATCATCGCGTGGCAGAGTTGGGCCGCGACCTCGGGTGGCCGCGACGCCACCGCTTCCGCGGAAGCCGCGTACAAACCGAAAGCCGTCTCTTCCCGGCCCACTGACCGCAGCTCGTCGGCCAGCGCGAGTACCGCCGACGCGGGCAGCTTGGTCACGGTGCGTTCGATCAAGCTGTCGACCTCATCGCGAAGTCCGGCGACCCAAAGTGCGTTGACCAGATCGATCAAAGACGAAGAGGCCTGTGCGGAGTCGAGTGCCGCGTCAAGCAGCTCCACGAGGTCTCCCGCGCGACCGTGTTCCTGCAGCAGATGCGCCAAAGCGGCCGCGTCACCGACCGCACCGTGTCCGGCCTCGCGGATCAGAAGGCTCGCCTCGCTCGGTAGATCTGTGTCGTGCAAGGCGTTCACGATCCGCAGAACGTCATCGGGCTCGCGCCGCCCGGCCGTCGCGAGCACGTTCACCACATCAGTGGTCGCTCCTGAGCGACGAAGCAACCCGACGATCGCCGCGACCTCTTGATCCGGCCGCGTCGCGGCGCAAGCGGCAAGGACCTGCTGAGCGAGTTCGTCCTGCCGGCGCGCTCGCAATTCCTGTACCACGGCGTACATGTCGACAGGGCGGTGCCTCAACGAGGCTTCGAAACCCTTCGGCATCTGCGGAAGCACCCGCTGCTCGACCCGCGGCCGTTCCACCGGCGCGCGCTGGCCGATGCCCCACCGATTACGCACGAGCGCGATCGCTCTGCCGTCGTTGCGGCTGCGTTGCTGCGGCACGGGGAAGTGCCGGGCTTGCAGATCCGCCTTCATGTGATGGAAGAGTGTTTCCATGTCGAGAAGGGCGGGACCGTCGGGCAGCCCACGCGTCAGCTTGTCGACGAGCGCGCCGGTGAACGCGGTGTAACGCTCACCTGGCGGCGCCAGTGCCTTGCGTGTCTCGGCTGTTGCGGTCATCAGGTAGGTGCCGTCCACTCTGGCCTGATCCGCCAGATCGTCTACCGAACCGCCCATGCCTCCTTGAAGGGCTCGGCCGCTGTAACAGCAGTCGAGCAGCACGACTTTGCCGTAACAGGACAACGCGGTCCCGACAACTTCGCGGCGGATGTCGTCGTAACGCACCGCCCGGTACAGCCGATCGTTGTCGGCTCCCGGCAACGCCAGGTACAACTCGAGCCTGTTGTCCAGCAAGCCGTGTCCCGCGTAGTAGAACAGCAACGCGTCAGTGGCTTCCGAAGCGGCCTGGTGGACGACATCAAGCACCTCGTCGGGAGACGCTGGATTGAGCAGGGCGACACAATGCTCCGCAGGCAGTCCCCACAATTCCGGGTCGGTCATAGCCTCGTGCAACGTCGCGATGTTGTTCTCGACGCCAGGCAGACCTTCGAGTGTCGTGTACTCCGAGACACCGACCAGGACGGCCCTCGACTTTCGCGGATCGGGAAGCTGCGCCTGGTGCACCGTCACTCGCCATCTCCCGGCCGGTTGAATGGCAGATCCAGGTTCCGGAGCATGGCCCGCTGTTCCGCGGTCAACTCACCCTCGATCGTGATGGTGAACGGCGGTGTTTCCTTGCGGGAGCGAAGAAAGTTTCCCCAAGCGATGCCCAGGTTCGCCAATCCGGTCAGGGATCCGATGGACATGCAGATGACCTCGAAGACCCCCATCTCCCCCGTGTCCCGCGACCCCGCGAGGTTGATCGTCGCGGACCGCGCCACGTCGACGTCGTCGCGGAGCCAGCTGTAGAACTCGGTCAGCGCTTGTTCGTCGCCGGCGGCGTTGATCGTCAGCTCCACGGGGCCTCCCTCGAACGTGCTTCGCCTACCAGTCGCGACCTCGGCCCAGGGCGTAACAGGTTTGGCGCACTCATCTCCTCGTCGTGATCCGGGTGCAACCTCTAGATTGGAGGCATGGTTTCCACCGCCGAGAAGGCCACGCGGCTGCAGGAGTTGCACGCCGCCCCCGAACTGCTGCTCGTCGTCAACGTCTGGGACGCGATCACCGCGAAGGTCGTCGCCGAAACCCCCGGTACACAGGCGCTCGCCACGCCGAGCCACGGTATCGCCGCCGCCCGCGGCTATCCCGACGGCGAGGTGATCCCCCGCGACGAGATGATCTCCGAGGTCGCCCTGGTCGTCCGGGTGGCGGGCGATCTGCCGGTCACCGCCGACCTGGAAGCGGGTTACGGCGACCCGGGCGGCACGGTCGCCCGCGCGATCGAGGTCGGCGCGGTCGGCTGCAACCTCGAAGACCAGATGAAACCGCTGGCCGAGTCCGTCAAGGCCGTCGAGGCCGCGGTCGCCGCCGCCCAGTCCGCCGGGGTCGACTTCGTCCTCAACGCCCGCACCGACGCCTTCCTCCGGGCGGGCGACCGTGACCCCGAGGAGGTGCTTGCCGACGCGATCGCCCGTGGCCGCGCGTATCTGGACGCGGGCGCGTCGAACGTCTTCGTGCCCGGCAAGCTCGACGAGAGCCAGGTCGGCAGGCTGGTCGAGGCGCTGGGCGAGCGCAAGGTGAACCTGATCGGCGTCCCGGGTTCGATCCCGCTGGCCACCGCGCAGAAGCTCGGCGTCTCCCGCGTGTCCTACGGGCCGTTCAGCCAGAACGTCGCGCTCACCGCGCTGGCGAAGCTCACCGAGGACGTCTACGCCGGCGGCGGTCTGCCCGCCGACATGCGCAAGCTGAACTGAGCGGGCCGGAGTCGGTCGAAGTAGGGTCCCTTCCATGGTGCGCGGTGTCGGCCGGACGGAAGGGACCCTGCTGGCAGGCGCGGTGCTCGCGGCACTCGTGGCGACCGGCGTCCAGGCGAAATCCCCCGGCACGTGGCTGTTGGAAGTCGTCTGGGTGCTGATCGGGTTGCCGCTGGTGGTGGCACTGCGCAAACGCTTTCCCTTGACCCGTTTGCTGTGCTGGCTGCTGGTGCTGCACGCGTTCGTGCTGTGTTACGGCGGTCAGTACACCTACGCCGAGACGCCGGCCGGAGAGTGGTTCCAGGCCTGGATGGGCACTCAGCGGAACAACTACGACCGGTTCGCCCACTTCGTCCAGGGTTTCGTCCCCGCGGTCGCCGTCCGCGAGGTGCTGCTGCGACGGACGCCACTGCGCCCCGGCGGCTGGGTCGCGTTCCTGACCGTCTGTGTCTGCCTGTCGATCGCCGCCGGCTTCGAATTCGTGGAGTGGTCCAGCGCACTCCTCGCCGGTTCGGGCGCGGACGACTTCCTGGGCACCCAAGGGGATGTCTGGGACACCCAGTGGGACATGTTCCTCTGCCTGTGCGGCGCGGTGGTGTCCTTGCTGGTCTGGCGCAGGGTGCACGACCGGCAGCTCGACGGGCGATAGCCGGGCCCGGGGGCTTCCGAGGCGGCAGATACGGTCGTCGTCATGAATTTGCGAGCCGCGGCGGTGCGGCGTAAACCGGTCGCCGACCTGATCACCGAGGGTGATCACGGCACGCTGAAGCGTTCCCTCGGCCTCGGGCAGCTGACCATGCTCAGCATCGGCGCGACGCTGGGCAGCGGGATCTTCGTCGTACTCGGTGAAGCGGTTCCCGTCGCGGGCCCCGCGGTCGTGCTGTCGTTCGTGCTGGCCGGTGTCACCGCGCTGTTCTCGGCGCTCTCCTACGCCGAGCTGGCCGGGATGATCCCGGTGTCCGGTTCGTCCTACTCCTACGCGTACGCCACGCTCGGCGAACTGGTCGCTTGGGTCTGCGGCTGGTGTCTGGTGCTCGAGTACGGCGTCTCGGTGGCGTCGGTCGCCGTCGGCTGGGGGCAGTACCTCAACGAACTGCTGCGCCTGACGTTCGGTTTCGCCATCCCCGACGCGTTGAGCCAGCCGCCGGGGTCGGGCGGGATCGTCAACGTCCCGGCCATCGTCGTCGTGCTGCTCGCCATGTTCCTGTTGTTGTCGGGTGCGAAGGAGAGCGCGCGGGCCAACGCGATCATGGTCGTGATCAAGGTCGGCACGCTGGTGCTGTTCTGCGCGATCGCGTTCTCGGCGGTGCGGGCGGCGAACTTCACCCCGTTCCTGCCGCTCGGCCTGGCCGGGCTGAGCGCGGGCGCCGCGAAACTCTTCTTCTCCTACATCGGTTTCGACGCCGCGTCCACGGCGGGCGAGGAGGCGAAGAACCCGCAGCGCGACCTGCCTCGGGCGATCCTGCTCTCGCTCGCCATCGTCACCGTGCTGTACTGCCTGGTCGCCGTGGCCGCGGTCGGCGCGTTGCCGTGGCAGGAGTTCGACGGCCAGGAGGCCGCGCTCTCGCATGTGCTCGGCGTCGTGGCGGACAACCCGTTGTGGGCCGGGCTGCTCGCGGTCGGCGCGATCGTGGCGATCTCCAGTGTGGTGCTGACCGTCCTCTACGGACAGACGCGCATCCTGTTCTCCATGTCGCGTGACGGCCTGGTGCCCGCCGCGCTGTCCAAAGTGGATCCCAAAAGCGGCACGCCCCGGATCAACACCCTCGTGGTCTCCGGTTTCGTCGCGGCGCTGGCCGCGTTCATCCCGCTCGGGAAGCTGGCCGACGCCACCAGCATCGGCACGCTCTTCGCCTTCGGGCTGGTGAACGTCGCCGTCCTGCTGCTGCGACGGCGACAGCCGGAGGCACCGCGCTCGTTCCGGGTGCCGTTCTCCCCCGTCACGCCGATCCTCGGGGTGCTGTGCTGCGGCTACATGATGCTCAGCCTCGACGGCGCCACCTGGATCGTCTTCGCCGGTTGGATGGCGCTCGGCCTGCTGATCTACTTCGGTTACAGCATGCGCCGATCCCGGCTGGCCGCGGAATAGCCCGTTCGCCGCCATAATTCCTAGCCTGTCCAGCCGCAGTACGGGCCGGATCATTGAAGTTACGGTGATCGATAGGGGACACTTCCGTCCGACCACGGAAAACCCTACCGTGAACCGAGGAATTCATGCGCCGAAATCGCATTACCGTGCTGACCGCGTGCCTCGTCCTGTCCCTCTCCCCATTCCCCGTGTCCGCCGCCGCGCAAGAGACGGCGGCCCCCTTCTGTTATGAAGAACCCGTCCAGCCGAAAGCCGATGTAAGTGACATAAAGGCCGGTTTCCAGTCCACGAAGTGGCTTCAGACGATCCAGGCCGTGTACAAGCGGCGCTGGCCCAGCGGCGAAGGCCTCGCGATCGCCCAGGCCAAGGACAAGTACTTCAGCCAGTTCGTGAACAAGACCAGTTTCAACGCGCTCGCCGAGTCCCTGATGGTGGCGATCCACGAAGAGACCCACATGTGGGATCTGGATCCTTCGAGAACCTCTTGGGACGTCTATGTCTCCGCCTGGATCGACGCTTCCCGCAAGGCGATGAAGGTCCCGATCCACGGCGGATTCCCGCGCCGCGAAATACTCCCGCTGATCACGGACGATCTCACGCGGTCGATGGACGACATCTACCTGCGCGACCAGCAGCAGGGGTCCTACCGGATCCAAGGTGTCATCGCGGAACTCAACGCCGGGCTCATGGGATTGCCCGCGGCGACCGTCGTCGCCGAGTACATCCAAGGAGTGGGCGCGAGCAATTCCCGCGACATCGCGGCCACGAACATGCGCTACCTCCAGCTGTACCTGCGCGTCGCCAAGACGAAGCATCCCGATTACTGGGCCAAGATCAAGGCACAGCCCGAATTACGCGAATTCGTGCTCATCGAGTTCCTTCGGACGGCCTACTGGCTGGATCAATCCGCGCCCCATGCCGCCAGACTCGGCAGTGCGGACGTGGCCAAGATCGTCGCCAAGAACTACGCCCCCGAGAACATCGCGATCATCGAGGAGTTCACCGGCGCCAAGGTGAACACCGGCACGGCCAGGAACTGCACGGTCTGACGCCGCACCCGGCTCGCCGGTGACGGGGCCCGTCACCGGCGAGCCGCCGGCGTCACGGCACGAACACCGGCTGGTCCAGCGCCCACAGCCAGGAGCCGTCCGGCTGACGGCGGGCGACCTCGACGGTCATCTCACCGGTGGTCAGCGTGGACGCGGTGAGCGCGAGGTCCCCGCTCACCAGCGCCGGGTGCTGCCTGCCCGGCAGGAGTTCCGGCGCGGCCGCGACGAACTCCTCGTACACCTTGCGGATCTCCGCGTGGCCGGTCGCGACGTTGCCCGGCGGGAACGCCAGCACCGCGTCCGGTTCGTACAACGCCACCAGCCCGTCGACATCGCCCGCGTTGCCTCGTTCGATGAAGAATCTGCCCAGATCGTTCGGCTCGGTGGCCGCAGTCCTGCTTGTCATGGGGATGAGCTTCGCAGCGAATACACGACATCCTGTGTCGTGTATTCCGCTAGGGTTTTCGCATGCGCGCCGACCGGCTGGTCTCCCTGGTGTTGCTGTTGCGGCACCGGGGCAGGCTGTCCGCGACCACGCTCGCCCGCGAGCTGGAGGTCTCCACCCGCACCGTGCTGCGCGACATCGAGGCGTTGTCGGCGGCGGGTGTCCCGGTGTACGCCGAACGCGGCAGGCACGGCGGTTTCGCGCTGCTGCCCGGTTTCCAGACGGAACTCACCGGGCTGAACCACGACGAGGCGCTCGCGCTGCTGATCGCCGGGTCGCGGCGTGGCGCGCAGGCGTTCGGCCTCGGTTCCGCGCTCGCGTCGGCCATGCTCAAGGTGATCGACGCGCTGCCGGAGGGCCAGCGGGACACCGCGGCGGGCGCGGCCCGGCGCCTGCTCATCGACCCGGAGACCGATCTCCTCTCGCGCCGGGTGGCCGGCGAGGAGGTGTCCGACGCCATCGTCGCCGAGGTCCGGCGCGCGGTGTTCTCCGGGCACAAGCTGCGCATCCACTACGCGGCCTCGGGTCAGGCGGCTCGCTGGCGCACGGTGGATCCGATCGGCCTGGTCACCGTCCGGGATCAGGGTTATCTGCTGGCCACGAGAGCAGGCGAGGACCGTACTTACCGGCTGTCCCGGCTGCGGGCCGCCGAAGAACTCCCCGAACCCGCGGAGCGACCGGAGCGCGTCGATCTGGACCGGACCTGGCAGGAACGCAGCACGAGGTTCCGGACCGGCGGGGACCAGGTCGCGGTCGAGCTGCGGGTGGATCCGGCACGGCGGGACCAGCTGGTGGGCACCGCGCTGGCGGTCCTCGCGGAGGAAACCGACGAGGACGGCAGGCTGCGGCTGGAGGTGACGTTCCAGGACGCGCGGCACGCCGAATGGGCGCTGTGGAACCTCGCCGCGGACGCGGAAGCCCTTGCCCCGCCTTGGTTACGCGATTCCTTGCGGGACAGGGCGGCGGCGATCACGGCCCGCTACCCGTGAGACAAAAGTCAAGTTGAGCCCGCAGGTCGGGGCGGGATAATCCGATCATGACGAACGCCGCCCCGGGCCGGGCAGCCACGAGTTTCCGCGTGCTGCTGAAGGGTTACCGCGTCCGCGCCGACCTCACACAGGAGGAGCTCGCCGAGGGATCCGGGGTGAGCGTCCGCGCCATCAGCGACATGGAGCGGGGGATCGCGAAAAGCCCGCAACGCCGGACGATCGAAGCACTCGCCGCGCCGCTGTCCTTGACCGACGAAGAGCTGACCGGCCTGCAGAAGGCCGCGAGGCGGGGCCGGGCCCCCTCCCCCGGCATCCCCAAGACCCACCTGATCGGCGTCCTCCCGGCGGACGTCGACGACCTCACCGGACGCGAGAGCGATCTCGACGCGTTGCGTGCCCTTTCCGCGGATCTGTGCGACGGACGACGCCGGGCGGGACGGGTCGCGATCCTGAGCGGACCGCCCGGGACCGGCAAGACCACCCTCGCGGTCCGCGTGGCGCACAACCTCGCCGAGGAGTTCCCCGACGGCAGGCTTTTCCTGAAGCTGCGCGGCATGTCCGCCGAACCGGCGAACCCGGCGGACGTGCTGCACCTGATCCTGCGTTCGCTGGGTGTCGACGCCGTGCGCATCCCCGCCGATCCGGAAGACCGCGCGGGCCTGTGCCGGTCGCTCCTGCGGGATCGGGCCGTCCTGATCGTCTTGGACGACGCGGCCGACGAAGCCCAGGTCCGCCCGCTGCTGGTCGGCGGACCGCGATGTCTCACCCTGGTCACCGGACGTCAGATGCTGGTGGGGCTGGAATGCGCGAGCAGGCTCCCCCTCGACGTCTTCGGCGAGCACGACGCGGTCGCCCTGCTGTCGGCCGTCATCGGGGCGGACCGCGTCGCGCGTGAACGGCAAGCGGCACTCGAACTGGTCGAATTGTGCGGCAGGCTGCCGCTGGCGCTGCGGATCGCGGGCAACCGGCTGGCGAGCCGTCCGACGTGGCCGCTGTCGCGTCTGGTGGACCAACTGCGCGGCCGGCGGCTGACCACTCTGACAGCGGGCGATCTCTGCGTGCGCAGCGTGTTCGAACTGTCGTACCGCCAGCTCAGCCCGAACGCCGCCATGATGTTCCGGCGGCTGTCGCTCGTCCCGGCCGCGGATTTCCCGGTGGGCGCCGCGATGACGCTCGTCGAAGCCTCCGACGAGGACGACGCCGCCGTCTTCCTGGAGGAACTGGCCGACGCGAGCCTGCTGCAGACGTCTCAGGAGAACGGGCGATACCAGTTCCACGACCTCCTGCGGGTCTTCGCGACCGAACGGCTCGCCCGGGAGGAATCCCCCGAAGTCGTCGCCTCGGCGGAAAAGCGGCTGAGCGACTGGCTGGTGCGCACCGCGACGGCGGCGGGCCGCTACTTCCACCCGACCGACGGGGTCAGCCCGCTCCCGGTCGCCACGCCGTCGTTCGGTGACCACACCGGCGCGGGCAGATGGCTCGAAGTCGAGCTGAAGAACTGGCTCGCCGCGGTCAAAACCGTCGCCGCACGCGGTGACCATCGGCCGGTCCTCGACCTCGCCGAGTCGATGCACTGGTATTCGGAGATCGGCGGGACCGCGAGCGTCTGGTACGACGTGTTCGGGCTCGCGGTGAACTCGGCCATCGCGCTCGGCAGTAAACGGGACGAGGCGGTGCACCGGAACTATCTGTCCTGGGTGCAGGCTTCGCTGCACGACCGCGCGGAAGAGTCGATCCGGATGGCCCGGCTGGCGTGGGACGCCGCAGTGGAGGCGGGCGACCGGCGCGAACAGGGCTGGGCGCGGGTATACCTGACGAGCGCCCATGCCCGCGACGCCGACGCCACGACGTCACCGAAGCTCTTCGACGAGGCGGCGCGTCTGTTCGAGGAGGCCGGCTACCCGCTCGGAGTCCACGTGGCGCGGACGATGCGGGCTTCGTACTGGTACCGGAACGGCCGGTTCGCCGACGCCGCCCAGGAGTTCGACGCCTGCGTCCGCTACTTCGCGCAGGAGCACGGCGGCACGCGGACCCCGGTGGACGACACCAACTACGCGTACGTGCTGCTGCGTTCGGCGCAGAACCTGGCCGCGCTCGACGCGCCCGATCGGGCGCTCACCCAAGGCGAAACGGCGCTCGCCCTGTTCCGACGGCACGGAGCCGCCATGGGCCAGGCTCGCGCGCTGCAGGAGACGGGACGGTTCCTGCGCCGTCAGGGCGACCACGCGAACGCGCACCGCCGCCTGTCCGAGGCCGAGGAACTCTACGAACGCATCGGGCTGACACAGGCCCAGATCGACACACTCGGCGAACGAGCGGCTCTGGCCGACGAGAGGGGCGATCCGGCGTCGGCACGCGCGGACCGGGAACGTGCTCGTGGTCTCGGTGATCGGCTCGGCGGGGTCCCGTGAGGTTTGGCACGCCGTGGCCGGATCGTTGGTTCCGGCTCGGAGCCCGATGGCCGTGTCCGGGGCCATCGGGTCCGCGTCGCCGCTGAACGGCCAGCATAAACGTAGGCCGGTGTGCGGGGCGGGGACCAGGCAGGTTTTCCGGCAGAACCGGGTGGGGATTTCTGCTGGTTTCGGGGTCAGCCCGGCAGCGGATGTCAGGTCGACTGCTTCGCGGATTCTCACTGCCTGACAGATGATGTTCCGAGCGCGATACTGGCCTTCATGACTCCAGCGAACCGCCCGGACAAAGTCCACTTGAGGGCGTTCACCGAGGCCGACCTCGCCTTTCTCGACCGTCTCTGCACGGATCCCGATGCGCTCGGCGAGTTCGAGTGGCCCGGATTCGGTGATCCGAGAGCACGCCGCAAGCGCTGGGAGAGCGACGGGTACATCTCCGCCGAGTCCGCGGCGGTCGCGATCGCGCGGGCCGACGACACGGTCATCGGCATCGTCAGTTGGAAGCCCCGCGGCTTCCCTTCGGGCGTCACCTACGAGATCGGTGTGGGGGTGCTACCCGAGCATCGTGGACAGGGGGTGGGCACGGTGGCACAGAGGCTGCTCGTGGACTACCTGTTCGGCCGCACGACTGCGAACAGAATCGAAGCCCTCACCAATGGCGGTAACCTCGGCGAGCAGAAAGCCCTCGAACGCCTGGGGTTCCGCCGGGAAGGGGTCATGCACGGCAGATCCTTCTACCACGGCGAGTATGTCGATGTACTCGTCTACGGTCTGCTCCGCTCAGAGCATCGTCCCGGAACGCCATGAGCACTCCTGTTCAGAGTGAGGTTGAAAAGGCTCAGTCACCGGCGCCGGGCATGCCGAGGGGCCCGTCGCCTGGATGGCTGGCGGGCTCCTGGGGTTCAGACGTGATGAAGGGTGTTGCGTCGGGGTTGTCGGAGCGGGTCTCGGTATTGGGGTGGGATGAACTCCGGTAACCCGTCGGCCGCCATGCGTACCTCCCAGTCACCGTGGTGAATCAGCCGATGATGGAAACCACACAATAGGACCAGATTCCGGAGATCCGTCGGCCCGCCGTCTGCCCAGTGCTCAATGTGATGGGCGTGGCAATTCTTCGGTTTCCGATGACAGCCCGGGAAGGCGCAGCCACCGTCTCGGATGTTCAACGCACGTCGCTGACCTGGGGTGACGAACCGTCTCAGCCGCCCCATATCCAGCGGCTCGCCCGAGGCACCCATCACGACCGGCACCATCAGGCAATCGCAGGCGGCGAGCCGGGCTTCCCGTGCCGTCATCGTCCCCACGAAGTCGAGGCAAGCGGTGCCGAGACCCGATTTGAGTTCCTCCAGCCCGATGGTGACATGCACCAAAGTCCGGTAACCGCTGGTCCCCGGCTGATCGGGGCACGCGATGGCCAGATCGAGGAGCTCGGCCCAGGCATCTCCCAGGCGCTCGCACTTCATCCGCAGATCCGCCTGCCCGAACTCATCCACCGGCCGCGGCTGGGCGTGTGCTTCCAGGGCGGCCGCGGTCCGGGCCCCGGTCTCGTCATCGAGAAGGCCGGTGAGCTTCCAAAAGCCGTCTTTGCGCCGCTCTAGGGTGATTTCCCGCCGTGGTTCCTTGGGTTCGGGGTCTTTGGGTTCCTTGCCGTCGGGGTTGAGCAAGCCCTGCAGGTTCGCTTCAGCCTTGGCGAGCTGCCGGGGACCGGCGCTCGGGGCAAGATTGGCGAGGATCTGCTCCGCACCCGCCCGCTCCTCAGCCGAAATGTCGGAGGGAAGGTTTCTCAGGATCTCCAGGATCTGGTCAATCCGCTCATCCCCGACCAGTCCCTGAGCGGCGACCGCAGCGGTCGCGGGAGCGAGAGGTGGAACTTCGGTGCCGTCCAGGGCCCGAGTGGGGTTCAAGGCGATCGCACGCTTCACGATCGGACCCGCCTCACCCCGCGACAACCCCGCGATCTCCGCGAACCAGCTCGCCGTACTCCCATGCCCATACAAGTCTTTGGCGCCCCGAGACTCGATCTCCGCCAGAAACCGGCCCAGACAGGCGGTCGCGATCCGGATCACCTGCAGCGACTGCTGCACGCCATGGGCAAGCTCCAGCTTGCCAGCGCGCCACAGCTCCTGCGGCAACTCGGGGAAGAAGGTCTCGGACACCCCTCCATAATACCCGAAGAAATCGAACACGTGTTCGTAATTTTAAGCAACCAGCCAACTCGCATCGACAACACTGAAGAGTGAAACAGTCGCCAACGCCGCATTACCCTGAGCGACTCGCATTTAGTCGACTAAATGCGAAGAGGACTCCCGCGCATCGACGGCCGCTTCCTTGCGTCGCCGATATTCGGCGACGCAAGCCTCCTGCACCAGGCCGCGAGAACCCCTCAACTCCCAGGCGCCGCACTACCGGTGTACTCCCCAAGCCCCGCAACCAACTCCGCCACATCCGGCACTTCCTCGAACCGTCGCCGATGCACGTCGGCGATCTTCGCGCCGATCTCCGGATCCGGATCGTCGGTGACGTCGTAAGACACGAACCGGTCGATCAGCGGCAACCCCGCCCGGTCCATCGCGAGATGCGCCGGGTGATTCATGTACTGCTCGTACCCCTCGATGTCTTCGAGCACGGTGACGGCGCCGTAGTCGAATTCACCGCCGAAATCGGGACCGACGACGCGTGCTTTGATCGCGGGAATCGCGTTGATGTGTTCGCCCATTTGCGCGAGACCCGCCGCTTTTTCCTCTTCGGAGACTCCGGGCTTGAGCGTGAACCGGATGCAGTGGTAGATCATCGGGCGGCCTCGAAGGCGGCGGCGTGGTCGCGGGCGAAATCGGTGACGTCACGCGCGGGGTGTCCGGTCAGGTCGGCGACGGACGTGTGCACTTCGGCGGCTTCGCCTCGGGCGTAATGGGCGTAGTCCTCGATGAGGCCGTCGAGCTGCCACGGCGGGAGCAGGCCGCTCAGCGCGGCGGCGAACTGATCGGCGGACGTGTCGTGGAAGACGACGCTCCGGCCCAGAACCGCGGAAAGTGCGTGGGCGATCTCGGTGTGGGTCACGGCGCGCGGGCCGGTCAGCGTGTACGTCCGGCCGGTGTGTCCCGGATCGGTCAGCACGACCGCCGCGGCGTCCGCGATGTCCCTGGTGTCGATCGCGCTGACGGCGGCGTCGCCGATGGGCGCGGCGATGAAGCCCTGCGCGATGGTGCGGGAGAAGGCGAGCAGCGCCTGCAGGTACAGGTTGGGGCGCAGGACGGTGTGGGCGATCCCGAGGTTTCGGACGTGTTCCTCGACTTCGGCGTGCCAGCGCAGGAATCGTACCGGCGAGTCGGCGTTCGCCGCGTACTGCGAGAGCAGCACGAGCCGGTTCACGCCGGCGTCCCGGGCCAGGTCGGCGAACCGGATCTGGTGTGCGGCGGCGTCGGCCGCGGACGGGCTGTTGAGGAAGGCCGCGTCGACGCCTTTCAGTGCCGCGGCGACGGATTCCGGATCACCCAGATCGGCGACGACGGTTTCGGCGCCGGGAATCGAGCGGCCCGGGTCCCGGGTCATGGCCCGGACGGCGACTCCGCGAGCTCGAAGGGCGGGGATCAAGGCGGATCCGATGGTTCCGGTCGCGCCGGTCACCAACACTGTGTCCATTGTGGAGTGTCCTTTCTAGTCGAGATCAACGTTCGGCGGAGGCGAGCGACACCGCGAGGGCGATGACGACGAAGGCTGCCTCGCCGAGGAAAGCGGTCGTGAACGCGATGTCGCCGTGTGTTCCGGCGGCGCCGATGGCGATTCCGGCGAGCGCGGCGAGGCCGACGGCGCCGCCCAGTTGCTGCGCGGCGTTGACCAGGCCGCTGAGCAGCCCCGCCTCGCCGTCCGCGCTGTCGCGGACCGCCATCGCGGTGGCGTTGACGGCGCCCAGCCCGAGTCCGGTACCGATCAGGAGGAACGCGCCCAGCAGACTGACCGAGAAGCCACTGGTCGTCGGATCCCAGGCCAGCCACAGGAAACCGGCGAGCAGGACGGTGAGGGCGGTCGGCAGCGCGCGGCCGGGCCCGACGCGTTTCGCCAGTATCGGTGCGAGGACACTGCCGACGATGATCATGACGGCGAGCGGGAGCTGGGTCATGCCGGTCGCCAGCGGGCTCATCCCGAGCACGTCCTGCTGGTACTGGGGCAGGAAGAAGAACAGGCTCGTCAGAGTGCCGCCGATCAGCACCATCACCAGATTCGCGGTGACCACCGGCTTCCGGCGGAACACCCCCAGCGGGACAAGTGGCCGCGCGGAACGCCGCTCGACGACCACGAACGCCGCCAGCGAAACGAGACCCGCGGCGAGCCCGACGACCGTGCCGGGCGCGGTCCAGCCGGCGTCCGAGGCGGAGACCATGCCCAGCGCGAGCCCGGAGATCCCGATGGTGATCGTGACGGCGCCCAGCGCGTCGAACCGGCCCGGCCTGCCGGGCACCGGCGCCACCGCGCGCCACACGACGAACGCGCCGAGGACACCGAACGGCACCGGCGTCACGAACACCGCCTGCCAGCCGAGCAGTTCGGTCAGCGAGCCGCCGAGGAAGACACCGACGAGGCTGCCCGCCCCCGCGACCGCGCCCCAGATCCCCATCGCCCGGGTGCGTTCCGCGGGCGACGGGTAGAGGCCGAGCACGAGCGAAAGCGCGGCGGGCATCAGGACCGCGGCCCCGATCCCCTGCCCGATCCGCCCGGCGATCAGCATCCCGCCGCCGGTGGCCAGCGCGCAGAAGGCCGTCGCAGCGAGATAGCCCGCCATCCCGGCCAGGAACACCTTCCTGGCCCCGAGCACGTCGGCGAGACGGCCGCCGAGCAGCAGCAGACCGGCGAAGGTCACCAGGTAGCTGTCCACGACCACGGTGAGCTCGGCGGGGCTGAGCCCCAAGCCCTGCCGGATCCTGGATCCGGCCAGGTTGACCATCGCGGCATCGAGGATGACCAGGAACATGGCGCTCGCCAGGCCGGCCATCGCCACCCCGCGCGAGATCCGTTTCGTCTCTCGTACTGTCATGCCGCAACGATCGCGCGGACCCGCCTCCGCTCGCGTCGGCGACAATCACCTAGTTCGCATCGCTAGGGTTCGGAGCATGCCTACGACGTCCTCCCGTCCGCTCGTCGGCAGGCGTGACGAGATCGATCGCCTCCTCGCCCTGGTCCGAGCGGCAGGCCGGGGCGAAGGCGGGGTGCTCGTCCTCCGTGGTGAGCCCGGCATCGGCAAGAGCGCGCTGCTCGACCACCTCGGGCAGGCGACGGCCGGGGAATTCCAGCTCATCCGCGCGTCCGGGTCGGAGTTCGAGGGCGAACTGCCGTTCGCGGCTCTGCATCAGCTGTGCGTTCCGGCGTTGGCGCATCTCGACACGCTGTCGGCGCCGTACCGCGAGTCCCTCCTCGTCGCCTTCGGGCTGGCCGACGGCGCGCCGGATCCGTTCCGGGTCGGCCTCGCCGCGCTCGAACTGCTGTCGACCGCCGCCGGGACGCGTCCGATGCTGTGCCTGGTCGACGACGCGCATTGGCTGGACACCGCGTCGGCGAGGGCGTTGACGTTCCTGGCGAGGCGGATCGCGGCCGAGCCGATCGCGATGGTGTTCGCCGCCCGCGACCGGGATCCGATCCGCGGCCTGGACGAACTGCCCGGGCTGACGGTCGGCGGCCTGACCGACGCGCACGCGCGCGCCTTGCTGGCCGGGGAGAAGACCGTGACGCTGGACGAGCGGGTCCGCGACCGGCTGCTCGCCGAGGCACGTGGCAACCCGCTCGCCCTGATCGAACTGCCGAAAGCGGGTGGCTTCGCGCTGCCGGAGCCGTCGCCGGTCGCGAGCCGGATCGAACGCAGTTTCCTGGCCAGGATGGCGGAGCTGACCGTGGACGCGCGAAGGCTGCTGATCCTCGCGAGTGCCGATCCCACCGGCGATCCCGGTCTGCTGTGGGCGGCCGCGCGGCGGCTGGACATCGAAGTGCCCGCCGCGAGCGCCGCCGCCGAGGCGTCCGGGCTGATCCGGTTCGACACACGGGCGCGCTTCTGCCATCCGCTGGCGCGGTCCGCCGCGTACCGGGCGGCCGAGCCGGAGCAGCGCCATGCCGCGCATCGGGCGCTGGCCGAGGTCACCGACGCGGAAACCGCCGGGGACCGGCGGGCCTGGCATCGTGCGCAGGCCACCACCGGACCGGACGAGGAGGTCGCGGCGGAGCTGGAGCTGTCGGCGTCGCGGGCGCAGGCGCGCGGTGGTGTGGCGGCCGCCGCCGCGTTCCTCGAACGGGCGGCGGCGCTTTCGCTCGATCCCGCCAAGCAGACCGAGCGCACCCTCGCGGCCGCGCGGACGACGCTCGAAGCGGGTGGGACGGAGGCGGCGGCGGATCTGCTGGCCAGCGTCGACACGGAGACCTTGGACGTGCCGCAGCACGCGTCCGTCGACCTGCTGCGCGGGCGGATCGCGTTCGTCCAGGGCGCCGAGGGCGCCGTCCGAGGTCCGGCGCTCATTTTGCGGGCGGCACAACGGCTCGCCGCCGTCGATCCGGAACGATCACGCGAGTTCTTCGTCGCGGCACTGGAAATGGGGCTCGTCGTCGGCAGGGCCGCGGGAGTGCTGGACCGCGTCCTCGACGCGGCGCGCTCGGCGCCTCCGGGGCCGCCGGACCTCCTCGACGCGCTCTCGCGGCTGACCACCGAGGGACACCACGCAGGCGTACCCGCGCTTCGCCGGGTTCTCACCGGCGACGACGCCGGCTGGACCAGGACCCCTGCCTTGGCCACCGTGCTCGCGGGCGAGCTGTGGGACATCGAGCTGCACGCGACGATCGTCGGCTGGCTGGTGCGGACCGGTCGCGACACCGGATCGCCGATGACCATCCGGCTCGGCCTGTCCCAGGTGGCGCTGCACGCGGTGCTCACCGGGAACTTCGGCCGGGCGATGGCCGCGATCGCGGAAGAGGAGGCGATCGCGGACGCCGTCGGCGACGCGCCGCAGCTCTACCCGCGAGTGCATCTGGCGGCCCTGCGCGGCCGTCGCGAGGAAGTGCTCGACCTGTTCGCCGAGGCGACGACGCGGGGCAACGGCCAGCTGACCGCGAACGCCCACTGGGCCACGGCCGTGCTGTACAACGGTCTCGCCGAATACCCGGCCGCGCTGGACGCGGCGACGCGTGCCGTGGCGAGCGGTGATCTCTTCCTCGCCGGCATCGCGCTGCCCGAGCTCGTGGAGGCCGCGGTCCGGTGCGGCGAGCACGCCGTCGCCCGATCGGCGCTGGACTCCTTGACCGAACGCACGGAACCCGCCGGAACCGCGTTCGCCCTCGGGATCGCGGCGGCCGCGCGGGCCTTGGTCAGCGACGCGGAGGCCGATCACCTGGAAGCGTTGGGGCAGCTGGAGAACGGCCCGCTCTCGGTCCATCTCGCGCGGGCGCGCCTGCGGTACGGCGAGTGGCTCCGCCGAGAGGGCCGCCGTCGCGAGGCACGCGAACACCTGCGCACCGCGCACGAACGGCTGTCGGACATCGGGCTGGAGGCGTTCACCCGGCGGGCCGCCGACGAACTGCGGGCGACCGGGGAGGTCGCCCGCAGCCGCACCGGGCATTCCTACGACCACCTGACCATGCAGGAGACGCATATCGCGCGCCAGGTCGCCGCGGGCGCGACCTCGAAGGAGGTGGCCACGCGCCTGTTCCTCAGCCCCCGCACGGTGGACGCCCATCTGCGCAACATCTTCCGCAAGCTCGGTATCACGTCGCGCAGGCAACTGAGGGGCATGCCCGACCTGCTCGACGCGGGGGTCGCCTCTTGACGTTCACACCGCTCAGACCGGGATGTCGCCCGCTGTCCCCCATTGGGTGGTGAACAGGTTCAGGCCGTACCAGGTCCCGTTCGACGGACGCCACACCACGAAGTCCGCCCGCGGGTCGCCGCCGAAATCGCCGCCCATGGGCACGTCGCCCGCCACACCCCATTGCTGGGTGGCGATACCGAGCACGTACCAGACGCCGTTACCCGGCCGCCAAACGGCGAAATCGGCCCGGCCGTCCGCGTTGAAATCGCCCGCCACCGGAATGTCGCCCACGGTGCCCCATTGCTGGGTCGCGATTCCCCGTACGTACCAGACGCCGTCGCTCGGCCGCCAAACGGTGAAGTCGGTCCGGCCGTCCGCGTCGAAATCGTCCGCGACCGGAACGTCACCGGCAACGCCCCATTGCACGGTGGCGATACCCAGCACGTACCAGGTCCCATTACCCGGCCGCCAGACGGCGAAATCGGAGCGGCCGTCGGCATTGAAATCGCCGGTCAACGGAACGTCGCCCGCCACGCCCCACTGCTGGGTCACCACCGCGCCGTTGCTGCTCTGGATGATGTACCAAATACCGTTGCCCGGTCGCCACACGGCGAAGTCGGCCCGATGGTCGCCGTCGTAGTCGGCGGCGACCGGCACGTCACCCGAGACACCCCACTGCTGCGTCACCACGCTGCCGTTGCTGCTGCGGATGACATACCAGACACCGTTGCCAGGGCGCCAAACCGCCTTGTCGGCGAACCCGTCGCCGTCGAAGTCCGCCGCGGTCTTCTGCGACGGTGGCGAGGCGGCGATCCGGACGTCGCCCTCGTCCGCGCCCGCCGCGGGTGCCGCGAGAAGACCGGCGACCAGACCCGCCAGCGCCGTCCCCAGCCGAATGGATCTTCGCATTTTGCTCGAACCTCTTTCCGTTCGGTGGATGCACTCTTCCCAGTTCGCGTTTTTTGACCGAAGATACGCACCGGGACCGTTCCACCCTGACATCGACGTGTCGGCCTTGTCAGCAAGGTTTCCGTCCAGTGGACCGCGCGAGGGGATTTCAATGGAGACCAAGAGAAGACCGAGAAGCGTCCTCGAAGGCGCTTTCACCCTATTGGATGCCTTGGTACGACATCAAGGTGAAGCGGGATTGACCCAGCTGGCGAATTCGTGCTCGATACCGAAAGCGACGGCACATCGATTACTCGAGCAATTGACCGCGCTGGAGGTTGTCCAGCGCAGCGAAAACCGCTATCGCGTCGGGGCGCAGGCATTCCGGCTCGGCCAATCGTGGCAACCCTATCCGCGCCTGCTGGAACTGGCCCGCGGCGAGCTGCGGCGCCTGACCGCGACGACGCGAGCCAGTTCGGTGCTCGCCGTGCCCTGCGACGGGCATATCCTGATCGCCGCCGCCAGCCTCGCCCGGCCGGAGGATCACCTCCTTTTCCGCCCTGGATCGACCGTGCCGCAGCGCATCGGCCGGTTCTGCCCCGTCTGGCAGGCGGAACACGAACTCGTCGCCATCGAAGCGGCCATCAGGTTGCCGACCGGCCGCGCGGTCGGTTCGATCGCGGCCGTACTCGCGCCGCGGCAACCGCTCGCCGCGCTGTCCGAAACCGTCGCCCGCACCGCCCGCACGCTCGGCGCGGCGCTGGTGCGCAAGGCCGACACCATGTCGCCAATGTCCCTTTGAGCGCACAACGCGGTTTTCGGACGTTCGAGCCGCTTGCCCATTCGGGCAGACTTGCCCCGCCCCACCGGCGATCCCGGCACAGGGCGCCGGATCCGGCCGTGCTCGGGATGATTGAATGACAAGGTTGTCACCCCGGCGTCCCGATCACCTTGAAGCGAGGCAAGTCGCGTGTCCAATCCGTTGATCGCGCCCACTCAGGATTCGACGAAGTGGTTCACCGGTGTCTCGTTGCTGGAGACCGCGGACGGGCTGAAGACGGCGATCGAATCCGGGGACTGGGCGGGCGTCGCGATGGGCGCGGTCGGGACCGCGCTGGACGCGCTGTCGATGGCGCTGGACCCGTTCGGGGCGATCCTGGCGGCCGGGGTGTCGTGGCTGATGGAGCACGTCGGCCCGCTCAAGGACGCGCTGGACGCGTTGGCGGGCAACGCCGACGAGGTTCAGGCGCAGGCGCAGACGTGGGCGAACGTGGCCAAGGAACTGGGCGAGGTCAGCGAGGAGCTGACCGTCCTGGTCAAGAAGGACCTCGAGTCGTGGAAGGGCGAGGCGGCGGACGCCTACCGCAAACAGGCGACCGACACCGCCACCGTCATCCAATCCGCGCAGAAGGGATCCGAAGGCGCGTCGTCCGGGGTGAAGACCGCGGGCGAGGTCGTCGCCGCGGTGCGGACCCTGGTGCGCGACATCATCGCCGAGCTGATCGGGCATCTGATCTCGTGGGCGCTGCAGGTGGTGTTCACCCTCGGCATCGGGCTGACCTGGGTGGTGCCGCAGGTGGTGGCCGCCGTGGCGAAGACGGCGGCGAAGATCACCGACCTGACGACCAAACTGGTGAAGGCGCTCAAGGCGCTGGTCCCGCTGCTGAAGAAGGCCGGCGACCTGTTCGACGACGCGGCGAAGGCGTTGAAGAACCTCAAGGGCGGCAAGGTCACTCCCTCGGGCAAGCCGAAGGACCTGGACACGAAGCCCAAGGGACCACCCAAGGACAAGGACAAGGGCGGCGACGACTCCACCACGCCGTCGGGTGACCACTCCTCCCCGAAGAACGATCCGCCGAAGAACGACCCGCCGCCCAAGAACGACCCGCCGCCGAAGAACGATCCGCCGGACAACTCGCGTGGCATCGACGGTTCGCACGGCGACGGCTCGACCACCGCCTCCGGCGCGAAAGGCGGTGGAGGCAAACGGGATCGGACCGAGACCAACGAACCGGGCTGCAAGGAAGGCAGCGGTGACCCGATCGACGTCCAGAGCGGGGACGTGCTGGTCACCGAAAGCGATTTGGTCGTGCCGGGACCGCTGGGCCAGCTCGTGGTCCGCAACCACGTCTCGTCCTACCGGGGCGGTCGCTGGTTCGGCCCGTCGTGGGCGTCGCTGGTGGACGAGCGGCTGACCGTCGCGAACGGGACGGTCACCTACTACTCCGCCGACGCGATGATCCTGCGGTTCCCGGTGCCCGCGCCGGGAACGGAGGCCACCGCCGTGCACGGCCCGCCGCGCCGGCTGCGCGGCGAGGGCGCCGAGTACTTCCTGACGGATCCGGGACGCGGCACCGAACGCCGGTTCGTCCCGGCCGAAGGCGACCCGGATCTGTTCCTGCTCAGGGAGATCCGCACCGAAGAGCACGCCTACGTCGAGCTGGAGCACGATGACGACGGCGCCCCTGCCAGGCTCAGGCACTTCGGCGGCGCCTGGATCGCCTTCGACGTCTCCGAAGGCCGGATCCGCGCCATCCGCGCGCTGGGCGATGCCACCGAAGTCCCCGTCGCCCGCTACGACTACGACACGCGCGGACATCTCAGTGCCCGCACGAATTCCTCGCCCCTTCCGGCCCGCTACAGCCACGACGCCGAGGGCCGGATCACCGGCTGGACCGACCACAGCGGCGCCTGGTACCGCTATGTCTACGACGAGCACGGCCGCTGTGTCCGGGGCGTCGGGGATCAGGGCTACCTCGACACCTCGCTCGGCTACGGCGAGCGGACCACCACCGTCACCGACTCCTTCGGCCTTCGCACGGTGTACGAGTTCGACGAGGACGGGAACACCGCGGGGCTGACCGACCGGCTCGGCGGCGTGATCCGGAGCGAGTACGGTCCGCGCGACGTGCTGCTCAACCGCACCGACCAGCTCGGCAGGCGGACGGAGTTCGAGCACGACGCGGCCGGGCGGCTCCGCTCGGTGCTCCGCGCCGACGGCTCGCGCGTGGTGCTCACGGAATGGACTCACACCGAACTCGCGATCGAGGTGGCCGACGGCGACCGGGTGTTCCGGCGGCGGTACACGGCCCCGAACGTGCCGGATCCGTACACGGACCCGCTCGGCGTCACCGAGGACCAGCACCTCGAGGACTCCTACGTCGACGATCCCACCCCGGGTGAAGAGGTGCCCCGGCTCGAGGTCGATCTCTTCGGGCGGCCGCGCGCGGTCGAGGAGGCCGGCGGCCGGACCACGTACGCGTGGACGGTGGAAGGTTCCCTGCGGGAGGTCGTCGCCGCGAACGGGACCCGCCGCCAGTGGGCCTTCGACGGCGAGAGCCGGGAAACCGCCCGCGTCGACGAACTCGGCAGGACGTCCCGTACCGAGAACGGCCCGATGGGCACGATCACCGCCACGATCGATCCCGGCGGCGCGCGCACCCTTTGGCGCTATGACACGGAATTGCGGCTCGTCGCGGTGACCAACCCCACCGGGCAGACCTGGCACTTCACCTACGACGCCGAAGGACGGCTGCTCACGCAGCAGGATTTCGCGGGCCGGATCACCCGGTGCGATTACGACGCCGCCGGGCAGCGGGTGCGGCGGGTCAACGCCGCCGGTGAGACCGTCGAGTGGCGGTACGACCTGCTCGGCAACCCGATCGAGCGGATCAGCCCGTCGGGCACCGAGACCTACCGCTACGACCCGGTGGGACGCCTCGTGCGCGCCACCGGCCCGGACGGTGTCGTGGAGCTGGAACACGACGAGGCCGGACGCGTCGTCCGCCAGACGAGCACGGCCGGGGACACCGCCGTCGGTTATTCCACCGACACCAAGACCATGCGCACTCCGTCCGGAGTGGACGTCCATTGGGGACAGACCGAGGACGGGGCGGAGCTGCTGCGGATCGCGGGTACCGAACTGACCCTGCGCGAAGACGCCGCCGGTCGCACGGTCGCCGTCTCCGCCGGGGTGAACCCGTTGCTGCGGCAGGAATTCGACCCGGCGGGCAAGCTCGTCGCGCAGCACACCCCGGCCGGTACCAAGCGCTACCACCGGCGGCCGGACGGCAGTGTCGCCGCGCGGGAGGACCCGGCGGGCGGAGTGCGCTACGAGTACGACCACACGGGCCGGGTCACCGCGGCGCACCATCACGGCGCGGCCGAGCACTACGCCTACGACGTGCTCGGCAATCTGCTCTCGTCGTCGCTCGGCCCGGGCGTGGCGCGTTACGTCCACGACGGGCAGGGCAGGCTGATCCGGCGGACCCTGCCCGCGCCGGACGGGACCGAGCTGACCTGGGTGTTCGGCTGGGACGCGCACGACCACCTGGTCACCGTGCACACGCCGGACGGCGCCCGGTGGCGCTACCGCTACGACGCGCTGGACCGGCGTGTGGCCAAGGAGCGGCTGGACTTCGCGGGCGCGGTCGCCGAACGGGTCGATTTCACCTGGGACGGCAACGATCTCGTCGAAGCCCGGCACACCTTCGGCGGTGCCCCGGTGGAGACCCTGACCTGGATCCGTCATCCGTACGGGGACCGGGTGGTGGCGCAGGCGCGCACCCTGCCCGACGGGCGGACCGAGGTCGCCGCGGTGATCACCGACGAGATCGGCACCCCGACGGAGCTGGTCGGCCCGGTGGACGGCCGGGTCAGCCTGGTCCGGACGAGCGTCTGGGGCCTCGTCGCCCCCGGCACCCGCCCGGAAACGCCGCTCCGGTTCCCCGGCCAGTTCCACGACGCGGAAACGGGGCTGTACTTCAACCTCTTCCGTTACTACGACCCGGTCAACGCGCGCTACATCTCGCCGGACCCGCTCGGCCTGACCCCCGGGCCGAATCCGGAGACCTACGTCGACGATCCGTTCCTCGAAGCCGACCCCCTCGGCCTGACCAGGAACTCCGGCAAGCAGACCAACTACGCCGACGACCCGTACGCCTACCTCGACGACGACGCGACCTTCAACGCCCCGGCCCCGTGCAGAACGGCCAAGCGGCCCGCGGCGAACCAGAACCCGGGAGCGGGTAACGCGGGCAGCGGCGCCGGTTTCGCCAAGAAGCCCAAGACGGGCAGGCACGAACCCCCGATCACCGGCGACGCCAACAAGTCGCACGGCAAGTCCGACCGCACGGTGATGGAAGGCGGCGGCAAGGAGGGCAAGGGAACGCTCGACGGCTCCGGAAAGGGCGAGTACCCCGGCGGAACCGACCCCGCGGGCAACCACCTCACCGACGTCGACGGCCTGAACGGCAAGGGCCACTCGAACTACGATCCGCGCCTGCGGGCCGAGCTCGACAAGCTGCGTTCGTCCGATCCCAACGACAAGATCGGCTACAAACCCGACCACCCCAACGGCTACTTCATCAAGGGGCACCTGCAGAACCAGGTGCTCGGCGGCTCCGGCACCGCGGACAACATGACCACCCTGTCCCGCAAGGCGAACGCCCAGATGTCGGGCAACTTCGAGGGGAAGCTCAAGGAGGCCGACATCAAGATCGGCCAGGTGAAGGAAGCCGTCGGCGGGATGAAGGACCCGGAGCTGCAGCGAAAGCTGGACGCGCTGGGCATCGACAAGACCCCGGCGCAGTTCCGGCAAGAGGCCAAGGGCCTGGAGGTGGACTACTCGGTCACCGCCAGCGACAAGGTCAAATGGCCGGACGCCGTCAACCCGGAGGAGCGCGGCATCCGCGACCATGTCGTGCTCAACGCCGAGTACAAGAACCTGACACCCGATCTGCAGAAGTTCATCGATTTCCGGATGAAGGACGACTTCCTGACGAAATTCCCGCCCGTGGGCACGAAGATGGACACGATCAGCGGCAAGTTCGACCCGCCGCTGTGACCATCCGCCTGGCCGTGACAACCTCCGCCGCCCGCGAACGTCTTGTCCCTCAGGAAGAACCACTACCGAAAACCTGGGGAACGCATGAAGAGACTTTCCGCCGTCCTGACCGCGATGCTGGTGGTACTCGCCTTGACACCTGCCACGCCCGCGGGCGCGACGACCCGTTTCGACCGGGAACTCCAAGCCCGCATCATCCGCGCCCAGGCCTACGCCGACAGCAGGCCCGGCGACACCGGGATCGTCCTGCGGGACCGGTGGACCGGCGCCGTCTACCGCAGCGCGGACGCCGGGACCCTCATCTGGGCCTGCTCCACGCCGAAGCTGGCGATGGTCGTCGACCTGTTGCTGCGCAACGATTCCGGCGCCGTCCAGCTGACCGCGGAAGACCGCGACCTGATGCACCGCATGCTCAACTCCAGCGACGACGCCGCCGCTCACACCCTGTGGACCCGCTACGGCGGAGAGGCCGAGTTCGCCAAGCGCTTCCCGTCCTACGGGATGACCGACATGCGGTTCACCGACCAGCACCCGCATCACTGGGGCTGGATCCTGACCACCGCGAACGACCTGGACCGGCTGGTCAACCACGTCCTGACGAAGCTCCCCCGCCATCACCGCGACTACATCGTCCACGAGATGCGCACCGTCGACGTCAACCAGCAGTGGGGTGTCTGGGGCGCCGGGCCCGCCGCCCGCCCGGGTAACAAGGACGGCTGGTCCGACGACAACGACGACGGCTCCTGGATCATGAACTCGGTCGGCTTCGTCGGGCCGCACGAGCGGTACACCCTCGCGTTGATGAACAACACCAAGGTCATCCAGAACGGCTTCGAAACCGGGCAGGAGACCACCACCAAGATCAGCGAGATCCTGTTCAAGGGCTACTTCAAGGGCTGACCGCGCCGCGCACGAAACCCGCGATGCGCGGCGTGACGACGGCGGTGCCGTCGTCGATCATGCCGCGCATTCCCGCGAGCACCCGCTCGTCCGGCGAGCCGTGCACCTGGAAGTCCACCACGGTGCAATGCGCCGACACGGCGTTGATCTGGTCCTCGGAAATCCGCCAGTGCTCGAGAACCGCGGCCGAGTCCGCGTACATCTGGTAGCTGTAGGCCAGCATCCGATCGGCGTCGACGAAGGTCTGCACCATCACCTGCGGCGCGTTGCGCTCGACGAAGTCGATGGCTTCGCGGACCGCGGCGGTGAATTCCTCCAGGTGGCCGTCGGTGATCCGCATGGTGTTCCGGAACAGGAGCATTTCGTCCGCTTCGAGAGTCATGTCCCCATCCTTGAACCTCGACCGGACTAGAGGTCAACCCGCCTTGACTCGTGTCAGCATCCTGACATACCCTCGTCTATGTCAGGATGCTGACACGACGAAAAGGAGCACGACCATGCCCGCCACCGGCCCGGACTTCATCTCGCTGCAAGCGCGTGACCTCGACGCTTCGCAGGCTTTCTACGAGCAGTACCTCGGCCTGGTCCGCTCACCGGCCGGACCTCCGCACGCCGTCGTCTTCGAGACGAAGCCGATCGCTTTCGCGCTCCGCGAGGTCATTCCCGGCACGGACCTCGAATCCGTCGCGCAGCCCGGCATCGGCGCCGCGATCTGGCTCCATGCCACGGACGTCCAGGCGATTCACGACGCGCTCGTCGCCGACGGACGCACCATCGTCTCCGCGCCGATCGACGGCCCCTTCGGCCGGACGTTCACCTTCGCCGACCCCGACGGCTACCGGATCACCCTCCACGACCGCGGCTAAGAAGCCACCGTCCAGTCGCGGAACGCGCTGACGAACTCCTCGGGCGCGTCGGATTCAACGTAGGTGCCGGCGCCTTCGACGATCACGGTCGTGTGGTCGATGAAGGTGGCTTCGAGGCGTTCGCGTTCCTGGGGGCGGAATGCGATGTCCTTGTCGCCCCACACGATCAGCGTCGGGAAGTGGGCGATACCCGGAAGCCCGGCCTCGATCTCGGCGAAGAAGGCCCGGCTGGCGAGGACCCGATGGGGGAACATGGCGGAGGCGCGGCGTCGCTCAGGGATGTCCATGGGCCGCCGGTAATGCGCCATCTCGAGCGCGGTCGGCTTGCGTCGCCGATGTCCCAAAGGGACGAACATGTTGACGACGAAGTTCAGTCGCCTGGCCAGAAAACGGCCAGGAGGGCCGCCGAAGATCCGGGCGAAGTACTCGAAGTGGAAGACGCCGTTGACCGGCCAGGCCCAGGTGTTGGCGAGCACCAGCCGGGTGAACACGTCCGTCCGCCGCTGCACGGTGGCCAGGCCGATCAGGCCGCCCCAGTCCTGCCCGACCAGAGTGACGTCCTCGAGGCCGAGCGCGTCGACGAACGCCGTGACCACGTCGGCGTGCTCCTCGGGCCAGTAACGGTATCCGGGCTTCGGTGTCGACAGGCCGAAGCCCGGATAGTCGAGGGCGACGCACCGGAAGTCTTCACGCAGCGCGCGAATCACGTCGCGCCAGAGGAACGACCAGGTCGGGTTGCCGTGCAGGAACAGAAGCGTGGGGCCGGATCCCTCGTCGACGTAATGGACGGTGTTCCCGTCGATGTCGATGAAACGGCTCTCGAACGGGAACAAGGCGTCGTCGACCCAGGAGGGCCTCACGTTCGCGGTGACATCCGACATGACCACCCCTCTCCGGTAGACTTGAGCTTGTCACGCACACTTGAGAAAAACAAGCAGAGGGACACGATGCGGAGCTACGGCCAGTACTGCGGGCTCGCCCGTTCCCTCGAAGTCGTGGGCGATCGATGGAATCTGCTCATCGTCCGGCAGCTCCTCATCGGCCCCGCCCGGTACCGCGAGCTGCTCGACGGCCTGCCGGGCATCGCGACCAACCTCCTCGCCGACCGGCTCCGCGACCTGGAGTCCTCGGGCGTGGTCGAGCGGCGGCTGGCCGGCACGGGCAGCGTGGTCGAGTACGCCCTCACGCCGTGGGGCGCCGAACTTCGTGAGCCGATCGAGAGCCTGATCCGCTGGTCCGCCCCGTTGATGACCCGCGGCCCCGGCGACGACTCGTTCCGGCCGGAATGGCTCGCGCTCGCCCTTCCCGCCTTGCTCGCCGCCCGGGTGAAGGTCCGCGCCGCGGTGACGATCGGCCTCGAGATCGGCGGCCCGCCCTACCAGCTCCGCGCGACGCGCTCCGGCTTCGAGGTCGACCCGCACGACGGCCGCGAACTCGACGCCACCGTTCGCGCCGTCCCCGCCTGCGTCCTCGGGCTCGCCGCCGGCGCCCTCACCCTCGAAAACGCCCGCACGCTCGGGCTGGTCGAGATCGACGGGGACGAGTCCGTCGTCCGGGCAGTCTTCGCCGCCTGACGCCTCATGATGAGACTTGATCAAGGTGGCGCGGAAAGTGCGGATTCACCGCATCTTTCTCACCAATTCCGCACAGCGCAAGATCGACGATAATTACGCGACCACAGGGATTATCCTTGGATTCAAGTCGCTAGACCTGTAGCGCAAAAGGGATGTCGAGAACGGTGGCCTATTGTCCTCGCAATACGGCAGCGAGGTGCTCATTGTTGTCTTGGTCGAACGCGACCAGCCGGATCCGCTCGACGCGAGTCCGCGTGGATCTGAGTGTTGCGACCGCGATGCGCGCCGCCTGGTCGGCGGGATATCCGTAAACACCGGTGGCGATGGCGGGGAAGGCCATGCTGCGCGCACCCAGCTCATCTGCGACCTGGACGCTCCGGCGGTAGCACGAGGCGAGGATCTCTGCCTCGCCTTGGTCACCGCCTTCCCAGACCGGCCCACGGTATGGATGACGTGGCGAATAGGCGGGTCGAGATCGAATGCCGGGGTTGCCATCGCGTCGCCGGGCGGGCACGGTCCGATGGCGGCACCCGCCTCGGCCAGCCGAGGTCCTGCCGCCCGATGGACGGCCCCATCCACTCCGCCGCCGCCGAGCAACGACTCGTTGGCGGCGGTCACCACAGCGTCCACATTCTCTTCGGTGATATCGCCACGCACCACCTGAATGGCAACCATAGCCAGATAGTGCCATCAGCACGGCGCGCATGTGCGTCACTCTGAGCAGGTCACTGTTCGCTTGTCGCGAACCAACAATTTCGACAGGGTAAACGGGAAGCGGTGGTTCACTCGGTCAGCGTCGTCAGTCTGGAAGTTGTTCGACCAGTTTTTCGTGTACCAACCTGGCGGCGGCCACCCACGTCGGAAAGGGCGCGTCGTTCTCGGCCGCCTGCCGCAGGGTTTGCGTGGCCACCTCCAGCACGAGGGCGTCACACCAGCGCAACTGCGCGCCGATCCCGGCGCGAATCGCGTCGACGTCGATACGACGCCGCTGGATCGCGTCCGCCATGCGCACGAGGAATCCGATGTACATGGTCAGGTGCTGATGGGTGTTGAGTTCTCCTTCAAGCTCGCCGCGGTAGTAGTCCCGGTCGCCGGGGTACCAGAAACCGCCTGCCACCTGTGCGGCGGTGACGTCGCCGTCCGACATCCGAGCTCGGAGATGCTCGAGGGCGATCCGGTGCGCCAGGAACGTGACGGACAGGAACTCCGTCATCAGGTGGTTCGTGGTGCTCTGCCGGTCCGCCCGCCGCGCGAGATAGAGGGACGAGGTGAAACCGCCGACCGAACCGAAGAAGGCGCCGAGCGCGGCAGTCACAAACGGAAGCCACATTCACCGAATCTACCGAGAACCGCCGACCAGAGCGCACCAAATCGCCCCCAGAGCCCGGACACGAAGAAGGCCCAGGTCGATGACCTGGGCCTTGTGCTCCCCCGCTTGGACTCGAACCAAGAACCCTCCGGTTAACAGCCGAATGCTCTGCCAGTTGAGCTACAGGGGATTGTGCTCCGTACCAGCCGGATCGCTCCGACCGATGAGAGAACTTTAGCCCATGCCCTCCGGCGGCCCCACACCCACCCCCCACTTTCGACATCACCTCGTCAAGCTCGCGTTTTGAGGGACAATGACAGCCGGAGCAAGATCGAACGGAGGCGTGGACTCGGATGAAGATGTTCCTGCTGGGTGCGGCCGCGGGCTACGTGCTGGGCGCGAAGGCCGGCCGCGGGCGGTACGAGCAGATCGTGCGGACCTACCGCAAGATCGCCGACCACCCCATGGTGCAGGGCGCCGCCGGGGTCGCTCGCGCCAAGGTCGGTGAGCGGTTCGGGCGGCCTCAGCGCTGATCCTGGGCCGAAGGGGCCTTTCGCCGCGTCTGACGTGGCGAAAGGGCCCTTAGCCCACGACGGCGACCACGAAGACGCGCCGGAACTCGAACCAGGTGGTCCCGTCGGGGCGTGGCGGGTAGGCCTCGTCCAGTTTGCGGGCGAGCTGCGCGCGGAAACGGTCCCAGTCGTCCCCGCGCAAGGCCTCCTTGACCGGCAGCAGCGCGGTGCCGGTGATCCATTCGAGTACGGCGTCTTCCCCGGCCAGCCGCTGCAGGTACGTCGTCTCCCAGGCATCGACGGCGCAGCCAGCGTCGGCGAGCAGGTTCCCGTAGCCGAGCGGGCTTTCGACGGCATCGTTCTCCCGCAGGCCGATGTCGGCGAGGCGCGTGGCCCACTCTTCGGTGCGCGCGAGGGCGCGGGTCAGGGCGTGCGACGGGGCATCGAAGTTGCCGGGGACCTGGAACGCGAGCGTCGCCCCGGACGGCAGGAGGTCCACCCAGCGGCGGAGCAGGTCACGATGTTCCGGGACCCACTGGAGCACGGCGTTCGAGATGACCACGTCGATGTCCGGTTCGGGCACCCAGTCGTTGACGTCGAGCACTCGCGCGTCGACACCCCGTGATCGTGCGGCTTCGACCATTTCGGGTGAACTGTCGCTCGCTTCGATGATCGCGTCCGGCCAGCGTTCCGCCAGGCCGGCGGTCAGGTTTCCGGGCCCGCAGCCGAGGTCGACGACGCGGCGGGGCGCCTCGGCCGGTATCCGCCCGACGAGGTCATGGAACGGCCGTGCCCGCAGGTCGGCGTAGTCGAGGTACTTGACCGGATCCCACACAGTACGAGCGTACTGCTAGCCGTTCGGCTTCGCCAGCTTCTTGGCCGCTTCCTCGGCGATCGCCTTGACCAGGTCGACGTCGGTGCCCGGATCGGGCCGTACCTGCAGCACCGTGCCGTCCTGGCCGGGGACCTTGCGCTCGACGAACCACGCTCCCCCGGTCCCGAAGTCCTTGCGGTGCCGCCCTCGGACCGAACCGTCCACCCGCTGTCGCACGAGGATCGGGACCTTGCCGGGCCGGGCGAGCTCGAACCGGACCGGCGTCTTGTCGGCCAGCAGCACGGCGTCCCCCGCCATGCCGGTCTCTTCGGATTCGGTCAGGGTCAGCACGCCGGTGGACCACGCCGCCTTGCCGACCAGATGCCAGCCGACCCGGCGCGGCCCCGGGATCCACAGTCCCAACGGCGTGACCAGCAGATATCCGCCGCCTTCGACCGCCGCGCTCCCGACGACGTGCTCGCCGTCGGCCAGCGTGCCGTCGAAATCCGCCGGGACACGGTCACCCAGCAGGTGACGCAGCCAGCCCATGCTCAGTCCAATCCGCCGATGGCCTGTTCCTTCAGCGCCTTCCGGTACTGCTCGAGCGCGACGAGGTCGCCGAACAGCGCGCGGTAGTCGTCCGGCGCCTCGACCGGGGAAAGCCGCTGGAGTTTCGACTTGATCTCGTTGATCTGGCGGCCGACCAGGCTTTCCTGCACCGCCGCGAGCTGCGCGGAGATGTAGCGCGAGTCGACCTCGCCCTTGGCGCGCAACGGTTCCACCGAAAGCTCGCTGAGCACGCGCCGCACCGTGCCCTGCGGGCAGTGCGGCGCGGCCGCGTCGAGCAGGGCGGGGCCGGTCAGCCCGGAGCCCGCTCCCCCGGCGGACAGCAGCGCCTTGTGGA
Source organism: Amycolatopsis japonica (assembly GCF_000732925.1). Classification (NCBI taxonomy): domain Bacteria; kingdom Bacillati; phylum Actinomycetota; class Actinomycetes; order Pseudonocardiales; family Pseudonocardiaceae; genus Amycolatopsis; species Amycolatopsis japonica. The sequence continues at coordinate 6,167,265 of NZ_CP008953.1, forward strand.
TGGCGACGTAAACCGGATGAGTGAACGCGTCCTCGGGCAGCGCGTCGTACTCGGCTCCGGCGATCATCGGCTGCTGCAGTGCCGCCTTGAGCGCCTCGCGCTGCGCGATGAACCGCGGATCGCCGGGTGCGGGCCGGGGCAGGTCCTCCTCGGCGGTGGCGGTCGCGGTGGCCGCGGCGGCCGGGCGCCGGACCTCGACGGTGGCGGAGCGTTTCGCCGCCGCCCCGGCGCTGCCGCGCACCCGGTTCACCACCTGCGCCGCGTCCTGCCAGCCGACCCACCAGGCGAGTTTCGACGCGTAGCCGTCGCGGCTGGCGCGGTCCTTGATCCCCGCGACCATCGGAACGGTCTTCTGCAGCGCCGCGACCTGGCCGTCGACGGAGTCGAGGTCGAAGGCCTTGAGCATGCTCTTGATCGCGAACTCGAACAGCGGGATCCGCCGCGCGACCAGGTCCCGCACCGCGGTGTCGCCCTTGGCGAGCCGCAGTTCGCACGGGTCCATGCCGTCGGGCGCGACCGCGATGTAGGTCTGCCCGGCGAAGGTCTGGTCGCCCTCGAAGGCCTTCAACGCCGCTTTCTGCCCGGCTTCGTCACCGTCGAAGGTGAAGATCACTTCGCCGCGGAAGGCGTCGTCGTCCATCATCAGCCGCCGAAGAACCTTCATGTGGTCCTCGCCGAACGCCGTCCCCGAGGACGCGACGGCCGTCGGGACCCCGGCGGCGTGCATCGCCATCACGTCGGTGTAGCCCTCGACGACGACGACCTGGTGCCGCTTCGCGATCTCGCGTTTCGCCAGGTCGAGGCCGAACATCACCTGCGACTTCTTGTAGATCGGCGATTCCGCGGTGTTCAGGTACTTCGCCGAGACACGGTCGTCGTCGTAGAGGCGCCGCGCGCCGAACCCGACCACCTCGTTGCCGACGTCGCGGATGGGCCACAGCAGCCGCCGGTTGAACCGGTCCATCGGCCCGCGCTGCCCCTCCTTGGCCAGCCCGGCCGTGAGCAGTTCCTTGACCTCGAACCCGCGGTTGAGCAGATGTTTGGTGAGTTTGTCCCAGCCCGCCGGCGCGTACCCGCAGCCGAACGTCTGCGCCGCGGCGGAGTCGAAACCCCGTTCCGACAGGAAGTCCCGCGCCGCACGCGCGTCCGGGGTGAGCAGCTGCTCGGCGTAGAACTCCTGGGCCGCGCGGTGCGCCTCGATCAGCCGGGCGCGGGTACCGCGATCACGCTGGACGCTTCCGCCGCCGCCTTCGTAGGTCAGCCGGAAACCCACACGATCCGCGAGCCGCTCGACGGCCTCCACGAACGAGATCAGGTCCATCTTCTGGATGAACTTGATCACGTCACCGCCTTCGCCACAGCCGAAGCAGTGGAAGGTGCCGTGGGTGGGGCGCACGTTGAACGACGGGGTCTTCTCGTTGTGGAACGGGCAAAGCCCTTTCAGGCTGCCCCCGCCCGCGCTGCGCAGCGCCACGTAATCACCGATGACCTCGTCGATCCGGTTGCGCTCGCGCACCTCCGCGATGTCGCTCTCCCGAATCCGTCCTGCCACGCTCATCACTCTAGTTCCCGCTCCCGGAGCGGTGTGCGGCACACTCGGGGAATGAGCACCGCCCTGGACGAACTCGCCGGGAACTTCGCCGCGCTGCGGCCTCATCTGGTGTCGGTCGCCTACCGGCTCACCGGCACGCTGTCCGACGCCGAGGACGCGGTCCAGGAGTCGTGGCTGCGCCTGAGCGGCATGGACGAACGCCGCCGCGCGGCCATCGAAGACCACAAAGGCTGGCTGACCACCGTCGTCAGCCGGATCTGCCTCGACCGGCTGCGGTCCGCGGTGGTGCGCCGTGAACGGTACGTCGGGGAATGGCTGCCCGAACCGGTCCTCGGCCCGCTGGGCACCCCGTCGTCGGAGGACCCGCTGGCCGTCGCCGTCCGCGACGACGGCATGCGCATGGCGGCGATGGTGGTCCTCGACCGGCTGACGCCGGAGCAGCGTGTCGCGTTCGTGCTGCACGACGCGTTTTCGGTGCCGTTCGGCGAGATCGCCGAGATCCTGGGCTGCACGACGGACGCCGCGCGCCAGCACGGTTCCCGCGGCCGCCGCGCGGTCGCCGACGCCGATCCGCCGCCGCGGACGGCGCTCGCCGAGCAGCAGCAGATCATCGAGAAGTTCATGGCGGCGATGCTGACCGGGGACATCCAGGCGGTGGCGGAGGTCCTGCATCCCGACGTCGTCCTCGTCGGCGACGGTGGCGGCAAGGCGCGCACCGCGGTGCACACGGTCGCCGGGTTCGACAAGGTCACCCGGCTGTTCCAGGGTCTCATGCGGATGTACGACCCGGCGGGGATGGACCAGGCGACGTTCGCGCTGGTCAACGGCGACCTCGGGGTCTACCTGCCGCCGCAGCCCGGTTCCGAGCGGTACCGGGCGCTCGACGAGCACGTCGACGCGTTCTCCATCCGCGACGGGAAGATCGTGGCGATCTACGACATGGCGAACCCGGACAAGCTCACCGATGCGCGGACCCGCGTCGGCCTCTGACCGCGTTTAGTCCTCTGAATGCGCCTGGGCGCATTCAGAGGACTAAACGCGGGTGGTTCAGGGGAGCGGGATCTTGCAGGCATCGCCCGACGTGAAGCCCTGCGCGGTGATGTCGAGCGCGCTGTTCATCCGGGCGCGCATGTTCTCGAGGCCGATCTGGTAGGTCAGCTCGATGACGCCCTTGCGGCCGAATTCGCGTTCCAGTTCGGCGACCTGCTCGTCGGTGGCGGTCACCGGGCTCGCGGTCATCGCGTCGGCGTACGCGAGCGCGAGCCGTTCCTGGTCGGTGAAAGCGGGCGACTTCGCGTAGTCGTCGATGTTCTTCAGCCGTTCGATGTCGAGCCCCTCGTGCAGTTGCAGCATGGTCCCGAAGTCGATGCACCACGAGCAGCCGAGCTGGGTCGCGACGCGGTACACGGCCAGCTCGCGCACGTTCGACGGCAGCGTCTTGCTGGCCTTCTCGGCCATCATCTCGTGCATGCCGTTCGCCCGCAGCAGGGCGGGATGGTGCGCGTAGACGGCCATCGGCTCGGGCACGGCGCCGAAACGCTTGCCGGCGAACCTGTAGAACAGCTTCAGCAGGAAGCCGGCTTCGGCGGTCTTCACGGCGGGAATGCGCGGCATGGTGTCCTCCTCGTGCGAGTGCGTTCACCGACTGGACGAGGCGGCCCGCACGGACGTGACAGCACCGTCGGTGACGCGCGCCACCCTCACTTTTTAGCCTTTTCGCCGGAACCGCCAGTCGATCATCAAAGGTACGCTGGTGAGCTGGCACTTTCCTTCCACCGAGGAGGACCATGCTCGCCGTCGAGGATCCCGCCACCGGACAACGGATCACGGACGTCCCCGACTGCGGGCCCGCCGAGGTCGACAAAGCGGTACGCGCCGCGGCGGCCGCCTCCCCCGCCTGGCGCGCCACGGACCGGCGCGCGGCCTTGATGTCGTGCGCGGTCGTCGTCGAGGAGGCCGCGCCCGTGCTGGCCCCCGTTCTCACCGAGGAGCAAGGGAAACCGCTTCGCGAAGCCGAGGCCGAGTTCGCCGGGGCGGCGGCACGCTTCCGGTACTTCGCCGGGGTTCGGCCCGGCTCCCGGGTCGCCGGTGACGGGCCGGTCGCCGCTCTCACGCCGTGGAACTTCCCCGTGCAGCTGGCCGTCGCGATGCTCGCACCGGCGTTCGCCGCGGGGAACACGGTGGTGCTCAAACCTTCACCGCGCACACCGCTCACCACACTGCATCTAGGGCGGATGCTGGCGGAAGTGCTGCCGCCGGGCGTGCTGACCGTGCTCACCGGCCAGGATCCCCTCGGCGAGCTCCTCATCGCCCATCCCGGGATCCGGCAGGTCGCCTTCACCGGCTCGGCCGAAACCGGGAAGCGGATGGCGGCCACGCCGGAATGGCGACAGCTGGCGCTCGAACTGGGCGGCAACGATCCCGCGATCGTCCTTCCCGGCACCGATCCGGCCGCCATCGCGGAACGGCTCTTCTGGAGCGCTTTCGCCAACTGCGGGCAGATCGGCGTGGCGGTGGAACGGATCTACGCCGTCGGGCCGGTCTACGACGGTGTCGTCGAGGCGCTGGCGGCCGTGGCGACGGAAGTCGTGGTGGGCGACGGAAGGACGCCGGGAACGCAGATCGGCCCGGTGAACAACCGGCCGCGCCACGACCGCGTCACCGGTCTCACCGACGAAGCGCGGGCGAGTGGCGCGCGGATCGTCACCGGCGGACCGCTCGACGGGCCGGGGTACTTCTTCGCACCGGCGATCCTCGCCGAGGCGCACGACGGGATGCGGGTGGTGACCGAAGAGCAGTTCGGGCCGGTGCTTCCGGTCGTCCGATGCTCCACAGTGGACGAAGCCGTCGGGCTCGCGAACGCCACGGCGCCCGGCTTGTGCGGATCGGTGTGGGGCTTGGACGAGGAGCACGCCGCCGAAGTCGCGGCACGGCTCGTCTGTGGCACGGTCCGGGTCAACGAACACCGCGCCGACGAGCCGTTCGCCGGCTCGCGGTGGTCCGCGAGCCGGGCCGGGCTCAGGGCGTGATCGTCCGGACGTCCCACACCCAGACGCCGTCGACGAATTCGGCGGGCTTCCGCAGCAGAAGGTCCACTGTGGTCCGGAAAGCGTCCTGGTGTTCGCGTGGGATCAGCACGAGTACGTCGGCGTTCCAGTACCGCAGATCCGCCAGCGCCTGCACCCGCTGCGACTCGGTGATCGTCGCGGGCACGCCGGTCTGCTTGATCTGGTCGAAGATGATCGACGTCGGCCGCTGGATGGCGCCGTAGCGGCCGCGTTTGTCGTCGGGACCGCTCGGGCCCACGAAGTAGCCCTCCGGCATCGAGTAGCCGAGCCCCGCGTCGATCTGCCAGTGCAGCGGCTCGGACTCGCCGGAACTCGGCAACGGCACGGGCACCACGGTCCCGCCGGGCGCGACGTAGCTCCGCCAGGTGCCGTCGGCGAGGAATCTGGGTGTCTGCGGCCGTTCCTTGACGATCAGCTGGGTCGGCGCGATCGGCAGCAGGACCGCGATGACGACGCCGATCCACACCAGCCGCAACGGGAATCGCCGCTCCCCCGGCACTTCGGGCAGTTTCGACGCGACCGTGTAGACGCGTTCGGTCGCCAGCGCGAGCAAGGCGCCGATGAGCGGGATGCAGCCCATCGCCAGCCGCGATTCCAGCAGCGACTCGAACAACGGCAGTTCCGAAAGCAGCTTCCACGGCCCCGGGATCCCGGTCTCCTCGTGCACCACGATCAGTTGCACGCCAAGGGAAAGCCAGGCCATCACGAACATGGAGATCGCCAGCGCCCGCGCGAACACCTCTCGCCACAGCCACGCGGTGATGACCACCATCAGCACGATCAGCGGCCAGCCGAAGAAGGCGTTCTCCTCGGTGCGGTTCATCGACACGTCGGCGGCGGCCTGCGGCTGCCCGGCGACGGACTGCGTCGCGAACCGGGTGAACGCGGCCGTGTCGTTCCCGACCGGGCCGTGTTCGATCGCCTGATAGCTCTGCGGGCCGAAGAACTGCCACCACAGGGGGAAAGCGCACAGCACGAGCGCCACGAGCACCCCGATACCGACACCGATCCCCAGCGGTTTCGCCATCGGCGGGAACTCGCGGTAGTTCGTCGCGAAGTAGGCGATGGCGAAGATCGCGAACGCCATCGCGAAGATCAGCAGCGGTTCCTCGCCGAGGAAGATCTGGTACGCCGCCAGCAGACCGAGGAAGATCCCGTTGCGGACCGGGCGTTCGCCGCGCGCGATCTTGAAGACCTTCAACGCGATGAACGGCAGGACGAACCACGCGACGAAGTTCGGGTGCGCGTTGCCGTGCGAGATCATCGGCGGGGCGAAGCCGACGAACGCGCCGCCGATGGCCGCGCCGACCCGGTGGGTGACCAGATGCCGCGAGAAGACCCAGTACCAGGCGGCCGCCGTGCCGGCGAGACCGCCGGTGAGCGCGATGGCCCAGGTGACCGTCGGTCCGAAGGTGAGGGTGACCGGTGAAAGCGGGATGCCGATGCCGAGCATGGCCGTGTTGGCCATCAGGTTCACGCCGAGCGGATGGTTCTGGAAGTGCGAACTGAGCGGGTTCCTCAGGTGCAGCACGTTGTCCGCGGTGACGGAGAAGAACCACTCCCACAGGTTCTGATCCGACGCGCTGTTCCAGAGATAGCCTTCCTTGAGGTCGAGCCAGAGCCCGTTGTAGAGCAGGAAGGCGAACAGCAGGAAGCCGCCCATGATGGCGGCGTCGGCGGCGGCGAACCGGCGGGGTCTCGTGGGAGCCTTCTCGGCATCCACATTCGCCGCCTCAGCCTGGAAAAGGCTCACTGACCGTCCTCACGGCTCGACTACGCGGGCGAGAAAGTAGATCACACCCGTCGAGGCATGCCTCACGAGCAGAAGGAAGGGCCGATCGACGGCGACTTCCAGGGGTTCGTCGACGATGAGCGACGTCAGCCGCATCAGCACCGCCGTCGCGGCGGCGCCTTCGAGGCCCTGCTCGTCGATGCGGAGCACGGACTGGTGGAGCACCTCGGACACTTCGAGCCGGTCGTCGTCGGCGAGCCCGGTGAGATCGGCGGCGGCGGTGAACATCGTCCGCACGCCGAGATCCTGGAGCTTCGCCGTCAGCGGGCTGTCGACGTCGAGGTCGAGTTTCGGCAGGGACAGCGCGATCGTCTTGGACCGCGTGTTCTCCAGCAGCCGCGCCAGCTTCCCCGCGTCGAGTTCGGCGTCGTCGAGATCGCCGTCGGGGAGCAGGACGATCGCCTCCACCCCGCCCTCGGCGCCGAGGCGGACGACCTGCCAGCCGTCCTCGTGGGTGTGGTCGAGCTGTTTTTCGAGCCACATCGTCGGCACCGTACGGGTGCCGGACGGCGCGTGGAAGTCCGCGGGCGCGGTGTTGTCACGCGAGAACGGATTGGTCCAGGCGGTTTTGAGATACAGGGCGTTGACGATCGCGGCGACGGTGTCCTGTGCGACGGTCCCCGGTTTCAGGAGTTCGGGGATCAGCTCGCGGGTGGCCCGCGCGACGTCGGCGTTGATCAGCGCTCGCGCGGCCTCCGGATCGTCGCCGAACGGGGCGCTCTCGACCTTCCCGCCCGGCCAGGTGGCGAGTTCCTCGCGGAAGGAGTCTTCGAGCGGGAGCCCGTCCCAGGCCCAGAGCGTGTTCGCGACCGCGAGTTCGGGACCGTCTTCGAGCAGTGACGAGGCCTTGCCCAGCAGGTCGGCGAGCTCGTCCGGGTCGCCGAGCAGCGCGATCAGTTCTTCTCTGGTCTTCCCCTTGGCGGCCTGCGTCACCAGGCCGAGCGCGCTCGCGATCGAGTACGGCGAGAAGCACGCGTTCTCCACGCGGCTCGCCAGCACCCGATAGAGGTCCAGACCAAACCGGAGGTGGCTTTCGACAGCTCCCATGCCGCAGACCGTACCGTGCACGGGCCCGTCCGTCTCCTGTCCGAAGGTAGGTGCCGTTTCGGTTCGGCGGTCGTGCGTGTGTGAGGGGACGGCGCGTGTGATCAGACGGACGACACACGCATAGCCGGAGCCGATCCCCGAGCCGTCCGGCTGATCACGCGTGGCGTCCGGCTGATCACGCGTGTCGTCCATCCAGTCACGCGACACCGCCGTGGCGGCCGGTGTGCCAGGCGTGCCACGCGTACGCCTGCGCGTCCGTGAGGGACGCCACCTGGTCGACGACCACGCGCAGGCGGGCCGCGTCGTCCGCGGCGGCCTCCCAGGCCGGCAGGAACACGCCGTCGAGCGCGTCCGGAGCGCGGCGGCACAGCGCGCCGACCAGTTCGGCGAGCGTCTGACGCTGACCGTCCTGCATCGCGAGGCGCCGTTTGTCGCTCATCACGTACCGCAGCGCGAGCGCCTTGAACAACGCGACCTCGGCCGCGACCTGCTCCGGGATGACCAGGCGCGCGGCGTAGCGGCTCAGCGGCCCTTCGCCGTGCACCTCCCTCGTCGCGCCGACCACCGCCGTCGCGAACCGGCCGACCAGCTCACTCGTCAGCCGTTTCAACGCGACCTGCGCCTTGAGCGAGCCGTCGAGCCCCGGTTCGGTGAGTTCCGCGACCACGGGCAGGTCGAGCAGTTCCTTCGCCGCACCTTCCAAAGTGGACTGGGACTGATGCGAAAACCTGCGCGCCGCCTCGGCCACCGCCGCGCGTTCCTCCGCGTCGGCCAGTACCCGCAACGAGATCCGGCCCGCGAGCACCCCGTCCTCGACGTCGTGCACGGAATATGCGACGTCGTCGGACCAGTCCATGATCTGCGCTTCCAGACTGGTGCGGCGCTCCGGCGCACCGGCCCGCACCCACGCGAAGACCTCGGCGTCGTCGGCGTACACGCCGTACTTCGGGTTGCCTTCTTCACGGAGCCACGGGTACTTCGTCGAGGCGTCGAGACAGGCGCGGGTGAGGTTCAGCCCGCCGGCGGCCCCGCCTTCGAGCAGGACCTTGGGCTCCAGCCTGGTCAGGATCCGCAAGGTCTGCGCGTTGCCCTCGAAACCACCGCACGGCTGCGCGACCTCGTCCAGCGCGCGCTCGCCGTTGTGCCCGAACGGCGGGTGCCCGATGTCGTGCGCGAGGCCGGCGGTGTCCACCAGATCCGGGTCCGCGCCCAGCTCGTCCGCGATGCCCCTGCCGATCTGGGCGACCTCCAGCGAATGCGTCAGCCGCGTGCGCGGTACGCCGCTGACCTCGGCACCTTCACCCGGGCCGACCACCTGGGTCTTGCCTGCCAGCCGCCGCAGGGCCGCCGAGTGCAGCACGCGTGCGCGATCACGGGCGAAGGCGCTTCGCCCGTCTTCCGCGCCCTCCAGCGCCGCGCCCTTGGGCCGCTCGGGCAGCAGACGCGCCCTGTCGGCCTCGGTGTAGGTGTCGCTCACCAGCCAAGCTTATGCGCGATCACCGACACTTATCGGGTTCAGACGTCCGCAGGGAACCTGGTGAGGCGGTAGTACAGCAGCGCGCCGGTCTCGCGGACGATGTAGCGCGCCTGCGTCTCGCGGGTCTGCACGATCGGGCCGCGGTGCGTGGGCGACGTCCAGGCGTCGAGCCCGAGGTCGTCGGCCATCACCCGCGCGCGGAACGAGTGCCAAGGGTCGCTGACCAGGACGGCGGTCTTCCAGCCCCGCTGCTGCACCTGTTCGGCGACCGCGCGGAGGCTGCGCAGGGTGTCGCTGCCCTCGCCGACCGGCAGCGTCGCCGACACGGGCACACCCCGTTTGCGCAGCCATTGCGCGCCCGCTTGCCCCTCGGTGAAGTTGTCGTCGGCCTTCTTGCCGCCCGCGGTGACGATGACCTTGGCGACGCCCTGGTCGTACAGCGTCTTCGCCTTGGCCAGCCGGGCCTCGAAGATCCCCGACGGCCTGCCGTTGTACTGGGCCGCGCCGAGCACCACGATGACGTCGGCGCGGTCGCGCACGTCCTCCCGCGCCACCTGCCAGACCCGGAACGCCGTTCCGCCGATCAGCGCGACGACGATCAGCAGGAACCCCGCCAAGGTCCGGCGCACCCAGTTCGCGCGGGTGGGCTTGGTCCGTTCGGCGGTACTCACGGGGGTGATTCTCGCAGAGCCGCGAGGTGATCTCAGAGCCAGCCGTGCTCTTCCGAGAGCCGCACCGCCTCGGCCCTCGTCCTCGCCCCGGTCTTGCCCATCGCGGCCGAAAGATGGTTGCGCACGGTGCCTTCGGAAAGGTGCAGCGCGCGGGCGATGTCGGCCACCGTGCTGCCGTCCTTGGCTGCCTTGAGGACGTCGTGTTCGCGTCCGGTGAGCGGGCTCGCGCCGGTGGCGAGCGATTCCGCGGCGAGTGCGGGATCGACCACCCGGAGCCCGCCGTGGACCCTGCGGACGGCGTCGACGAGCTGCTCCGGCGGAGCGTCCTTGACCACGAATCCCGCGGCACCCGCCGCCATCGCCCGCGACAGGTAGCCGGGCCGCCCGAAGGTGGTGCAGATGATGATCCGGCACAACGGGAGCGCGCCGTGCAGTTCGGCGGCGGCTTCGAGACCGTCCTTGCCCGGCATCTGGACGTCGAGCAGCGCGACGTCCGGGGCGGTCTCCTTCGCCCGCTGAAGCACTTCGTCGCCCGAGCCGACCTGGGCGACCACCTCGATGTCGGCTTCGAGGCCGAGCACGGTGGCCAACGCCCCGCGCACCATCGCCTGGTCGTCGGCGAGCAGGACCCGGATCACGCGCAGCCTCCAGTGGGTTCGGAGAGCGGCGCAGCCACGTCGCTCCGCAGGGCGGACTCGGGTACGTCCGCCCGGACGAGCCATCCTCCCCCAGGTGGCGTGGTGGCGGTCAAGGTCCCGCCGACCGCGTCCAGCCGTTCGGTGAGGCCGCGCAGGCCGTTGCCGGCCATCGCCTCGCCGCCTTCGCCGTCGTCCTCGACTTCCAGCCAGGTCTTGCCGAGACGGACCTTCACCCGCTTCGCCCCGGAATGCCGGAGCACGTTGGTGACCGCTTCCCGCAGCACGTAACCGAAAGTGCGCTGCAAGGCGGGAGCTACATTGTCCACCGCGTGCGGCAGGTCCGCGTCGATCTCGGCCGCCCGCAACGCCGCCCGCGCCCCGGCGACCTCCGCCGACAGCGACACCTCGCGATATTCGGAGACCGTGGCGCGGATGTCCGAAAGCGCGCTGCGGGTCAGGCTCTCGACCTCGCGGATCTCCTGCAGGGCGCGGGAGTCGTCCTTGCCGCTCTCCAGGATCCGGCGGGCGAGCCCGGCCTTCACCGTGATGGTGGTGAGGCTGTGGCCGAGGATGTCGTGCAGATCCCGCGCCAGGCGCTCGCGTTCACCCGCCACCGCGAGCGTGGCGATCTCCTGGTTCGCCGCCTCCAGTTTCCGCACCGCGCGGACCAGGTTCGCCATGAAGAACATCGCCGCCGTGATCGAGATGACCGCGATGAGATCGCCGAAGTCGTATTTCCCGACCACTAAATGGACGGCCAGCACCACCAGCAGGGCGCCACCGTCGAGGATCAGCGACCACGCCGGCGGCAGCGTGAAGGCCAGCACCGCCGTCGCGTAGATCAGGATGTACGGGTTGTTGTCGTGCAGGAACACCAGCGCGAGACCGATGAGCAGCATCAGCACCGAGAAGACGTAGGTCGTCTTCCGCCGGGAGGGCCGCAGGCTGAGCGGGAACAGCACGTAACAGGAGCCGTAGAAGAGCAGGAGAACGGCGATCACCAGCTCTTTCGCGGTCGCCCCGTCGGTGGCCAGATCGACCGCCGCGGGGACGAAGCCGGGCACGATGAAGGCGAGGCCGAAGAACACCCACCGCCTCGGCCGGGGACCCCGGCCGGTTCGCGGCGGCATGTCCGCCCACCAGTTCTCCCGGCTGTTCAAGCCCGTCTCGACCTTGCCCGGGTAGTCGCTCACCGGTTCACCCATCTCTCAGACCCGCGCACTGTCCTTACGGTAACGCCTGATCACCAGCGCCCCGAGGACCGCGGTCCACGCCGCCAGCACGCCGAGCGCGACCGGAAGACTCACCGTGAGATGGTCGGTGACCACCGGACGGACCAGCTGGATCAGCCAGTACGTCGGCGTCACCTGGGCGACGTCGGCCATCCACGACGGCATCCCGTCGATCGGGATCCACAGGCCGCCCAGGAAACCCATGCCCATCATGACGATCATGTTCAGCGGCTGCATCGACTCCGGCGTGCCGAACTGGCCCAGCAGCAGGCCGAGCAGCACCAGCGGGATCGCGCCGAGCCAGCAGCCGAGCACCAGCCGCAGCCAGCCGGCGGCGTCGAGGTGGACTCCTTCGAACAGGACGCCGATCAGCGGGACGACGAGCAACGACGGAAGCGCGACGAGCATCGCCGAGAGGGCCTTGCCGCCGAGATAACCGGCGCCGGTCAGCGGGGTCAGCCGCAACTGGCGCTGCCAGCCCGTGGACCGCTCGATGGCCAGTTTCGCACCGCTCGTCATCGCGGCGGAGAAGGTGCCGAAGGCCATCATGTTCACCATGATCACGCCTGCGATGTTCATTTGGCCTGAGGCGAAAACGTTGGCCTGCAACAGGAACATCAGCACCGGGAACGCGACGGCGAAGAGCACGAACCGGGTGGAACGGAAGGTGCGGACGATCTCGGTCTTGAGATAGGTCGGGTTCATCGGACGGTTTCCTCGGTGGCTTCGGTGGTCAGGGACAGGAACGCGCCTTCGAGGCCGACGGCGCCGATCTCGATGTCGTGCGCTTCGGGGATTTCGGCCAGCAACGCGCGCAGCGTGGCGTCGGAATCGGAACTGGAGATCGCGGCGCGGCCGCCGCGGAGTTCGAGCCCGGTGACCGCGGGCAGCCCCGCGATCACCGGCTCCGCCGCCGCGGGCACCACCGCGCGGATCGTGCGTCCCCCTGCCAGCGCACGGACCTGCGCGACCGAACCGTCCGCGACGATCCGCCCCGACCGCATCAGCACGACACGGTCGGCGAATTCTTCGGCCTCTTCGAGATAGTGGGTGGCGAACAGGACCGTGCGGCCGGTGTTCGTGTACTCGTACATGGACTTCCAGAACTCGCGGCGCGTGCCGACGTCCATCGCGGCGGTCGGCTCGTCGAGGATCAGCAGATCGGGATCGCTCACGAGCGCGACGGCGAACCGCACGCGCTGCTTCTGCCCGCCGGAAAGCCTGGTGGAGCGCCGGTTCGCGAGATCCTCGATCCCGGCGCGGCGCAGCGCGTCCCGCACCGGCATCGGCTTGCGGTGCAACGCCGCGACCATGCCGACGGTCTCGGCGACCGTGAGATCTTCGACGAGCGCGCCGCCCTGCAGCATCGCGCCGATCATCCCGTCGCCGACCGCGTCCCCCGGCTCGCGGCCGAACACGGTCACGGTGCCGCTGTCGGGCACGCTCAGGCCCAGGATCATGTCGACGGTGGTGGATTTGCCCGCGCCGTTGGGGCCGAGGAGCGCGACCACCTCACCCGGCGCGATCGTCAGGTCCACGCCGTCGACGGCATGGACGTCGCCATAGTGCTTACGCAGCCCGGAAAGCCGTACCGCCGCCCCCGCGGTGATGTCTTGTTCTCGCATGCTTAGAGCTTGTCGCGAGAAGGGGCCGCGGACGTGGGCCGCGCGTCACGACCTGAGGGTGACAGTTGTCAGGGGTGAGCCGCTGCCGAATGCCATGAAAGGTCCTTTCCTTGCAAAATTTGCAAGGAAAGGACCTTTCATGGCGTTGGCGAGGGCGGTGCGCACGGGCTGAAGGGGCCCGTCACCGCATCCGATGCGGGGAAAGCTCCCTTCGCCCAGCTCGCGCGCTCACGCCCGCTTCCAGTGTCATGAAAGGGTCGTTCAGGACAAGAAACGTCCTGAACGACCCTTTCATGACACTGGCCCGGCAGGCGGCGCGAGTACGTGAAGGCCCCCTTCACTGCGCTAGACGCAATGAAGGGGGCCTTCACGTACTTCCCGAAAGCGGAACTCAGGCGCCGATCAGCCGGCCCGCCAGGTACGACTCGAGCTTGTCGATCGCGACCCGCTCCTGCGCCATGGTGTCGCGCTCCCGCACGGTCACCGCGTGGTCGTTGAGCGAGTCGAAGTCGACGGTGACGCAGTACGGCGTCCCGATCTCGTCCTGGCGCCGGTAGCGGCGGCCGATCGCGCCGGCGTCGTCGAAGTCGACGTTCCAGTGCTTGCGCAGCGCCGCCGCGACGTCGCGCGCCTTCGGCGTGAGATCGGCGTTGCGGGACAACGGGAGGACGGCGACCTTGAACGGCGCGAGCCGGTAGTCCAGCTTGAGCACCGCGCGGGTGTCGGTGCTGCCCTTGGCGTTCGGCACCTCTTCCTCGTGGTACGCGTCGACGAGGAACGCCATCATCGACCGGCCGACACCGGCCGCGGGCTCGATGACGAACGGGCGGAACCGCTGCTTCGTGGCCTGGTCGAAGAACGACAGGTCCACCCCGGAGTGGTTCGAGTGCGTCGTGAGGTCGAAGTCGGTGCGGTTCGCGATGCCTTCGAGCTCGCCCCATTCCTGGCCCGCGTTGAACGCGAAGCGGTACTCGATGTCGACGGTGCGCTTCGAGTAGTGGGAGAGCTTTTCCTTCGGGTGCTCGTAAAGGCGGAGGTTGTCCGCCTTGATGCCGAGGTCCTTGTACCACTCGGTGCGCGCGTCGATCCAGTACTGGTGCCAGGTCTCGTCCTCGCCCGGCTCGACGAAGAACTCCATCTCCATCTGCTCGAACTCGCGCGTGCGGAAGATGAAGTTGCCCGGCGTGATCTCGTTGCGGAACGACTTGCCGATCTGGCCGATGCCGAACGGCGGCTTCTTGCGCGCCGCGGTCTGCACGTTGAGGAAGTTGATGAAGATGCCCTGCGCGGTCTCCGGGCGGAGGTAGTGCACGCCTTCCTCGGACTCGACCGGGCCGAGGTAGGTCTTGAGCATCATGTTGAAGTCACGCGGCGCGGTGTACTGCCCGCGGGTACCGCAGTTCGGGCACGGCACCTCGGACAGGTCGTCCTCGGACACCTCCTTGCCCGAACGGGCGGAGAAGTCCTCGGCCAGCTGGTCGGCGCGGAACCGCTTGTGGCACGAGAGACACTCGATCAGCGGGTCGGTGAACACGTCCAGGTGACCCGACGCGACCCACACCTGGCGGGGCAGGATCACCGACGAGTCGAGGCCGACGACGTCGTCGCGGCTCTGCACGACGGTCTTCCACCACTGGCGCTTGATGTTGTCCTTGAGTTCGACACCGAGGGGCCCGTAGTCCCACGCCGACTTGGTACCGCCGTAGATCTCTCCACACGGGAAAACGAAGCCTCGACGCTTGCACAGGCTGACGACGGTCTCAATGGTGTTGGCGGGCACTCCACGCTCCGAAGCATGCGGGGACGGGTATGGGCTAGAAGGACAAGACTAACCGCCCGTCCCCGCGCGACCTCCGGCGAGGTCGGACCGCTCAGGGCCTGCTGACCAACGAGGCGGTGACGATGCGGTTGTCCTCGTAACCGTCGGTCCCGCCGACGTACTCGCCACCGCACGTGACCAGCACCAGCCGGTGCGGCCCGTCCGGCCCGAACAGCTTCTCCGACTGTTCGGCGAGCTTCGTCTTGTGCACGGTGACGACCTCGCCGATCTTGTACACCCACTTGCCGCCGTCGGTGTCGACGACGTTGACCTCCTGGCCGGTCTTGAGCCGCCACAATTCGTCGAACGGGCCCTTCTTACCCTTCCAGTTCACATGCCCGGAAAGCAGGGAAGCGCCCTGGTCGGCGCCCAGTTTCGCGCCCCACCAGGTGGCTTCGTCGAGTCCCTCGGGGATGGGGAGGGTCCCGTCCGCGGTCAGTTCCTTGCGGATCAGTTTCGCCGTGCCGCCGCCGGGGAGTTTGACCGTGCCGGGCGCCTGGCCCGTGTCGGCGGGCGGTCGGGGTGTCTGCTCCGCCGAGGTGGCCGTCTGGTCCTGCGCGGCCGCGACGACAGGATCACTCTTTCCAGTGAAAACCAGCACCGCGACCACGGCCGCCACCACGAAGATCGCGGCACCGATGAGGATCAACCCCAGGCTGGAGCGCTTCTTCGGCTGCTCCTCGCTCGCCGTACCGTCGTCGAACTGTCCCACCATCGGGTATTACTCCTTGCTCGCGTCTGGCCGCCGGAGCGGCCGGTGTCGCTAGACACGCGACGCGAACGGAGAGAGGTTGCACCGACTTCCGCGGGGTCAGGCGGGCGGGCCGGAAACGGGGGTCGCGACGATCACCCGGTTGTCCCGGTAGCCGTCGGTCCCGCCCAGGTAGTCGCCACCGCAGGTGACCAGGACCAGCCGATGCGGCCCGCTCTGCGCGAACAGCTTCGCCGCCTGCGCGGGCAGGTCGTTCTTGTGCACCGTGACGACCTCCCGCACGCGATAGACCCAGATGCCGCCCGCCGCGTCGCTGACGGCCACCTCCTGGTCCTCGTGCATCCGCCACAACTCGTCGAACGGCCCTTTGACACCGCCCCAGTTGACGTGCCCGGAGATCAGTGCCGTACCCGCTTCGGCACCGAGCCGCGCGCCCCACCAGGCCGCGTCGCCGAGCCCGCGCGGGATCGGGAGGACGCCGGTGGAGTTGACCTCGGAGCGCACGAGCCTCGCCGATCCGCCTTCGGGCAGGCGGATGGTGCCGGGCCGCTGCCCGCGTTTCGAACTGTCGGCGGGCAGCGCCAAGGGGGCGCCGTCCTCACCGGGCAGGACCGCGGGTTCCGCGAACGACACCGTCTGTTCCGGCGGGATCCAGGTCAGCACGATCACGCCCGCGGAGATGGCGAGCGCCGAGACGACGGCGGACAGTGCCGCCAGCCATGGCCGCACGGGGCCGCTACTTCTCCCGCACCGGAACGGGTTTGCGACGGCGGAGGAGCAGCATGGCCGCAGCGCCGATCACGATGCCGCCACCCAGCAGCCCCAGCCCGACCACGGTCCGCGTCGAGTCGGCGGCCTGCGGCGGGATACCGCCCGCGGGCACCGTCCCCGGCACCGCGGGCTGTTCGGGCGCCGCACCCGGGCCGGTACCGCCGGCGGGTTTCGCGACGAAGTTCTTCGGGATCGAGCAGCTCACGCCGCCGAGCACGAGCGTCGTGCGGGCCTCGCGCAGATCCTTGCCCGCGTCGTCGCGCACGTGCGTGACGATGTCCACCTTCCAGCCCGCCACCGCGGTCACGTCGCCGTTGCGCCAGCCGTCCTGCCGGATCAGCTGGTCGAAGGCGGTCACGCGGGACACGGTCAGGTCGGAGGTGGTCTCGTCCTTGCCGATGTTCTCGTTCTTGATGACCGACGGCGGGCCGAGCTTGAGCCCCTTGACGTCGACGCCCGAAGCGCCGGACGGCTTGAGCGCGCCGGTTTCGTCCCGCACCCAGATCTTGCCCACGCTCGTCGACGACGTCGCCTTGCTGGGCGACGAGCAGTCGACGGCGCTCTTGGCGCCTTCAAGCACCAGTACGGTGTTGTCGGCGGGCTTCGCGCCTCCGCGCCCGTTGTCGAGCAGGGCGTAGTTGCTCTCCGCGACCGCCGTCGGGACCGTGGTCTGCTGCAGCGCGGCGAGCACGTTGTGGTCGCGGCTGGCGATACCGGGCGGGAACGGGCTCTGGGCGCCGAAGCGGCCCAGGTTGACAGCCCATTTGTCGCCGAAGGTGTTCTTCTCGCCGTCGTCACGCGGGACGACGGTGCGGTCCGGGGAGAGTTTCGACTGGCCTGGCGTCAGCGGCGAGCGCTGGGTCTCGGTGATCAGCGATCCCGGGTTCCCGATGCGCACCGACGCCACATTCGCGAACGACACGGGGCCGGTCTTCTCATCGACGGCCTGCGTCGTCTGCGCCGAGGCGAGCCCCGGAACCGACGCCAAAGCGACGGCCGCCGTCGCGGCGGCCAGCTTCGTCACGAAACGAGTCATGTCTCCCCACTGCCTCTCCGGGCCCTCAGAGCGCGGTCGTCAGCGTACGAGAAGCGACGAAACGCTCCGCGACAACCTTGCACCGTTGGCGACCACATGCGAAGTGGAATGGTCATTTCTTTGCTAAGTCACCCGAATGGAGCAGTAACATCGCCGCCAAGTGGTCGCCCGGTCGGCGAACAGACCACCGGGGGCGGGAACACTAGGATGGGCAGGACTGTTACTGGCAATGACTTCGGAAATCATGATGGACATGGAGGCGGCGATGGCTACGGTGACCCCGGACTCTGCCGCCCCCGGGCTCTCGGAGGACCCCGGGCCGCATTCGTCGGCCCGTCCCCCCGCCGAACCCGCGACGTCGGCCTCGCCCGCCGTCCTCGCGGACGCCGGCGACCTGCTCAGGGCGCTCGCCGCGCCCGTGCGCATCGCCATCGTCCTGCAGTTGCGTAACGCGGACAGGTGCGTGCACGAACTGGTGGACACACTCGATGTCGCGCAGCCGCTGATCAGCCAGCACCTGCGGGTGCTGAAGACGGCGGGTGTCGTACAGGGTGAGCGACGCGGCCGTGAGGTGGTGTACCGGCTGGTCGACGATCACCTTGCGCATATCGTGGTGGACGCCGTAGCCCACGTTCAGGAGGGGAAGTGAGCATGAGTCCGACGACGGCCAACAGTTCCGCGCCGGTGCCGGGACGCCGGTCGACGAAACAGCGGGCCGCCGTGGTCGAGCTGCTCAAGGAGATCGACGACTTCCGTTCTGCCCAGGAACTGCACGACGAGCTGCGCAAACGCGGCGACGGCATCGGGCTCACCACGGTGTACCGGACGCTGCAGTCGCTGTCCGAGGCCGGCGAGATCGACGTCCTGCGCACGGACACCGGCGAGGCCATCTACCGGCGTTGCTCGTCGCACCACCACCATCACCTGGTGTGCCGTCTCTGCGGCAGCACGGTCGAGGTCGAGGGCCCCGCGGTGGAGCGGTGGGCCGAGAAGATCGCTTCGGAGCACGGCTTCTCCGACATCAGCCACACCGTGGAGATCGTCGGGACCTGCTCGAACCACTGACGAGCGCTATGAAAGGTCCTTTCCTGGCAAATTTTGCAAGGAAAGGACCTTTCATAGCATCGGCTCAGTACTCGTAAGGGTCCTTCGGCGCCGGCACCTGCCGCACCGAGGTGAGCGTCAAATCCGGCATGTAGCTGTTCTCCCGTACCGCGGTCCCCGGCACGACCGTCCCGGTGACCTCCAGCCAGGTGTCGTTCCCGAAGCCCGACACGCCGTCGCCCACCATCCGCACGGTGATCGGGAAGGCGTCGGCCGCGCAGCAGCCGATGACCATCCGCGCCAGCATCGTGTTGCCCTCGTTGTGCACGACGAAGCCGGACAGCCGCACCGTGCGCCCGTTCAACGAGCCACTGGAATCCCATCCCGCGCGGCTGACGAACTCGTTGACCTCCAGCGGGACCACGTCCCCGGCGGGCAAGGGCGGGAAGGCGGCCGCGTTGCTCGCCGAAGCGCTCTGTGGCGCCCTGGCCTCGGTGCGGGTCACCGAATCGGCGCCCAGCGCGGGCGGCGCGACCAGGAACACGGCCAGCACGGGCACCATCAGCAGCCAGGCCGAGCGGGTGTTGTGGTCGTGCGCGTGGACATCGCCGGACACGACGGCGGCGGCCCGCGCGGCCAGCAGGTCGCGGACGATCGCGACCGCGCCCAGCGCCACCATCACCGCGCCGCCCGCGATGATCCACGGCTGCTGGGCGGGTTTGACGTAGCGCAGGTAGTCGCCGTTGATCGTGATCTTCAGCAGCGCGCCGCCGAGCAGGATCAGCAGGATGTTCTGGGTCTCGCGTTTCACGCGCCACCTCCGAGGATCAACACACCCGACACGACGGCGCACGACAGCGCGACCACGAACGTCACCGGCGCGAACCGGAGCGCGAAGGACTTGCCAAAGGTGCCGGTCTGCAGGGCGAACAGCTTCACGTCGATCGCGGGCCCGACCACCAGGAACACCAGTTTCGGCAGCAGCGGCATCGCGGTCAGCGACGCGGCGACGAAGGCGTCGGCCTCACTGCACAGGGCCAGCACGACGGCGAGCACGGCCATCACCAGCACCCCGAGCACGATCTGCTCCCCCAGCACTCCGAACCACTTGGCGGGCACCAGCACGTTCATCGCGGCGGCGATCATCGCGCCGAGCACCAGGAAACCGCCGGCCTCGACCAGATCCGCCCGCGCGGTCTCGGCGAAGGTCTTCCAGCGCGAACCGTGCTGAACCTCCGGAAGCCGCCGCAAAGCCCGCTCCGCGATCCAGTCGAGCTTGCCCCACTTCGCCCACAGCCAGCCCATCACCATCGCGGTGGCGAGCGAACCGGCGAAGCGGGCGAACACCATTTCCGGGTTCCCGGGGAACGCCACCGCCGTCGCGACCAGCACCACCGGGTTCACCGCGGGCGCGGCGAGCAGGAAGGTCAGCGCGGCCGCGGGCGCGACGCCCTGGCCGATCAGGCGCCGCGCGACCGGCACCGACGCGCATTCACACCCGGCAGGGCGACCCCGGCCAGCCCCGCGACGCCGACGGCCGCACCGGCCCGGCGAGGGAGCACCTTCTCCAGCACCCGCGCGGGCACGAACGCCGCGATCGCGCCGCTGATCAGCACCCCGAGCACCAGGAACGGCAGCGCCTGCACGCAGACGGCGACGAACACGGTCGAGCCGGTCCGCAGCGCGGGCACGTCGAACACCTGCTGGAGCCAGCTCTGCCCGAGGATCGCGATCAGCAGGATCGCGCAGAGCACCTCGATCGAGGTGATCTTGAACCGCCGGGCCGGCTTCTTCTCCGGGGCGCTTCTGGAAATGGTTTCCATGCGCGCGATGATGCCAGGTGACCGTGCGTTCCGGCGGTCACTCCCCTCCAGCGGTGCCCAGCAGGTCCGAACGCAGCTGCGACGCGGTCGAGACGACCAGCATGAGCAGCGTTCCGAGCGGCGAGGGATCCATGCCCTCGGCCGGGAACGCGTACCTCAGCGTGATGTCGATGCCCTTCTCCGAACGCACGACCCCGAGCGTCCCGAACAGGCCCTGTCCGGCGCGTTCCGCCGCCGAGGCCGCGATCGCCGGGTCGTCCGGCAGATCCCAGGCCACCACGCAGGTCAGGCTCAGCACGGTCAGCCCTTCGGCCAGCCGGGTCGCCTGGATGACGCACGGGACGTCTGCGTGCGAGAAGGTCAGCGCGCCGTCGTCGTCGACGTGGACTTCGAGATAGCGTTCGAGCGCTTCCCGCGCGGAGGTGAGCAGGGCCGCTGTGTCCGCCGCCTCGGTATTCATGCCGCCTCCGCGGGAAAAAGTACGTCGGCGGGGGTCATGGAGTTCCTTCCGAAGCCTTGTCGACGGCCCCGCCGAAGCGGCGGTCCCGTTTCGCGAATTCGAGGCACGCCCGCCACAGGTGGGTGCGGTCGAAGTCGGGGAAGAGCGTGTCCTGGTAGACCATCTCGGCGTAGGCCGACTGCCAGAGCAGGAAGTTCGACGTCCGCTGCTCCCCCGACGGCCGCAGGAACAGGTCCACGTCCGGCATGTCGGGCTGGTACAGGTACTTGCCGATGGTCTTCTCGGTGACCTTGTCCGGGTTCAGCTTCCCGTCGGCGACGTCCTGCGCGATCCGGCGCATGGCGTCACCCAGTTCCGCACGGCCGCCGTAGTTGACGCACATCGTCATGTTCAGCGCCGTGTTGTGCTTGGTCTTCTCCTCGGCGACCTGGAGTTCCTTGATGACGCTCGCCCACAGCTTGGGGCGGCGGCCCGCCCAGCGGATGCGGACGCCGATCGAACCGAGGTAGTCGACCTGGCGGCGGATGGTGTCGCGGTTGAAGCCCATCAGGAAACGGACCTCCTCCGGGCTCCGCTTCCAGTTCTCGGTGGAGAACGCGTACACCGAAAGCCATTTGACGCCGAGCTCCACGGCGCCGCTGGCGACGTCGATCATCACCGCTTCACCGCGTTTGTGGCCCTCGATCCGCGGCAGGCCCCGCTGGTTGGCCCAGCGGCCGTTGCCGTCCATCACCAGCGCCACATGCTTCGGGAGGAGTTCCTTGGGGATCTCCGGCGGCCGGGCACCGGACGGATGCGGCTCCGGCGCGCGAAGTTCGAATTGTGACGCCTTGTTCTCGCGTCCCCTGCGCAGCACCTTCGAGCCTCCTGAACGAGTGAACCTGTGCCTGCGACCCTACTGCGCCGGAGTCGTGGTCTCCCGCGCACGCCTCTCCACCAGCGGCAGCGACCGCAACTGGCGCTCCAGATGCCACTGCAGATGCGCCGCGACCAGGCCGGACGCGTCCCGCCGCGGCACCGGCAGCGACGCCTCGGCCACCGGCCACTCGCCGTGCAGGAGCGCCGCGAGCAGCGTCAGTACCTCCTGGGAGGGGTGGACACAGCCCGGAACCCGGCAATCCGGGCACATCGAACCCCCGGCGGACACGCTGAACGCCTTGTGCGGGCCGGGCAGGCCGCAGCGGGCGCATTCGGTGATCGCGGGCGCCCAGCCGGCGTAGGCCATGGCCCGCAGGAAGAAGGCGTCGAGGATGAGGGAACTGTCCCGTTCGCCGCCCGCCAGCGCCCGCAGCGCTCCGACGACGAGCATGTAGAGCTTGAGCACCGGCTCGCCTTCTTCGGCGGACAGCCGGTCCGCGGTCTCGGCGATGGCGCTCGCGGCGGTGTAGCGCTGATAGTCGGCGACCAGCGGCAGCGCGAAGGCGTCGACCGTCTCGACCTGGGTGATCACGTCGAGGGAGCGGCCGGTGTAGAACTGGACGTCGACGTGCCCGAACGGCTCCAGGCGCGCCCCGAAGCGCGATGACGTCCGACGCACGCCCTTCGCGACCGCACGGACCTTGCCGTGCCGCCGCGTGAGCAGGGTGACGATCCGGTCGGCCTCACCCAGCTTGTGCGTCCGCAACACCACTCCGGTGTCGCGATAGAGGTTCACCACCCCGACATCGTCCCACCTGGGACCGACATCGGGGTGGTGCGCCCCGGAATCAGCAGTAGCGGCCGTAGCAGCTCGGCACCGACGCGGCCGCGACGATCGAGATGATGATCATCACGATGGCGAACAGGCAGCCGAGGCCACCGATGATCGACGCGATCATGCACATGGTCCGCGTGGACCTCGACGCGTCCGCGGCGGCGGCGTAGTTGCCCTGCATCTTGTACGTGTTGACCTCGTTGGACTTCATGATCGCGAAGATCGCGATGATCCAGCAGAGGAAGATGCAGCCGATCGCCCAGCCCTTGTAGTCCTTGATGGCGTTGATGTCGCCACCGCCGCCGGGCATGCCGCCCGGCGCGCCGTAAGGGGAAGGCTGGCCGTACGGAGCAGGCTGGCCGTAGGGGGCGGGCATGCCACCGGACGGCGGCCCGTAGCCAGGCTGCTGTCCGTAGGGCTGCTGCTGGCCGTAGGGGTTGGTCATGAAAGTGGTCCTCGTTGTTCTTTCGGCTACGGGTCGGGCTAGATGCTCGCGGCGACCAGGATGATCCAGAGAATGGAGAACAGGCAGCCGACACCGCCGATGATCGAGGCGATCATGCACATGGTCTTCGTCGACTTCGACGCGTCCGCGGCGGCGGCGTAGTTGCCCTGCATCTTGTACGTGTTGACCTCGTTGGACTTCATGATCGCGAAGATCGCGATGATCCAGCAGAGGAAGATGCAGCCGATCGCCCAGCCCTTGTAGTCCGGGATCGAGTTGATGTCACCGCCGCCACCGGGCATGCCGCCCGGCGCGCCGTAGGGCGCGGGCTGACCGTACGGCGCGGGCTGGCCGTAAGGCGCCGGCTGGCCGTACGGCATCGGGTTCGGGCCGGAGGGCTGGCCGTACGGCGCGGGCGTGGCGCCGGACGGGGGTCCGTATCCGGGCTGAGGCTGCTGGCCATAGGGCTGCTGCTGGCCGGGGCCGGGCTGCTGGCCGTACGGGTTCGTCATCGGGGTTCCCCACTTTTGTCGCATTTGCCGACGGGTGGATCCCGCCGGTTTTTCCTTACTGTTGCGGTGTTCCGGGCCCGTTCGGCCCATCCGCTCCGGGCAACTGCTGCCTCAGCTGCTCCGGGGTGATCTTCTGCGTCGGCTCGGCTTCGTCGAACCCTGACGGTGCCTGCTGAGGCTGCTGCCCCGGGCGGAGGACCTGGGTCGGCTCGGCCTCGCCCAGAGCCGGCTCAGGCTGGGACTCCGGTGACGGCGCCGCGGTTCCCTGCGGCGGCTGCCCGAAGGGCTGGGAAGGCTGCTGCCCGAACGGCTGCGGCTGCTGGGGCTGCTGACCGAACGGGGACTGCTGCTGCGGCGCGCCGAACGGCTGCTGCGGCTGTTGTTGCGGCTGGCCGAACGGGGCGGGCGGCGCGGGGAAGGACGGCGAAGACGACGGCGGCGCCGGGAATCCCGGGGTCTGGCCGAACGGTGCCGACGCGGCCGCTTCGCCCGGCACGACGACGGTGCTGAGGATCTTGTCCGCGAACGTCTGCTTCTTCTCGTCCCACAGCGGCCAGAGGTAGCCGAGACCGCAGACCCAGCCGTCCAGGTTGTGGCAAAGGTCCCGGACGAACGCCATCAGCGGGCCGATCGGCTGGCCGTCGCTCTCGCGGACGAGCTTGATCTTCAGGATCTTCTTGCCGAGCGACTGGCCGGTGGTGCCCATCTTGAGCCACCGGTTGTAGACGGTCCAGGCGAACCCGGCCAGATAACCGAGACCGGCGATGAACAGGCCGACCGTGTCAGGCCCCACCGCCGAGATGATCATGCCGATGATCGGCAGCACGACGATCGGGCCGAAGTCGATGAGCGTCGCGCCCGCGCGCAGGCCCCAGTGGGCGTAGTCGGTCCGCGGACCGAACTGGGAAGCCTGGTCGAACGGCGAGGCCTGACCCTGCTGCCCGAAGGGAGACTGCGGCTGCTGCTGGCCGAACGGAGACGACGGCTGCTGGCCGAAAGGCGATTGCGGCTGCTGCCCGAACGGCGAGGGCTGTTCTCCCGACGGCTGCTGCCCGAACGGCGACTGCGGCCGCGGTGACTGCTGCTGCCCATCCCCGGATCCGGGCGGCGGCTGCTGTCCCGGCGGCTGCTGGCCGTAGGGAGTGGTCATCGAAATCCCCTCGCTGGTTCCTCGCCCCTGGCGCACGGGCCTCTGCGGCGACCCGGGCTGAATGTACGGCATGGGTACACACCGAGCAGACCGGTGCGCGGGAGCGTACTCGGTACCACCGACGATCCGGGCCTCGGCCCGGCACTCACACGTAAAGCGAGGTGAACGGGGCGAAGGGCAGGTTACGGATGACGAACCAGACGACGAACACGACACCGAACGCGAGCGGCGTCCAGCGCCAGTGCAGCCAGCTGTCCACCGCGCGGCCGCGGAGCCTGCCGACCGCCCAGGCGACGGTGCTCCAGATGAGCAGCAGAACGACCACAAAGGACACCGCGTTGTAGTGCAGTGCGGCGGGGATGTCCCCGTGCAGCGCGCTGTAGACCATGCGCATACCGCCGCAGCCGGGACAGGCGATGCCCAGCAGGGCCTTGGTGGGACAGACCGGAAGCGGCCCGCCCGGAGTGGTGGGATCACCCAGCCAGAGGACGACACAGCCGAGGCCGGCCCCGGCTGCGATGGCCAGGGGCGGCCCCAGCGCGCGGGCCTTGGCTTTGAACCCGCGCGCCGGGAATCCCGTGTAGACGGACGTCGTCACGGCGTGAAGCTTCCCGCCGACGCGCCGATGATGATCATCACCACGATGAAGATGATGTACAGCAGGAAAAGACCGCCGGTGGCGATCGCACCCCACATGGACCACTTCTTCGCGTCGTCGGCGGCCTTCTGGGCTTCGGCGTGGAAACCCTGCGCCCACAACGTCTGCACCTGGCTCGACTTCACGATCGCGACGATACCCAGCGGCAGGCAGCACAACACCGTGCAGAGAATGGCCCACACCAGGTTGTTGTCCGGCGGGGGACCGTAGTTCGGCACGCCGCCGTAATACGGCTGCTGCGGCGGTGGCCCGCCCGGAGGCGGGTAGTTCGGGTACTGGTCGGTCATGAGGTCTCCCCCTCGAGCGCCGGGATCAGCGGTAGTTGTTCACGTCCACCGAGGCCGCGAAGACGCCCAGGACGACGACGAGGACAACGTACAGAACGATGATGACGCCACCGACGATCGCCGCGATGATCGACCACTTCTTGGCGGCGTCGGCCGCTTCCTGCGCGGCGGCGGGCTGGCCCTGCGCCCAGAGGGTGTTCACCTGGTTCGCCTTGACGATGGCGACGATGCCGAAGGGCAGGCAGCACAGGATGGTGGTGAGGATGGCCCACACCAGGTTGTTGTTGGGCGGCGGGCCGGGGTTGTTGAAGCCGCCACCGCCCTGAGGGTCGCCGGAGTAGTTGGGCAGGCCCTGGTTGTCGGTCATTTACCGCTTTCCCTTCACGAATGAGATGTCGAACTCCGACCCGGGCGCGCCGCCCGATCAGCGATCCCCGGAGTCAAGGGTTGAGACTCTAAGGTCACCCGTCCGGTTCCACATCATCAACCGGTCTCCGCGACCGAATCGAGACATTCCGTTCAGTCAGAAGCCCAGCCGTCGCAACTGACGGGGGTCGCGCTGCCACTCTTTGGCGACCTTGATGTGCAGATCGAGGTAGACCTTCGAACCGAGGAGCCCTTCGATCTGCTGCCGGGCGCGCGCGCCGACGTCCTTGAGCCGCTCACCCTTGTGCCCGAGGATGATGCCCTTCTGGCTCGGACGTTCCACATAAAGGAACGCGTGCACGTCGATCATGTCGTCCCTGCCCTCGTGGGGCAGCATCTCTTCGACGGTGACGGCGATCGAGTGCGGGAGTTCGTCCCGGACGCCCTCCAGCGCCGCCTCGCGGATCAGCTCGGCGACCAGGGTCTGCTCCGGCTCGTCGGTGAGTTCGCCGCCCGGATACAGCTGCGGCCCCTCGGGAAGGTGCCGCACCAACAGATCCGAGAGCGCGCCGACCTGGAAACCGTCCACAGCGGACACCGGGATCAGCTCCGCGAACTCCATGACCTCCTGCAAGGCGAGCAGCTGCTCGGCGACCTGCTCGGGTTTCACGAGATCCGTCTTGGTGACGACGCCGATCACCGGGGTGCGCTTGGCGATCTTCTTGAGTTCGGCGGCGATGAACCGGTCGCCGGGGCCGACCTTTTCGTTGGCGGGCACGCACAAGCCGACAACGTCCACTTCGGACCATGTCGAGTGGACGATGTCGTTCAGCCGCTCGCCGAGCAGGGTCCTCGGCCGGTGCAGGCCCGGTGTGTCGATGATCACCAGCTGCGCGTCGTCGCGGTGGACGATGCCGCGGATGGCGTGCCGGGTGGTCTGCGGTTTGCTGGAGGTGATCGCGACCTTGCTGCCGACGAGCGCGTTGGTCAGCGTCGACTTGCCCGCGTTGGGCCGCCCGACGAAGCAGGCGAAACCGGAACGATGCGGCTCGGCCATCAGTTCAGCACCTTGCCACTGGGGTCGGCCAGGTAGATCGGGGCCTTTTCGGCGATGTCACGGACCGCGTGCACGGACGCTTCCTTGAGCAGACCTTCGGCGGTGACCACGACGGCGGCCTCGATTCCTTCGGCTCCGCTCGAAACGGCGGCGGCGACGGCGGCCTGCAGCGCGGTGAGCTTGAACGACGGCTGGTCGACCGTGCTCGCCGCGTACGTGCGGCCGTCGGTGTCGCGGAGCGCGGCGCCTTCGGCGGCCTGGGTGCGGGCTCGCGCGGACCTGGCCAGGGTCACCAGCTTCTCGTCCTCGGCGTCCAGCTCAGGCATGTTCGACACTCCTGTCACTTTCATCGGGCTGCGGGACCCGGGTCCGGCGCCTGCCCTGGGCTGCGTCGGTCACCGCGTCCGCGTCGGCGGGGTGGACGACCACCGTGGTGATCCGCATCCGCCCGCGCCGGTCCTTACCGCCTTCGGCGAACAGCCGAAGTCCGGCGACCTCGGCTTCGGCCCCCGGCAGCGGGACCCTACCCAGTCGCTCGGCGAGCAGCCCGCCCACGGTCTCCACGTCGTGGTCTTCGAGGTCGATCCCGAACAGTTCACCCAGGTCGTCGATCGAGAGCCGGGACGAGACGCGGACCGCGCCGTTTTCGAGTTCTTCGACCTCGGGGCGTTCGTCGGCGTCGGATTCGTCGGTGATCTCGCCGACGATCTCCTCGAGGATGTCCTCGATGGTGAGCAGGCCGGCGGTGCCGCCGTACTCGTCGACGGCGATCGCCATGTGGTTGTGCGAGACCTGCATCTCCTTGAGCAGATCGTCGAGCCGTTTGGAGTCCGGCACGAAACTCGCCGGGTTCATCAGCTCCTCGACCTGCCGCTGCGAGCCGCCCTCGGCCATGTACGCGGGCATGAGGTCCTTGATGTTGACCACGCCCACCACGTCGTCGACGGAGTCGCCGATCACCGGCAGCCGGGTGAACCCGGTGCGCAGGGCCAGCGCGAGCGCCTGGCGCACGGTCTTGTCGTGCTCGATCCAGACGATCTCCGTGCGCGGCACCATGACCTCGCGCGCGACGGTGTCGCCGAGTTCGAACACCGAGTGGATCATCTCGCGCTCGGATTCCTCGACGACGCCGCGCTCCTGGGCGAGGTCGACCAGTTCACGCAGTTCGACTTCGGAGGTGAACGGGCCTTCGCGGAAGCCGCGGCCCGGGGTGATGGCGTTACCGAGGACGATCAGCAGCCTGCTGAGCGGGCCGAGGATCGACCCGAGCACGCGGACGGGACCCGCGACGACGAGCCCGATCCGGTACGGATGCTGGCGGCCGAGGGTGCGCGGGCCGACACCGATGAGCACGTAGCTCACCACGACCATCACCCCCGCCGCGACCACGATGGCGAGCCACAGCGGCCGGATCCAGCCGAGGACGTCGACGGTGACCAGCACGGTGGCGGTCAGCTCGCAGGTCATCCGCAGCAGCAGGATCAGGTTGATGTGGCGGCGGCGTTCGGCGATGACCAGCGACAGCTGACGCGCACCGGGGCGGCCGAGCCGGACGAGACCGTCGGCACGGGCCTTGGAGACCGTGCTGACGGCGGCGTCGGCGGCCGCGAACACCCCGGCGAGCAGGATCAGCGCGATCGCGATGACCAGCAGGGCCGTGGGACTACCCATGTCCGCGAACCGCCTAGGCGGGGGGCTCTTCGGCGGGCGCGGCGGCGTCGAGGCCGGCGGTGCCGAGGAGCCTGTCGTCCGCGGAGCGCTGCGCGTCGCGCTTGTTGTGCGCGGCCACCGCGGCCTGGAACTCGCCGAGGATCCGCTTCTGCAGACCGAACATCTCGCGTTCCTCGGCGGGTTCGGCGTGGTCGTAGCCGAGCAGGTGCAGCACACCGTGCGTGGTGAGCAGGTGCAGCTCGTCCATCAGCGCGTGCCCGGCCGTCTTGGCCTGGTCCTTCGCGAACGCCGGGCACAGCACGATGTCGCCGAGCAGCGCGGGCGAGGCGTCGGGCGCGTCGGGGCGGCGCGACGAGTCGAGCTCGTCCATCGGGAAGGCCATCACGTCGGTGGGACCGGGCAGGTCCATCCACCGCTCGTGCAGGTCCTCCATCACCTCGAGGGTGACGAGCAGGATGGACAGCTCGGCGAGCGGGCTGACCTCCATCTTGTCGAGCGCGAAGCGGGCGGCCGACACGATCGAGGTCTCGTCGACGTTCACGCCCGATTCATTGGCGATTTCGATGCTCATGAACGGCGCTGACCCTTCCAACCGCTGCCCTGGTCCTTGCTGTCCTGCAGCGCCTGCCACTTCTCGTACGCGTCGACGATGTCGCCGACGAGCTTGTGCCGCACCACGTCCTGGCTGGTGAGCTGGGCGAAGTGCAGATCCTCGACACCTTCGAGGATGTCGCGGACCACCCGGAGGCCGCTCTTCTGGCCGTTGGGGAGGTCGACCTGCGTGACGTCGCCGGTGACGACGATCTTGGCGCCGAAGCCGAGCCGGGTGAGGAACATCTTCATCTGTTCCGGCGTGGTGTTCTGCGCTTCGTCGAGGATGATGAAGGCGTCGTTGAGGGTGCGGCCGCGCATGTACGCCAGCGGCGCGATCTCGATGGTGCCCGCCTGCATCAGCCGCGGGATCGACTCGGGCTCGACCATGTCGTGCAGCGCGTCGTACAGCGGGCGCAGGTACGGGTCGATCTTCTCGTTGAGCGTGCCCGGCAGGTAGCCGAGTCGCTCACCGGCTTCGACCGCGGGGCGGGTCAGCACGATGCGGGTGACCTGCTTCGCCTGCAGCGCCTGGACGGCCTTGGCCATGGCGAGGTACGTCTTGCCGGTACCGGCGGGGCCGATGCCGAAGACGATCGTGTGCTTGTCGATGGCGTCGACGTAGCGCTTCTGGTTGAGCGTCTTGGGCCGGATCGTCTTGCCGCGCCGGGAGATGATGTTCATGCTCAGCACTTCGGCCGGTGACTCGTGGTCACCGGTGGAGAGCATGCCGACGGTGCGGCGGACGGTGGCGGGGTCGACCTGCTGGCCGCGGCCGGCGAGGGTCACGAGTTCGGCGAAGACACGTTCGGCGAAGGCGACGTCGGCGGGGGCGCCGGTCAGGGTGACCTCGTTGCCCCGGACGTGGACGTCGGCGGCGAGGAGCTCTTCGGCGACGCGGAGGTTTTCGTCCCTTGAGCCGAGCAGGCTGAGCGCGGCGGCGTCGGGGATGGGGAATCGGGACTGGGCCGCTTCGGTGATGGCGGCTTCATCAGCCTTCGTCGGGGTGACGTCCGCGGGAACGTCGGGTCGGGCGGCTTCACCCGGTACGGTTCCGGCCACGTGGCCTCGGGCCTACTTCCTGCGCTTACGCTGCGATTTTCAACGACAGTGACGAGTTCGATGTTACTGGTTGCGGGTGGCGGCACGCAGTCCGGTTTCCGCAGGCCGCGCGCCTCAGCGCCCGAAATGCCCCAGCTGCTCGCCGCCGAGCACGTGCGCGTGCACGTGGAAGACGGTCTGCCCGGCGTCACCGTCGGTGTTGAAGACCACCCGGTAACCGGACTCCGCGATCCCCTCGATCTCCGCGACCTTGCGAGCCGTCGACGCGACGTCCGCGAGCAACTGCGGGTCGGCGGCGGCCATTTCACCGACGTTCCGGTACCGCTTCTTCGGCACCACGAGAACATGCACGCGAGCCTGCGGCGCTATGTCCCGGAACGCATACGTCGTCGCGTCCTCGTACACCTTGTCGGACGGGATCTCCCCCGCGATGATCCGCTCGAACAACGTCTCCGCGTCACTCATCCCCCCACCCTATCGCCCACGAGAGCCCCACGCGGACGGGGCGAAGGGAACTTTCGCCGCGTCGCATGCGAGGAAAGTCCCCTTCGCGTCCACGCATCCCGGGCGGGGTGGCCGGGGTGGTCGTGAGTGGCACCCGCACTCACGTGATCGAAGCCGGAACTCGCGTGATCCGCGGCGGAACACCCCGAGTGCGGCCTCCAATCACGCGAGTCACGTCCCTGATCACGCGAGTCACGCCTTCACTCACGCCGCGCCCTGTGTTCCCAAGTCCGTGAAGGCCTCCTTGAGGGACCCAGAGTCCCTCAAGGAGGCCTTCACGGACCCCGGTCCCGCGATGAGCCGCAGCCAAAGTCCAGTAGGTACTGAAGGCACCCTTCGCCCCAACCCGAAACGCCACTCACGACCACCCCCGCCGCCGACCTCACCGTGGAGGCTCGGCCCCGATTCAACACGCGGCGGCGCGGATCTCGGGGCGCGGCAAGGAGCGAAGCGTCTTGCGAAGGGCCGGAAATGAAGATGCCGCGGCGCGGTGGGCCCTGGGGGTCGGCCCACCGCCGCCGCGGCTCCGCCGGACCGAGGGGGGAGGTGCCCGGCGGGGATTCACGCGCGCGACCGGGCTTCATCCCCAGTGGCGCGCCGAAACCGTGTGTTGCGCGTCAGTTAACGAGAGTAACGGCTGTTTGCGTGATCGCGCCATAACTCGCCGCAAATTAGTGGGGTGTTTTTTCACTTCCAGCGGTCGGTGAGAACCCCCAGTGCGCCGAGTGCCACGGCGGCGGCGGTGGAGGTGCGCAAAACGGTGGGGCCCAACCGGATGGCGGTGGCGCCGGCGTCGGTGAGGGTGTTCAGTTCTTCGTCGGTGATGCCGCCTTCGGGGCCGACGACGAGAAGGATGTCGCCTTGTGCCGGGAGTTCGATCTCGGTGAGGCGGGTGGTGATGCCGGATTCGAGGACGAGTGCGCGGGAAACGGTCTGCGCGAGTTCGGCGAGTTCGCTCGTGGTGGCGGGTTCGGCGACTTCGGGGACGTGGGCGCGGCGGGCTTGTTTGGCGGCGGCGCGGGCGGTGGTGCGCCAGCGGGTGAGGGCCTTGTCGCCGCGGGTGCCTTCTTCCCAGCGGGCGACGCTGCGGGCGGCGCGCCAGGGGACGATGGCGTCGGCGCCGGCTTCGGTGGCGAGTTCGACGGCGAGTTCGCCGCGGTCGCCTTTCGCGAGGGCCTGGGCGACGATGACGCGCAGCGCGGGCGGGTCCTCAGTCCAGTGCTCCTCGATGGCCAACGTGAGCGCCGCGTCCCTGCCCGCCTGGACGGCTTCGACGACGCAGCGCGCCATGCCGCCTTCGCCGTCGGAGAGCACGAGACGTTCGCCGACGCGCAGGCGGCGGACGGTGGCGGCGTGCCGGGCTTCCTCGCCGTCGAGGGTGGTGCGCCCGGAGCCGGGCAGCGCGGCGGTGAGGAAGACCGGCAGTGTCGTCTCGGGCACGGGTTACCGGTGGTTCTTGGTGCGCAGCTTGGAGAACAGCCCGCCGGGCTTGGAGCCGTTCGAGGACAGCGAAGGCACGTCTTCGCCGCGCTGCTGGGCGAGTTCGACGAGGAGGTCGCGCTGCGCGTCGTCGAGTTTGGTCGGCACGACGACGTCGATGTGGACGTGCAGGTCGCCGCGGCCGTCGACGCGGCCGGAGGACCGCAGCCGCGGCATGCCCTTGGCGGTCAGCACGAGTTCCGTGGCGGGCTGGGTGCCCGGCTCGATGTCGAGTTCGTAGTCGCCGTCGACGAGGGTCTCGATGGGCACCGTGGCGCCGAGCGCGGCGGTGGTCATCGGGATGCGGAAGTTGCAGTGCAGGTCGTTGCCCTGCCGGACGAACACCTCGTGCGGCGCCTCGTCGATCTCGACGTAGAGGTCGCCGGCGGGACCGCCGCCGGGGCCGACCTCGCCCTGGCCGGAGAGGCGGATGCGCATACCGTCGCCGACGCCCGGCGGGATCTTGGCGGTGACGTTGCGGCGGGCGCGGACCCGGCCGTCGCCGCCGCACTGGCGGCAGGGGTCCGGGATGACCTCGCCGAAGCCGCGGCAGACCGGGCAGGGGCGGGCGGTGACGACCTGGCCGAGGAACGACCGCTGCACGGACTGGACCTCGCCCGCGCCGCCGCAGGTGTCGCAGGTCTTGGTGCCGGTGCCTTCGGCCGCGCCGGCGCCGCGGCACAGGTCGCAGACGATGGCGGTGTCGACGGTGATCTCGCGGTCGACGCCGGTGGCGCACTCCTCGAGGGTCAGGCCGAGGCGGATGAGCGCGTCGGAACCGGGCTGCACGCGGCTGCGCGGGCCACGACCGCGGCCGCCGCCACCACCGGCGGCACCGAAGAACGCGTCCATGATGTCGCCGAGGCCGCCGAAGCCCGAGAACGGGTCTCCGCCGCCACCGCGGGCGCCGCCGTCCATCGGGTCTCCGCCGAGGTCGACGACCTTGCGCTTCTGCGGATCCGACAGCACCTCGTACGCGGTGGTCACCTCGCCGAAACGGTGCTGGGCGTCCTCCGACGGGTTGACGTCGGGGTGCAGTTCACGGGCCAGTTTGCGGTACGCGCGCTTGATCTCCTGATCCGTCGCGTTCTTCGCCACCCCGAGAATGCCGTAATAGTCCCTCGCCACCGTCTTCGCCTTCTCCTTCTGACTTCGACCTCACCGTCGCGTTCAGCGACCGGAGAGGATCTGCCCCACGTAGTTCGCCACCGCGCGCACCGCGGCGATGGTGTTCGGGTAGTCCATCCTGGTCGGCCCGACGACGCCCATCCCGCCCAGCAGCAGGTCGTCCATTCCGTAGCCGATGGACACCACCGAGGTGCTGCGCATCTGCTCGTCCTCATTTTCCTCACCGATGCGCACCGTGATCGCACCGGGGTTGCGGGCGGCCGCGAGCAGCTTGAGGACGATGACCTGCTCCTCGAGCGCTTCCAGCACCTGCCGCAGTGATCCGGGGAAGTCCGAGACGTTGCGGGTGAGGTTGGCGGTGCCGCCGAGCACGAGCCGCTCCTCGGGGTGCTCGACCAGCGATTCCACCAGCACGGTGCACACGCGGGTGAGGTTGTCGCGCAGTTCGCCCGGCGACTTCTCGGGCAGTTCGGCGACCGCCGCCGCGGCCTCGGAGAGACGACGGCCGGCCAGTGCCCCGTTGAGCACCGTGCGCAGCCTGCTCACGTTCTCCTCGGTGATGACGTCCCCGAGGTCGACGGTGCGCTGGTCGACGCGGCCGGAATCGGTGATCAGCACGAGCATCAGCCGGGCCGGGGTGAGCGGCACCACTTCCAGGTGACGGACGGCCGAGTTGGTCATCATCGGGTACTGGATGACCGCGACCTGCCTGGTCAGCTGCGCGAGCAGCCGGACGGACCGGCGCAGGACGTCGTCGACGTCGGTACCGCTGTCGAGGAACGCGGTGATGGCCCGGCGCTCGGCCGCGCTGAGCGGTTTGACCTCGGCGATCCGGTCGACGAACAGCCGGTACCCCTTGTCGGTGGGGATCCGGCCCGCACTGGTGTGGGGCTGTGTGATGTAGCCGTCTTCTTCCAGCGCCGCCATGTCGTTGCGCACGGTGGCGCTGGACACACCGAGGTTGTGCCGGTCGACGATCGCCTTGGAGCCGACGGGCTCCTGGTTGGACACGTAATCGGCGACGATCGCGCGCAGCACTTCGAAGCGGCGCTCTTCCGCGTTGGCCACCTGCACCTCCCTCGCTCGTCCTCACAACGAGTTTACGGAAGGTGGAGTGCCCGGTGAGCCACCGGACTTCTTCGGGCCCCTCAGCCGCGCCCCCGGAAGGAGCGCCGCCGCGGCTCCAAGGGCCTCCGGATCACCTTCACCGAACCCCACCAGGCGAAACCCGTGACGCGCAGCACCGGCGCGCCCGGCTCCGGACGCCGTCGCCCGGTCCCGCGGCCGGTGCCGAATCCGCCCATCAGGCCGAGTCCCCGGACGTCGAGGGCGAAGTCCTCGGGCACGACGATCTTGACACCGCCCATCACCGCCACCGCCCTGATCGTGCAGGAGCCGGCGGCGATCCGGGCCCGCCGCAGATCGAGGCGCACACTGCCCCAGAACGCGCGGCTGACGTGACGGGACGGGAGCGGTCCGTCGAACCGTCGCGTGGTGCCGGACATGACGGCGAACGAGCGTCGTCCGCCTTGCTCCTCATCGCCGGTATGGGACAGGGCGAGCGCCCCGCCGGGCGACAGATCCGCGACGACGGGTTCGAATTCCGCGAAGGTCTTGGCCGCGTAGACCGCGTCCAGTCTCGTTTCCAGTTCACCGGCGGTGATCCGCCCCGCGCCCATGGCTTCGTACAGCAGCTGCGCGACGTTCTCACGATCGGAATCGGCCACCCGCATCGCCGACCGCTTCGGTTCTGACATGACGGCGACGATAACCGTGATCGGCGAATTCCGGAAAGCGCACGACCGCCGCACGGAAAGCCATGAGTGAAATCGGTTTCGCCACCCTGACGGGAATGACAATTCGACGACCGGCCATTGACCGACCGGTACCGGAAGGTCTTCCATCTAGCTCACTTGCGGAAGTTCCGACTCAGCGTGGAGCGCACTATGACTTCTTCCTTCCGTCATGTCCTGATCGCCGCCATGACCGTGACTTTGGTCGCGGTGGGCGCGCCGGCCGCGAGCGCGGACTCCGATTCGGTATACGTTTCCTCTTCACCGCTTCCCGCCGGCGAGAACGGTGACGTGCTCAAATCGCAGCCCTCGACCTACAACGGGGCGAAATCGACCCGGATCCAATATCTTTCCCGGGACAACAAGGACAAGCAGGTGGCCGTGAGCGGTACCGTCCTGGTGCCGAACAATCCGTGGAAGGGTCCCGGTGAACGGCCGATCGTGGCCTACGCGCCGTTCACCTTCGGCATGGGCCCGGACTGCGCTCCCTCGAAAACCCTCGCGGGTGAGGGCTCCTCGGATCTGGTCTCCGGTTTCCAAGGCGGTTTCGTCAACGCGTTGCTGGGCGCCGGATTCGCCGTGGCGCAGACCGACTACATCGGACCGTGGGTGGAAGGCAGCGGCGACCACCCGTACGTCGTCCGGCTGTCCGAGGCGCACACCGTGCTCGACGTCATCCGCGCCGCGCAGCGCCTGCCCGGAACGGGTCTGCCCGCCGACGGCCCGGTCGGTATCGCCGGCTACTCCGAGGGCGGCAGTGCCGCCGCGGCCGCCGCCGAACTCGCCGCCACCTACGCGCCCGAACTGAACGTCAAGGGCGTCTACTCCGGCGCGGCGCCCGCGGACAAGGCCGCGCTGTCCAAGTCGCTCGACGGCGGGATGTACGCCGGGTTCCTCGGTTACGCGCTGATCGGCATCAACCAGGCCTATCCCGAGGCCAGGTTGATGGACCTGGCCAACCCGGCCGGGGCCGATCTGTTCCTGAAGGCCCGACAGACCTGCACGCTGAACGCGGTCTTCCAGTTCATGTACAAGCAGACCAGCTCGCTGACGAAGGAGGGCAAGCCGGTGTCCGCCTACCTGTCCCAGCCGCCGTTCGACACGATCGTGGCGGAGAACCGGATCGGCACCGTCAAGCCCGCGATGCCGGTGCTGGTCGAACACAGCCCGATGGACGACGTCATCCCGGCGGCCGTCGGCAAGCAGATGGCGAAGGACTGGTGCGGCAAGGGCGCCAACGTCCAGTGGAAGGACCTGCCGACGTTCACGCCGTTCTTCTCCCACGCGCTGGGCATGACGACCGCGTCGACCGACGCCGCCGAGTGGCTGAAGGGCGCGTTCAACGGCCAAGCGGGCAGCGGCAACTGCGGCCGGTTCTGACCCGCGCCGAAGTACATGAAGGCCCCCTTCCTTGCGCCTGGCGCAAGGAAGGGGGCCTTCATGTACTTCGGGAGCGAGGCGGCGTCAGCTGTTGCGCGGGAACCCGAGGTTCACCCCGCCCTGCGAAGGATCGGGCCACCGCGAGGTGACGACCTTCGTCCGCGTGAAGAAGTGGAACCCTTCCGGCCCGTAGGCGTGGCTGTCCCCGAACAGCGAGTCCTTCCACCCGCCGAACGAGTAGTAGCCGACCGGCACCGGGATCGGCACGTTCACGCCGACCATCCCGACCTCGACCTCGTTCTGGAACCGCCGCGCGGCCCGCCCGTCGTTGGTGAAGATCGCGGTGCCGTTGCCGTAGGGGTTGGCGTTGATCAGCTCCAGCGCCGCGTCGTAGCCCTCGGCCCGCGCGACCGCCAGCACCGGACCGAAGATCTCGTCGGTGTACACGGACATGTCCGGGGTGACCTGGTCGAACAGTGTCGGGCCGAGCCAGAACCCGCCGTCCTCGCCGTCGACCTCGATGCCGCGGCCGTCGACGACGAGCCGGGCGCCCGCTTCGACCCCGGCCTCCACATAGGACTCGACGCGTTCGTGGTGGGCAGCGGTGACGAGCGGCCCCATCTCCGAGGTGGGCCGCATCCCGTCGCCGACGCGCAGCCGCTTGATCCGGTCGGCGATCTTCGCGACCAGTTCGTCGCCGACCGGGTCGACCGCGACCACGACCGACACCGCCATGCACCGCTCCCCCGCCGAGCCGAAGCCCGCCGAGACGGCCGCGTCGGCGGCGAGGTCGAGGTCCGCGTCCGGGAGGACGACCATGTGGTTCTTCGCGCCGCCGAGCGCCTGCACGCGTTTCCCTTGCCTGGTCCCGGTTTCGTAGACGTACTTCGCGATCGGCGTCGACCCGACGAACGAGATCGCCTTGACGTCACGGTGTTCCAGCAGGCCGTCAACGGCCACCTTGTCGCCGTGCAAGACATTGAGGACGCCGTCGGGCAGGCCCGCCTCGGCGAACAGTTCCGCGATGAACACGGCCGCGGACGGGTCCTTCTCACTCGGCTTGAGCACGACGGTGTTGCCGCACGCGAGCGCGTTCGGCACGAACCACAGCGGGACCATCGCCGGGAAGTTGAACGGCGAGATCACGCCGACCACGCCCAGCGGCTGCGAGATCGAGTACACGTCGACACCGGTCGAGGCGTTCTCGCTGAATCCGCCCTTGAGCATCTGCGCCGCGCCACAGGCGTACTCGACGTTCTCGATCGCGCGGGCGACTTCGCCGGCGGCGTCGGATTCGACCTTGCCGTGTTCGCTGGTGACGATCTTCGCCAGTTCGTGACGCCGCGCCGAAAGCAGCTCACGGAAGGCGAACAGCACCCGGGTCCGCCCCGCCAGCGACGTGCCGCGCCAGCCCGGCAGCGCCCGGGACGCGGCCGCGACTGCGGCGTCGACGTCGTCCTGCGCCGCGAAGGCGACCTTCGCCCGCACCTGGCCAGTGGCCGGATCGAACACGTCACCCGATCGTTCGCTCACGCCTTCGCACGGTTTGCCGTCGATCCAGTGGTTGATGCGGTCGGTCACGGGTTCCGCCTTCCTGGTCCTGATACCTGCTCCCGGTCGAGTCTGGGTGCGCGCGCCACACCGACGCCATCGTCAACGTGTACGGACTCCCGGTCCCGCCCGTACAGTCTGTCTCCAGCGTTGTCGAACCGGGTGGGAGGCCGATGTACCCGACCGTCGCCGAGGTGCTCGCGCTGCCGGTGCTGCGTCAGGGCAGGCCCCATGTGGTGGCAGGGGCGGCGGGGCTGGACGCGCCGGTCCGCTGGGCGCACGTCGCCGAGGTCGCGGACATCGCCCCGTTGCTGCGGGGCGGGGAGCTCGTGCTCACCACCGGGGTCGCGCTGCCCGACGACGGCGCCGCGCTGGCCAGGTACGTCGGTGATCTGGCGGGGATCGGGGTCGCCGGGATCGTCGTGGAGCTGGTCCGGCATTGGAGCGAGAAGCTGCCGCCCGCGCTGGTCGACGCCGCGGACCGCCACGGTGTCCCGCTGATCACCCTTTCGCGCGAGACGCGTTTCGTGTCGGTCACCGAGGCGGTGAACGGGCTGATCGTCGACGCCCAGGTCGACGAACTGCGCGCGGCCGAGCGGGTCCACGAGACCTTCACCGCGCTCACGATCGCCGGCGCCGAACCGGGCGAAATCCTGCGGGAGGTCGCGAGGCTCACCGAGCATCCCGTCGTGCTGGAGACGCTGTCGCACGAGGTCCTCGCCTACGACACGGCGGGGACCGATCCCGGCGAACTGCTGCCCGGCTGGCCGTCCCGGTCGCGCCCGGTGCAGGTCGGCGAGCGGACCGGCTACCACCAGGGCGCGGGCTGGCTGATCACCGTGGTCGGCGCGCGCGGGCACGACTGGGGACGGCTGGTCGTCGTCTGCGGGGATCAGCCGCCGCACCGGCACGTCGTGGTCGCCGAGCGGGCGGCGTCCGCGCTCGCGGTGCACCGGCTGGTCGCGAAGGACACCGACAGCCTCGAACGCCAGGCGCACCGCGCGATCCTGACCGAACTGCTGGCGAACCCGGTGCCGCCCGCCGAACTGACCGCGCGGGCCTCCGCGCTGGGTGTCCCGCTCACCGGGCGGCTGCTGGTCGGGGTCGCCGTGCGGCCCCGGATCACCGTGACCGCCAAGACCGCGCAGTCCACTCCGGTACTGCTGCGGGAACTCGCCGAGGCGACGGTGCTCGCCGCGCGGCACGCCAAGGTGTCCGCGCTGGTGGCCACCGACGACACGCAGGTGCGCGCACT
This sequence comes from Amycolatopsis japonica, assembly GCF_000732925.1. NCBI lineage: Bacteria > Bacillati > Actinomycetota > Actinomycetes > Pseudonocardiales > Pseudonocardiaceae > Amycolatopsis > Amycolatopsis japonica. The sequence continues at coordinate 6,206,614 of NZ_CP008953.1, forward strand.
GATCGCGCTCTCGCCGGAGGCGGGGGTCGACGCGGTCCTGCGACGGCTGGCCACCGACGTCCACGAGGCCCGTGCCGGCGCGCCCGCCGTGGTCGCGGTCGGGACCACGGGCAGCGGGCCCGCCGAAGCACGGCGGACGCTCGTCGAAGCCGCGCAGGTCGCCGCCGCGGCGCTCGCCGAGAACGTCGAACGGGTGCTCCACCGGCTCGACGACGTCCGGTTGCGCGGACTGCTGCATCTGCTGGCCGGCGACGAACGGATCACCGCGTTCGCCGCGCGGGAGCTCGGCCCGCTGCTGAGCCGGGACGCCGCGCAGGGCAGCAGACTCGTTCAGGCGTTGAGGCATTACTGCGAGCACGGCGGCAACAAGTCCGCGGCGGCCGCCGCCGCGCACACCTCCCGCACCGCGTACTACCAGCAGCTGGCCCGGATCGAGCAGGTCCTGGGCGTGCGGCTCGAAGATCCGGAGTCGATGCTCTCGCTTTATGTCGCTTTGCTCGCCCACGACATTCGAAAAGCGGACGACCACACGTCCGGGTGAGTAAATCTCACCCGAGCGTGGAACACAGTGATCGGGCCACGTCAGCCGATAGGGTTGATATGGCTTTCTTCGAACCGATCGGCGCCTGCGTGCTCGCGTTGGCCTGTATGGCCCCGGCGCAACCCGCCGAATCCACGTTTCAGCTGACCAGCCACGACACCAGGGGCCGGATCGGCACCGTCTCGCTCACCTGCGGGCCCACCGGGGGTTCCCACCCCTCGCGCGGGAACGCCTGCGGCAAACTGTCCGAAGTGGACGGAAAGTTCGACAGGCTCCGCCCCGAACCTCGGGCCTGCACCCTCGAATACTCGCCGGTGGACGTCTCCGCGGTCGGCAAGTGGCGCGGCGAACCGGTCACCTTCCGCACCTCGTACGCCAACCGGTGCGTCGCCGACGCCGAGTCGGCCGGCGTCTTCACCTTCTGACCGAGGCACTTCCGTCGAGGTGACCGCCGGACCTCCCCCTCGGTGGCCCGGCGGCGCCGTTCACCGCCGCCTTGATCGCCCTCACCCCCAAAGAGGGCGATCAAGGCCGTGGGTCACGGCTCAAGGACGGATCACGTACCGGCAGCCGGTCCCGTCCTTCGCGGTGACGGGGGTCTGACGCGCGAGGGACCGGCTCAGGTTCCATTCGCGCCAATCATCTTCCGGGATTTCCCGCACGACCGGCCCGAGCACACAGGACCGCAGCGGCTCGGGGAGCCGGTCGGCCGACGGCACCACGTCGGCGGAAAACCGTGACAGGTAAGTGGTGTCGAGTGTCTTGCCGTGCGCGAGCCGGTCGATGTTGCGATCGGCGATGAACCGTTCCGGATCCAGCACGGCCAACCCCAGCAGTGCCGCGACGGCCGCTCCGATGGCCGCGCGCGGCAGCCAGGCCGACCGCAGCGGGATCAGGGACGCGAGCACCAGCACGAAGATCAGGCCGATCCAGAGCTCGCAGACCTCGACCAGCAGCCGCAGCACGGTGAACCCGTACGCCTGCTGGTATGTCCACATGCGACTCAACGCCGACGCGACCAGCACCAGGCTGAGCACGCTCAACGCGCCGAGCAGTCCGCGCTGCCAGGCGCGATCGGCCACCGAGGTCTTCGGCGCCCAGCGCAGCGCGGCGGCGACCAGCAGCAGCGTCAGCACGGTGATGGCGGACAGCTGCCAGAACCCGCTCCTGGCGTACTCGGCCGCCGTCAGGCCGCTCGTGGCCAGCAGGTATTCGGTGCCGCCGAACAACACGACCAGGCGGACCACGACGAAACTCGTGAACAGCAGTACCAGCACACCCAGCGGCAACGTCCATTCGAGCCGGTGCGCGAGCCGTTTGCGCGGTGCGTCGTCGGCGGCGGGCAGCGGGGGCGCCGCCAGCAGGTAACACGCCCCGGTGACGGCGAACGCGGCCACCACGAACAGGAAACCCCAGCGCACGAACGTTCCCGGGTTCAGTTCGGGGATCACCGCGTCGACGACGCCCGCGAACGCGGCGTCCGCGCCCCGCAACAGCGGGACGAACACCAGCAGCAGCAAGGCACTCGCCAGCACGGGCACGAGGAACCTCGGCCGTGTCCGGCCTTCCTGTTTCTTGCCGAGCTTCGTGAGCCCGCGCCCGACCCACGGGATCGAAAGCAGCGCTTCGATGGGGACCGCGAAGACGTCGTAGACGATCGTGTTCACGGTGCGTTTCCCGACCACCGCGAGGGATCCCGCGACGAAGGCCGCCAGCACGCACAGCACGTTCAGCCACACCGACGCGCGGAACATGCCGACCGCGAGCAGTCCGAGGGCGGCCGCCGCCCAGACCGCGTTGACCAGCCCGAAATGCGGTTCGGCGTCGCCGCGGGCGCGCTTGTCGGCGAAGTAGACGGCGGCCGCGAAGGCGAGCCCCGCCACGAACCAGCCCGCGCCGGGGTCGTCCGGCATGACGAAGGCGGCGACCAGCCCGGCCGCGACCGCCGCGGGCAGCACGGAGGCGGGCAGCGGGACGATCGCCGACTTCGGCGGTACCCGCGGCCGCATCAGTATCGGCACCTGCGACACCGGCGGGGCGGGCGGCAGGGTGGTCGTCGCCGAGGGCGGCGACGCGTGCGCCTGCTTCTCCTCTTGCTCTTCGCTCATCGAATCCTCCAGTTTGCGAAAGCACATCACGTTGGCCGTGCGCGGCCGCCCGAAAGCAGCGACCGGGGAACTAGGGAACGGGGATCACGACGCGGATGACACAGCCCGGCCGTCCTTCGGGGGTGACGACGGCGATGCTGCCGTCGTGCAGGTCCACCACCCACCGCGCGATCGCGAGCCCGAGGCCGGTGCCCCCGCCACCGGCCCGCTCACCGCGGGTGAACCGCTCGAACACGCTGTCCCGTTCCCCAAGCGGGATCCCGGGGCCTTCGTCCTCGACCTCGATGACGACGTCGGCCTCGCGGGCCTCCGCCCGCACCCGGACCTCTCCCCCGGCGGGTCCGTGCCGGACGGCGTTGTCGAGCAGGTTGACCACGACTTGGTAGAGCCGGCCGCGGTCGGCGACGGCGGTCGCGCCGGGCGGCTGGACGTCGACGGAGAACCGCACGCCGCGGCCGGTGACCCCGGCTTCGGTGGCGACCTCCTCCAGCAGCAGTTCGAGATCGAACTCCTCCAGCTGCAACGGAAAGGCGCCCGCGTCGATCCGGGAGAGGTCCAGCAGTTCCGAGACCAGCCTGCCGAGCCGTTCGGTCTGCTGCAGCGCGGTCTTCAGCGTCGCCGGATCGGGTTCGGCGACCCCGTCGACCAGGTTCTCCAGTACCCCGTTCAGCGCGGTGATCGGGGTGCGGAGCTCGTGGGAGACGTTCGCGATCAGCTCGCGGCGGCGCTGATCCGAGGCGTCCAGATCGGCGGCCATCTGGTTGAAGGCGTGCGACAGCTCGCCGACCTCGTCGCGGGCGGTCGCGCGGACCCGCCGGGTGTAGTCGCCCTTGGCCATCGCGCGGGCCGCGGCGGTCATCTCCCGCAGCGGCCTGGTCATCCCGTGCGCCAGGATCTGCGAGGTGACCACGGCCAGCACCATGGCGGCGATCGTGGTCCGCGGCGGCAGCCAGCCGATCTGCCAGTTGAAGAAGGCGAACGCGATCCCGCCCGACGACACCAGCAGGATCGCGAGCTTGAGCTTGATGGAGCGGACCGGGTCGAGCGGTCTCGGGAGCGCGTCGACCACGCGGCCGAGCAGCGGGCGGAGCTTCACGATCCCACCTCCAGGGCGTACCCGACGCCGTGCACGGTGCGGATGAGGTCGGCGCCCAGTTTGCGGCGCAGCGCCTTGATGTGGCTGTCGACGGCGCGGGTGCCCGAACCGGTACCCGCGACGTCCCAGTCCCAGACCTCGCTGAGCAGCCGTTCCCTCGGCTGCACCGCCCTCGGGCGTTTCGCGAAGTGGACGAGGAGGTCGAACTCGATCGGCGTCAGCTGGGCCTGGGTGCCCGCCCGCGTGACCCGCCGCTGGTCGACGTCGATTTCGAGGTCGCCGAGCACGATCTTCGTGCCCGCGTCCTCGCCTTCGGCCCGTGCGGACCGTTCGACGCGGCGCAGGAGCGCGTGCACCCGCGCCGAGAGCACCCGCATCGAGAACGGTTTGGTGAGGTAGTCGTCCGCGCCGACGCCGAGGCCGATCAGCATGTCCGTCTCGTCCGAGCGGGCGGTCAGCATGAGCACCGGGACCGGGCGGCGGGCCTGGATCCGGCGGCAGACCTCCAGCCCGTCGAAGCCCGGCAGCATCACGTCGAGCACCACCAGGTCCGGCTCCCGCTCGGCGTCCGCCTCGACACCGGAAGGGCCGTCGTGCGCCAGGTCGACCGAGAATCCCTCGGCCCGCAAACGCGCGGCGATGCTCTCCGCGATGGTCACGTCGTCCTCGACGACCAGCACCCGGCGTCCTCCCAGTTCCATGGGGATGACTGTAGGCATCGGCCGTGGAGACCATCCGGGTGAGCTGTGGAGATCCTGTGGAGATGTTTCGGCCGGTTTGCCGGATCACTACGTCCGTGTGTGTGACGCAGGTCATGCACCAGTGGCCTTCGAACGCAATCGACAGTCTGCGTTCCGACACCCTCAACAGTGAACAGTCTGCCAGTCCCACCCGCGCGGCGCGGGCGAGCACGATTCCGCAATGGAGCCGACGGCACGCGGTACGCAGCACGTGCATCCTGATGGCCGGGTGGAACTCGGCGAGGTCGAGTCCTTGAAGGACAGCCGCTTCTACAACGAAGAACTCGCCCCGGTCCCGGTCGAAAAGCGGACCTGGACCACGTACACCTACTTCGCGCTGTGGATGGGCATGGCGCACAACATCCCGTCCTACGCGCTCGCGGCCTCGCTGATCGCGCTCGGCATGGACTGGGTGCAGGCGCTGCTCACCATCACCATCGGCAACCTGATCGTGTTGATCCCGATGCTGCTCAACAGCCACGCCGGGACGAAGTACGGCATCCCGTTCCCGGTGTTCGCCCGCGCCTTCTTCGGGATGCGCGGCGCGAATCTTGCGGCGTTGCTGCGGGCGTTCATCGCGTGCGGCTGGTTCGGCATCCAGACCTGGGTCGGCGGCGAGGCGATCTACATCATCGTCGGGCGGCTGGCCGGTTCCGGCTGGAAGGACTCCGCCGTCGTCCTCGGCCAGCACTGGACACTGTGGCTTTCGTTCGGCCTCTTCTGGCTGTTCCAGATGCTCATCATCTGGCGCGGGATGGAGGCGGTCCGCCGATTCGAGAACTGGACCGCTCCGCTGGTGTCGGTCGGCTTCCTGATCCTGCTGGGCTACGTGCTGGTCAAGGCGGGCGGGCTCGGCCCGATCCTGTCCGAACCCGGCAAACTCGGCTGGGGGCCGGACTTCTGGAAGGTGTTCGCCCCGTCGCTGATGGCGATGATCGCGTTCTGGTCGACGCTTTCGCTGAACATGCCCGACTTCACCCGGTTCGGCGGCAGCCAGGGCAAGCAGGTCCGCGGCCAGATCCTCGGCCTGCCGACCACGATGACGTTCATCGCGATCGTGGCCATCCTGACCACCTCGGGCGGCAGCGTCCTCTACGGCGAGCAGATCTGGGATCCGGCGAAACTGGCCGACCGGTTCGACTCCCCGGTCGTCGTGGTGGTCGCGCTGGTCGCGCTGGTGCTGGCGACCGTGTCGGCGAACCTCGCGGCCAACGTGGTCAGCCCGTCCTACGACTTCTCCAACGCCTTCCCGAAGAAGATCACCTTCGCGGTCGGCGGGCTGATCACGGGCATCATCGGCATCGTCATCCAGCCGTGGCGGCTCTACTCCGACCCGAACATCTACATCTTCGCGTGGCTCGGCTTCTACGGTGGCCTGCTCGGCGCCGTCGCCGGGGTGCTGGTCGCCGGGTACTGGGTGGTCAACCGCACCAAGCTGCGCCTGCGGGATCTGTACACCGAACGCGGCATCTACTGGTTCAACGGCGGCTGGAACTGGCGCGCGCTCGTCGCGACGCTGGCCGGCGCCGTGCTCGCGGTCGGCGGCGCGTACGGCGGGCCGTTCCCCGCCGACGGGCTGATCCCGTTCCTGAAACCCCTCTACGACTACAACTGGGTCGTCGGCCTGGCGGGCGCCTTCGTCGTCTACCTGCTGCTGTCCCTGCCCGAACGCAAGCGCACCACCGATATCGAGGAGGATGCAAGTGAGCGACGTGGTCCGAGCCGGATTGATCCAGCAGCGGTGGACGGGTGACAAGGAGTCCATGATCGCGAACGCGGTCGAAGCCATCGGCAAGGCCGCTTCGCAGGGCGCGCAGGTCGTCTGCCTGCAGGAATTGTTCTACGGCCCGTACTTCTGCCAGGTGCAGGACACCGACTACTACTCCTACACCGAAGGCATCCCCGACGGGCCGACGACGAAGCTCATGCAGGAGGTCGCCGAACGGCACGGTGTCGTGCTGGTCGTGCCGATGTACGAGGTCGAGCAGCCCGGCGTGTACTACAACACCGCCGCGGTGATCGACGCCGACGGCACCTACCTCGGCAAGCACCGCAAGAACCACATCCCGCAGGTGAAGGGCTTCTGGGAGAAGTTCTACTTCCGGCCCGGGAACATGGGCTACCCGGTGTTCGACACCGCCGTCGGCCGCATCGGCGTCTACATCTGTTACGAGCGGCATTTCCCGGAGGGCTGGCGCGCGCTGGGCCTGGCCGGGGCGAAGATCGTGTTCAACCCGTCGGCGACCAGCCGGGGTCTTTCGGAGTACCTGTGGCGGCTGGAGCAGCCCGCGGCCGCCGTCGCGAACGAGTACTACGTCGGCACGATCAACCGCGTCGGGGTGGAACCCTTGGGCGACAACGACTTCTACGGCCAGTCGTATTTCGCCGACCCGCGCGGCCAGCTCGTCGGCGAAGCCGCGTCCGATACCGAGGAGGAGATCGTCGTCCGCGATCTCGACATGGGCAAGCTCGCCGAAGTACGGGATCTGTGGGCCTTCTACCGGGACCGGCGTCCCGACAGCTACGGACCCCTCGCGGAGGCGTGATGACCACCCTCATCAGCGGCGGGCGGGTGCTGTCCACGGCGGGCGCCTCGGCGGCGGACGTCCTCGTCGACGGCGAGACGATCTCGGCCGTCGGCGCCCCCGGCACGCTCGGGCCCGCCGACTCGGTGATCGACGCCACCGGGAAGTACGTCATGCCCGGCGGGATCGACGCGCACACCCATATGGAGATGCCGTTCGGCGGGACGCATTCCGTCGACACCTTCGGCACCGGGACGACGGCGGCGGCGTGGGGCGGGACGACCACGATCATCGACTTCGCCGTCCAGGCCAAGGGCACCTCACTGCTGTCCACTATGGACAAATGGCACGAGAAGGCCGACGGCAACTGCGCCATCGACTACGGCTTCCACATGATCGTCTCCGACGTCAACGACTCGTCGTTGAAGGAGATGCAGTCCTGCGTCGATGGCGGGGTCGGCAGCTTCAAGATGTTCATGGCGTATCCGGGGGTGTTCTACTCCACGGACGGCGAGATCCTGCTGGCCATGCAGAAGGCGCGCGAGATCGGCGCGACGATCATGATGCACGCGGAGAACGGCATCGCGATCGACCAGCTGGCCGCGCAGGCGTTCGCGGCCGGGAAGATCGACCCGGTGCAGCACGGGCTCACCCGGCCGCCGGAGCTGGAGGGCGAGGCGACCTCGCGCGCGATCCAGCTGGCCAAGGTGACCGGGGCGCCGCTGTACATCGTGCATCTCTCGGCGTCGCAGGCGCTGGCGGCGGTCGCGGAAGCACGGAACGAGGGGCAGAACGTCTTCGCGGAGACGTGTCCTCAGTATCTGTATCTGTCCATCGAGGACTTGGCGAAACCCGATTTCGAGGGCTCGAAGTACGTCGCCTCTCCCCCGCTGCGCGAGAAGTCGCATCAGGCGGATCTGTGGCGAGGGCTGCGGACCAACGATCTTTCAGTGGTGTCGACGGACCATTGTCCCTTCTGTTTCAAGGACCAGAAGGAACTCGGCCGCGGCGACTTCCGCGCTATCCCCAACGGGATCCCCGGCGTCGAGCACCGGATGGACCTGCTGCACCAAGGGGTCGTGGCGGGCGAGCTCACGCTCGGACGCTGGGTCGAGACCTGTTCGACCACCCCGGCGCGCATGTTCGGGCTGTACCCGCGCAAGGGGGTGATCGCGGCGGGTTCGGACGCGGACATCGTCGTCTACGACCCGGCGGCGAAGCAGACCCTGTCGGTCGAGACGCATCACATGAACGTGGACTACTCGGCCTACGAGGGCATGGAGATCACCGGTAAGGTCGACACCGTGCTCTCGCGAGGGCGCGTGGTGGTGTCGCCGTCCGGTTTCTCGGGCAGCACGACGCACGGGAAATTCCTCTCGCGCGACCTGAACCAGTACCTGAACTGAGGCGGTGGCCATGGACTTCGGGATAGTTCTCCAGACCGATCCGCCCGCGCGCGACCTCGTGCGGCTGATGAAGGCGGCAGAGGACCAGGGTTTCCGCTACGGCTGGACGTTCGACTCGTGCGTGCTGTGGCAGGAACCGTTCGTCATCTACTCGCAGATCCTCGCGGCGACGTCGTCGATGATCGTGGGCCCGATGGTGACCAGCCCGGCCACGCGGGACTGGTCGGTGATGGCGTCGACCTTCGCCACGCTCAACGACATGTACGGCAACCGGACGGTGTGCGGGATCGGCCGCGGCGACTCGGCGCACCGGGTGGTCGGCATGCCACCGTCCACTTTGGCCACCGTGCGCGAGTGCATGCACGTGGTCAAGGAACTGGCCGAAGGACGTGAGGTCCTGCTGCGGGACAAGCCGGTGCAGATCCCGTGGATCCGCAACGGCAGGCTTGAGATGTGGATGGCGGGATACGGGCCGAAGGCGCTGAAGACCGTCGGTGAACACGCTGACGGCTTCATCCTGCAGTGCGCCGATCCCGCGATCGCCCGGTGGACCATCGGTTCCGTCCGCGAGGCCGCACGCGCGGCGGGACGGGATCCGGCCGGGATCACGATCTGCCTCGCGGCCCCGGCGTATGTCGGCGACGATCTGGCGCATCAGCGCGAGCAGCTGCGCTGGTTCGGCGGGATGGTCGGCAACCACGTCGCGGATCTCGTGGCGCGGTACGGCGATTCCGGGCCGGTTCCGCACGAGCTCACCGACTACATCCGTGAGCGGCAGGGCTACGACTACTCGCACCACGGGCGGGCGGGGAATCCGTCGACCGACTTCGTCCCGGACGAGATCGTGGACCGGTTCTGCCTGCTCGGGCCGTCGTCGGCGCACGTCGAACGGCTGGAGGAGCTGGCTTCGCTCGGTGTCGACCAGTTCTCGCTGTACCTCATGCACGACCAGCGCGAGGAAACCCTGAAGCGGTACGGCTCGGAGGTCATCAACCGCTGACACCCGCATTTCGTCCTCTGAATGCGTTCTTCCGCATTCAGAGGACGAAATGCGTGGGGTCAGGCGCCGAACCAGGTGGCGAGGGACTCACGCAGGCCCTCGGCGTCGTCGCCCGCCCAGGCGACGTAGCCGTCCGGGCGGATCAGGAGGACGTCGGCGGGCCTGTCCTCGGCCTTCGCGGTGTGGACGTCGGCGCGGCCTTGCGCGAGTTCACGCAGATCGGGCCTGCCCGCGAGGTCGAGCAGCACCGGCCGCGCTCCACGCAGCAGCTCGGCGACGCTGGTCGCGCCGTCGTCGGTCTGCAGCGCGAGATCCGGGACGAACATGCCGGCGAGCGCGTGCGGGGAACCCGGCATCGGGTAGCGCGTGTCGGTCCCGGCGACGTGGGAGGCCAGCCGTCGCGCGGCCTGCTCGTCGTCCAGCAGTTCCTGGAAGACCGCGCGGAGCGCTTCGGCGGCTTCGTCGTGTCCACGCCGCAACCCCACCTGCGCCCGGGACTGCAGCAGCGCACGCGCACCGGCGGCGTGCCGTTCCGCGTGATAGGTGTCCAGCAGCCCCTCCGGTGCCCGGCCCTGGATCTCGGCGGCCAGCTTCCAGGCGAGGTTGACCGAGTCGGACATGCCGACGTTGATCGCCGTGCCGGTGGAGGGCAGCAGGTGGGCCGCGTCGCCCGCCAGCAGGATCCGGCCTTCGCGGTAGCGCTCCGCCTGGCGGGCGGAGAACTGGTAGCGCGAGAGGCGGACCGGCTCGCCCAGCGGGACGTCCCCGCCGAGCACCCGGCGGATGCTGTCCCCGAGTTCGGCCAGGGTCATCGGCACGTCGTCGTCGATCTCGCCGGGATCGTCCTCCGTGGTCTGGATGAACACGATCCCCGGCGTCAGCGATCCGAGCGCGAACACGCCGGTGTCGGTGCGGGTGAAGCCCGCCTTGATCCGGCCCAGCTCCGGCGTCTCGATGTCGCCGTTGTCGTGCACGGTCAGTCCCTCGGGGATCTTGACCTGCCCGATCCGGTTCACCTCGGGATAGGTGGTGCCGGGGAAGCCGATCCCCGCCATCGACCGGACGGGACTGCGCCCGCCGTCGCACCCCACCAGATACGGGGCGGTGATCTCGTACGTCCCGTCCGGGCCGCGCACCTCGGCGGTCACCGACACGTCGTCCTGACGCAGTCCGACGACCTCGTGCCCGCGGCGCACTTCCGCGCCGAGTCCTGTGGCGTGCTCCTCCAGCAGCCGCTCCAGCGACTGCTGCCGGACCGAAAGCGCCTTCAGCGGCGGCTCGTCGAACCGGGTGAGGTCGACGTGGACCCCGCCGAAGGGAAAGCGGTGCGGCGGCACGGGGTCGGTGACGAGCCCCCGCACCTGCTCCAGCAGGCCGCGATGGTGCAGCAGGTCCAGGATCTGCCCGCTGAGGCCGTGGGCCTTCGGAGTCTTCCCCTGTTCCGGCCGCCGTTCCAGGACCAGCGGGCGCGCACCGGCCAGCCGCAGTTCGGCGGCCAGCATCAGACCGGTCGGGCCGGCACCCACGATGATCACGTCGACGTCCGTCAAATCTTCACTCCTGTTCGGCCTGTTCTGGCTACGGCCGAGGATTCTGCGGTACCACCGGGGTCTTGCCGCAAGCCCCCCGGTGCGCTATATGTTGAACATGGAGGGGCGTACCCCACCATCTTTCCGGGTACGAGCACCAGGGTTCGCGCGCCCGCGAGGCGAGACGCTGGCCCGGTGACGAGAATCCGCATCGCCGCCGCACTCACTCTTTCCGCACTCGCCGCCCTCACGATCACGCCCGCGGTTTCGGCCGCGCCGAGAGGTCTCGCCTGGGGCGCCTGTCCGTCCGGCTCGCCACCGGGCTACGACTGCGCCGAGATCGAGGTCCCGTTGTCCTATCAGGACCCTGACGGACCGCGGATCACCCTCGCGCTCGGCCGTCTCCCGGCGACGGACCGGAAGCACAAACGCGGCACCCTCTTCACCAACCCCGGCGGCCCCGGGAACCACGGCCGCTTCAGCAAGTTCCAGACCCCGTCCCTGCACCGGCAATTCGACATCGTCGGCTTCGACCCGCGCGGCGTCGGCGCCAGCACACCGGTCCGGTGCTTCACCAGCGACGCGGAAACCGCTCCCCTCAAACGAATCCTGGGCACCTTCCCGATCACCGCCGAGCAGGAGACCCGGCATTTCGCCGACGCCCGCGAGGTCACCGCCTCCTGCGGCCGCAACGCCGGGCCGCTGCTGAACCACCTGTCGACGGCGAACGTCGCCAGGGACCTGGACAGGATGCGCCAAGCCGTCGGCGAGCCGCGTCTGCGTTACTACGGGCTTTCCTACGGCACCTACGTCGGCGAGGTGTACGCCAACCTGTTCCCGCATCGGGTCGGCGCGTTGGCACTGGACGCCGTCGACGATCCGATCGCCTGGTCCACCGGGCACCGCCCGGAGGACGCGAACGTCCCGTTCAGCACCAGGCTCGGCGGTTTCCGGGACGCGGACCGCGCTCTGCAGGCCTTCCTCGACACGTGCGCGGCCGACGTCCGGTGCGCGTTCCGCGAACCGGGGGCGGATCTGCGGGCCAAGTACGACGCGCTCCTCGACCGGCTCGAAGCCACACCGGGACCGATCAGCTACCAGGAGGTCGTCCGGCGTACCCACAACGCCCTGACCGACGAGGCCAACTCCCCAGCGCTGGCGGCATTCCTCCAGTCCGCGACGAAACCCGTCGCGGCGAAGGCCGTCCCGACACCGTTCGATTCCGCGATGGGTGGCGGCGGGACGATCTGCGCGGACACCGCGAATCCGCGTGACCCGGCCGCCTGGCCCCGTGCCGCCCGCGCGGCCGACCGGGAAGGCCGCGGTTTCGGTTCGTACGACACGTATCTCTCCCTGCCGTGCGCCTTCTGGCCCGCTACCGACAACGCGCGGTACACGGGTCCGTGGAACCGGTCGACCGCGCCGATCCTGTTGCTGGCCAACGGCAAAGGCGATCCGGAAACGCCGTACGCCGGGGCGAAACGCACCGAACGCATCCTCGGCAACGCCCGGCTCCTGACGCTGGACGCCTGGGGACACGGCGCGTTGAACCGCAGTGCCTGTGTCGACGCGGCCGTCGATGCCTACCTGACCCACGGACGCCTACCGGCACGCGGCACCGTCTGCGCCCCGGATCACGCGCCTTTCGACGCCAGGTAGGCGGGCTTCCCCTCAGTCGATCAAGGCCTGATACACCAGGTTCCTCAATTCGACGCGGATCGGGTAGGTCGACGACGGCAGCAATTGGGTGAAGAACAGGACAGTGATGTCCTCGTCCGGATCGACCCAGAACGCGGTGCTCGCCGCGCCGCCCCAGGCGAACTCGCCCGCACTGGCGAGGGTCTTGGCCTTCACCGGGTCGTCGAGGACGGAGAAACCGAGCCCGAAGCCGAAACCGTCGTACGGCGCCTCGGAGAACCCGGTCCGTCCGCAGGTCTCCAGATCCACGCCGCCGGGCAGATGGTTGGTCGCCATGAGCCGGAGCGTGCGCGGGCCGAGCAGGCGGACGCCGTCGAGTTCGCCGCCACGCACCAGCATCTGGGCGAACCGGTGGAAGTCGCCCGCCGTGGAGACCAGCCCTCCGCCTCCTGAGAAACACGTGGGCGCGACTCGGCCGAGGGCGCCCATCTCGTCGTGACGGAACGGCTCCTTGGTGACCGGATGCGGCACGTAGAGCGCGGCCAGCCGGTCGAGATCGCCGGTGGCGGACTGGAACCCCGTCTCGTGCATGCCGAGCGGCGTGAAGATCCGCTCGGCGAAGAAGACGTCGAGCGGCTGACCGGAGACGACCTCGATCAGCCTGCCGAGGATGTCCGTCGCGACCGAATAGTTCCATTCCGAACCCGGCTGGAACAGCAGCGGCAGCCGCGCGATCGCCTCGGAGACACCGGCCAGGTCGAGCCCTGGCGCGGTGCCGAAGTCGAAGCCGGCGTCGCGGTAGGCCGCGTCGACCGGATGCGTGCGGTGGAACCCGTAGGTGAGCCCCGCGGTGTGGGTGAGCAGATGCCAGAGGCGGATCGGTTCGGTGGCGGGCACGGTCGCCTGCTTCACCGACGAGCCTCCGGCGAAGACGCGCGGCTCCGAGAACTCCGGCAGCCAGCGGGAGATCGGATCCTTGAGGTCGATCAGTCCCGCTTCGACGAGCATCATCGCGGCGACCGACGTGACCGGCTTGGTCATCGAGTAGATACGCCAGATCGTGTCGGTCTCGACCGGCAGCCCGGCCTCGATGTCGCGCTGCCCGTTCGCCGCGAGATGCGCGACCTTCCCGTTCCTGGTCACCACGGCCAGATACCCGGGAAGCCGGTTTCGCTCCAGGTATCCGTCGAAGTGCTTGTCGATCCGGCGCAGCCGCTCCGCGTCGAAACCCACCTCGGCCGGGTCGACGTCCACCTTCAGCTCGATCATGCGACCGAGGCTACGCGTTCCGTTCGGCTTGTTTCTCCAGCCGCCACGCCTCGTCGGTCTTCCCGATCCGCCAGTATCCGGAGATCGACAGCAGGTCGCGCCGCATCCCCCGGTCGTCCAGCAGATGGCGCCGCAGATCCCGGACGAACCCGGCCTCGCCGTGGACGAACGCCTGCACGACACCATCGCGCCAGTCGAGCGCGCGGACGGCGGCCGCGAGGTCGTCGCCCCGGCTCCGGTGCAGCCAGGTGATCCGCGCGTCGCCCTTGGTGGTCAGCGACTGCTCTTCGGCCGAGTCCTCCACGAGGATCAACGCGTGCACGGGAACACCCGCCGGCATCGCCTCGAGGGAGGCGGCGATCGCCGGCAGGGCGCTCTCGTCACCGGCGAGCAGATGCCAGTCCGCCTCCTCGCCCGGCGCGTACGCCCCGCCGGGTCCGGAGATCAGCAGCTCGTCGCCGGGTTGCGCGGCGGCGGCCCACGGTCCGGCGACACCCTCGTCACCGTGGTGGACGAAGTCGAGCACCAGTTCGCCGAGATTCGGGTCGAACGCCCGGACGGTGTAGGAGCGCATCCGCGGCCACTGCTCACGCGGCAGCTCTTCGCGGATCCGCGCCAGGTCGAACGGCTCGGGATAGGTGACGCCGGGCACCCGGAAGTGCACCTTGACGTAGGCGTCGGTGAAGTCGTTGGGCTGGAACGACGCGACCCCTTCGCCCCCGGCGACGATCCTGACCATGTGCGGGGTGATCCGCTCGGTGCGCAGCACCCGCAACCGGGTCGTCGACACCGCTCTCCGCGCCTCGGCCATCCACACTCCCTTTTTGTGACTTAGGTGAACCTAACCGAGCGTACGCCTCTCCCCGCCCGCCGGGGCGCCCGCGGCCGGATCGCTGACCCGGGTGTTCTGGAAGGACGCGACCCGCCAGCCGCCGGGCTCCTCGACGAGGACGTACGTCAGCGTCGATTCCCGGCCCGGCTCGGGTGCCCCGCCCGAGAGCGACGATCCGCCGCCGGACACGACGATCGCGACGTCCGGCCGGACGAACCGGACCTTCGGCTCCCCGCCGCCCGAGACCAGTTTCGATCCTCGGAGCGGTCCCTCGAACAGGGCACGGTGCGCGCTTTCGATGATGGCGCGGCCCGGCATGTTCATCCCGAAGAAGGTCACGTAGTCGGCGTCTTCGGTGAAGTGCGAGGCGTACGCGGCCGCGTCGCCCGCGTTCCACGCGTCGGCGAGCTCGCCCAGCACGGCCAGTACTTCGTTCTGTCGTTCGGTCATGGCTTCCTCCAGTTAGACGAACACCGTTCGTTTGACGAACACTGTTCTACAGACGAACGGCGTTCGCGTCAAGTAGAGTTCCCGGCGAACCCCGGATCAGGAGGCGAACGAAGTGAGCAGGCCCCGGCGTCGCGCCGAGAAACCCGTGCTGTCCCAGGAGCTCGTGGTGAAGACGGCACTGGACCTCCTCGCCCGCGAAGGGCTGGAGGCGGTGAGCATGCGGTGTGTGGCCAAGGCGCTGGAGACCGGTCCGGCGTCGCTCTACGCCCATGTGGCGAACAAGGAGGAGCTCCACGAGCTGATGGTCGACCACGTCCTCGCCTTCGGCCCGTTCCCCGAGCCCGACCCCGATCGCTGGGTCGAACAGGCGAAGGATCTGCTGCGCGACAACGTGCGCGCGCTGACGTCGGTCCCGGGGATCGCCAAGATCGCCTGGGCCATCCCCGTCCCGGTCGGCGCGAACGCCCTGCAGCAGGCCGAAGCGATGCTCGCGGTCCTGCGCGCGGGCGGCCTCGATCTCAAGCGGGCCCTGTTCGCCGCCGACGCTTTATGGCTCTACGCCAAGGCTTTCGCCTACGAAGGCGCCGGCTGGCAACACGGCGACATCGACCTCGCCGAGCAGGAACAGCGCGGCAGGCGGATGGTCGAGTACATGACGTCGTTCCCGCCCGGTGCCTTCCCGAACCTGCTGGGCGCGGGCGAGTACTTCACCGCGGAGACCGCGCAGGAGCGGTTCGAGTTCGCGATCGACCTCTTCCTGCGCGGCTTGGCCTCCGCCGCCGCGTGAGGCTCAGAGCAGCGCGACCGCGGCCGCGTACTGCGGCACCAGACGCGCCCCCAGCGAGGCCTTCATCTCGGACATCTTCTTGCCGAACACCACCTGCGGCCGCCCGGCTTCGAGCGCCCAGCGCACGGCTTCGCCATAGAAGTGGAAGTAGAGATCGGGCCGTCCGCCGAGTTCCCGCGGCAGCGCCGCCCAGTGCCGGGCGACCGGCAGCGTCGGGTGGTCGAGCAGGGTCGCGACAGCGACCGCCCGGCCGGTGGCGGTCTCGCGGTACTCGATGACCTGCACGTCCGGTTGCCGCAGCAGCCTGCCGAGATAGCCCACGAACGCCGGCAGCGGCACGATCGGCACGTCGTGATGTTTGGTTTCGTTGTACCGCAGCAGTTCCGCGATCTCGACGGAATCGGCCTCGGCGCCCGGGCGCACGCGCACCTCGAGCGACGGATCGGCGTCGAAGGTGCGGAAGATCTTGCGCAGGTTCTGTTTGCGTTTCCTGGCCAGCGAGTGCATCCAGTCGTCCCGGCTCGAGAACGGCGTGACGTCGAGGACGGCGACGTCCTCCGTGCGGCGCACCATCTTCGGCCCGCCGCGGACACTGTCCACTCCGGACTCGCCGACCTGGCGCACCAGCAGCGCGCGCAGGCCGAACCCGAGTTCCTCGCGCATGGCGGGGACGAAGGTGTCCAGCAGCCTGCCGACGCCGCCGTCGTCGTCCTCGCCGTCGAACCACCAGCCCGGCAACGCTCCCGAGCCCGGGGAGCGGACGTCGAGCCCGCCGAGCCGCCCCCGCCCCGCCGTGCGGGCGAACCGGTGCCGCCGGGTGAGCCCGGTGACCCACGCGGAACTGACCACGCCACGCGGTTCGCCGTCTTCGAGCAGGACCGTGACCGGCTGTTCGGTGCGCGCTGCCCACGCCTGGGCGGTGAGCACCTCCCAGCTCCAGTCCGCGCGCAGTCCCGCCTTGCCCCGCAACGACTTCCAGTACACGGGCTCCGGGTCACGGCGGGGGTCCAGCACCTCGATCACCATCGCGTCACCGGTCTCGGCACGATGACCCCGAGCAGCGGGACCGGCTGGAAACCGAGCGTCGCCTTGAGGTCGGTCAGGCCCCGGCCCATCGACAGGGATTTCCGGTTGCCCTCGATCATGTAGCGCACGTTACGGACGACCGCCTCGAAGTAGAGGTGCTTCGGGCGTCCCTCCTCCGGGGCGAGCGCGGCCCAATGCTGGTGCAGCGGCGCGACGGGGTGGTCGAGCACGTTGGTGAACGCGAGCAGCCTGCCTTCGCCGTCGTGGTAGGTCGAAGTGATGACATCCGGCCTGCGCACGAGTTCACCGAGGTATTCGGCGGTGACCGGACCGCGCCGGTCGAATTTCACCGGCCCCATCCGCTCGCGGTGCTCCCGCAGCATGGTGGCCAGTTCCAGCGCGTCGAGGTCGGTGCGGCCGGCTTCGGTGCGGACCACGACATCCGGGTCGGCGGCGATCTTCTTCGACTGGCCGCGCAGGCTCAGCCGCCTGCTGCGGCGCAGGGACGCCAGCCAGCCGTCGACGTCGACGAACCGGTTCTCCAGCACCGACGTCGGCATCGTGTCGCGAACGGGCCTGCCCCGTCCGGCCAGCATGTCGAGCGACTCCGGCGGGACGGTGCGGTAGACGACGCCGAGGCAGCCCGGCCCGGTGAAGCGGCCGACGGCCCGCTCGAACCGGCGCATGATCTCCCGCCGGTCGGCCGCGTCGAGGCCGTCGGCGAACAACCACGGCGGGTATCCGGAAAGCCACGCGTGCTGCACCTCGACCCAGCGCGGACCCAGCCGCGCCATACCGCGCACGGCACCGGGACCTGACGGGGAGATCGGGGCGCACAGCATCGCCAGCACCGCGGCGACGATCTCGCCGCCGTCGCTGATCACGGTGAGCGCGGTGGGGCTGGGCGAAAACCGGGATTCCACCCGCAGCAAACCGTAGTCCCACGGGACCGGGGCCTGCTGCGCGTCGAGGAATCCGGACCAGCCCTCGGGTTCCGGATCGGTCCGCGGGTCGAGCACCCGCACGTCCCAGGTCATCGGCCCAGCACCGGTCTCGGTACGGCGACCGACACCAGGGACCTGGTGCCGAAGCCGAGCGGGGTCTTGTTCTCCAGCATCGCCCGGCCTGCGGTCAGTTCGGGGCGCCGATGCGTGATCATGTGTTCCACTCCCCTGGCGTAGAAGTCGACATAGAGCCCTTTCCGTCCGCCTGCCGCGCTCGGCAGCGCGGCCCACTGGTGCAGCGCGCATCCGTCGTCGGCGTCGAACAGCGTGCCGAAACCCAGCAGCCGTCCGGATCCGTCACGGTAGGTACGGGTGACGACGTCCGGGCGACGGATCAACGCGTCCAGATAGGACGGTGCGATCGGGCTCCGGGTGTCCATGTGCAGCCCGCCGAACCGCGACCGCTGCCCGCCCGCCCAGGCCCGGTCGTCCTGCCTGCTCCGGTGGGCGTTGAGCAGGACGGCGAGTTCGTGGCAGTCCAGGTCCCGGCGGGCGGTGGCCGCCTCGGTGCGCAGGTCCCCGTCTTCCCGCAGCTCGTGCAGTGTCTTCCGGGGCTCGTCGCCGAGCACCCGTTCCCAATCGTCCACAGTGGAGTACTCGTTGATCAGCACGGCGGCCGGGTCGATCTCCCGGGACATCCGGCCCCGGCCTTCCAGCGCCGGGAGGAGCTCCGGGTTCATCGCCCGATAGATCAAGCCCAGCAGTCCCGGACCGAGGTGGGCGCATAAAGCCCGTTCGAACCGGCGCACCACCTCCCGCCGCTCGGCCTCGTCGAGCCGCTCGTCGAGCACCCCGGCGGGATAGCCGCTGAGCTGCCAGAGGTAGGCCTCGGCCCAGCGCGGGCGGAACCGTCCACCGAGGACGGACAACGGTGCGAAGTCGCCCGCGCGCCAGCTCCGGCACACCATCACGGTGAACGCGCCGACGATCGTCCCGTTCCGGCGCAGCACCGCGAGCACCGCGGGGTTCTTCGCCATCCAGGCTTCCCGGCGCAGGACGTCGTACTCCCAGACCGGCCACAGCTTCGCCCGCCGCTGGAAGCCGCTCCAGCCCTCGGGTTCGGCCGCGGTCCTCGGATCGAGCACCTCGGCCTCGAACACGGTGTTCCTCGCCGCCACCTTCATCGTCACCATCCCAGTACCGGTCTCGGCACGGCCGCGGCGTACACGGGGCGCGCCCGGAAACCCAGCGTGGCCTTGAGTTCGGGCAGCCCGCGCCCGGCGGTGAGCTCCTTGACCCCGCGCCGCGTCGCGTACCGCATGGCGTGGATGTAGGAGTCGAACAGCAGTCCCTGCCGCCCGCCTTCGTCCACCGGCAGGGTGCCCCAATGCTGTTTCGCCGGGCTGTCCGGATGATCGAGCAACGTGTTCACCGCGAGCAGCCTGCCGTCCGCGCCGGTGTAGGTCAGCGTGTGCACGTCCGGCCGCCGGAGGAACCGGTGCAGGAACGCGGCGGAAGGCGGCGTCCTGGTGTCGAGCGGGAGCTTGCCGTGCCGGTCGCGATGCCCCTGGATGAGGGTCGCGACCTCGGCGCTGTCGAGGTCCTCCCGGCCGGCACCACCGACGACTACCACACCCGGATCGTCGGCGATCCGGCGCCGCTGCCGTCGCAGCCCGCCCCGCCGCGACTTGGGCAGCGAGGCGATCCATTCGTCTTCCGAAGCGAAACGGTTTTCCAGCACCGCCACGGAATCGACGGCCTTCACCAGCCGCCCACGGCCCTGGAGGTCCTGCGCGAAATCCTGCCCCAACGCCCGGTACAGCACTCCGAGCAGGCCGGGGCCGAACCTCCGGCGCAGGGACCGTTCGAAGTCCCGGATCAGCGGACGACGATCGGCGGCGGCGACCTCCGGCGCGAACGCGAGCCCCGGGTAGCCGCTAAGCCAGGGCTGGCACACCTCGGCCCAGAACGGGCGCAGCAACCGGTGTCCCGGTGTCGGCGCGAAGCGGTATCGCAGCCGTGGACGGCACACCAGCACCGAAAACGCCGCGAGGATCTTGGCACCGTCCGAGACGGTGGCGAGCACCGGCGGGTTCCGCGCGGTCCAGGCGTCGAGCCCCATCAGGTCGTAGTCCCACACCGGATGCAGGCGGGCGGCGCGGAAGAACTCCGGCCAGCCGACGGGAACGGGATCGGTGCGGGGATCGTGGAAACCCGTCTTCACGTGAGCACGACCGGCGTCCCGTGTCGCGGGCACGGCGCGATCTCACCACGGACGCCGCCTGCCGGGAGCACGTCCACGAACCGCGGGGAATCCTGGCGCAGCAGCGTGAACGCGAGTCCGCCGGTCGTCGGGCGCGCGTAGACACGCTGCCAGTCGAGGTGCCAGCGGCCGCATTCCTCGATCGCGCCCAGATACCCCAGCGCCGGATCGTGGAGCACCCCGTACGGGCCGGTGTCCATTGTGTCCAGTTCCCGTCGCGGTACGGATTCGACCCGGTACGCACGGTCTTCAGGCAAGGCGGCAGTGAAGACGGCCAGCTGCTTGTCGTCGCCGACCGCGAGCACGCGACGGCCGCGGCGAAGCGCGGAGGACACTTCCGCCAGCACGCTCGGCGCCGGGACGTCGGGATCCACCACACAGCAACGAACTCCGCGCGGCAGGTCCGACGGCGGCCGCGTCCCGTCCCCGCCGAGCACGACGACCAGCGCGTCCCCGCTCACCGAACGTGCCTTACGCAGCACGGGGCCCAGGCCCCGGCTCGGCTCGATCCGTTGCGCCCCACCGGCGAGCGGTACCAGATCGACGATCTTGTGCACCGCGTCGGCCAGTGGCGCCGCACCCGAATCCGTCCCGGTGCGACCGGGCACCAGCACGGGATCCGTTCTGCCGTCCAGAGCCCAGCGTTCCCGGTAGAACGGCACCGTCGCGAAGGCCGACCGCACCGACCGCCGATAGGCGGCCCGCCAGGCAGCATTCACCCCCACAGTCCACATGGCGCGCAAGCCTGCGTCATCGCCGGCGGTTTGGGAATACCCCGCGTCGGATTCATCCGGTTTTCGCCCGACTTCCCACCTTTTCGACTGAGCTGAAAGGACGAACTTGCGGATTCCGCTAGCGGCAGCAAAGCGAGTCTGCCTATAACACGGGAACTTTCGAGCCGGCACGACCTGCCGGACGCCTGGGGCCAAGGGGACTCATGAACCGTGAAAACACAACGCGTGACGCTACGAACACAATAGCGCACTCACCGCAGGGATTCGACAGATGAACCGGTCGACCCCCGGACCGGTGGAAAGTGGACTCACCGTAGTCGTCCCGTGCTTCAACGAAGTCGACAACGTCGAGCCCTCCTACCGGGAGATCGTCGCCGAGTTGGGAAATCTCCCCCTCGAACTGCTCTATGTGGACGATGGGAGCACGGACGGGACCCTGGACGTCATCCGGGCGCTCGCGCACACCGACCCCCGGGTGCGCTACCTGTCCTTCACCCGGAACTTCGGGTTCGAAGCGGCCTTTTCCGCCGGTTATCGGTACGCCGGGAAACCGTGGCTCCTGCACATGGACGCCGATCAACAGTTCCCGGCCTCCGAGGTCGAGAAATTGATCATGGCCGCCGAGGCGGGCAACGACGCTGTTTTCGGTGTACGCACCAATAGGCAAGATCCCTTACTAAGACGGTGGGGAACCGCCGCGTTCCATTTCGTCGGCCGCCGCGTCCTGCGCATCGAAATCCCGCCCGGCGCGACGGCGTTCCGCCTGGTGCGCACGGAGCTCGCGCGCAAGATCGTCGATCTCCGGCTGGGCACCCCGTACTTCCTCGCCACCGTGCCGAGGCTGACCAGCCGCTACACCACCGTCCAGGTGGCACACCGGGCCCGCGAACGCGGTGAGTCCAAAGTGGGCTTCGGCTTCCTTTCCTCGCACGCCATCGAGTTGTTCGTCGGCTTCACCCGGCGGCTGACGACGATGGCCTCGACCACGGCGGTGCTGACCGCCGGGCTCTCGGTGCTCGCCGGGATCGCGGCCGCCACCGGGCTGCTCGGGCTCACCGCCGCGTCGACGCTGACGTTCGTCATGTTCTCCGTGCTGCTGACCGTGCTCGCGTTGTCCGTCCGCTACCTGGTCGTGGTCGGCGCGGGGCAGGCGCGGCCACGGCAGTTCTACATCAGGGAAGCCAATTTCCCGGTCGACGAGGACGACCGGCTCTACGCCTCGGCCATGGCCGAGATCCATCCTGGGGAAAGGCAAGCGGGAGTGAAGAACACCGAAGACACGGCGGCGGTACGGAGCCTGGTGATCCTGGGCGGCGCCGACGGTTCGGTCAGCACGTATCACCGGGCGCGGGAGCTCGGTTTCCGCACCATCTGCGTGGACGTCCGCGCGAGCGCGCCCGCGGTGGCGCTGGCCGACGAGTTCGTCCAGGTCAGCGTCCGCGCGCCGGAGCAGATCGCGGCGGCGCTCGAGGGACGGGACGACATCGCCGGGGTGCTCTGCCCGGCCAGCGACGTCGGGCTGCCCGCGCTCGCCTGGCTCACCCGGCACTGGAACCTGCCCGACCCGTTGCCCGAAGCCGCCGTCGCCGCGTCCGTCGACAAGTCCGTCTTCCGCGAACTCTGCGACCGGCTGCGTCTGCCGACCTACCGCAGCGTCGGCGGGAAGCCCGGCCCGGACCTCGCGCTCGCCGCGCAGCAACTGCGGTTCCCGACGCTGGTGAAACCGGTCGACTCCTCCGGCAGCCGCGGTGTCGTCTCCTGCGCGAGCCCCGGCGGCCTCACCACCGCGTTCTCCGACTCCCTCGCGTTCTCACCGTCCGGCAAGCTGGTCGTCGAGGAACACCTCGACGGCTCGCACTACACGATCGAAGCACTCGCGGTCGACGGCCGGATCGTGTTCCACGCGGTCACCCGGCGCACGTTGACACCGCCGCCGTTCTTCGTGACGGCGTCGCACCTGCTGCCCGCCGGACTGCCGCCGGCCCTCGACCGCGCGTTGCCGGTGATGCTGGCCGCGTTGTGCGCCGAACTCGGTTACCGCACCGGACCGCTCACCCTCGACGCCGTCCTGGGCCGGGACGGGAAGTTCTATCTCATCGAGATGGGCGCCCGGATGGGCGGGAACGGCCTGGCCGAGGCGATCGAGCACAGCACCGGCGTCGACCTGATCGCCGCGGGGATCGCCGCCGCGACCGGCGGCGAGGTCGTGCTCTCCCCGCGCGACCCGCGGCCGACGCTCATCCACATCCTCGCCTCCGACCGCGGCGGCCGGATCGTGCGCATCGAGGGCGTCGACGAGGTCCGCGCCATGCCCGCGGTGCACAACCTGGAACTGTTCGCGGAGGAGGACTCCTACGTCAAACCGTACGAGCAGGCCGGCTACAAGATGGGGTACGCCGTGCTTTCGGCGCCGACCGTGCCCGACGTGCTCGCGGCGGAGGACGAACTGCGCGGCACGCTGAAGTTCCTGCTCGACGAGCAGGGTGCGGCGGTACCGCTCCCTTGACCGGCACTTCGCTCACCGGCGCCGGCACCGCGTCCATCGCGGCGCCGAAGCCGTCGATGGTCCTTCGCCTGCTCGCCGGGCGGGGCGTGTTCCGGCTGGCGATCCAGGCGATGGGCCTGGTGCTGGTCACCGCGTGGGGCGCGCACGACTACGGCCGGTTCGCCACCGCGCTCGGGCTGATGACGTGGCTCAACTTCGTGCCGTCGGCGGCGGAGAAGTCGGCGTTGAAATGCCTGCCGCGCCTGCGGATGACGCGGGACGCGGTCGCGGCGCTGGCCGTCCGCGTCGCCGTCGTCCCGGTGCTGGTGGTACTGGCGGCGATGGCGGTCGCGCTGATCGTCGCGCCGGATTCGGACGCCGCGCTGTACCTGACGGCCGCGGGCTGGTCGATCTCCGGCGGCCTGTTGATGACCGTGTCGGGCCTGCATCGGTTCACTGGAAAGTCCACTTTGGACGCTCTGGCGTTCACCGCGGGCGCGCTGGTGGTCGGTGCGGTGACGACGGGGACCTGGTTCGTCCGCTGGTCGCCGTTGACGCATCTCGGCCTGTTGCTCGGCGGGATCCTGCTCATCCTCGGCGTCTCCGCGGCGCTGCTGCCGAAGAAATGGCTGCGGGTGGAGAGGGTCGACGGGCACCGGCTCCTGCCCGCCTTCGGCCGGACCACCGTGCTGCTCGGGCTGACCGAGGTGCTGGACGTCCTCGCGACGTCGACGGTGTTCGGCGTGCTGGCGCTGGCCGGGCGGACCGTCGACAGTGGACCGTTCTACGTCGCCTTGCTGGCCAGCAGCGCGTTCTGCTCGCTGCTGTTCTATCAGCTTCGCGTGCACCAGCCGGCGATTTCGGCGCGGCTGCGCGGTGGCGGGGCGGCGGCGGGCCGGTCCCGTGCGGTCGAACTGCTGAAACTGGTCGAACGGGGCGCGCTCGCGTTCCTCGTCCTGGTGGGGATCGCCCTCGCGATCCCGGCGGCCCGCGCGGTGCTGACCGCCGAAGACACCGTCGGCGCGTACGTGGTCCTCGGCGTCTTCGTCCTGGTCGAAACGGTGCTGTTCGCCGTCCGGCTCTACGCGGGCTTCCTGATCGAAAACACCAACAGCAAGGTCCTCACGCTCACAGCGTCGGCCTCGATCGCCGGGCTGGTCGCCACCCCATTGGCCGCCGCCGCGCTCGTCCCGGCGATGGGACCGGTCGGCGGATTCGCCGCCCTCGTCTTCGCCATCGGTGTCCGGGCGACCGTCCTCCGTCGGCTGCTGCGCCGCCACCACCCCGAACTCTGAACGTCGCACTGGAGAAGGAACATGTACGTACTGGGAATCAGCAGGGTCCACGACTCGGCGGCCGCGCTCGTGCGCGACGGCGAGATCATCGCTTTCGCCGAAGAGGAACGCTTCACCCGCAAGAAGCACGACGGGGACTTCCCCGCGGAGGCGATCAAGTTCTGCCTGGAGCGCGGCGGGATCACCCTCGCCGACGTCGACCACGTCGCCTACTACTGGCAGCGCTGGCGTGAGGGCATCCACGCGGCGAAGGTGTTCGCGAAGTACTTCCCGGCCACGCTGGAGGTGTTCCGCAACCAGAACGGCGACGAGGGCGGCTCGTCGGCGGGCATGGTGGAGACGTTCAAAACCGGTGGCGGCAAAGGGGTCGACGACTACCACGTCGGCGGCGCCGTGCTCGCGCACATCAAGCGGTCCTTCACCCTCGAACGCGACGTGAAGGAGGCCGTGGGCTGGACCGGCCCGACGAAGTTCAAGACGCATCTGGTCGACCACCACAAGGCGCACGCCGCCAGCGGCTACTTCATCTCGCCGTGGGAAGAGTCGGCGGTGCTCACCTTCGACGGCATCGGCAGCGACGGCACCGCGACCTATCTGGGGCACGGCAAGGGAAACCGGATCATCGACATCCGGCGGATCAAGTTCCCGCATTCGCTCGGCGCGATGTACGCGGGCGTCACCGGCTATCTGGGCTTCTACCCCACCCGTGACGAAGGCAAGATCATGGGGCTGGCCCCGCTCGGCAACGACACCTACGTCGACGCGTTCAAGCAGCTGATCCACCTCGACGACGACGGCGGGTACGAGCTCGATCTGAGCTTCTTCGGGCACCACCGCACCGGCAAGCACGTGATGGCGAAGAAGTTCACCGACCTGTTCGGTCCGGCGCGGCCCAAGACCCGGGTCACCGCGGAGAACCCGGTGCCGCAGCACTACTGCGACATCGCCTACGCGCTGCAGGTCACCCTGGAAGAGGCCGGGCTGCACATCGCGCGCTGGCTGCAGCGGGAGACCGGGTCGCGGCGGCTGTCCGTCGCGGGCGGCGTCGCGCTGAACAGCGTGATGAACGGGCGGATCCTGCTGGAAACCCCGTTCGAGGACTTCTTCGCCCAGCCCGCGGCGGCCGACGACGGCTGCGCGCTCGGTTCGGCGCTGGAGGTGTCGGTCGGCAAGTACGGCAAGCCCCGTCCTCGCGACGGCTACACCTACACCGGCCCCGACTACACCGAGGCGGAGATGGAGCTCGCGCTGCAGGACGCCGGGGTCCGCTACACCAAGGTCGACGACATCGCCGCGCACACGGCGAAGAAGATCTCCGAGGGCAAGATCATCGGCTGGGTGCAGGGCCGGATGGAATGCGGGCCGCGCGCGCTCGGCAACCGTTCGCTGGTGGCCGACCCGCGCGACCCCGACTCGAAGACGCGGATGAACGAGAAGGTCAAGCACCGCGAGGCTTTCCGGCCGTTCGCGCCGTCGTGCCTGGCGGAACGCGCGGGCGACTGGTTCGTCAGCGACTACCCGTCGCCGGTCATGCTGCTGGTGTTCGACGTCCTGCCGGACAAACGCGACGAGGTCCCGGCCATCACGCACGTCGACGGCACGGCCCGCGTGCAGACGGTGACCGAAACGGACAACCCGTTGTACTACCGGATGATCAGCGAGTTCGAGAAGCTCACCGGCGTGCCGATGGTGGTCAACACCTCGTTCAACGACAACAACGAACCGATCGTCGCCAGCCCGGCCGACGCGGTGGCCTGCTACCTGAAGACCGACGTCGACGCCCTCGCCCTCGGGCCGTTCTGGGCAGAGAAGGACGACCTGTGACCGCCACCCTGCCCGAAACCGACGGCTGGATCCCCGCGCTCTACCGGCGGCGCAAATGGCTGTGGCTGGTGGCCGCCGTCCCGGCCGTGGTGACCGCACTGCTGATCATGGTGATCCTGCCGCCGGACCAGACACTGGACAACGTCGCGGACTGGGCGTTCAAGCTGTGCCCGTTCGTCTTCGCGGTCGTCACGGTGGCGCTCTTCCCCCGCACCAAAGGGGGTCCGGCGCTGATCGTGCTCGCGGTATTCGTCTACATGTCCTATTTGGACACCGAGCTGATCATGCGGATCCAGGCGTTCGCCAGGAACGCAGCCACCGACGAGGACGCCTTCCAGCCGGTGTACCAGTTCGAGCTGTTCATCGTGACGTTCATCGTCCTGTTCGGACTGATGGCGTACCGGCTGGGCGGCGGGCGGACGGCGAACGTGCTCAAGGCCGGTGTCGCGTCGATCCTCGTGGTGATCTCGGGCGCGAACGACCTGACGTTCTGGGCGCTCAACGACGTCTGGTCCGCCGGGACGAAACCGACCGAGCTCAAATGGGCCTCGCATATGATCGTGTTCCTCGGCGGGCCGCCGAGTGTCCCGGTCGCGGTGCTGTTCATGCTGGTGCATCTGGCGCTGGCGGCGGTCGTGGTGGCGCTGCCGGTGGGCCGATGGGTCGACCGGGCGCTGGGGCTCGCTTCCCCCTCGCGCGAGGCATAAGGGGTCCTAACAGATTGAGTGGGCTTTGAGTCTGCGCCAGCAGATGATGGCGCAGCCGAGGGTGAGGAAGGCTTCGTGGATGTCGTCGCGGATCTCCCAGCGGATGCGTAGCCGCCGGAACCAGTGCAGCAGGGCGAAGGCGCCCTCGACGACCCAGCGGTGGACGCCGAGGCCGGAGCCGTGTTCCTGGCCTCGGCGGGCGATGAGAGGTGTGATTCCCGCGGCGCGGACAAGCTTGCGGTACTTGTCGTGGTCGTAGGCGCGGTCGGCGTAGAGCCGTTGTGGCCGCCGGCGGGGCCGTCCACGGCGGCCCCGCACGGCTGGGATCGCGTGGATCAGCGGCATCAGCTGGGTGACGTCGTGCCGGTTCCCGCCGGTCAGGGTGGCCGCCAAAGGAATACCGGTTCCGTCGGTGATCACATGGTGTTTCGACCCGACACGGGCTCGATCGACCGGGCTGGGGCCGGTTTTCGGCCCCCTTTTAACGCCCGCACATGCGATCCATCAACGGCTGCCCGTGACCAGTCCAGCTGGCCCGCCGCGTGCAGCTCCGCCAGCAGCAGCTCGTGCAACCGCTGCCACACCCCGGCCTCGGTCCAATCCCGCAACCGACGCCAGCACGTCATACCCGACCCATAACCCAGCTCTTGGGGCAGGAACTCCCACGGGATCGCGGTATAGAGCACGAACATGATCCCGCACAACGCCTTGCGGTCGTCCAACCGCTTACGCCCCGGATGCCTGAACCGACGCTCCACCTTCGGCAACAACGGCTCGATCCGTTCCCACAGACCGTCATCGACCTCCCACGGACGCCGCTGTCCCACCAGCCCACCCCTCACAGACGATCACCGAGACACGGCATCAAACCA
Organism: Amycolatopsis japonica; assembly: GCF_000732925.1. Classification (NCBI taxonomy): domain Bacteria; kingdom Bacillati; phylum Actinomycetota; class Actinomycetes; order Pseudonocardiales; family Pseudonocardiaceae; genus Amycolatopsis; species Amycolatopsis japonica. Next base: position 6,234,685 of record NZ_CP008953.1, read on the forward strand.
CACCCCAAGATCATTCTGTTACGACCCCTAAGTCGGCCGGCACGTGTCGCGAAAGCCACTTTCGCAACCTTCAACGTTGCGAAAGTGGCTTTCGCAACGCACTCTCCCACTCCAGGCCGACCGAGCCCTGGGGCTCAGGTGAGCCGGCGCACCAGACCGTCGGCCAGCAACCGCCCGCGGTCGGTCAGCACCGCACGGCCCTGACCGTCCAAAGCGGACTGATCCAGCAATCCCTCGGCGGCGGCGGCACGGGCTTCGGCCCGGCCGTCGTCGTCGAGCGCGTCGAGCGGGAGCCCTTCGGACAACCGGAGTTCCAGCATCACGCGTTCCAGATGCCGGTCTTCGTCGGTGAGCAATTCACGGCCCGCGGCCGGTGATTTACCGGCCGCGAGGGACGCGGCGTAGCGGGCCGGATGCTTGACGTTCCACCAGCGGACGCCGCCGACGTGGCTGTGCGCGCCCGGCCCGGCGCCCCACCAGTCGCCGCCGCGCCAGTACCCGATGTTGTGCCGGCAGCGGGCTTCCTCCGAAGTCGACCAGTTGGACACCTCGTACCAGCGCAACCCCGCCGAGGCGAGGACGCGGTCGATCATCTCGTAATCGGCGGCCAGGACGTCGTCGTCCGGCGCGGGCAGTTCGCCGCGGCGGATGCGGCGGGCGAGCGCGGTGCCTTCTTCGACGATCAGCGCGTACGCCGAGACGTGGTCGACACCGGCGGCCAGCACCGCGTCCAGTGAAGCCTGGAGATCTTCGGTCCGCTCCCCCGGCGTGCCGTAGATGACGTCGAGGTTGACGTGGTCGAATCCGGCGGCGCGCGCCTCCTCGGCTGCCGCGACCGGACGGCCGGCGGTGTGCACGCGGTCGAGGATCTTCAGCACATGCCGCGCGGCCGACTGCATCCCGAGGGAGATCCGGTTGTATCCGGCGTCACGGATGCCCGCGAAGAACTCGGGCGAGGTGGACTCCGGATTGGACTCGGTCGTCACCTCCGCGTCCGGCGCGAGCCCGAAGGTGTCGCGAACGGCGTCGAGAACGCTTCGGAGCCCGTCTGCGCCGAGAAGAGACGGAGTGCCGCCGCCGACGAAGACGGTGTCGACCGCGGGCGGCGCCTTCAGCACACGCGCGGCCAGGTCGAACTCGCGCTTGAGGCCTTCGAGCCACGACTGCGGCGACGAATCGCTGTCCAGCTCTCCGGCGGTGTAGGTGTTGAAGTCGCAGTAGCCGCACCGGGTCGCGCAGAACGGGACGTGCACGTAGACGCCGAACGGTCGCGTGCCGAGCCCCTCCAGCGCGCTCTCGGGAAGCGCGGATTCGACGGGCGTGGTGGTTTCGGGCAGCAACGCGGGCACACCCCAGTGTCCCCCACGCCGTGAAGGCCTCCTTCCCGGGGGAAAGAGGCCTTCACGGAACGCGTCATCGGTCGGCGATGCGCACCTTGACCGAGGTCGACCGGGTGCCGTCGTCGAACCGCACCCAGACGAGGGTCTCCATGTTCAGCGAGTAGTCGTTGACCACGTGGTCGACCGACCAGTCGCCGTGCTCGTCCGCGACGGCGTCGCGGCTCATGGCGACCTCGACCAGCACCGTATGGGACAGGTGTCCCCGGGCGCCCGGCGAACAGCCGACCGCCTCGAACCGGTACGAGTCGCCCTTGTGCAGCACTGCCCCTTCCTCGGGCGAGACCAGCCTGCAGCCCTGCTGAGCCCCGGAAGCGGTACCCGGGATCAGCAGGGACGCCAGCACCATCGCGGCGACCACCCATCGGCGCATGCGCAACTCCTCCGTCCTCTGTGGATCGGAGACCGAAGCTAGCGGCGACGGCGGCCCCGCGCGGCCCCACTCACCCGAAGCGGTATTAAGCCAGCCCGTTAGCGGCCAGCCACTCCGCGGACGGCGGGATGGCCTCGATGATGTCGATCAGGAAGCCGTTCAGGTCCTCGACGTAGAAGTGCCGCTGGCCGAATTCCTCGTCCACGAGTTCCGTCACGATCTTGACCCCCTCCACGCGCAGGCGCTCGTACTCGCCCGCGGCGTCTTCGACCATGAACCCGACCATCGATCCGGCGGCTTCCTGCGCCCGCCACGGCGCCGGCGTGGCCTTGTGACCGCGCTTCACGAAGCTCATCTCGTAACCCGGCACTCCGGCGTTGAGGCTGGAGAACCAGTCCAGCTCGATCGTCACCGTCAATTGCAGGTGCCGCTTCCACCAGGCGGTGGTCTCGGCGATGTCCTCGACGACCACACAGGCGCCGAAACCGTTGAGTTGCATCCGGTGTTCCTCCCAGTTCGAACCACTTGATGCGTAGTACTATAGACATAGTGGTTTGACTGAGGCAAGGAGAATGTCCCGATGCGACAGAACCCGGAGCGCCGGACCGCGCTCACCGACGCCGCCATCACCGTCCTCGCCCGCGAGGGCGCACGCGGCCTCACCTACCGCGCCGTGGACGTCGAGGCGGACGTGCCGCCGGGAACGACGTCGAACTACTTCCGCAATCGGGACCAGCTGCTCGGCGAGGTCGGCGTCCGGGTACAGGAGCGGCTGTCGGCGCCGGCCGAGGTGATGGCGAATCCGCAGGCCGAGTCGCCGTCCCACGACCGGGTCGGGGTCCTGCTCGGCGAGCTCATGGGACGGCTGACCGGCCATCGGGAGCCCTACCTCGCCTTGCTCGAGCTCCGGCTCGAAGCCACCCGGCGCCCGGATCTCTCGGCCGCACTGACCAAGACCGTCCGTGAAGGCATCGACATGAGCGTCGACTGGCACGTTGCGGCGGGAATGCCGGGCGGGCGGGCCGAAGTGCTGCTGATGTACCTCGCGCTGACCGGGCTCACCGTCGAACGGCTCACCCTTCCGGAGGTGCTCGCGGACGTCACCGACGAGGAGGTCATCCGGATCATCGTGGACCGCGTACTGCCCTCGTGAGCCGCGCGCGTTCTGCGTCACAATGCCGGGCCGCGAACCCGGGATTGACCCGCGAAGCATGCCCTTGACCAGGGAAAACAGTCGCCTTCGGACACTGTTCCCAGTATTCGGACCGGCCTAGACCACATAGTGGGCGCGTGGCACGCTGAATGAATGACCCGCGCCGGAATCAGCCTCGTGGCACGCCGCCACGTGGACCTCCGTCGTGTGGCGAGCGCGCTCTGTGCGACGAACCGCTGACTCCCCGCCACCACCACGATCAGCCGGAGGATTCCCATGTCGTCGCCCACGCGCGAGACCCCTGCCCGTACGCCCCGGGTCAAACAGAAACGGGGTGAGGGACAGTGGGCACTGGGGTATCGCGAGCCGTTGAACCCCAACGAGCGGTCCAAGAAGGACGACAACCCGCTCAACGTCCGGGCGCGGATCGAGAACATCTACGCCCGCGGCGGTTTCGATTCGATCGACCCGGGTGACCTCCGCGGCCGGTTCCGCTGGTTCGGTCTCTACACCCAGCGCAAGCCGGGGATCGACGGCGGCCGTACCGCGACGCTGGAGCCCGAAGAGCTCGACGACCGCTACTTCATGCTGCGGGTGCGGCTCGACGGCGGCGCGCTGACCACCGAGCAGCTGGCCGTGCTCGCCGAGATCTCGCAGACCCACGCCCGCGACACCGCCGACATCACCGACCGGCAGAACATCCAGTACCACTGGATCCAGATCGAGGACGTCCCCACGATCTGGTCGAAGCTCGAGAACGCCGGGATGACCACGATGGAGGCGTGCGGCGACAGCCCGCGCGTCATCCTGGGCTCCCCCGTCGCCGGTATCGCCGCCGACGAGATCATCGACGGCACCCCCGCCATCGACGAGATCAAACGCCGCTACATCGGCGACCCCCGCTACTCGAACCTGCCGCGCAAGTTCAAGACCGCGGTCTCCGGGCAGCAGGACGTCGCGCACGAGATCAACGACGTCGCCTTCGTCGGCGTGAACCACCCCGAACACGGCCCGGGCTTCGACGTCTGGGTCGGCGGCGGCCTGTCCACCAACCCGATGATCGGGCAGCGCCTCGGCGCGTGGGTCTCGCTCGACGAGGTCCCGGACGTCTGGGAAGGCGTGATCAGCGTCTTCCGCGACTACGGCTACCGGCGGCTGCGCGCCCGTGCGCGGATCAAGTTCCTGGTGAAGGACTGGGGCGCCGCGAAGTTCCGTCAGGTGCTGGAAGACGAGTACCTCAAGCGCAAGCTGACCGACGGCCCGGCTCCCGAGGTGCCCGCCACCCAGATCGACCACGTCGGCGTGCACCCGCAGATCGACGGCAAGTTCTACGTCGGCGCCGCGCCGGTCGCGGGCCGCGTCTCCGGTGCCACCCTGCTGGCGGTCGCCAAGGCCGCCGAGCGGGCCGGGTCGAACCGCGTCCGCCTCACCCCGCACCAGAAGCTCGTGGTCCTCGACGTCCCCGAGGCCGAGGTGAACGGGCTGAAAACCGAACTGGCCGAGCTCGGCCTGCAGACCGAGCCTTCGCCGTGGCGGCGCGGGATCATGGCCTGCACCGGCCTGGAGTTCTGCAAACTCGCCATCGTCGAGACGAAGGCCCGCGCGATAGAACTGGTCACCGACCTGGAGAAACGTCTCGCCGACATCCAGGCCGAGATCGAGAACCCGGTGACCGTGCACCTCAATGGCTGCCCCAACTCCTGCGCCCGGGTCCAGACCGCCGACATCGGGCTCAAGGGCCAGATCGTCACCGACGAGGACGGCAAGCAGGTCGAGGGCTTCCAGGTGCACCTCGGCGGCGGGCTCGGCCTGGACGCCGGGTTCGGCCGGAAACTGCGCGGCCACAAGGTGACCGCCTCGGACCTGACCGCGTACGTCGAGCGGGTCGTGCGGGCGTACATCGCCGGCCGCGAACCCGGCGAGCGGTTCGCCCAGTGGGTCCTGCGGGCCGACGAAGGCGTCTTGCAATGACCGAACGCGCGACCCCGTACTACTGCCCTTTCTGTGGCGATGAAGACCTCCGGCCGGAGGAAGGCGGCTCATGGCTGTGCTCGGGCTGCCGCCGGGTCTTCACCGTGAAGTTCCTCGGACTGTCCTTTCCGGAGGTGTCGCAAGGATGACCGCCACTGCCGACTACAAGACACTCGCCGAACGAGCCTCGAAGGAGCTCGCGGAGGCGACCGCGACCGAGGCCCTGCGCTGGACCGCGGAGACCTTCGGCGACGACTTCATCGTCGCGTCGAACATGCAGGACGCCGTCCTGATCGATCTGGCCACCCAGGTCAAACCCGACGTCGACGTGCTGTTCCTGCAGACCGGCTACCACTTCCCGGAGACCATCGGCACCCGCGACGCGGTGCAGGCGGTGTACCCGGGCGTGCGGATCGTCAACGCCGAAGCCGAACAGAGCGTCGCCGAACAGGACGCGGACTACGGCCCGAAACTGCACGAACGCGACCCGAACCAGTGCTGCCACCTCCGCAAGGTCGTGCCACTGCGGAACACGCTCGCGAAGTACTCGGCGTGGGTGACCGGCGTCCGCCGCGTCGACGCGCCGACCCGCGCGAACACCCCCATCGTCACCTGGGACGACCGCAACGGGCTGGTGAAGATCAACCCGATCGCGCCGTGGTCCGACGACGAGTTCAACGGCTACATCAGCGAACACGGGATCCTCGAGAACCCGTTGGTGTCCATCGGTTATCTGTCGATCGGCTGCGCGCCGTGCACCGCGAAGGTCGCTCCGGGCCAGGACCCGCGCAGCGGCCGCTGGGCCGGGCAGGGCAAGACCGAATGCGGCCTGCACGGGTGAGAAGGGACGAAATGACCACGCTCGAACCGGCCGCTGACGCCGCCCAGGACAATCTGGCGGCGCTGGAATCCGAGGCCATCCACATCTTCCGCGAGGTGGCGGGTGAGTTCGACCGGCCGGTGATCCTCTTCTCCGGCGGCAAGGACTCCACGCTCCTGCTGCACCTGGCGATCAAGGCCTTCTGGCCGGCCCCGGTGCCGTTCCCGTTGCTGCACGTCGACACCGGGCACAACTTCGACGAGGTCATCGACTTCCGCGACCGCGTGGTCGAGCAGCACGGGCTCCGGCTGGTCGTGGCGAAGGTCCAGGACTGGATCGACGACGGCAGGCTCGAAGAGCGCGCCGACGGGATGCGCAACCCGCTGCAGACCACGCCGCTGCTCGACACGATCGCCGAGAACAAGTTCGACGCGGTCTTCGGCGGCGGGCGCCGCGACGAGGAACGCGCCCGCGCCAAGGAGCGGATCTTCAGCCTGCGCAACGCTTTCGGCCAGTGGGAGCCACGTCGGCAGCGACCGGAACTGTGGAACCTCTACAACGGCCGTCACCGCCCTGGCGAGCAGGTCCGCGTCTTCCCGCTGTCCAACTGGACCGAGGCGGACGTCTGGAACTACATCGCGCGGGAGAAGGTCGAAATGCCGTCGATCTACTACGCGCACCGGCGCGAGGTCTACCAGCGCGACGGCATGTGGCTGGCCGAAGGTCCGTGGGGCGGGCCGCGGCCGGACGAGGTCGTCCGGGAACTGACCGTGCGCTACCGGACCGTCGGCGACGGTTCGTGCACGGGCGCCATCGAATCGACCGCCGCCACGGTGGACGAGGTCATCGCCGAGGTCTCGGCCTCCCGGCTCACCGAACGCGGCGCCACCCGTGCCGACGACCGGATGTCGGAGGCGGCGATGGAAGACCGCAAGCGGGAAGGGTACTTCTGATGTCCAGCCTCCTCAGGCTCGCGACCGCGGGCAGTGTGGACGACGGGAAGTCGACCCTGGTCGGGCGGCTCCTGTACGACACCAAATCCGTCCTCGCCGACCAGCTGGACGCGGTCACCCGCGCCAGTGTCGACAAAGGACTGTCCACTCCGGACCTCTCGCTGCTCGTGGACGGCCTGCGCTCGGAACGCGAGCAGGGCATCACGATCGACGTGGCGTACCGGTACTTCGCGACGCCGAAGCGCAGTTTCGTGCTCGCGGACACGCCGGGCCACGTGCAGTACACGCGGAACACGGTGACCGGGGCGTCCACCGCGCAGCTGGCCGTACTGCTGGTCGACGCGCGCAAGGGCGTCATCGAGCAGACCCGCCGCCACGCCGCGGTGCTCGCGCTGCTGGGCGTGCCGAACCTGGTGCTGGCGGTGAACAAGATCGACCTCGTCGGCTACGACGAAGCGACGTTCACCGTGATCGCCGAAGAGTTCGCCGAGCACGCCGCGTCCCTGGGCTACGAACGGGGTTCCGTGCTCGCGGTGCCGGTTTCGGCGCTGGTGGGCGACAACGTGGCCGAGAAGTCGGACAAGACACCGTGGTACTCCGGCCCGACCCTGCTGGAGCATCTGGAAACCGTTCCGGTGGCGCCGGATCCGCACGATTCGGCGTTCCGCTTCCCGGTGCAGTACGTGATCCGGCCGCGCACGGCGGACCATCCCGACTACCGCGGGTACGCCGGGCAGATCGCGGCGGGCACCGTGCGGCCGGGTGACGAGATCGTCGTGCTCCCGCAAGGGATCCGCAGCCGGGTCGAGGCCATCGACACCGCCGACGGGCCGCTCGCCGAAGCCGGCGCGGGCACCTCGGTGACCCTGTTGCTCGCCGACGACGTCGACATCTCGCGCGGTGACCTGATCGCCGCCGCCGACCGGCAGCCGACGGTGACCGACGAGATCACCGCGACCCTGTGCTGGCTCTCGGCCAAGGCGCTCAAACCGGGCGCACGGGTGCTGGTGAAGCACGGAACGCGGACGGTGCAGGCCCTGGTCGGCGAACTCCACGCCCGTTTCGACGAGCAGACGTTGTCCAGTGTGGACGATCCGGCGACCTTGGAGCTCAACGACATCGGCCGGGTGACGTTGCGCCTGGCCGAAGAGATCGGCGTGGACGACTACGGCGTCAGCCCGCGGACGGGCGCGTTCCTGGTCATCGACCCGAAGGACGGCGACACCCTCGCCGCCGGACTCGTCGGCGAAAGGTTCGCATGACGCCACCCCTTCTCGCCGTCGCCCACGGCAGCCGCGATCCGCGGTCCGCCGCGACCATCCGCGCCCTGCTCGACGTCTCCCGCGGGCTGGCACCGGGCCTCGACATCCGCGAGTCCTTTTTGGATCTTTCGGAGCCGCTGCTCACCGATGCCCTTCGCGGCCTGTACGCCGAGGGGCACCGCGAGGTCGTCGTGGTGCCCCTCCTGCTCGGCGTGGCCTACCACGCCCGGGTCGATCTGCCCGCGCTCGTCGCCGAGGCGACCGCGGACTGCCCGGGCCTCGACGTGCGGGTTTCCGGGGTACTGGGCATCGACCCGCTCATCGAGACGGTCGCGCTGGATAGGCTCACCGACGCGGGCGCCGATCTGGACGACCCGGGCCTCGGTGTCCTGCTGGCCGGTGTCGGCTCGTCGAACGTGGCGGCGAACGACGCCGTCGCCGGGATCACCACCCGCTGGCATCTGCGGCGCGGACTGCTCGCGACACCCGCCTTCGCCAGTGCCGCGCAGCCGGACGTGCCGGCCGCCATCGCGCGGTTGCGGCTCAACGGCGCACAGCGGCTCGCGGTCGCGGGCTGGTTCCTCGCGCCGGGGCTGCTGCCGGACCGGATCGCGCGCCTGGCCCGCGAAGCCGACCCGTCGGTGATCGTCGCCGGGCCGCTGGGACCGGATCCGCGGATCGCCGGGCTCGTCCTGGACCGCTACGACGTCGCCGCCGCCCGGCTCGCCGCCTGAGTAGCACGACCCGTCCCGTACGGGCGCTTGATGCCGATTTTCGGTGGGTTCCGTTCCCAGTTCCGTGACGCCCCGCGTATGGGAACGGAGATTTCTTGACGAGTTACTTAACTTGCCGGTAACTCTCTAAACGCTGCGCAGCTCCCTTTCTCCCCATCGAACCCCCAGGTAGGTGGAACATGAAGGCTGCCATCCGTGCCCTCGTCTGCGCTTCGGCCGTACTCGTCCCGATCGCCGGTCTGGCCGCGCCGGCTTCCGCGGCGACCACCGTCGTCTTCGACTGCGAGGCGAAGCCGCCGCTCGTCGGCAACAAGTACCTCAAGCTGAACCAGGACGCGGACGTCACCGCCCCGGCCACGGTCGCCCCCGGTGCCGCGCTCGACATCGTCATCGACCCGGCGCCCAACACCGTCCCGGCCGAGGTCAGCGGCTACCAGGTCAAGAACATCAAGGACTTCTCCCTGAAGATCCCGATCCCGGCGAACTCGACCTGGGTGAGCGCCGACCTCGCCGGCGGCTCCGGCATCGGCTCGACCCCGCCGAAGATCACCGTGTCCGGCAGCGTCGCGACGCTGAGCTTCCCCGGCCCGATCGCGGGTGGCTCGACGTTCGAACTGCCGACCGTGACCGCGCATCTCACCGCGGGCTCGTCCGGCACCATCGAGACGAAACTGGGCGGTTCCAGCTACAGCGACCCGGGTCTGACGTTCACCGCCGTGGTCAGCGCCGGTTTCGACGTCTCCGCCCCGACGGCGTGTTTCCCGAACCCGAGCCCGACGTTCACCACGACGACGATCGGCTGACCCGTGCCTGCGCCACCGTCGTGACGATGGTGGCGCAGGCCACTGCCCGGCCCGACTTCGCCCGTGCGAAGGTGGGGCATGGCTGACGAACTGGTGCACTACGACGTGGTGGGCGGCACCGCCACGATCACCTTGGACTCCCCGCACAACCGCAACGCGCTCTCCGCCCAGCTGCGGCGTGAACTGAGCGAATCGCTGGACAAGGCACAGGCGGACGACGCGGTGCGGGTCATCGTGCTCACCCACACCGGTCCGGTGTTCTGCGCGGGTATGGATCTCAAGGAGGCCCGCGGCGCCGGTGCGGGCGCCCAGGGCGTGAACGAGTTCCCGAAGATCCTCGAGCAGCTGTGGACCAGTCCCAAGCCCGTCGTGGCGAGGCTCGCGGGCCCCGCACGGGCCGGCGGGATCGGCATGGTCGCAGCGACCGACATCGCCGTCGCCGTACCCGAAGCGACCTTCGCCTTCTCCGAGGTGCGGATCGGCGTCGTCCCCGCCGTCATCTCGCTCACCGTGCTGCCGCGGCTCAACGCCCGCGCCGCGCACGAGCTGTTCCTGACCGGTGACACCTTCGACGCGAAGCGCGCCGTCGAGATCGGCCTGCTGAACTCGGCCGTCCCCGCCGACGAACTCGACGACGAGGTCGCCCGCTACGTCAAGGCGCTCGCGCTCGGCGGCCCGAAGGCGCTCGCGGCGACGAAGGAACTGCTCAGCAAGCCGCGCCCGGCGACACCCGCCGAAGGCTTCGAAGCCATGAACAAGCTGTCCGCCGGGTTCTTCGCGAGCGAAGAAGGCCAGGAGGGCATCACGGCCTTCGCGCAGAAGCGCAAGCCGAACTGGGTGCCGGAGGCATAGGCCGTGTCCTAGTCCGGCAGGACGACGGTGAGGCGCCGGGAGTCCGTCCGATCGCCGGACGGCCCCAGCGCCCGCTGCGCGTCGGAAAGCACGCTGCGGACGGCCAGGTACGCCTTCGGATCACGCTCCCGGAGCCCCGAGGAACCGGCCCAGATCAGGACGTGCTCGCCGGGCGGGAGCCAGGACAGGTCGGTGAGGCAGTCGTAGAGCGCGTCGAGGTTCTTCCCGAAGTAGTCCGGGAACGACAGCGCCTCCGCGATCGCGTCGAGCGCCGAGTCCTTGTCGACCGTCCGCGCGCCGTCGATCAGGTGCGGATACGCGCCGCGGGCGAACGCCTTGTCCGCCGCGTCCTTGCCCGCGCTCATCGGCTGGGGTCCACTACGACGAAGGACTTGTAGTGGTCCTCGGTGTAGTACAGCTCCTTGCCGCTCCCGGTCACGAGCCGCCTCGCCCCGCGATCCTGGCTGCCCGGCGTCTTCACCGTGTACTCCCGGTAGTAGCCGGAACCCTTGGCGGGCAAGACCTTCTCCCGGTTCTGGAAAGTGACGTCGTCATTGCGCGGGTACGGGTACGGCCCGCCCGCTTGGATGAGCTTCCAGGTGTCGGACGCCTGCGAAGGAAGCTTCGTCAGCGGCTTGACCGGGAGACCCGAATCCTCACCCGCGACCTTGCCCTTCGCCGCGGCGTCGCCCGACGGCGCGGCCGAAGCGGACGAACTCGCCGGAGCGCTCTTCGTGTCGTCACCGCTGATGCCGTCCTTGACGAACCAGCCTGCGAGCACCAGCACGATCAGGCCGATCAGGGCGGCGGTGATCCGCCTACGGTTGAACATGGTGTGCCAGCTTAGGACGGCCGGTCGGAGTCGTTCGCATCGCGGGCGGTGCCGAAGCGCCGGGCGACCTTTCCGAAGACCGTGTCGAGCACCCAGGCCGCGACCAGGCACAGCGGCACCACGACCGCCATGACCAGCACGAACTGCACGGGGAACGGGGCCTGCGCGAGCCACAGTTCGACGCCGTCCCACCAGTCCGCAAGCCCGTTGAACACAGTGTGAGCCTACGCTCGCATCCAGTGCCGTCACCCGTCAGGCCATGTAAGTTGCTGCCATGTTCGCCGTTTACGCTTCCGAACCCAACGCCGAAAAGCCGCTGGACTCGCTGGTGATCGGCGAGCGGCCCGAACCCGAGGTCCCCGAAGGCTGGGTGCGGGTCAACGTCAAGGCCGCCAGCCTCAACATGCACGACCTGTGGACGTTGCGCGGCGTCGGCATCAAACCCGAGCAGTTCCCGATGATCCTGGGCTGTGACGGCGCGGGCACCCTCGACGACGGCACCGAGGTCGTCGTCCATTCGGTGATCAACGCCCCGGGCTGGCAGGGCGACGACACCCTCGACCCCAAGCGCACCCTGCTCACCGAGAAGCACCAGGGCACCTTCGCCGAGCAGGTCGTGGTCCCCGCACGCAATGTCGTTCCGAAGCCGTCGAGCCTGAGCTTCGCGGAAGCCGCGACGATGGGCACGGCATGGCTGACCGCGTACCGGATGCTGTTCGTGAAGTCCGGGCTGCGGCCTGGACAGACGATGCTCGTCCAGGGCGCCTCCGGCGGCGTCTCGACCGCGCTGATCCAGCTCGGGCGTGCGGCCGGATTCCGGGTCTGGGTCACCGGGCGTAGCGAAGAGAAGCGTGCGCTCGCCGAGAATCTGGGCGCACATCAGACCTTTGAGTCCGGCGCGCGGCTGCCGGAGCGGGTCGACGCGGTCTTCGAAACCGTCGGCAAGGCGACCTGGTCCCATTCGGTGAAGTCGCTGAAGCCGGGCGGCATCATCGTCGTCTCGGGTTCGACCAGCGGCCCCGACGCTCACGCGGAGTTGCAGCGCGTGTTCTTTCTGCAACTACGCATCGCGGGTTCGACCATGGGGACCAGGGACGAACTGAACGATCTCCTCGCCTACCTGGAGCTCACCGGGGTCCGCCCGCAGATCGGTGCCGAACTGCCGTTCGCGGAAGCCGAAACCGGGTTTAAGAACATGCTCGACGGGGAAACCTCCGGCAAGGTGGTCTTCACGCATTGATCGGAGGGGTGGGTTCGCCCCCTCGTCGTGATCAAGCGCGCACACAAGCGCACGTCCGCGCGTTCCGCGCAGGTCAAACAGCCATTTCGCGGTCTTGTCAAGTGTCAAGAACGTTATGACTTGGCGAGCTTCTTACGACCAAAGTTCGACCAAAATCCGACCTCTCGCGGTTAGCCTGGAACCATGACCGCATCGCAGCGGCCCGAACCGGCGGACCCGGGGGGCCGGACCACCACCGACACCGACCCGATCCGCGTCTCGTTCCGGCGCTACGCCGGTGTCCGCACCAGAGTGCTCGAAGTCGGGCCGCAGCCGGTGGAATCCACCGACCGCACCCCTCGGCGGATGCTCGGCAAACGGGCCACGGCGCGCGGGCAGGTCAAGCCGACCGCGCCGAGGCTGGTGCTGCTGCACGGCTACTGCGACAGCGCCGACACCTGGCGCCCGGTTCTGGAGCTGCTCGCGGCCGCCGGTGTTCCGGCGGTCGCGGTCGATCTGCCCGGATTCGGTGACGCTCAGCCACTGCGGCCGGGCCCGATGCTGCCGCAGCTGGACGCGTTCACCGCGGCCGTGGTCAAGGAGCAGGCCGTACTCGGCACGGTGGTCCTCGCCGGCAACTCGCTCGGCGGCACGATGAGCCTGCGTGCCGCGGAGAACCACCGGCTGCCGGTCGCCGGCGTGGTGTCGATCGCCGCGCCCGGTTTCGTGGACAGCTGGCTCATCCGCACCGTGGCCCGGTACCCGCTGCCGCTGCGGATGTACTCGGCCCTGCCGCTGCCGATCCCCGGCTTCCTCGTGCGTGCCGTCGCCGAGCAGGTCGTCCCCCGGCTCCTGTACGCCGACTCGGCCGCCGCCGACGCCGACCAGGTACGCCGGTTCACCTCGCTTTTCCCGGACTACCGCTCCACCACCACCAGGCTCGAACAGGCGAGGCAGCTCGTCGAAGAGCTGGCGAACGCGTACCGCCTCGAAGAAATCCGTGTCCCGCTCCTGGTGGTCGTCTGCGGCAAGGACAAGCTGGTCAGCGCCGCCTCCGGACGGCAGTTGCACGCGCTGGTCCCGCACAGCAGGCTGATGGTGCGCGAGGACTGGGGCCATTGCCCGCAGCTGGACGACCCCGTCGAGATCTCGGAGCTGCTCACCTACTTCTCCGCCGGCGCCTCCAGGCCGTCGAAGATCGCCGCTCGCGTGGCCGCCGAAGTGAGCGAGGACACCGTCGCCGGATAGGTGCGAAGTCCCGACTCCCGCTACGGTGCCCTTCGGACTGTGACCCAGTCCGAAGGGCACAACCTGTTGGGAGACGACGATGTCCGCACCGCGCAGCCTGGGCTCGGGATCCGGGATATTCCGCCGCAAACCGATCGATCAGATCCAAGAACTCAGTGGAGGCGGAGGGCTCCAACGCACGCTGGGCCTGCGGCAGCTGACCGCGATCGGCGTCGGCGGCATCATCGGCGCGGGGATCTTCTCGCTGGCCGGCGCGGTCGCGAACAAGACGGCGGGCCCGGCCGTGCTCATCTCGTTCCTCATCGCGGGTATCGCCAGCGCCGCCGCCGCGTTCTCCTACGCCGAGTTCGCCGGGCTGATCCCCCGCGCCGGGTCGGCCTACACCTACGGCTACACCGTGCTGGGCGAGATCGTCGGCTGGTTCATCGGCTGGGACCTCCTGCTGGAGTACACCGCGATCGTGGCGGTGGTCGCGATCGGCATCTCCGGTTACTTCAACGAGCTACTGGGTTACCTGAACATCGAGCTGCCGACCTGGATGCTGGGTGCTCCGGGCACCGAAAAAGCCGGTGTCGAACCGGGCTCCTACAAGATCAACCTGTTCGCCGTGCTGCTGTGCCTGCTGATCGCCTTCATCCTCAACCAGGGCATGAAGAACGCGGCCCGGTTCGAAACGCTGCTGGTCTACCTGAAGGTCGGCCTGGTCCTGCTGGTGATCGTCGTCGGTGTCTTCCACATCAACACCGACAACTACTCGAACTTCTTCCCGTTCGGCCTCAGCGGCGCGTTCACCGGAGCGGCGACGGTGTTCTTCGCGGTCTTCGGATACGACGCCATGTCCACCGCGGCCGAGGAATCGACCGACTCCCAGAAGCACATGCCGAAGGCGATCATCTACTCGCTCGCCATCTCGATGGTGCTCTACGTGCTGGCCTGCCTGGTCCTGACCGGCATGGTCAACTACAAGGACATCGACAGCGAGGCCGCCTTCTCCAGCGCCTTCGCGGGCCTCGGGATGAAGTGGCTCGGCCTGATCATCGCCGTGGGCGCGATCATCGGTATCACCACGGTGCTGTTCACCTTCCTCATGGGCGCGAGCCGCGTCGGCTACTCGATGAGCCGCGACGGCCTGCTGCCCAAGTGGTTCGGCAAGACCCACCCGGTGCGCAAGGTGCCGAGCCGGATGACCTGGGTGCTCGGTATCGCGTCGGCGGTCATCGCCGGTCTGCTGCCCATCGGTGAGGCCGCGGAACTGACGAACATCGGCATCCTGCTCGCGTTCGTCGTCGTCTGCATCGCGGTGATCGTGCTGCGCTACAAGCAGCCGGACCTGCCGCGCACGTTCAAGACGCCGGGCATGCCGATCGTGCCGATCATCGGTGTCGTCTTCTCGATCTGGCTGATCACGTTCCTGAACCCGGAGACCTGGCTGCGGTTCGCGGTCTGGTTCGGCATCGGCCTGATCATCTACTTCGCCTACAGCCGCCGTCACTCGGTGATGAACGCGAACAACGGCGACGCGAAGCAGGTCAGCGGAGACGACTCAACCGCGTAGCGGCTTCGCGGGCTTCGGTCTGGAGGCGTTCGACTATCGACGCCGCCGGGCCGGAGCCCGCGAGTTCATAGGTCTGCCCCGCGTAGAGGGACATGATCTCGGGGTCGCCCGCCTTGCCCGCCGCCGCCCGGATCGGCTTGGTCAGGTTGTTGACCTCCGGATACGCCGACGGCGCGGTGGCCGAGAAATCCGCGACCGCGCGATTGACCAGTGACCGGGCGGGACGTCCGCTGAACGCCCGGGTGAACGCCGTCGGCCTGCCCCCGTCCGCCAGCGCCTGACGATGCGCGGGCTGGGTCCCGGCCTCGTCCGCCCGCAGGAACGCGGTGCCCAGCTGTGCCGCGACGGCCCCCGCCGCCAGCACCGCCGCGATGTCGGCGCCGTGCACAAGCCCGCCGGTCGCGACGAGCGGCAGATCCGTCCGCGCCGAGACCAGCCTGAGCAGGCTCAGGACCCCATACTGCGCACCCCCGCCTTCGGCTCCGGGCTCGTCGGCGAAAAGCCCTCGATGCGCTCCGGCCTCGAATCCCTGGACCACGAGCGCGTCCGCGCCGACGGCCACGGCCCGATCGGCCTCCGCCGGGCTGGTGACCGTAACGGCCACCTTGCTCCCGTTGGCGTGCAAGCGTTCGACGTCCTCGGCCGAAGGCGTGCCGAAGGTGAAGGAAACGACCGGCACCTTCCGCGCCAAGACGACCTCGAGCTTCGCGGCATAGGCGTCGTCGTCCCAGCGCGGCTCGCCGGGCTCGACGCCGAGGCGCTCGGCCTCCGCGCGCCAGCGCTCGATGTGCGCACCGAGTTCCACGTCGGCGGCGGAGCCACCCGATACGAAGAGGTTCACGCCGAACGGTTCAGCGGTCAGCTCGGCCGTCTTGGCGATCCGGTCCGAGAGGGCGTCGGCGCTCAGATAGCCCCCGGCCAGGAAGCCGAATCCACCCGCCGCGGTCACCGCGGCCACGAGCTCGGGAGTGGTCGGCCCGCCCGCCATCGGGGCCGCGATCAGGGGGAAACGCAGGTCTTCGAACACGTTTCCGACGATAGTCCCCTCGTGGTGACACGCATTGTGACGTTCAAGTCACTCCAAGGTTCGCTCGTGGTGGTCTAGACCTTTAACGGCGAAAATGCGACGATCGGACGGCCGTGACGCGCGTCACGCCCTCGTCCCCCTTGGAGGCCCCGGTGAAGACCTTGAGAGCGCGGCTCGGTCGCGCCTTCGTGGGGGTGGCGCTGCTCGCCGGCGCCACCACCGCTGCCGCCCCGGTCGCCGACGCGGCCACCCCGCCGCTGCAGGCGATCGTCCCGGTCCCGGTCTCGGCCCAAGCGGTCACCGGCGCCGACCACGCCTTGACCGCGAACACCAAGATCTACACCCAGGCCGGGTCGGCGCAGGCCAAGGCCGTCGGCGAGTACCTCGCCGGGATCTTCCGCACGTCCACCGGCTTCCCCCTGCCCATCGCCGACGCTCCGTCGGGCACACCGGCCGACGGCATCTCGCTCCTCCTGTCCGGTGCGGACACTCGCGTCGGCGACCAGGGCTACCAGCTGAACTCCACGTCCGCGTCGGTCATCCTGCGCGCGACGACGGCACAAGGCCTCTTCGGCGGCGTCCAGACGCTGCGCCAGCTGCTGCCCGGCAAGATCGAAAGCCCCACGGTGCAGCAAGGTCCTTGGACGATCCCGGGCGCGAACATCCTGGACTACCCCCGCTTCGGCTACCGGGGCGCGATGCTCGACGTCGCCCGGCACTTCCACCCGGTCGCCACGGTCAAGCGGTACATCGACCAGCTGGCCCAGTACAAGATCAACAACCTGCACCTGCACCTCGCCGACGACCAGGGCTGGCGCATCCAAATCGACAGCTGGCCGCGGCTGACCACCTACGGCGGCAGCACCCAGGTCGGTGGCGGCGCCGGCGGCTACTACACCAAGGCGCAGTACACGGAGATCGTGAACTACGCGGCCTCGCGGTTCATCACGGTCATCCCGGAGATCGACATGCCGGGCCACACCAACGCCGCCTTGGCGTCGTACGCCGAGCTGAACTGCAACAACACCGCCCCTCCCCTGCGCACCGACACCGCCGTCGGCTACAGCTCGCTCTGCATCTCGAAGGACATCACGTACACCTTCGTCAACGACGTCATCCGTGAGGTCGCCGCGCTGACGCCCGGACCGTACTTCCACCTCGGCGGAGACGAGGCCCAGGCCACCAGCGACGCGGACTACCGCACGTTCATGAACCGGGTGCTGCCGATGGTGGCCACCGCGGGCAAGCAGGTCGTCGGCTGGCACGAGATCGGCAAAGCCACCCTGCCGGCCACCGCGACCCCGCAGTTCTGGGGCACGACGACGTCCAGCACGGAGGTCTCCAACGCCGTCGCCCGCGGCAGCAAGGTGATCCTGTCTCCGGCGAACAAGGCGTACCTGGACATGAAGTACAACTCCAGCACGCCGATCGGGCTCTCGTGGGCGGGCTACATCGAGGTCCAGGACGCCTACAACTGGAACCCGGGCGCGTACCTCTCCGGTGTGCCCGAATCCGCCGTCCGCGGCGTCGAATCCCCGCTGTGGACCGAAACCGTGGTGACCCCGGCGAACATCGACTACCTCGCCTTCCCCCGGCTCCCGGCGCACGCCGAACTCGGCTGGTCGCCGTGGTCGACGCACGACTGGAACACCTTCCGGGTGCGCCTCGGCGCGCAGGCGCCACGCTGGCAGGCGCAGGGCCTCGACTACTACAAGTCGAGCCAGGTGCCTTGGGAAACCGGATCCGGCAACCCCGGCACCTGCACGCTGCCCGCGTGGGACCGTGCTTCGGTCTACACCGGTGGAGCGACCGTCTCCCACAACGGCCACAAGTGGACGGCCCAGTGGTGGACGCAAGGCGAAGAACCCGGAACGACCGGCCAATGGGGTGTCTGGCGCGACAACGGCACCTGCTGACCCCGCCCCGTAGTCCCGCTCGGCCCCTTCACCGACCGAGCGGGACTACGGTGGTCCCATGGCCGCAGACCTCGAACTCGTCCGCACTCTTTCCTTGCGTGAAAACGGACTCGCTACCGTCTCAACGGTCCGGGCGGACGGCACCGTCCACTCCTCGGTGGTGAACGCCGGGGTCTTCGAAGACCCGGTCACCAAGGCACCGGGAGTCGCCTTCGTGGCGATGGGCGGGGTGAAGAAACTCGACCTGTTCCGCCGGGCGGGCCACGCCACGATCACCTTCCGGCATGGCTGGGAGTGGGCGGCGGTCCAGGGAAGCACTCATCTCATCGGCCCGGACGACCCGGACCCGGACTTCGACCCCACCGGTCTCCCCAAGCTGCTGCGCGAGGTTTTCATCGCGGCGACGGGGACCCACGACGATTGGGACGAGTACGACCGTGTGATGGCCGCCGAACGCCGTGTCGCCGTCTTCGTCACCGCGAACCGGGTCTCCGGAAACCGTTGATACGAAAAAGCCGCCCGGACGGTGATCCGGGCGGCCTTTCGCGAGTATCGGTTACTTCTTCTTGCTGCCGGCGTCCTCGGTGGACAGAGCCGCGACGAAGGCCTCCTGCGGGACCTCGACCCTGCCGACGGTCTTCATCCGCTTCTTGCCTTCCTTCTGCTTTTCCAGCAGCTTGCGCTTACGCGAGATGTCACCGCCGTAACACTTCGCGAGCACGTCCTTGCGGATCGCGCGGATGGTCTCGCGGGCGATGATCCGCGACCCGACGGCCGCCTGGATCGGCACTTCGAACTGCTGCCGCGGGATCAGCTCGCGCAGCCGCGTCGCCATCCGGTTTCCGTAGCCGTACGCGGCGTCCTTGTGCACGATCGCCGAGAAGGCGTCGACGGTCTCCCCCTGCAGCAGGATGTCGACCTTGACCAGATCCGCGACCTGGTCGCCGCCCTCTTCGTAGTCGAGCGACGCGTAGCCGCGCGTACGCGACTTCAGCGTGTCGAAGAAGTCGAAGATGATCTCCGCGAGCGGGATGTTGTACCGCAGCTCGACGCGGTCCTCGGAGAGGTAGTCCATCCCCAGCAGCGTGCCGCGTTTGGCCTGGCACAGCTCCATGATCGTGCCGACGAACTCCGACGGCGCCAGGATGCTCACCTTGGAAACCGGCTCGTGGACCTCGGAGATCTTCATCCCGGACGGCCAGTCCGAGGGGTTCGTCACCACGACCTCGCTCTTGTCCTCGAGCACGACGTTGTAGATGACGTTCGGCGCGGTCGAGATCAGGTCGAGGCCGAATTCGCGCTCGAGCCGGTCTCGCGTGATCTCCAGGTGCAGCAGGCCGAGGAAGCCGCAGCGGAACCCGAACCCGAGCGCCACGGAGGTCTCCGGCTCGTAGGCGAGCGCGGCGTCGTTGAGCTGAAGCTTGTCCAGTGCCTCGCGCAGTTCGGGGTAGTCCGAGCCGTCGACCGGGTAGAGGCCGGAGTAGACCATGGGCTTCGGCTCGCGGTAGCCCGCGAGCGGCTGCTCGGCGCCCTTGCGCTCGGAGGTGACGGTGTCGCCGACCTTCGACTGACGGACGTCCTTCACCCCGGTGATGAGGTATCCCACCTCGCCGACCCCGAGCCCCTTGCTCGCCTTGGGCTCCGGCGAGATGATCCCGACCTCGAGGAGTTCGTGGGTGGCGCCGGTGGACATCATCTTGATCCGCTCGCGCGGCGTGATCTTGCCGTCGACGACCCTGATGTAGGTCACGACGCCCCGGTAGGTGTCGTAGACCGAGTCGAAGATCATCGCGCGAGCGGGCGCGTCCGCGTCACCGACCGGCGGTGGCACCTGTTTGACGCATTCGTCCAGCAGCTCGGTCACGCCCATGCCGGTCTTCGCCGACACGCGGAGCACGTCCGAAGGCTCGCAGCCGATGATGTGCGCCAGCTCGGCCGCGTACTTGTCCGGATCGGCCGACGGCAGGTCGATCTTGTTCAGCACCGGGATGATGTGCAGGTTCTTCTCGAGCGCCAGGTAGAGGTTCGCCAGCGTCTGCGCCTCGATCCCCTGCGCGGCGTCGACCAGCAGAATCGCCCCTTCACAGGCCTCCAAGGCCCGGGAGACCTCGTAGGTGAAGTCCACGTGGCCGGGGGTGTCGATCAGGTGCAGGACGTGGTCCTGGCCGTCGACCTTCCACGGCAGGCGCACGTTCTGCGCCTTGATGGTGATCCCGCGTTCCCGTTCGATGTCCATGCGGTCGAGGTACTGAGCGCGCATGGCCCGCTCCTCGACCACGCCGGTGAGCTGCAGCATGCGGTCGGCCAGGGTCGACTTGCCGTGGTCGATGTGCGCGATGATGCAGAAGTTCCGGATGAGCTCCGGGGGCGTGAAGGTCGTGTCGGCGAACGTCGTCAACGGGTTTCCTCGCGAAGGTCGGGGTGTGCCACCTCTATGGTCCCATGCCGCTCCGGGTGCGAGTGGGGGTCATCCCCGATGCGGCCCGTGATGAGCTGTGGTGCCCTCGAAGTATGAGTACTTCACTGTCCCAAATGCTCGACCGAACGTTCGGCCATCCCCGCGGACTGCTCGGCCGGTTCGGTGGGCGGGCGATGGCGCACGGCAATGCCGCCACCGAGCTTCGGGTCGTCGAGCTGGCGTCGATCGAGTCCGGCGAGACCGCCCTGGTCGTGGGCCCCGGCCCGGGAATCGGCCTGCAGGCCACGGCCGAACGCGCGGGCCGGGCGATCGGCGTCGACCCCTCGCAGGAGATGCTCGCCCGCTCTCGCCGCCGCTGCGGCGACAAGGTGGAGCTGCGACAGGGCACCGCGGACGCCACCGGTGAGCCCGACGGCAGCGTCGACGTGGTCCTGAGCGTCAACAACGTGCAGCTGTGGGACGACCGGGCGGCCGGGTTCGCCGAACTGTTCCGGGTGCTGCGCCCCGGCGGCAGGCTGCTGCTTTCGTCGCACGAGAAGTGGTTGCCGGTGTCCCGGCACGAACTGGCCGACGAAGCGGCCGCCGCCGGCTTCGTCGATCTGCAGACCTGGACCTGGGACCCCCCGGGCTTCGGCGCCTCCCTCGCCGCTCAGCTGCGCGCGATCAAGCCCCTCGCCTAGCGCGGATCAGTGCGCAGCGGGTGCTCACGCGGCACTTCGACCAGCACGATCCTGGTGCCGTCCGGGTCGGCGATCCACGCCTCGTCCAGCCCCCAGGGCTCGCGCCGCGCGCCGCGAACCGGCTCCAAGCCCTTCTCCGCGAGTTCCTGGAGCGCCGCGGCCAGGTCCCGGACCTGGAGCCACAAGGCGACGTCAGGGGTCGGGCCGGTCTCTCCGGTACCGACGATCTCGATCGACCCGTTCCCGGCGAAGAACACCGTCCCGCCGGGGAACTCCTTGTCGATGGCCAGGCCCAGGGTGTCCCGATAGAACGCCGTCGACACGTCGAGGTCCTTCGGGTGGATCAGCACCCTGCTGCTCAGCACGTCCATGGCTCAATCCCTACCGGATGGGTTCAGGCCATCGCAATCGCGGCGATACCCGCCAGCACCACCACCGACCCGGCCAGCCGGCGGACGGCGTTCGCCTCCCCCAGGACCAGCCAGGCGGCGACGCCGCCCAAGACGATGCTCAGCTCCCTCGCGGGCGCGACGAGGCTCACTGGGGCGACCTGGAGGGCGTAGAGCACCAGGAGGTAGGCGACGGGTGAGAACACGCCGACGATGACGACCTCACGCTTGTGCTCGCGCCAGAGCCACGAGATCTCCTCGCGGTCCTTCAGCGCGTACGGCGCCATCAGCAGGCTCTGCACGATCGCGCCGGTTCCGAAGTACACGATCGGCGGGACACCGAGACCGGTGACCGAATGCGCGTCCCACAGCGTGTAGGCGGCGATCGTGAGACCGGTCAGCAGGCCGTAGAACAGGCCTTTGCGGCGAGCGACACGGTCGGCGGCGTCGGCGTGGGCCGGCGCCCGCCCGGTCCCGATCACCAGCACACCGGCGACCACGAGGAACGCGCCCACCAGGCCGAGGATTCCGGGCCGCTCGCCGAGCAGCAGGACGGCGGCGAGTACCGAGATCAGCGGCCCGGTACCGCGGGCGACGGGATAGACGACGGACAGATCGCCGACGGCGTATCCCCGTTGGAGGACGATGCCGTACGTGACGTGGAACACCGCGGTGACCACGGCGGCGAACAGCCAGGTCCACTGTGGACGTTGTGGTTCCACGGCCAGCGAGACCGCCATGACGGGGACGAGCAGGATCGCGGAAAGGCTGTAGTACGCCCAGACGAACCTGGCTCCGCCGCGGCGGATCCGCTTGGCGGCGAGGTTCCAGCCCGCGTGGATGACGGCGGCGATGACGACGAAGGACAGAGCGGTGGCGTTCACAGCGGACCTTTCACGTTTTCCGCGCATGCGGAAAACCCGGTCCTCCAGGCTTTTGTCCCGTCAGATGAACGGCGGTGCTTCCGGCTCCGCCGATGGTGCCGCTCGGACCGGTCCCGTCTGCCCTGATTGTGTGTTTCGCTGAACGGGCAGGCGGCGGAACCCTAGGCACTACGATCTTCACCGTACCGCAAGCAGCCCGCCCGAGGCTGGCGCGAGCCGCGCCGGGACGGCTGTTAAGCTTGCGCTTCACCGTCGTGTGGCATTCCGTCATGGAGGAAACCCGCGCCGCTCTCACGAGCACGCAGGGCCGGTCACAGCGCGGCGGTGAAACCACCGAGAGATTCAAGAGGAGCGCCCCCGTGGCCAACATCAAGTCGCAGATCAAGCGCATCACCACCAACGAGAAGGCGCGTCAGCGCAACCAGGCGATCCGGTCCTCGGTGAAGACCGCGATCCGCAAGTTCCGCGAGGCCGCCGACGCCGGTGACAAGGCCAAGGCCCTGGAGCTGCAGAAGGACGCGGCCAAGAAGCTGGACAAGGCCGTGACCAAGGGCGTCATCCACGCCAACCAGGCCGCCAACAAGAAGTCCGCGCTCGCGAAGCGCGCGAACTCTCTCTGATCGGCTTTCGAAGGGCCCCGGCCGACTCACGTCGCCGGGGCCCTTCGCCGTTCTCAGCGGCTTGTGCCGTGGGCGTCGACGACCTCCAGGACAGCCCGCTCCAAGGCGTACTCCGGATTGGCCGCCACCCCCTTGACCTCGGCGTTGAGCCTGGCGACCACCCTCATCGCGGTGGCCAGACCGTCCTGCCCCCAGCCGCGGGCCTGCCCCTGCGCCTTGCGCACCTTCCATGGCGGCATCCCCAGCTCGCCCGCCATCTGATTCGGGTTCCCGCGACCGGCGCCGGACACCCGCGCGATCGTGCGGACGGCGTCGGCGAGCGCGTCCGCGACCAGCACATGCGGTACGCCCAGCTGCATCGCCCAGCGCAGCGACTCCAGCGCCGCCGCCTTGTCACCGGCGACGGCCTTCTCGGCGACGGCGAAACCGTTCACGTCCGCGCGGCCACGGTGGTAGCGCCGGACGGCCTGCTCGTCGACCGCCCCGCCGGCGTCCGCGACGAGCTGGGTCGCCGCCGACGACAGCTCGCGCAGATCCGAGCCGACGGCGTCGATCAACGCCAGCACGGCCGCACCGTCGATCTTCCCGCCGACCCGGCGGACCTCGTTGCGGACAAAGGATTCCCGCTCGGCGGCCTTGGTCAGCTTCGGGCACTCGACTACCTCCGCGCCCGCCTTCTTCAAGGCGGCTGGAAGCCCTTTCGCGGCCTTGCTCCGGCCGCCTCCGCTGTGCACGACGACGAGCACGATGCCGTCGGCGGGCGCCTTGACGTAGGCCATCACCCCGTCGGCGAGTTCCTGCGAGATGTCGTGCGCGGATTCGAGGACGATCACCCTGCCCTCGGCGAACAGCGAGGGGCTGACCATTTCCGCGAGCGCCGGGACTGTGAGGTCCGACACCCGGATCCGGGTGAGATCCGCCGTCGGGTCGGCCGCTTTGGCCGCGTCCGAAGCACTGCGGACCGCACGTTCGATCAGCAGCTCTTCCTCACCGAGAACCAGGACCAGCGGCGATGGGGCGGAAGCTTGCGTCGTCACGGTGACGATCCTGCCACTCCTCCTCTCGTGTGCTTTGTCCGGTGATGTGTTCCGGGCACGGTGGCCCCACCTGAGGCTCATGTCGTACGGTGTTGGCGAGGCGACGCGATGACACGCGTGCCGACAATCGAATACCGCTCATCCAGAGGGGCAGAGGGAACGGCCCGATGAAGCCCCGGCAACCGGCGTCAGCCTGTCATCCCGCGATCGCGGGATAGCTGACGAACACGGTGCCAATTCCGGCCCGCCACCGGCGGGGCAGATGAGGAAAGGAACCTCGCGATGACCGCAACCCTCGGCACGACCTCCACCACCAAGACCCCGGATCTCGGACCGGCCGTCGAACTGGTGTCGAAGGAAGAGGGACACCGGCAGCCGCTCGCCCCCGAATTCGTTTCCGCCGAGGACTTCTCGCCGCTCGAGGTCGCCTACGACTTCGGCCGCGTGCGCCGCGAGGACATCGAAGCCGGGCCGAAGAACATCTGGCGCTACAAGAAGCTCCTTCCCGTTCCGTCGAACGTCGAAGAGATCCCCAACACCGAACCCGGCGCCACCCGGCTCATCCAGGCCGACAGGCTCGCGAAAGCCTTGGGCGTCAAGAAGGTCTGGGTCAAGGACGACACCGGGAACCCCACCCACTCGTTCAAGGACCGCGTGGTCGCCGTCGCGCTGGCCGCCGCCCGCGAATTCGGGTTCGACGTGCTGGCCTGTCCGTCGACCGGCAACCTGGCCAACGCCGTCGCCGCCGCGGCGGCCCGCGCGGGCTGGCGGTCGGTCGTCCTGATCCCGAAGACCCTCGAACGCGCCAAGATCCTCACCACCGCCGTGTACGACGGTGACCTGATCGCGGTCGACGGCAACTACGACGACGTGAACCGGCTCGCCACCCAGCTCGCCGCCGAGCAGGAGAGCTGGGCGTTCGTCAATGTGAACGTCCGGCCCTACTACTCGGAAGGTTCCAAGACGCTGGCCTTCGAGGTCGCCGAACAGCTCGGCTGGCGGCTTCCCTCCCAGATCGTGGTGCCGATCGCCTCCGGTTCCCAGCTCACCAAGGTGGACAAGGGTTTCCGCGAGTTCGGTCAGCTCGGCCTCGTCGACGAGACGCCGTACAAGGTGTTCGGCGCGCAGGCCACCGGCTGCTCCCCCGTCTCGGCGGCCTTCCGCGCCGGGCACGACGTCGTCCAGCCGGTCAAGCCGGACACGATCGCCCGGTCGCTGGCGATCGGGAACCCCGCAGACGGTCCCTACGTCCTCGACGTGGTCAACCGCACCGGTGGCGCGATCGAAGACGTCACTGACGAAGAGGTCGTCGAGGGCATTCGGCTGCTCGCCCGCACCGAGGGCATCTTCACCGAGACCGCGGGCGGCGTGACCGTCGCGACGGCCAAGAAGCTCATCGAGACCGGCAAGCTCAACCCGGACGAGGAGATCGTCCTGCTGATCACCGGCGACGGCCTCAAGACCCTCGACGCCGTCGAGGACAAGATCGGCCCGAAGGCCACCGTCAGCGCCTCGGCCGACGCGGTCCGCGAAGCTCTGGGTATCTAAAAGCTCGGGCATCTGAGTTTCGCGCGGCCCGCCTCAGGAACGAGGCGGGCCGCGGGGCTCACCCCGGCGTACCAGGGCGAGGCCTCGCCCGTCCG
The DNA here is from genome assembly GCF_000732925.1 of Amycolatopsis japonica. Taxonomy (NCBI): domain Bacteria; kingdom Bacillati; phylum Actinomycetota; class Actinomycetes; order Pseudonocardiales; family Pseudonocardiaceae; genus Amycolatopsis; species Amycolatopsis japonica. Next base: position 6,260,472 of record NZ_CP008953.1, read on the forward strand.
CGACCACCGCGGTGTCGCCGTCCGTGTCCGTCCTGGCGACCGCCGCGCCGACGGCCACCAGACTGTCCAAAGTGGACTTGTTCGGATGACCGTAGGTGTTTCCGGCACCGACGCTCACCAATGCGGCCCGCGGTGCGACGGCGTTGAGGAAATCCGGTGCCGTGTAACGACTTCCGTGATGCGGGACCTTCAAGATCTCGGCACGCAGATCGGCACCCTCGGCCATCAGGTCGGACTGCGCGGCGAGCTCGATGTCGCCTGTCAGCAGCAACCGGCCCGCCGGGGTCCCGGCGCGCAGGACGACCGAACCGTTGTTGATCACCGTGCCATCCTGTTCACGGACCGAGCGCCGGGTGACATAGCGCGGCCCCAGCACGTCGAGTGACAACGCCTGCCATTCCAGCCGTTGTCCGATCTCCAGCTCCAGCAAGGGAATTCCGCGCCGCGCCGTCTCGTCCGCGACCTGCTGCCACGCCCAGGCCGGGGCCCGTCCCGGGCCGACGGCGACCGCTCCGATCGACCGGCCCTCGAAGACGGATCCGAGACCGCCGATGTGGTCGGCGTGCAGATGACTCAGCACGATCAGCGGCACGCGGTCCACGCCGAGCCTGCTCAGGCATTCGTCCACCGGTCCCGGTTCCGGCCCGGTGTCGACCAGGACCGCCCTGCCCTGCTCACCTGTGGCGAGGACGACGGCATCGCCCTGTCCGACGTCACAGGCGACGGCGTTCCATGCCGGCGGTGGCCACGCCGGTGCCAGCACCCGCACCGGTACGAAGACGACCAGCCCGGTGGCCAACGCGATCGCCAGCAGGATCCGGCCGTGCCGCAACCGGATGACGACGAGCAGCACGGCGAGCAGTCCGGCCGCCAAAAGCCCGCCCCACCAGCCATCCGGCCAGTCCACGACGGCTCCCGGGGCCCGGGCGCCGTGGCGGGCCACGGTGATGAGCCAGCTCGCCTCGGGTTCGGTCAACCGGACCAGCAGCCGGCCCGCCGACGGCCACCACGGTCCGACGGCGGTGGCGAGCACGCCGAACACGGTGGCCGGGGCGACCACCGGTGCGGCGAGCACGTTGGTCAGCACCGAGACGAGACTGACCGATCCCGCCATGCCCGCGATGACCGGCGCCGTCATCACGAACGCGGCCAGCGGGATGGCCAGGCCCTCGGCGTAGCCGGCCGGAACACCGCGTCCGACCAGCCACTCCGCCCATTTCGGCGCCAGCAGTACGAGCCCGGCCGTGGCGAGCACCGAAAGCGCGAACCCGAAGTCGGCGGCCATCGCCGGATCCGCCACCACGAGCCCGGCCACCGCGAACGCCAGCGCGGGCAGCGCCGAACCCCTGCGCCCCAGTGCCAGCGCCAGCAGCCCGACCGCCCCCATCACCCCGGCGCGGAGCACGCTGGGCGCGGGCCCGGCGAGGACCACGAACCCGGCCAGCCCCACGGCGGCCGCGGTGGCGGAAGTCCGCGGCCCGACCCGGAGCACTCTCAGCAGCAGGAGGATCGAGCCGCAGACGATCGCCACGTTCCCACCGCTCACGGCCATCAGGTGGGACATGCCGGAGTCGGTGAACTCGTGTTCCACCCTCGGGGAGAGCGTGCTCGTGTCCCCCACGACCAGTCCGGGCACGAGACCGGCCTCTTCCTCCGGGAGGACGGCGCAAAGCTCCCGGAGCCCGGTGCGCAGCGATTCCGCGGCTCGCTGCCACCAGGGCGCCGGTCCGGCGTCCGACGGCGGGCCTCGCACCGAGAGGACCGCGACAGTCAATTCGGCCCCCTTCGCCGGCGCGAGCCGCCCGGAGGCGGTGACCTGCTGCCCGGGCAGCAGGTCCTTCCACCCCTCGGCGGGAGCGAGCAGGAGGATCCGGCCGGCCGAATCCACCGCCCGCTCACCCGTCACCGCGGCGTCCACCGTCGCGGCGACGACCACCAGGCGGGTGCCCGCCCGGCGATCGGCGTATCCGGCACCGCGGACCGGACGTGGCCGCTCGGTGACCACCACCCTCGTGGTGGCGTCGCTCCCCCGTGCGGCGGCGGCACGGAGGTCGTCGTGCTCGGCGGCCCGGATCCGCAGCGCCACCGGGCCGGCGGTGAGCACGCCGAGGACCGCCAGGGCACCCAGGCCCGCCACCCACCGGGACGCCGTCCGGCGGGCACGGACACCGGCGACGATCGCGAGCACCACGGCGGCCGCACCGCAGAGCATCGTGATCCACCAGCCGGCGAGAAGTCCGGAAAGAGTGCCGAGCCAGGCCGTCGCCGCGGCCGGTAACAGCCGCAGGTCCTGGCCTCGCCACGACGCGGTGTCCACTTCGGACGGATCGGCGGACGGGTTCATCCGACGGACACCAATTCCCGGAATTTTCGATACTTGCTTTCGCCGATCCCTTCTACGTCACGGAGTTGCTCGACGGTGGTGAACCCGCCGTGCCCGGACCGCCAGTCGATGATGCGTTTCGCCATCACCTCGCCGACCCCGGGCAGCGTGTCGAGTTGCTCGGCCGTGGCCGTGTTCAGGTCGAGCTTCCCCGCCGGTGCCGCCGTTCCGGCCGCGGCCGGAACGGCGACACCGACGGCCACCTGCTCACCGTCGGTGAGCCGCCGGGCCAGATTCACTCCGGTCAGATCCGTTCCGGGCTGTGCCCCACCGGCCGCCGTGAGAGCATCGGCGACCCGTGCACCCGGAGGGATCGTGACCAGGCCGGGTCTGAGTACCCGGCCGACGACGCTGACCACCAGAGGCGCCTTGCCCGCCGCGGCGGGGACGTCTCCGGCGGCCTTCGCCGACGGCAGGGGCGGCACGGTCTCCGCCCCTGGCCGGTGTCCGAACAAGGCGATCGCTCCGGCCACGATCACGGCCACCGCGATCAGCACGGCCACCACGGCGAACCACCGCCGGTTCACCGGAATCCCGTCCGCCGTGAACCGGGCTGGCACCCAGCGGCGTACGAGCCTGCCCGCGGGCGGGCCCTGGGTGGGCGACGACAGCTGCGCGGCCAGCCACGCCAGCCTGGCGTTGACGGAGGGACCCGGTGACCGGGCGGTTTGGTCGAACACGTGAACGACGCTACGGAGCGGGGACGGCGGGCGGCAGTGGAGAATCCCGAGGCTGTGGACAAGTGGGGTGTTGTGGACAACTCGGCCGCGGCCGAGGCCGGATCACCGTTTTCCGTCGGGACCGTATGGGACGCTGGCGGGTTTCCCTAACCCGCTCGCTGGATCACCACACCGAGCACACCGGGTCCGGTGTGGGCCCCGATGACGGCGCCGATTTCCGAGACCACGCACCCTTCCGGGCAGTCGATCGACTCCTCGAGCCGGTTGGCCAGCTCGACGGCGCGCTCGGGCGAAGCCAGGTGGTGGACGGCGATGTCGGCGAGCCCGCCTTCGGCCGCCTTGACGGCGAGTTCGACCAGCCGCGCCACCGCGCGATTCATCGTCCGCACCTTTTCCAGAGGCTGGATCCGGCCTTCGGACATGTGGAGTACCGGTTTCACCGCGAGCGCCGTGCCGAGCAGGGCGGCCGCGGGGCCGATCCGTCCGCCGCGGCGCAGGTATTCCAGGGTCTCGACGGCGAACAGGGTCTCCGAGCGGCTCACCGCGTCGACCGCGGCCGCCTCCACCTCGGCCGGATCCGCTCCGTCCGCGGCGGCGCCCGCCGCGCGCAACGCGGCGAACCCGAGCCCCATCGCGGTGCTGCGCGAATCGACCACGCGCACCTTGTCCGGTCCGACCTCCTGGGCCGCGAGTACCGCCGCCTCCCAGGTCCCCGACAGCTCCCGGGACAGGTGGACCGACACGACGGCGTCCGCGCCCTCGGCCAGCGCCGCCCGGAACTCCTTGACGAACTCGGCGGGTGTCGGCCGGGAGGTCGTCACCAGGCTGCGTTTGCCGAGCGCCTCGGCCAGGGCCGCGGGCCCCATCTCGACGCCGTCGAGGAAGACGACGCCGTCCACGAGGACATGCAACGGGACCACCCGGATCCCGTTCCGTTCGGCGAAGCCTTCCGGCAGGTGGGCGGTGGAATCCGTGACTACGGCGACCGACACGGCAGCCAGCCTACGTTGCCGAGGGGCGGAGCACCGGGGCCATCAGGCGGGCCATTTCCGCGCCGACGGCGGCATGTCCTTCCCACCCCCAGTGCATCCCGTCCGGATTGCCCCGTCCGCTCAGCACGTGGTCGCCGACGACGGCTCCGAGATCCAGCAGCGGGACGTCCGCGCGACGACCCCACGCGGCGATCGCGGCGGCGGCACCGGCGCGGGCGGTGTGCACGCGGCCGTAGGCGTCGGACCGGTGGACGGACGGCAGGATGCCGAAGATCGGCAGGTCCGGTCGCAGCGCCCGTAAGGCCCCGACGGCGGTGTCGAGGTACTGGACCGTGAGCTTCGACGGCAGGACCGCCGGACGTCCTCGAAATGCGATCGCGAGCCGCGGCTGGGCGGCGAGATACGCCTTGCGCGCCACTCGCCGCAGCGGGTCGGGCCGCAGATACCGCAGTCCGGTGCGCAGATAGGTGGGCAGCGGCGAGGGCAGCGTGTCCATGCTCCCGACGGCCAGGACGACGGCGTCGACGTGATGGAGGTCCGCCCAGACGCGCGGGTCGCCGATCAGCGACCACCAGGCGTCACGGGCGGTCCAGCCGAACCCGGCGACGAGATCCACGCCACCACCACCGAGTGCTTCGGCGGCGACGTTGGGCCACAGGCGCGCGTCGTCGGCGGCGTGCGGGCCGTCCGGGCCGTGGAAACTGAGGGAATCGCCGAACACGAGCAGGCGCGGGGCCATGGATCAGCCGGTGATTCCCGCGTTGTAGGCGGCCAGGCGCCAGTTGCCGTCGCGCCTGGTCAGCTCGACCCAGTGGCAGTTCGCGATCCCGCCCAGCGACGGCCACGACTCGACCGGCAGGCCGAGCAGTTTCGCGGTCAGCGCGATGATCAGGCCGCCGTGCGTGGCCAGCAGTACCGCGTCGCCGGCGTCGGAATTGGCCTGATCCAGGTCCGCGACGACCTCGAGCGCGCGTTCGGCGACGTCGACCCGTGACTCGCCGCCGGGCGGCGCCCAGGTCGCGTCGACGCGCCAACGGGCACGTTCGCCGGGATACGCCTCGTCGACCTGCTGGCCGGTGAAGCCCTGCCATTCACCCAGATGGGTTTCCCGCAGGCGTTTGTCGATGCGCAATGGGACGCCGATGGCCTCGGTGAGCACCGTGGCCGTGTCGGTCGCGCGGCGCAGATCCGAGGCGATCACCAGATCCGGGGAGAACCGGGCGAGCGCGGGAACGGCGAACCTGGCCTGGTTCCAGCCGACCTGGGTCAGCGCGGAGTCCAGATGCCCCTGCATCCGGCCCGCCGCGTTGTAATCGGTCTCGCCGTGGCGCCAGAGCACCAGCCGCCGCGGGCTCACGAGGCGCCTTGCGCGTCGGCGGGGTCCTCCTCGGCGGGTGTCTCCAGACCGGCGACCTCGATCCGCGGGCAGTCCTTCCAGAGCCGCTCGAGACCGTAGAAGGAGCGTTCCTCCTGGTGCTGGACGTGGATGACGACGTCGACGTAGTCCAGCAGGACCCAACGACCCTCGCGGGCGCCCTCACGGCGGACGGGCTTGTGCCCGCCGAGCCGCAGCTGCTCCTCGACGTTGTCGACGATGGCGCCGACCTGGCGTTCGTTGGGCGCGGACGCGATGACGAAGGCGTCGGTGATGACAAGCTGGTCGGACACGTCCAGCACGACCACGTCGCTCGCCTTCTTGTCCGCCGCCGCATGGGCGGCCGCTACGGCCAGCTCTCGTGCCTCGGACGTGGCTGTCACAGTTCTCCTCAAACAGATGGCTTTACTCGCGGGTGCGCCCGACGAGGGTACCCGGTGGGGAACCCCGGTCTTTGCGATAGAGGTCCTTTTTGGCGATGTAGCGCACTACGCCGTCAGGGACGAGGTACCAGACGGGCTCCCCGCCTTCGACTCGTTCACGGCAGGCGGTGGACGAGATCGCCATCGCGGTCACCTCGACCAGGCTCACCTTCCCGCTCGGCAGATGCTGCGAGTTGAGGCGGTAACCCGGCCTGGTGACGCCGATGAAATGCGCGAGGTCGAACAGCTCGTCGGCGTTGCGCCAGGTGAGGATCTGTTCGAGCGCGTCCGCGCCGGTGATGAAGAACAGCTGGTCGTCCGGGTATTCCGCGCGCAGGTCGCGCAGGGTGTCGACGGTGTAGGTCTGCCCGACGCGGTCGATGTCGACGCGGCTGACCGAGAAGACGGGGTTGGACGCCGTCGCGATCACCGTCATCAGATAGCGGTCCTCGGCGCGGGTGACCACCCGGTCGGACTTCTGCCACGGCTGACCGGTGGGCACGAAGATGACCTCGTCGAGCGCGAACCGCGATTGGACCTCACTGGCCGCGACGAGGTGCCCGTGGTGAATGGGGTCGAACGTGCCGCCCATGACCCCGATCCTGCGTGGTGACATGGGTCGTGAGCCTATACAGCGCGCGAGGCTCCACGCTCGGGTCGCCGGACCCACCGAACAGGCGTGATCTGGATCACATTACAGTCGGTTCCATGGATGAACGGTCCGTTCACGACTTCCCGGTCGCGACTTCGTCGGTGGCATGGGGTAGAGGTGGGGACGTGGACACATCGACTCTCCGGGATCGTGCCGAGACCCTCCTCCAGTCGTTGGCGGGCGAGGGCGCCCGGCTGCGTGACGACCAGTGGACGGCCATCGAGGCGCTGGTCGCGCACCGCCGTCGCGCGCTCGTCGTGCAGCGCACCGGGTGGGGCAAGTCCGCGGTGTACTTCCTGGCCACCGCGTTGCTGCGGGAGCGGGGCAACGGCCCGACCGTGATCATCTCGCCGCTGCTCGCGCTGATGCGCAACCAGATCTCCGCGGCGGCGAGGGCGGGCATCCACGCGGCGACGATGAACTCCGCGAACCCGCAGGAGTGGGATCAGGTCCAGGCCGCGATCGCGGCCGGTGAGGTCGACGTCCTGCTGGTCAGCCCGGAGCGGCTCAACAACCCGGACTTCCGGGACACCGTCCTGCCGAAGCTGACCGCGAGCGCCGGCCTGCTCGTGGTCGACGAGGCGCACTGCATCTCGGACTGGGGGCACGACTTCCGGCCGGACTACCGGCGGTTGCGGACGCTGCTGAAGGATCTGCCCGACGGCGTCCCGGTGCTCGCCACCACCGCGACCGCGAACGACCGCGTGGCGACCGACGTCGCCGAGCAGCTCGGCATCGGCAACGGGGGCGACACCCTCGTCCTGCGGGGCAGCCTGGACCGCGAAAGCCTGCACCTGTCGGTGGCCAAGCTGCCCACGTCACAGGCTCGGCTCGCTTGGCTGGCCGAGCATCTGGAGGAGCTGCCGGGCTCCGGCATCATCTACACGCTCACCGTCGCCGCCGCCCACGACGTGGCGGGCCTGCTGACCGAACGCGGCTATCCGGTCGCCGCCTACACCGGGAAGACCGACCCCGCGGACCGGCAGGCGGCCGAAGACGATCTGTTGAACAACAACGTCAAGGCACTGGTGGCCACTTCGGCGCTGGGCATGGGGTTCGACAAGCCGGATCTGGGCTTCGTCGTCCACCTCGGGGCTCCGTCCTCCCCCATCGCGTACTACCAGCAGGTCGGCCGCGCCGGACGTGGCGTCGATCGCGCCGAAGTGATCTTGTTGCCGGGCCACGAGGACAAGGACATCTGGGCGTACTTCGGCTCGCTCGCCTTCCCGGACGAACTGCGGGTGACCCAGGTGCTCAACGCCCTGGCGTACGCGGACCGTCCACTCTCGACACCCGCGCTCGAACCGTTCGTCGAGCTGTCCCGGTCCCGGCTGGAGATGGTCCTCAAGGTGCTGGACGTCGACGGCGCCGTCCGCCGGGTGAAGGGCGGCTGGGAAGGCACCGGCGAGGAGTGGCGGTACGACAAGGAACGCTATGCGCGGGTGAGCGCGGCGCGGACCAACGAGCAGAACGCCATGCTGGCCTACCTCGAAACCGACGGCTGCCGGATGGAGTACCTGCGGAAGCAGTTGGACGATCCGGAGGCGACGCCCTGCGGACGGTGCGACAACTGCACCGGTAAGCATTGGGACACCACGATTTCCGACGACGTCGTCGACGCCACCCGGCAGCGGTTGCGTCGTCCGGGGGTCGAGGTGGCGCCGCGGAAGATGTGGCCGACCGGGATGGCGGGGCTGGAGGTCCCGCTCTCCGGACGGCTGTCGGCGGGCGAGCAGGCCGAAACCGGCCAGGTCGTCGGGCGGGTGACCGACGTCGGCTGGGGCACGCGGCTGCGCGAGCTCGTCGGACCGTCCGCAGTGGACACCGAACTCCCCGATCCGGTCTTCCAGGCCTGCATCGAGGTGCTCAAGGGCTGGCAGTGGTCCGAGCGTCCGGTCGCGGTGGTGGAGGTGCCGTCCGCCACCCGGCCTCAGCTGGTCCACAGTCTGGCGACGAAACTGGCGTCCATCGGGCGGCTGAACTACCTGGGCGCCATGACTTCGACGGGGCCGCCCCCGCGTCAGGCGAACAGCGCGCAGCGACTGGCCGACCTCTGGAATCGCCTCGACCTTTCCGAAGGGCTCGCCGCCGAAGTCGCCTCGGCGGAGGGCCCGATCCTGCTGGTCGACGACCTGATCGACACCGGATGGACGATGACTTTGTCCGCACGCTTGCTCCGGCAGGCCGGGGCTCGCGCCGTTCTGCCGTTCGCTCTCGCGAGCACCTCGTAACCAGGGATCCGATCCCGACATTCGACAGGTTCTTTCCCGCGCGGGAACTTTCTGGCAAGGTTCCGTCCACGCGCGAGTACGGAGGTGCCGATGGCGGACGCAACGACGGAGCGGCTGAGGCATCGGCTCCCGGTGAAGAAGTTGTTCGCCGCCAGTGTCGGGAACGCGCTGGAATGGTTCGACTGGACCATCTACGCGACCTTCAGCATCTACTTCGCCAGCGAGTTCTTCCCGAAGGGCAATGAAGCGCTGGCGTTGATCAACACCTTCGCCACGTACGCGCTGGCGTTCTTCTTTCGGCCGCTCGGCGGGATGTTGCTCGGCCGTTTCGCCGACATCAAGGGCCGGAAGCCCGCGATGATCCTGACCATCGTGCTGATGGCGGGTGGTTCGGTGGCCATCGGTCTCCTGCCGACGTTCGACCAGGTCGGCTGGCTGGCCCCGATCCTGTTGCTGCTCGCGAGAGTGGCGCAAGGACTGTCGCTCGGCGGCGAGGTCTCCAACGCGTCGGCGTACCTCGGCGAGATCGCGCCACCCGCCCGCCGCGGGCGGTACTCCGCCTTCTTCTACATCTCGACCGGTTCCGCCGTCCTGATCGCCTCGATCCTCGGCTTCGTGCTCGCAAGGACGATGTCGAAGGCGGATCTGACGGCGTACGGCTGGCGGATCCCGTTCCTGCTCGGCGGCGTTCTCGGCATCATCGGCCTGTGGCTGCGCCGCAGTCTCGCCGAGACCGAGATCTTCGAGGAGAAGAAGTCGACGGCGCGCCGGGTCGAGCGACCGCTGCGCACCACCCTCCGCGAGCACCCGCGGGCCGTCGTGCAGCTCGTGGGTTTCTCGATGCTGTCGACCCTTTGCTACTACACGTTCTTCAGCGCGCTGACCTCGTTCGCGGTCAAGACCCGCAAGGCCGACGACGTCGACGTGTTCCTCGCGTTGTCGATCGCGACGGCGCTGTTCGTCGCGCTCCAGTACCCGATGGGCGCCCTGTCGGATCGCTTCGGCCGCAAGCCACAGCTGCTCGTCTGGGCGGCGGCGACCGCGATCCTCATCGTCCCGCTGTCCACTTTGGTCCGGCCGGGCCTGCCGGGTCTGCTGGTCGTGTTCTGCGTCGGGCTCTGCCTGTACACGGCGATGACGTCGATCGCGCCCGCGATCATGAGCGAGCTGTTCCCCACCGAACTGCGCGGCCTGGGCATCGGCGCCTGGTACAACCTGACCGTCGCGTTGTTCGGCGGGACCGCTCCCCTGGTGCTCACGGCGCTGTCCGACGCCGGGCTGTCGACGCTGTTCTTCTGGTACGTGGCCGCCGGAGCGGTGATCGCGTTCTTCGTCATCCGGACCCTGCCGGAGACCAAGGGCAGCGACCTGCGCTGAAACTCCGTCGCCGACGACGCGGGTAGTGGCTACCCTCGCGCTCCTACGACGAGCGCGAAGGAGGGACACCGTGTTGTTCGGCGATGTAAGCGAGGAATTGGCGCGACGCATGGTGAAGGCCCTTCGCGACGTCACCGACTTCGAACCGCCGTCCGCCCTGGTGCGGGTCTCCGCGCAGAGTGGCGTCGACTATCAATGCGATCTCGCGATGAGCTTGGGCAAACGCCTCGGCAAGCCGCCGAGGGAGATCGCCGCCGACATCGCGGCGCGGCTCGACGTCGCCGATCTCGCCGAACCACCGGAGGTCGCGGGGCCGGGCTTCCTCAACTTCACCCTGCGCTCGTCGTGGCTGGCCGAACGGACGACCGCGCTCAACGGCGACCCACGGCTGGGTGTCCCGGTGACGCCGCGGCCCCGGCGGATCGCCGTCGACTACAGCAGCCCGAACGTGGCGAAGGAAATGCACGTCGGGCATCTCCGGTCGACCGTCATCGGCGACGCGATCGTCCGGCTGTCACGCTTCGCCGGACATGAGGTCGTCCCGCACAACCATCTCGGCGATTGGGGCACTCCGTTCGGCATGCTGATCGAGCATCTGCTCGACGAACGCCCGTCCGGCCCGTACGCGATCAGAGACCTCAATGGCTTCTATCGAGCCGCCCGGGCGAAGTTCGACACCGACGACGGCTTCGCGACCCGCTCGCGTGAGCGGGTGGTGCTCCTGCAAAGCGGTGACGAAGAGACGCTGTCGCTGTGGCAACGTCTGGTCGACGAGTCGACACGGCATTTCACCCAGGTCTACGACCTTCTCGGGATCGGCCTGACGAGTGAGGACGTCTACGGTGAGAGCTTCTACAACCCGTTGCTCGCCGCGGTCGTGGACGACCTGGACACCGCCGGGCTGACCGAGATCAGCGACGGCGCGGTCTGCGTCTTTCCCGACGGTTTCCGCAACCGGGAAGGCGATCCGCTGCCCCTCATCGTGCGGAAGCGGGACGGCGGTTACGGCTACGCGGCCACCGATCTCGCGACCCTGCGGTACTGGACGGAACAACGCGAAGTCACCGATCTGCTCTACGTCGTCGGCACGCCGCAAGCACAGCATTTCGCGATGGTGTTCGCCGTGTGCCGGGCCGCCGGCTGGCTCCGCGAGGAGCACCGAGCCGAGCACATCGGGTTCGGCTCGGTACTCGGCGAGGACGGCCGCGCCATGAAGACCCGGGCGGGCGAGTCGGTCCGGCTTTCCGATCTGCTCACCGAAGCGATCTCCCACGCCGCCGAAGTCATCGACGACCGGGCCGACCTCTCCCCCGAAATCAGGGAAGAGGTCGCCGAGGCGATCGGGATCGGCGCGATCAAGTACGCCGACCTTTCCGGTGATCGCGAACGTGACTACGTCTTCTCCTGGGACCGGATGCTCGCCAAGAGCGGGAACACCTCGGTCTATCTGCAGTACGCCAACGCGCGGATCCGTTCCGTGCTGGCGAAAGCGGATCAAGACCTCGCCGGTGCGCGGGTCCTGCTCGGCCACTCCGCGGAGCGTGCTTTGGCACTCGCGCTGACCCGCTTCCCCGAAGCGGTCGGCGCGGCGACCGCCGGACATCTCCCCCACAAACTGTGCACGTATCTGTACGAAACCGCGGTCGTCTTCTCGCGGTTCTACGAACAGTGCCCGGTGCTGGACGCCGAAGGCCCCGGCGTCCGCGACTCACGCCTGCTGCTGGCCGAACTCACGTCGAAGACGCTGACGCTGGGCCTGTCCCTGCTGGGCATCTCCACTCCCGCCAGGCTATGAGTCGCCGTGGTCGCTGAAGACCTTGCGCTTCAGCGGAGGGACCGCCTGGAAGAAACGGAACATCCCTCGTGCCATCGTGCGGCCCGCCCGGTTCTCCGACACGAACTGGCGGGCGCTGCGCTCCGAGTCGCGTACCGCCGCGAAACCGTAGTCACGCATCCTCTGCTCGTAGTCGGCGACCGCGGAGCGCACCCCGCCGGTCTTGCGGGCTTCGACGAGGTTGCGGCACAACAGTTGCGCGTCCCGGAGCGCGGTGTTCGCGCCGATCCCGCGAAACGGGGTCATGCTGTGGATGGCGTCGCCCAGCAACGTGACGTTGCTCGTCGGCCATGGCTCGACGGGCTTCGAGGTGAAGATCGGCAGCCGGGACACCGCCTCCTCGGGCGAACCGGCGACCAATTCCTTGAACGCGGGATCCCAGCCGTCGATCAGGTCCAGCACCAGAGCGCGCAGCGCGGCACCGTCCAATGAGGACAGGTCGCTCGGGTAACGCCGGTCGTCCGCCGCGTACGCCCACATGACGTAACTCGAGGTGTTGTCGAACAGAACTGGGTCGTGGGCCGCCGTTTCGTCATTCACCGACGAGGCTCCGGCCAGCTCGTGCGGCGCGGTGAACAAGCCGGCCCCGGTACGCGGCATCACCATGCTCGGACCGTCGGTGAGCCGGGCGGGCAAACGCTTGCGGGTCTCTTCGGTCAGCGGGTGCTTGCCCGCGATCGCGATGATCCCCGTGTCCACTCGCTCGGCGCCGGGAAGAAACTGTTCGCGCACGCGGGAATTGGCCCCGTCTGCGCCGATGACCAAGTCTGCTTCGACGGTGCTGCCGTCGGCGAACTCGCAGACGACCACCTCGCCTTCGCGGCGGTAGCCGACGAACTCCTTGCCGTGGTGCAGAACTCCTTCGAGCCCGTCGGACAGCACCTGGTGCAGGCTGATCCGGCTGACCGAATGATGGTCCGACGCGGGATCAGGACTCGACGTGAGCTCGGCGTCGATCACCATCAGGTCCCGCAGCCGCTCGGTCACGAAGGAGAACGGACCGCTCGTGGTGCCGGTGGTGTCCAGGAACCGCTGCCAGAGCTCGGGCGGCAGGCATTCGTGCAGGGCCGCGGCGCCGTGCGGGTTGATGTGCACGCGATAGCCCTGCAGACGTTCGGTCCGGGTGCGGCTGCGTTCGTGAACGGATACGTCGATTCCCGCCTTGCGTAGCCCTTGCGCCAAGCAGAGACCGCCCGTTCCGCCGCCGATGATCGCGATTCTCGTGGTCATGGGGTTTCTCCTCTCTCCGCCGACAACTATCAACCATACGGATGATAGTGTCAACCGAACGTTTGAAGGAGTCAGCGGCTAAGCTGAACCGCATGTCCGAAGCCGCCTCGCGCAGCCCTCGCCGCGCCCCCGTCGAACGCCAGCGCGATCCCGAGCGCACGAAGGTCCTGCTTCTGGAGGCGGCGAAGGCCGAGTTCGGCGCGAAGGGCTATGCCGCGGCACGCGTCAGCGAGATCGCCGCGAAAGCGGGCGTGAACAAGCAGCTGATCTCGTACTACTTCGGCGGCAAGGAAGGGCTGTACAACGCGCTGACCGCGACGATGTACGGCGACTACGCCGCTGTCGCCGACCATGAGAAACCGTTCGCGGAGGTCGTCCGGTTCTTCGCCAGGTCGGGAGTCCGGGACCACGACCTCGCCAAGCTGTTCCTCTGGGAGAACCTGACCGACGGCGCCCCCGACGCGATCGGCGTCGAGGGGCAGCGCGAATTCCTCCAGCGGCAGGTGGAGTACGTGCGAGCGCGTCAGGCCGCGGGAGATTTCCCCGCCGACCTCGACCCGGCGTTCCTGCTGGTGATCTTCATGGCCGCGTCCAGTGCCGCGCTGGCGCTGCCTCGGATCGTCCGGGCCGTCTCGGGCCAGGACCCCCAGTCGGCCGAGTTCGCCGAGGCCTACGGCGAACAACTGGCGCGCCTGGTCGGCCACCTCGCCGATTCGCCCTGACGCCGGGCCGATCCCCTAGCGCCGCAGGGGAACGAGATCGTCCGCGTGGACGACCTCACGACGCTGCTCCGCGGGCAGGTCGTGACTGGAGCGGCCGATGAGGTCGGGAAGTTCGCCCGCGTCGAAGGCCACGACGCCGCGCGCCACGGTCCGCTGCCGGAGATCGACCAGATCGACGACGTCGCCCGCCTGGAAGTCGCCGTCGACGCCGGTGATCCCGGCGGCCAGCAGGGAGCGACGGCGGCGGACGACGGCCGCGACCGCGCCGTCGTCGAGATGCAGTTTCCCGGACGCGCCCGCGGCGTAACCCAGCCAGAACCTGCGGGCCGACAGCCGGGAGTCCGCGGCGGCGAACGCCGTGCCGACCTCGGCGGTGGTCAGGGCGCGGGCGGCCTCGGAAGCGGCGGCGAGCAGGACCGGGATCCCGGCGCCGGCGGCGGTGCGGGCGGCGGCGAGCTTCGACACCATGCCGCCGGTGCCGAGCCCGGAGCTCGACATGCCGACGGTGATTCCGTCCACATCGGACTCCCCGGCGACTTCGGCGATCTTGCGGGTCGCGCCGTCACGGGGGTCCCCGTCGTACAGACCGTCCACATCGGACAAAAGGATGAGCGCGTCGGCACCGATCAGGTGGGCCACCAGCGCGGCAAGCCGGTCGTTGTCGCCGAAGCGGATCTCTTCGGTGGCCACGGTGTCGTTCTCGTTGACCACGGGCACGGCGCCGAGGGCCAGCAGCCGGGTGAACGTGTTCTGCGCGTTGCGGTAGTGCGCACGGCGCACGACGTCGTCCGACGTCAGCAGAACCTGGCCCACCGTCAACGAAAACCGACCGAACGACTCGGCGTAGGCGTGGGCCAGCGCGAGCTGCCCGACGCTGGCCGCGGCCTGCTGGGTGGCGAGGTCACGCGGTCGTTTGCCGAGCGAGAGCGGCGCGAGTCCCGCGCCGATCGCACCAGAGGACACGAGCACGATCTGCGTGCCGCGGGAGACCCGGTCGGCGATCGCGTCCACCAAGGCGTCCAGCCTGGCCACGTCGAGACCGTCGCCGGCGGTGGTCAGTGCGGAGGAACCGACCTTGACGACCACACGCTTCGCGTCGGCGATCGCCACCCGGGTTGAGCTCACTCGTCGTCCATCTCGTCTTCGTCTTCGACGCCGTCCGGACCGTCACGACGGATCCGGCGGGCTTCCTTACGCTCGGCGGCACCGATCCGGCTGGTGTTCTCCAGCCGCACGTCCGTGCCCCGGCCCGACAGGTGCACCGCGACCCCGGCCGGGGTCGAAGGCTCCCACTCGAACTGGACGTCGCCGATGGTGACGGGGCTGCCGGGTACGGCGCCCTTGCGTGCCAGTACTTCCTCGACACCCAGCCGGTTGAGCCGGTCCGCGAGGTAACCCACGGCTTCGTCGTTGCCGAAGTTGGTCTGCCGGATCCACCGCTCGGGACGGGAGCCGCGGATGATGAACGCGCCTTCCTCCTCCGGGTCGAGTTCGACGGTGAAGCCCGCGTCGTCGACGGCCATCGGCCGGAGCACGACCTTCGCCGGCTCGGGGGCGGGCTGTTCGGCGCGGTACTTCTCGACGACGGCGGCGAGCGCGTAGGTCAGTTCCTTCAGCCCCTGCCGCGACGCGGTCGAGATCTCGAACACGCTGAGGCCGCGGGCTTCCAGTTCCGGGCGCACGAACTCGGCGAGTTCGGCGGCGTCCGGGATGTCGATCTTGTTCAGCACCACCACACGCGGCCGGTCGGCGAGGTCGCCGCCGAGGCTCGGGGTGTAGCGGGCCAGCTCTTCTTCGAGGGCGTCGATGTCGGACAGCGGGTCACGACCGGGCTCGAAGGTGGCGCAGTCGACGACGTGCACCAGTACGGCGCAGCGTTCGATGTGACGCAGGAAGTCGAGGCCGAGGCCCTTGCCCTCGCTCGCACCCGGGATCAGCCCCGGCACGTCGGCCATGGTGAACACGGTCGATCCGGCGGTGATCACGCCCAGGTTCGGCACCAGGGTGGTGAACGGGTAGTCGGCGATCTTCGGCTTGGCCGCGGACAGCACCGAAATCAGCGACGACTTGCCCGCGGACGGGAAGCCCAGCAGCCCGACGTCGGCGACCGAACGCAGCTCCAGGACGAGGTCGCGGGTCTCCCCCGGCTCGCCCAGCAGCGCGAACCCGGGCGCCCGGCGGGCCTTGGAGGCCAGCGCCGCGTTGCCGAGGCCGCCACGGCCACCCTGGGCGGCGACGAAGGTGGTTCCCGGCCCGACGAGGTCGGCCAGGATCTCGCCGTCCTCGGTCATCACGACGGTGCCGGACGGGACGCGCATCTCCAGCGTCTCCCCCGCCGCACCGGCGCGGTTGCCGCCCTGGCCCAGTTTGCCGTTGCCGGCGCGGGCGTGCGGGCGGAAGTGGAAGTCGAGCAGCGTGTGGACGTTCGGATCGACGATCAGCAGCACGTCGCCGCCGTTGCCGCCGTTGCCGCCGTCCGGGCCGCCGAGGGGCTTGAACTTCTCGCGGTGCACCGAGGCGCAGCCGTTCCCACCGTCACCGGCGGCCAGATGGATCACCGCTCGGTCCACGAACCGGGACGCCATGACTTGCCTCTATTCACTCGCGGAAGAAAGGGGGATATACAAAACAAACGAGGGGTGGGCCCGGATATTCCGGCCCACCCCTCGTCAGAGGTCTAGCTTGAAGCCGAAATTCAGGCTTCGGACGGCACGATGTTGACCGTCTTGCGGCCACGCTTCTCGCCGAACTGGACCGCACCGGCGGCCAGCGCGAACAGCGTGTCGTCGCCACCACGGCCGACGTTCACGCCGGGGTGGAACTTGGTGCCACGCTGGCGGATCAGGATCTCGCCCGCGTTGACTTCCTGGCCGCCGTAGCGCTTGACGCCCAGTCGCTGCGCGTTCGAATCGCGACCGTTGCGGGAGCTGGACGCACCCTTCTTGTGAGCCATGGCTCAATCCTCTTTCTGACGAAGATCCGGAGAAAGTCCTACTTGGAGATGCCGGTGACCTCGACGCGGGTCAGCTTCTGCCGGTGACCCTGGCGCTTGTGGTAGCCGGTCTTGTTCTTGAACTTGTGGATCCGGATCTTCGGACCCTTGGTCTGCTCGACGACCTTGCCGGTGACCGAGACCTTCGCCAGCGCGTCGGCGTCCGTGGTGACGTCGCCACCGTCCACGAAAAGGACTGCGGGGAAGGTGTGCTCGGTACCCGGCTCGCCTTCGAGCTTCTCGACCTCGACGACGTCGCCGACGGCCACCTTGTACTGCTTGCCGCCAGTCTTGACGATCGCGTACGCCGACACGGAAGTCTCCTGCTTACTCGACAACGGGTGGGGGCTTGCGTGATCGGCCCACCAGGAAAGTCTCGGTGGTCCAGATGCTGCGCAAGGTGCCCGCTCTAGGTGGCGGGCCGTTCTACAGGTTACGTGGGGCTCCCCGGTGCGATCACACCGGGGTGCCCCTAGGTGTTCACTAGCTCTTTTCCGACGCCTTGACCGGCGGACCGGCCGGCCGCGAGGCCGCCCGTCGCGGACGACGGCGGGTGGTGGAGCGCACGGCCGGGGCCGGAACGTCCACCTCGGGCTCGGTCTCCTCCTGAGCGGAAGGAGTCTCGGGCTCGGAAACCTCTTCTGTCACAACAGCCTCAGGAGTCACCGGCACCTCGGGCGCTTCGGGCTCCGGGCCCGATTCCGCGACGACGGCGATCTCCTCCTCGCGCACGGCCGGAGCCTCGTCGTCCGGAGTCGTCACCGGCTCACCGGCGAGTTCCGTCGCGGGCGCCTCGGCGACCGGCTCGGAGACCGGCTCAGCGGCCGCCTCGGCCGCCTGTTCGACGGTCGCTTCGGCAACGGGCTCCGAAGCCTGCGGGACGTGCCCGTTCAGCGCGGCACCCTCGACGTTCTCGGTGACCTCGTGCGGGTGCTCACCCTTGGCCGCCTTCGTGGCGTTGGCCACGGCCTGGACCGCCGAAACCACCGACTCGCGCTGGGCGGGCGGAGGCGTCTCGGCCTTGGCCGCGGCGGGCTCGTTATGGCTCTGTCCCTGGTCGTCACCCTTGCCCCGGCCGCGGGACCGGCGGGAGCCCTGCTCCTTGCCGCCACCGCCGCCGTTGCCGTGGTTGTGACCGTTGCCGCCGCCACCGGTGCGCTGCGGCTCGGTCGAGACGACCACGCCGCGGCCCTTGCAGTGCTCGCACGGCGTCGAGAACGCCTCGAGCAGCCCGGTGCCGATCTTCTTGCGGGTCATCTGCACCAGGCCGAGCGAGGTGACCTCGGCGACCTGGTGACGCGTGCGGTCGCGGCCGAGGCATTCGGTCAGCCGTCGCAGCACGAGCTCACGGTTGGACTCGAGCACCATGTCGATGAAGTCGATGACGATGATGCCGCCGATGTCCCGGAGCCGGAGCTGGCGGACGATCTCCTCCGCCGACTCCAGGTTGTTCCTGGTCACCGTCTCCTCAAGGTTGCCACCCGATCCGGTGAACTTGCCGGTGTTGACGTCGATGACCGTCATCGCTTCGGTGCGGTCGATGACCAGGTAACCACCCGAGGGCAGCCAGACCTTGCGGTCCAGCGCCTTGGTGATCTGCTCGTCGATGCGGTGGTCGGCGAAGGCCGAACCGGTGCCCGTGTACCGCTTGACGCGATCCGCCAGGTCCGGCGCCACGTGCTGCACGTAGTTGTAGATGGTGTCCCAGGCCTTGTCGCCCTGGATCTCCAGCTTGGCGAAGTCCTCGGTGAACAGGTCGCGCACGACCTTGACCAGCAGGTCCGGCTCTTCGTAGAGCATGACCGGGGCGCTGTTCTTCTTGCCGCCGTTGCCGGCTTCGGCCTTCTCCTTGATGACGTCCCACTGCGCCTTCAGGCGGCGGACGTCCCGGTCCAGCTCCTCCTCGCTGATGCCCTCGGACGCGGTGCGGATGATCACACCGGCGTCCTCGGGGACGATGCGCTTGAGGATGTCCTTCAGGCGGCGGCGCTCGTTCTCCGGGAGCTTCCGGGAGATACCGGTGGCGCCGCCCGCGGGCACGTAGACCAGGAAGCGGCCCGGCAGCGAGATCTGCGTGGTCAGCCGGGCGCCCTTGTGCCCGACCGGGTCCTTGGTGACCTGGACCAGCACGGAATCGCCGGTGGAGAGCGCCTGCTCGATCTTGCGGGCCTTGCCCTCGAGACCGGCGGCGTCCCAGTCGACCTCGCCGGCGTAGAGCACGGCGTTGCGGCCGCGGCCGATGTCGATGAAGGCGGCCTCCATCGACGGCAGCACGTTCTGCACGCGGCCGAGGTACACGTTGCCGACGATCGAGCCGGTGCCCGACGACGTCACGAAGTGCTCGCACAGGACGCCGTCCTCGAGCACGCCGATCTGCGTGGACTCGCCCTTCTCGGCGACGACCATGGTGCGCTCGACCGACTCGCGGCGGGCGAGGAACTCGGCCTCGGACAGGATCGGCGCACGACGACGGCCCGCCTCGCGGCCGTCCCGGCGACGCTGGCGCTTGGCTTCGAGCCGGGTCGAGCCGCGCACGCTGCGGACCTCGTCCCGCGCGGGGCGCTCGGTCTCGGCGGCCTTGGCCTGGCGCACGTGGACGACCGTGTTGGGCGGGTCGTCGCTGGTGGCCTCGGCGTTGTCGTCGTCCCCGCCCTTGCGACGGCGACGACGACGGCGACGCTTGCTGCCGCCGTCCGAATCGCCGTCGTTGTCCGAATCGGAGTCGGTGGACGCTTCTTCGGTGCTCTCGGCGCCGGCCTCGTCGGTTTCGGCGTCCTTGTCCTTCGCGCGCTGCTGACGGCCGCGCGGGGCTCGCGCCTCTTCGGGCTGCTCGTCCTCGTTCTCGGACTCGGCCGAGCCCTCGTCGCCGCCCTTGCCCCGGCCACGACCGCGGCGTCCGCGACGACGGCGGCGACGGCCGTTGGCGTCGTCACCGTCCTCGTCGGCGCCCTGGCCTTCGGCCTGCTCGCCCTGCGTCTCGTCCTCGTCGGAAGCGGGTTCCTCGGTCGGCGCGAAGGCGGGCTCCGGCTTGCGGGCGGGCTTCGCCGCGACGGGCTCCGGCGGCAGGAACACCGGCGACGGCGCGGCGAACACCGGGACGTGCACGGCGGCCTTCGCGGGCCTGGTGGTCGGCTGCGGCGGCTCCGGGGTCACCGGGGCGGCCAGCGCGGGCGGAACGCGCCGCGAAGGGGCCTCCACCTGCGGAGCGACGGGCTCCGGCTGTGCCTTGACCTCGGCCTTGACCTCGGGCTTGGCTTCGACCTCGGGCTCGGGAGCCGCGGGGGTCTCGGCGACAGGCTCTTCGGCGGTTTCGGGCTCGTCTCCACCTGTGAGGGCTTCGGCGAGCTTGAGTGCCACTTCGCGGGTGACGCTGGACTGCGCGCTGCGGACGGTCTCGCCGAGCTCACCGAGCTTGGCCATCAGTTCACGGCTGTTCGATCCGAGCAGCTTCGCCAAGGCGTGCACCCGGATCCGGGGCGGCAGTTCGGCCAGCTGACCTGCGATGGGTGTGGCGGTATTCCCGCCGGTGACGGCGGGTGTGTCCGCGTTCGACATATATCTCCTCCGCCCCCGGGCGCGTCGGCTGGCTCACACCGGCTCGACGCGGCCGCGCAGGGGCCCCTTTCTGTTCGTTCCGCCGTGGTGGTCACCAGCAGCGGGAATCCTTGCCCGGACCGCGACGGCGCCGGGGTTGTCCGGGCGCCGCGTACGGCTGAAGGTCTGCTCGGCGGAGCGCTGGCCACGTTCGCGACATCGGGCCGCCCGCCACGTCGTCGAGCCGCATACAGCGGCGACGCGTGTGGAGGATGTGCAGCACACCACCGGGCCACGAGACCGCGAGCGCCACCTCTCACGTGTGCCCGTCGGCCAGCGGCCACCGCGAGTATCCCACACCCCGGCCCCACTCCGGTGTACTCGGTGCCACAGGGCTGGCTCCCGGGCGCGCCGCGGCCACCGGCCGAGCGAACTTCGCGGGAGAGCTTGTCGACCCGGCCGAGGGTGGCTAGCGTGCCGCTCGGGGGTACTGACGCGTAGGCAGCGGTGCCCCCGTCGTCCGATGTTCTCCGGTGGGAGGTCCGGTGTCCCTGCTGGGGCGGTCCCTGCGAGCGGCCGTGTGCGCCTTGGTGGTGCTCTGCGGTTCGGTCGCCGCTGTCGCGACGGCCGAGGCCGAGTCCTCGTGTCATCCCCAGGGACGGGCCCTGCGTTACGTCGTCGCCTTCGACAAGGGCACCTCCGAAGCCGAGGCCAGGGCGGCCGTCGCCGAGGGCTGTGGCAGCACGACCGTCTACTACCCGCAGATCGCCGTGGCCGTGGCGACCTCGGCCGACCGGGATTTCGCCGAGCTGGTCCGGCCCGCCGCCGCGTTCAGCGCGCAGGCCGAACGGCTGGCCGTGCAGCGGGCCAACGGCACGTCACCGGCCAGATCCGCGCCCGCCCGCGCCGAGCTCGAACCGACGGATCCGGCGAAGGTGCCTTCCGCCGACCGCACCGGCGAGCAGTGGGACATGCGCGCGATCGGCGCCGACCGGGCCCACGCGATCGAACCGGGCAGCCCGGACGTCGTCGTCGGCGTCCTCGACTCCGGCGTCGACCCCACCCACCCCGACCTGGCGAACGCCCTCGACCCCGGCAAGTCCACGGGCTGCCTGACCGGCGCGCCCGACCGGAACTGGGCCGCGACGACGTCGGTGCACGGCACCCACGTCGCGGGGGTCATCGCCGCCGCCGACGACGGCAAAGGGGTCACCGGGGTGGCGCCCGGCGTGCGGATCGCCTCGGTGAAGGTGATCGACGACCGTGGCTACGCCGACCCCGAAGCCGCCGTCTGCGGGCTGATGTGGGCCGTTTCACAGGGCATGGCGGTGACGAACAGCAGCTACTTCGTCGATCCGTGGTCGCTCTCGTGCGCCCACGACGACAAACGGGGCGTCGTGAACGAGGTCATGGCCCGCGCCGTCGAGTACGCGACCTCGGCAGGCACCCTCAACATCGCGGCGGCGACCAACGAAGCCGCCGAGCTGGTGCCGTCCCCGCGTTCGGGTGCCCGGCGCCAGGCCGAAGGCTGTCAGGCGCTGCCCGCCGGTCTGCGTGACGTCGTCGCGGTGTCGTCCGTGAGCGAAGAGCGGGTCAAGGCCGGGTACAGCTCGTACGGACTCGGCGTGATCGACGTGACCGCTCCGGGCGGCGAGGCCGGGCAGTGCGTGCTTTCGACCGTTCCCGGCGGGTACGCGCCGCTGTGCGGGACGTCGATGGCGGCGCCGCACGTCGCCGGTGTCGCGGCGTTGCTCGCTTCGAAGCATCCCGGCTACAGCGCCCGCCAGCTGCGGCGGACGCTGGACGCCCAGGCCACGCCCATCGCGTGTCCCGCCGACTACGACCTGACCGGCGACGGCTCGCAGGACGCCTACTGCACCGGGTACGCGGGGTTCAACGGCTTCTACGGGCACGGCCTGGTCGACGCGCTGGCCGCGGTGGCGCCCCGGAGGACGGGCTCGAACCCGGCCCGCTGACGGGTCAGCGCAGCAGGAGCTTGCCGAACCGCTTCGAGGACGCGTAGATCCCGACCGCCGCCAGCGCCACCAGGTACGCCACGTTCCCGACCATGCCCCACGACAGGACGCCTGCCGAGAGCCCGCGCATCAGCTCGATGCCGTGGTACAGCGGGAAGATCTGCACGATCCACTGGATGCCCGCCGGGTACACCGAAAGCGGGTAGAACGTCGTGGAGAACAGGAACAGCGGCATCAGCACGAGGTTGATGTAGTCGAACTGCGACACCGACCGCAGGAAGGTCACCAGCACGATGCCGATGGCCGAGAACGCCATCGCGATCAGCAGCGCCGCCGGGATCATCAGCAGGGCCCACCACGACCCGGGCAGCCCCATCACGGTCATCACGCCGAGGAAAGTCGCCGAGTAGATCCCGCCGCGCAGCACCGACCAGCCGACTTCGCCGAGCGCGATGTCCAGCGGCCCGATCGGGGTGGCAAGCATGGCGTCGTACAGCTTGGCGTACTTCAGCTTGAAGAACAGGTTGTACGTCGAGTCGAGGATCGCGCCGTTCATCGCCGACGCCGCGAGCAGGCCGGGCGCGACGAACGCGACGTAACTCATCGCCTGGCCGCCGGGCCCGACGACCTCGCCGACGAGCTTGCCGAAGCCGAGCTGGAAGGCCATCAGGTAGAACAGCGGCTCGAAGACGCCGGACACGAACAGCATCCAGGCGTGCGAGTACGTCAGGAAGGTCCGCTCCAGTACCGCCGTCGACCGGCCGCTGTACAGCGCGGACGGCAGGATCCGCAGCAGCACCCCGCGACGCGGGGCTTCGGTGAGCACCGCCATTTCAGACCACCAGCCGTCGGTAGAAGTACTTGTGCGCCAGCGCCCAGCCCACGCCGGCCAGGACGACCAGGAAGGCGAGGTGGCCCAGCGTGGCGAGCGGGCCGACGGTGCCGAGGCTGACCGCCCTGGCGGCCTCGTTGCCGTGCCACAGCGGGGAGATCCACGCGATCCACATCAGCGGGGCCGGCAGTTCGGAGATGGGGAAGAACGTGCCGGAGAACAACGTCATCGGGATCAGGATGAACCGGAACACCAGGCCGAACCGCGTGCCCTCGTCGTAGGTGGTCGCGGCCAGCGCCATCACCGGGGTGCCGCACGCGATACCGGTGAGCGTGCCGATCAGGATGACGGCGAGCACGCCGAAACTCGTCCACGAACCGAAGAGCGCAGCGATGACGGCGTAGATCGTGCCCGCCAGGGTCAGCCGCAGGCTCACCCACATGATCTGGCTGCCGAGCACCTGCCCCGGCGTGATCGGGGTGGCGGTGACGGCGATGTAGTCCTGCTGCCATTTGAAACCCGACAGCACCGGATAGCTCGACTCCCCCACCGCCAGCTGCGCGGCACCCGCCACGAGCAGCGCCGGGGCGACGTACTCCAGGTACGAGAAGCCGCCCGTCGCGGCGCCCGCCTGCACCTGCGAGCCGAAACCGAGCCCCATCGCGGCCAGGAACAGCACCGGCTGCAGGCCCGTCGAGTACAAAGTGGACACCCAGTACCGGCGGTACCACATCCAATGGCCCTCGACCCGCAGCCAGGCTCCCGCCCAGCGCGAGACCACGCGGCCCGTCGACGCCTTCGTCTGCGCTGTGGTCATCAGTCCACCAGCGTCCGGCCGGTGAGGCGGAGGAAGACGTCCTCCAGCGAACTGCGGCGGACCAGGCTCGACAGCGGACGCAGCCCGCGGGCGTGCGCCTGTTCGAGGGTGGCCTCACCGGTCATCGTGTAGAGCAGGACGCGGTCCGGCAGCACCTCGACGCGTTCGGCGAGGCCTTCGATCCGCTTCGCGGCCGCCTCCTGCTCGCCGTTCGGGAAGCGCAGCTCCACGACCTCGCGGGTGGAATACCGGCTGATCAGGTCCGCGGGCGAGCCCTCGGCGGCGATCCGGCCGTTGTCCATCACGACCAGCCTGTCGCAGAGCTGTTCCGCTTCGTCCATGTAGTGCGTGGTGATGATCAGCGTGGTCCCGCCGGCCTTGAGCCGGAACAGCCTGTCCCACAACAGGTGCCGGGCCTGCGGGTCGAGACCCGTGGTCGGCTCGTCGAGCAGGAGCAGCTCCGGGTCGTTGACCAGGGACCGCGCGATGGTCAGCCGCCGCTTCATCCCGCCGGAGAGCGAATCGACCTCCGCGTTCGCCCGGTCGGTGAGCTGGGCGAACTCCATCAGCTCCTCGGCCTTGCTCCGCACGTGCGCGCGGGAAAGCCCGAAGTAGCGGCCATAGATCTGCAGGTTCTGCCGGACGGTGAGCTCGGTGTCGAGGTTGTCCTGCTGCGGCACCACGCCGAGCCGGGCGCGGATCTTCGGCCCCTCGACGTCCGGATCCATCCCGAGGACCCGCAGGTCACCGTCGGTGCGCGGGGAGACACTCGCGATCATCCGCATGGTGGAGGACTTGCCCGCGCCGTTGGGCCCGAGGAAGCCGAAGGCCTCCCCCGGGCGGACCTCGACGTCGATCCCGCGTACGGCCTCGAAATCGCCGAAACGCTTGACCAACGCCTTCGCCTGCACCATCGCCGGTTCGTGCTCCGAGTCACCCACGGTAGGCACCCTAGGACCTGCCACCGACAAAATTCGACCGGTTTATCCGGGCCCTTGTCGGCCGTTGCCCGCTCGTCGATACTCACCGACCATGAGTCTCAAGCCCAGAATCGCCCTGTTGTCCGTTTTTGTCAGCGCCGGGCTCCTGGTGGCGCCCGCCGCGCAGGCGGCCGAGACCCGTGCGGCCACTGTGGACCCGCGGCCGTCCACCGCGAAGCTGGCCTTCGAACTGCACAAGCTGGCGGCGCTCAGCCACGGCAAGATCCGCGTGGACAAGATCGGCCGCAGCAACGAGGGCCGTCCGGTGTGGGCGGCCAGGGTCGGCCACGGCAAGACCCGGATCCAGTACGTCACCCAGCAGCACGGCGACGAGCCGCTCGGCACGCCCGCCGCGCTCGAGTTCCTGCGCGAGGTCGGCGTCGGGAACAGCGCGTGGGCGCGGAAACTGCTCGCGAAGGTGACCGTCGACATCGTCGTGCGCGCCAACCCCGACGGGCACGAGCGCGACTGGCGCTACAACTACGACCCGGACGCCACTCCCGAATACGGCGAGAAGGGCAAGGGCTACGACATCAACCGCTACCACGACCCGGCCGTCGCGCCGAAGGACAACCCGGCCACCGAGGCGGGCTTGATCCAGCGGCGGAACGCGGCGTTCAAGCCGGACATCATGGTCGACTACCACATGCAGGGCCGCTACCAAGACGCGAGCGGCAAGGAGATCACGGCTTCCACGCTGTGGCCGACGAATCCGGGCGTGAAACCGTCCGATGTGGACTTCGCGAAGCAGATCGCGGTGGTGGTGCAGCGGTCGATCGACGGTAACGGCGGCTACGTCTCGCAGTACCCCGGCGGCTCGTATCAGGGCATCGCGCGTAATGGTTACGGGCTGCTCGGCAACGGCAGCGTGCTGATCGAGCTGAGCCTCATCCCGGAGCGGGAACAGCAGCAGATCCAGGACGCGCGGGCCTCGATGCTCGCGATCGCGCGGGCCGCGGCCGACGGTTCGGTGCGGACGGTGGACCCGGCCGACGCCGACGCGATCCCGCCGCGGGGTCCGGCGCTGCCGGGTACGGTCGAAGAGGCGCACGAAGCCGCCTGACGCGTGCTATGAAAGGTCCTTTCCTTGCAAATTTTGCAAGGAAAGGACCTTTCATAGCGCTAGCGGACGGTGACCGAGAGGCTCTTCGTGACCCCGTTGACGGTCACCGAGAGATTCGCCGTCCCCGGCCGCAACGCGGTCAGCACCCCGCTCGCCGGATCGAACGACGCGACGTCCCACGGCATCGCGGGCAGGAATCCGCCGGCGACATGCGTGCCCCAGCCGCCCTTCCAGTCCGCGCTCACCGGGTACGAGACCGGAACCTGACGCGTTCCCTGCGTCACCACGGCCCGGACGTCCGCCTTCTCCCCGCGCGCCAGCGACGAGGGCCCGGACAGCGTCAGCGCGTCGACGTTCGGCCGCGTCTCGAACCGCACCGGCTGCGCCTTGTCCCCCGGCTCGAAGCGGACCATCGTCCAGCCGACGAACCCGCCGTCACCCGGCGCCGCCGCGGGCGACTTCCCGGAGTTGCCGTTCACCAGATACGGCACGCCGTCGACCCTCGACAGGCTGAAAACGCCCGCGTGCGAGGCGATCGCGGCCGCCTGCTTGCCCGACTCGCGTTCGAACGCGGTCAGCCAGCCGGTCAGCATGGCGGCTTCCTTGCGGTCGGCCAGCTGCGAATTCCCGGCGGGGCTGGGATCCTTCACCGGATGGTGCATCGCGACGACCACGCCGCGGATCCGCCGGTCCGCCTTCGCCCCGTCCAGTGCCTCGCGCAGCATCCGGATCTGGTCGAATCCGCCCGCGCGCAGCGAACCGCGCGAGGAATCCATCAGCACCAGCCGGATCCCGGCGACATCGGCGACGCGATGGGTCTCCCCGAACGCCGCCTGGAACTCCGCGAGCCCATGCCCGCCGTCGGCCTCGTGGTTGCCCGGAACGTAGTACCAGGGCGCCTTGCCGACGAGCTCTTCATCGATGATCGAGCGGGCCAGCACGAAATCGGCGGCCGTGCCCCGGTCGACGAAATCGCCGTTGATCAGCACGAGATCGGGTTTCGCCGCCACCGCCTCGCGCAGCGCGCGGCGCGCCTGGGCCACCAGCGGGCCGTTCGGCTGGTCGGCGGTGAACTGCGCGTCACTGACCACGGCGATCCGCAGACCGCCGGTCGCGACGCCGTCGGTGATCAGCGCCGGGTCACGCGGTGCCGGGTCGGCGGGGACGGCGGCCGCGGGTGCGACCTCGAACGTGAGGTTGTCGAAGACCAGCCGTCCTTCGTACTGCTGATCCGGAACGTTCTCGACGGCGTAGAACTTCGTCAGCCGCTGCCCGTCGGGGAGCCCGGCCGGGATCGCCGCGCGGACGTAACGCCAGCCCGTCCAGTCGACGCTCAGCGACAGGTCCACGACGGACGGGACGTTGGCGGCGTCACGGAGTTCCGCGCGCAGCCAAGCGCCCTTCGCGTCGCCGTTGACCCACAGGCCGACACGCTGGGTGCCGGGCGGCAGCGGAAGCGGCGACGCCGAATTGACGTAGGCCGCTCGCGTGGCGTTGGTCCCGTTCAGCCGGTAGTCCAGCGCGAGACCGCGACCACCGTCACGACCCGGCGCCTCGGAAAGCGCGGCGCCGACGACGGCCGGGAAGACGCTGGCGCTCCAGCCCGCGGGGCCGTCCAACGGTGCCGCGACCCGGGATTCCGTGCCGACCGAAGCCGCCAGATGCGTCACCTTCCCGCCGGCGGTGGCGGTGATCGCCGAAGCGCCGGACGCCTTCAGCGCGGTGACCGCGAACCCGTCACCGGACGGTTCGATCTTCACCACGGCGGGGTCGTAATCGAGTTTGACGTCGTCGGGCTCGATCCACGTGCCATAACCGTCGGCGTCGTAGCCGAAGACCTTGAACGTGCTCTTCGCGCCTTCGCCGGACAGCGCGACCTGCTCGGTGCTCGTGCCCAGCCGGACGGGTGAGCCGAGGACGTTCAGTGTGGTCTTGCCCAGGACGCCGCCGCGTTTCGCCAGGACGTCGACGTTCGCGGGCGCGTCGGGCCGGAGCCGGTCGGCGTGCGCGGTGAACACGCCACCGGTCACGGTGCCGCGGAAGGGATCGGTACTGAGCCACTGGACGTGGGCGTCGACGGCGGCACCGGTCTCGTCGTGGCCCCCCGCGACGAGCTTCCGTGTCAGCCCGGAAAGCACACGCGACGCGTCCGTGGTGTCCTGCGCGGGAGCGGGCGCGAATCCGGTCAGCCGCCCGCTTCCCGGCACGGTGGCGACGCCGATCCCGTTGGGCACCAAGCGTTCCCCGCCGTCCGACGGCGCATTGCGCACCAGCGGCGACTTCTCGCCCTCCTCGCGGGCGAGCATCGTCGAAGAAC
This sequence comes from Amycolatopsis japonica, assembly GCF_000732925.1. Taxonomy (NCBI): domain Bacteria; kingdom Bacillati; phylum Actinomycetota; class Actinomycetes; order Pseudonocardiales; family Pseudonocardiaceae; genus Amycolatopsis; species Amycolatopsis japonica. The sequence goes on from NZ_CP008953.1 coordinate 6,288,881, forward strand.
CGCCGCCGTCGAGGTTGAGGGCGTCGTCCGCGCCGAGCGATTTCATGTGCCGGGCGAGTTCGAGTTCGGTCATGCCGCGACTGTCCGCCTGACGGCCGTCGACCGTGGCCAGCCACATCTTCATGCCGTCGGCGGAGAACCCGACCGCGGTCCGGGGGTGCATGGCGACGTTGTCGACCGGCTGGACCGCGCCGTCACGCAGCAGGACCTTGTTCCCGCCGACCGAGACCGACAGCTTGCCCGCGTCACTCTTCGGCGCGTACGCGACGCCCACCTTGTCGCCGGGCTTCAAGCCGGACAACGCGTCGACGCCGCCGTCACGGGCGAGCAGGATCGTCGCCCCCGCGGCGATCGGACCGTCGGCGGGCTGCGGCCGCACCTGGGTGACCACGCCGTCGGAGACCTCGACCTCGACGACGCTCCGGGCGCCCGCGACCGAGGTCCGCCGCGAGGACGCGCCCCACAACGGCGTGTAGACGCCGATCGCGTCGCCGCTCAGCACCGGGCTGTTGAAGTTCGAGGCGGGCACGACCTTGCCGTCGGGCAGGGTCACGGACGCTTCGAGGAACACCTCCGCGAGCCGCGCCTTGCCTTCTTCGGTGATCGACGCGGTCAGGTTGTGGCCGCGCGCGGGCGCCGTCTGGAGTTTCCCGGCGTCGACGCCGACGCCGATCGGCGCCCCGCTGGCGTTGATGTCGAAGAAGTCCCCGTTGACCCCGGCGACCGCGCCGGCCCTGGCGACCTGCTGCGAGAGCGGCGTCCGCGCGGAAACCGTGCCGGGGCTGAGGTACGTCGGCTTGAGCGTCTTGCTGGTGAGATCGACGGCGAGGGTGTCGCCGCGGATCCAGCCCGCCGGGTCGTACCGGTCGAACTCGGTGAGACTCAGGCCCGGCGCCACGCGCGAAGTCGCGCTGGTGGTGACGAGACCGTCGTCGGGCGCGGCCACGGCGTACGCGGACGGGCCCTCCTTCGCCGAAGAGGCCGCCGGAGCGGCTTCGACGGGCACCGGACCGAGTGGAGCGGCCAAGGGATCGGCGTACGCCGGTGTGGCGACGAACGATCCGGGCAGCAGGGCAGCGAGCAGCAACAGGCGTGAATTTCTCACGAATTACCCCACGATCGAGTGATAGGCAGCATCGCTCAGCACAGCGGACGCGGACCGCCAGGAGAAGACCCCGAGGTGAACGTGAACCGAACGGCGTAGGGCGCGAAGGTCAGGGCGTGAAAGGCCCGGCGAGGAAGGTCTTCGCCGCCGCGGCGTCACCGGTGATTTCGATACCCGCCCCGTCGAGCTCGATCCGTTGCCACAGCAGCAGATCCAGCGCTTCCGCGGTGCCTTCGACGACGGCACCGGCCGCTTCGGCGGGATCCGCCTGCCGCGAGCCGGGGACGTCGGTTTCACCCGGCGGTGTGATCAACCAGGCGTGTCCGGTGTCGGATGTCTTCAGCAGCAACGGAACGGTGACCACGGGCGGGGTGTGCCAGCGCTTCACCTTCGGCAGCATGCCGAGGAGGACCTCGTCCGCGCCGTCGGCGGCGATGGACGGGTCGAGGGTGTATTCGGTCCCTGCCGCGCGGTGGGCGTCGAGCAGGTGCACCGCGGTCTCGTGGACCTGGCGGCGGAACCAGAAGGCTTTGGTCTTGGCGGCGGCGGTGAAGTTCCAGGCGCCGTCTCCGGGAGATGCCTCGCGCAGTGCCTCGATGAGCTCTTCGGCGCTTTCGCGGTACCAGGCGGCGAGATCCGCGCCCGGATCGGCTTCGAAGATCTGCGGGGCGGGGTCGCCGGTGCGCACGATCCCGGCCGCCCAGCGGTGGACGTTGCCGAGGTGGACGACCAGGTCACGCAGGCGCCAGTCGCCGCAGCACGGCACGGGCGCGGCATGGTCCCCGGTGCGCGCCACCCGCGCGAAACCGGCGGTGAGTTCCCGCAGTCGCGCCAGGTACTCGTCCGGTGTCATCGACAACCCCCAGGTCCGTGGGTGACGCGGTCTTCCCGCGCCACCCACGAGTGTGTCAGACCTCGGGGAACCAGAGCTTGAGCTCGCGCTCGGCCGACTCCGGGGAGTCCGAACCGTGCACCAGGTTGTACTGGGTCTCCAGCGCGAAGTCACCGCGCAGGGTGCCGGGGGTGGCCTTCTCGACCGGGTCGGTGCCGCCGGCGAGCTGGCGGAAGGCGGCGATGGCGCGCGGGCCCTCGACGGCGATCGCGACCAGCGGGCCCGAGGTGATGAACTCGAGGAGGTCGCCGAAGAACGGGCGCTCCTTGTGCTCGGCGTAGTGCTCCTCGGCGACCGAGCGCTCGACGGTGCGCAGTTCGAGGGCGGCGAGCTTCAGGCCCTTGCGCTCGATGCGAGCGATGACCTCGCCGACGAGGCCGCGCGCGACGCCATCGGGCTTGACGAGGACCAGCGTGCGTTCAGTCACGGCGGTATTTCTCCTTGGGTGGGATTCGTGCTATTCGCCCGGAGCCTACTGGGTGCTTCTCCGCTCACTTCACGTCGGACCAGGGAATGGCCTCGATGCGCTCGAGGTGCTCCTCGCCCCACTCCCCGAGCGCGGCCATCGCGGTGTTGAGGGAATCCCCGAACTCCGTCAGCGAATACTCCACCTTCGGCGGAACCTGGTGGTACACCTCGCGATGCAGCAGTCCGGTGGTCTCCATCTCGCGCAGCTGCAGGATCAGCACCCGTTCGCTGATGCCGGGCACCGCGCGCCGCAGCTCCCCGAAGCGCACCGGGCCGTCTTGGAGCGCGAACAGGATGAGCCCTTTCCATTTGCCGCCCATGACGGCGATCGCGGCGTCGAGGCCGCAGGTGAACGTGCGGTTCTTGGTCATCGTGTCACTTACCTTTTTGTCGGTACCCGGCAAAATAGTAGGTACTTGATCGAATGTACGCGACCGCCCAGCATGGAGTCATCCCGAAGATTTCCTTTGACTGGAGCGAAAAATGCGGAAGACACCGGTGACCGTCGTGGGCCTCGGCTCGATGGGCTCGGCCCTCGCGGGCGCCTTCCTCGCGGCCGGGCATCCGACCACCTTGTGGAACAGAACGGCCTCGAAGGCCGATCCTCTCGTCGCACGCGGAGCGCGTCTGGCCGCGACGGCCGACGACGCGGTGCGGGCGAGCCCGTTGACCATCGCCTGCCTGACGACATACGAAGACACACGCGCGGCTTTGGAAGCGGCCTCACTGACCGGACGTGCTTTGGTCACGTTGAACAGCGGCTCGCCGGTGGAAGCACGCCGGATGGCCGAATGGGCGACGGGGCGCGGCGCGCGCTACCTCGACGGGGCGATCAAGAACGTGCCGTCGGCCGTGGGAGCGCCGGACACGCTGTTGTACTACGGCGGCGACAAGACCGTCTTCGACGAGCACCGGGAAACGTTGCGGGTGCTGGGCGGCGACACCGTCCATCTCGGTGAGGAAACCGATCTGGCGGCGCTGTACGAAACGGCCGTCGGCGGCACCCTGTTGCCCGCGCTGGTCGGGTTCTTCCAGGGTGCCGCCGCGTTGCGGTCGCGCGGGCTCGAAGCCGAGACGCTCCTGCCGTACGCCACCAAATGGTTCGAGATGATCATCTCGGTGCTTCCGATGTACGCCAAGGAAATCGACAGCGGCGACTACTCGGATCCGGCGGCCTCGGTGAACATCTTCCACGCCGGCGCCGCCGCCGACCTCGGACTGGCCGAGGAAGGCGTCGACGTCGGCTGGCAGCGGCCGATGCACGACCTCGTGCGGCAGGCCGCCGAGGCCGGGCACGGCGATCTCAGCATCGCGGTGCTGACGGAACTGCTCAGCGTTGGGGTTGCAGGGTCTTCGACCACAGGGACGCGCCCGTAGCATCCCTCAGGTCGACCGTGAGCGCGCCGCTCCGCCCGTCGATGTTCACCTCGCCGAAGTGCTGGAAACCATCGACGGGCGAGGTGTTCGCGGCGGGCGGGGCGTGCACGAACACCGCTTCCGGCCCGAAGGTCGGGTCGAGCTTGTTCGGACCGAACGCGCCGGCGTTGAGCGGGCCGGAGACGAACTCCCAGAACGGGTCGAACTCGGTGAAGGAAGCGCGATCCGGCGAGTAGTGGTGCGCCGCGGTGTAGTGCACGTCGGCGGTCAGCCAGACGACGTTGCGCACCCGGCGCCGCGAGATCTCCCGCAGCACCCGGGCGAGCTCGGTCTCGCGGCCGCCGGGCGCGCCGGGCAGGCCGTTGGCGACACCCTCGATGGCCTTGCCGTCCGGAACGGTGAGGCCGATCGGCAGGTCGGCCTGGATGATCTTCCAGGTCGCGGTGCTGCGGTCGAGCGCGTCGACGAGCCAGCGGGCCTGGCGGTCGCCGAGGATGCGGCCCGGTTTGGTCTGGTCCGAGGTGTTGGCGTCCTTGTAGGTCCGCATGTCCAGCACGAAGACCTCGGCGCGGGAACCGTGCCGGAAGTTGCGGTGGACACGGCCGTCGACGGCCTGGCGGCGGTCGATCGGGTGCCATTCGTGGAACGCCTGGAACGCTCGCGCGGCGAGCACGTCGACGCGCTTCTCGGTGTATTCGGGGCGGTCGTTGAGGATCTCCCCCGGGTACCAATTGTTCACGACTTCATGGTCGTCCCACTGGACGTAGGCGGGCACGTTCGCCGTGAAGCGCTTGAGGTTCTCGTCGAGCATGTTGTAGGCGAACTGGCCGCGGTACTCGTCGAGCGTCTCGGCGACCTTCGCCTTCTCCGGGGTGACGATGTTGCGCCACACCCGCCCGCCGGGCAGCGCGACGGTCTCGGTGAGCGGCGCGTCGGCGTAGACCGTGTCTCCACAGTGGAGGAACAGGTCCGGACGGCGCTCGGCCATCGCGCGGTAGATCGTCATGCCGCCGAGTTCGGGGTTGATGCCCCAGTTCTGCCCGGCGACGTCACCGGACCACAGCAGCCGGACGTCGGAGCGGCCGACGGGGGCGGTGGTGAAGCGGCCGGTGAGGGCCTCGCTGCGAGTGCGGCCGTCGAGGTCTTCCGCGGTCACGCGGTAGTGGACTTCGGTCCCGGGCATGAGCCCCGCGACGCGAACCTTGCCCGTACCACCGGTCTCCGGGCTCATCACCGGACCGCGCACGCGGCGCGCGTGCCGGAACGACGGGTCCCGGGAGACCTCCACGATCAGCCGCGACGGCCGGTCGGCGCGCGACCAGACGATGCCGGAACCGGTGGTGACGTCGCCGGACTGGACACCGTGGGTGAGCACCGGGCGGTCGCGATGGAGCAGCGGAACCGGGTTCGCGGTCGCGGTTCCCGGGAGGAGCAGGCCGCCCGCGACCGCTCCGGCGCCGGTGAGACCGGCTTTGAGCAGCGTGCGGCGGTTGTGGTGGGTTGCGGTCATGGCGCGGTTCTATCCCGCGGCCACGGCCGGTGGGCCAACGGCGGTTTGCGCGGTGATGAACGAACGGACGGTAGCCGTTCCGGCGGTTTCCGCGACTCTATTCGACTTGGCGTGCTTCGCGCGTTAAAGAATGCTTCGCGCGACAAAGAGCCCACCGAGGAATATGAACAAATTTTCGCGTGTTTGCTAACTTTTGATTCGAATCTTTGTTCGATTCCCTGGTATTCTTGTGGGGTGTCCGGACAACGTATCCTCGAGCCGCCGCGGGAGTTGTGGCGTGCTGGTGCGCGGGAGCTGGCGCATGGTGTGGTGGAGCGGTTGTCGGTGGCACGGCAGGCGTTGGCGGAGGTCGGGCAGTTCCTGGTCGAGATCGAGTCCCGGGGTCCGATGGAACTGTTCGGCCATGGTTCGACCGCGGGTTGGTTCGCTGAGACGGCGCGGGTCAGTCCGAACGAGGCCCGCGACACCGTCACTCGCGCGTTGGCGGTGAACGAGAGCCGCAATCTGGATGGCACGCCCGCTCCGGCGTTCGCGCCGATCGCCGGAGCCGCCGCCGCGGAAGGTGACCTGGGGCATCAGCAGCTGGATCCGATCCTCGCGGTGCTGAAGAAGATCCCGGCCGACGCCTCGGCCGACGACCGGACCGGCGCCGAACAGATCCTGGTCACCTTGGCCCGCCACGCCGGACCACAGGAGATCGCCAACGTCGGCGCCGACCTCTTGGCCCATCTCGACCCCGATGGGAACGAGCCCAAGGACGAGGACCTGAAACCCCCGTCACGCGAGGTGCACCTGCACAAGCGTGACGACGGGTGGTGGCGGCTCAACGGCCTCCTCGACCCCGAGTTCGGGGCCCGCGCCAACGCCCTGTTCGAAACCTGGGGACAGCGAAGACCCGTCGACGAAGACGGCAACCGCGACCCCCGCACCCCAGGCGAGCGCCATGGGGACGCGTTGTTCGACGCGATCCACTACGCGATGACCAACGACAAAGCCCCCACCCTCTCCGGAGACCGCACCACCATCGTGGTCACGATCCCCCTGGACACCCTGACCTCGGGGCTGGGGGCGGCCTGCGTGGACGGGGTCGCGCAGATCACCGCCCGGCACGCCCGGATGCTGGCCTGCGACGCCAAAATCATCCCCGCCATCCTCGGCAGCGAAAGCGAACCCCTCGACATCGGACGTGCCGCCCGCAGTGTCACCCCTGCTCAACGACGGGCCTTGAACCTGCGCGACCACGGGTGCGCATTTCCTGGCTGCCGGCGAAAGCCGAAGCACTGCGAAGCCCACCACATTTTGCCGTGGGGGCAGCTCGGCGACACCGACCTCAACAACCTCTGCCTGCTGTGCCGCTACCACCACATGGTCATCCACGGCCAATCCGGCTGGACAGTCCACATCACCAACGGACGACCCGAATTCATCCCACCGCAATACCTCGACCCGCTCCAAACACCCCGCCACAACCACCGCTGAACCCGAGGAAGCCCGCCGACCACCAGGCGACGGGCCCCTCGGCATGCGCGGAAATCAAGACTCGAAGACACCGCAACACTGTTCGATCCGGCCCTGATACAACGGCCCGCCCAACGTCGAGGCCACGACCTCACGCACAGAGGCCGAGGCGGCCACTTCGCGCAGACGCTCCGGGAAGTGATCACTCACCAAGGCCGGATCCAGGATCCCGGCGACCGAAGACGGCTCCGCCTCCAAGTGATCGAAAAGATCCGGCCAGCGGACACGGACGACACACCACAAGGCCAGCGTGTCGGTTCCGACCGTGTTGCCTTCCAAGGTCCTGATGGCCCGATGAGCGGTGTAGGTGTTGACAAACTGATTGAATCCGCGTGGCGTATCACTGATCAACGGCGCGAACTTCCGCAGCCAGTGTTCGGTTTGTTCGCGCACCACGGGCTGCGCGAGCGCACGGGTGGCGTCACCGACCAGTTCCGCCTTCGCTGCTGCCGACGCCTCGTCGAGAATGTCGAGGATCTCTCTTTCCCTGCCGGCTTCACCGCGCAGACGACCACGAAGCAAAGCCGCCTCGCTCGCGATTTCCGAGTCCCCGCCTTCGGAGATCCGCAGAAGCCGATCGATGTAGAGCCGCCGCAGCGCGGTCGTGAACGACGGCATGGGAACCGTTATCTGAAAGAGCTTCTCGAGAAACAGGTAGCCAAGTGACTTACCGGGACGGGCGACACAATGCTCGAACACCGGATACTTCGACTCATAGCTCTTGCGAAGCCAAGCTCCGTCCGCGGCGACGACGAACAAGGGCGCGCTCGCCGCGCCCGGCGCGTTACGGAAGACGGTCTGGACGGTGTCGAGCAGGCCGACGACCTCCTCATACCCACACCGGTCCAGATCATCGATGAGGAACAGCAACGGTTTCCGCGTACGGCCCAGCAGCCAGGAGAAGTGTGCGGACACCTCCGCCATCGGGTTCGTTCCCGACTCTTCGAAGAGTTTCGCGCCACGAGCCGAGTTCCAGAGCAGAAAGCGGCTCACGACGAGCGCGCCCGCCCAGAACGGGATCATCGCGGCCACCACGGTGCCGACGACCTTGGCCGCCTCGCTCCAGCCCCCGGCCGTGCCCTGTCGTGGCCACAGCCAGAATGCGAGACCACCGACGAGCAGTACCAGGACCAGGACCGCGAAGGCATAAGGGGCACCGGTCCGGCGCGCTCTGGCGAAGACTTCGGCCGACCGGAGCCATCGCCTCCCCCACCAACCTCGATCCGCGGCGATCGCGTCCCTGGCCGCGGTCAGCAACGTCCACCACGGACGCCCCAGGCGAGCCTGCCGCCACGCGTCGAACTCGACGAGCAGGAAAGTGCCGCCCAGCCTCCGCCTCAGGAAACCGAGCAGCGTCGTCTTTCCCGTTCCCCATGCCCCGTCGACGTGGACCAGGAAGGAAACGTCCGGTCGGCGCATCCGAGCGTCGGTCAGCCGGAAGGCGAGCACTCCAGCGAGTTCGTCGCGATGCAGGAAGTCCTCGCGCGCGGTCGCGTCGGCGGCCCACTCGACGTCGGAACCCGGAGTCGTGCCGTGCACCGCAGGACTGCCGGCCACTCGGAGGTGCTCGGCCGCAGGCGTCACGTGGTACATCGTCTGCTGCACCGGCGTCACCGCCTCTCGCCCCAGGAACGCCCCGAACTCCTCTGCCGTCACCACACCGTCGCGATCGGCGTCGGCCCGGCCGGTACGGAGGCCGTCGACGAGGGCGTCAGCGAGGACACCGGCGCTCCAGGAAGGCCCCTTTTCATGCTCTCGCAAGGCATTCGTGGCGGACACGGCCACGATCGCCCGCTCTCCCGGAAAGTCCTCTCCGACCCACATGACCGACTCGGCGAAGGCTCCGGAGAAAGGGAAGTCGAAGATCAGCACGAACTTCCGGCAGTCGCTGGTCTCTACGTAGTGGCGGAGCGCCCTCGATGACAACGCGCTGGTCGCGGCGTACCGCGCATCGGTGTCGGTCGAGGCGAAATACCACTCACCCTGCCCCTGGACCCCGCCGCCGATGAGATACAGCAGCAAGACGTCTTCCGGCCCCGCCGCGTCGAAGAAGCGGTCGATCACGCTGAAGACCGTGGTGTTCGACTGATCGGAAAGCGATGCCACCTCGAAGCCACCGATGGCTTCGTCCCCGAACACCGCGGCCACTGCCGCGGCCTCGGTCGTGACGTCCAACCCCTCGAACGAGGGATCGGTGAAGCGGGAACTCCCGACGATCAACGCTTTCCTGGCCATCCATGGCTCCCGTCCCGGTGAACATCCACCGAGTCGGCCTGGATGGCGACGCCGTTACTGCGGTTGCTGCTGCTGACTCGGCAACGTCCCCGCCGCCATCCGCCGCGCCACGTCCCGCCGCAGCCACAGCAGCCACAGCCAGATCCCGAGGAAGATCACCCCGAGGATCGCCACGGCGGGCAGCGCGACGAAGAACGCGATCAGCGCGACCTGCAGCACGAGGACCGCGGGCACCGCCCAGGGCTTCTTCAGGAAACCGCACAGCACGATCAGCGCGACCGCGATCACGATCACCGACCAGCCGGTGAGCGAACCGACGCCGCCGCCGAGTTTCGCCACCACCGGCAGCGCGAGCGCGACGGTGATGCCCTCCATGATCAGCGAACCGGCCATCACCCCGCGGAAGGACTTCATCGGGTCCTTGGCGGGCGGCTTCGGGGTCTCGTCGGTCACGCCGGCTCCTTACCGAACAGGGTCCTGGCCTCGCCCGCGGTGACGACGGAGCCGGTGACCAGCACGCCGCCGCCCGCCAGCGGTTCCTCGGGGTCGTCGCTCTGCTCGACGAGGCCGATGGCGGTCTCGATCGCGGCGTCGAGGCTGGGCTCGGCCACGACGCGGTCTTCGCCGAAGATCGAGATGGCGACGTCGTTGAGTTCGTCGAGCGGCATCGCGCGCGGGGACGAGTTCTTGGTGACGACGATCTCGGACACCACCGGTTCGAGCGCGTCCAGGATGCCGCGGGCGTCCTTCTCCGCCATCACGCTCACCACGGCGGCGAGGCGGCGGAAGGCGAACTCCTCGGCGACGGTGGTCGCGAGCGCCTTGGCGCCGTGCGGGTTGTGGGCGGCGTCGAGCAGCACGGTCGGGGCGGCGCGGACGCGCTCCAGCCTGCCGGGGGTCTCGACCTCGGCGAAGGCCTCGCGGACGGCCTCGATGACCAGTTGCTTGTCCTTGCCCGCGCCGAAGAACGCTTCGACGGCGGCCAGCGCCAGAGCGGCGTTGGCGGCCTGGTGCGCGCCGTGCAGCGGCAGGAAGATCTCGTCGTAGACACCGCCGAGGCCCTGCAGTTTCAGCATCTGCCCGCCGACGGCGACCTCGCGCTCCAGCACACCGAACTCGCTGCCGGCGCGGGCGACGCTCGCGTCGACCTCGATGGCGCGTTCCAGCAGGATCTTCTGGACTTCGGGCTCCTGCTCGGCGATGACCACGACGCTGCCGGGTTTGATGATCCCGGCCTTCTCCACCGCGGCTTTGGCCGGAGAGCCGCCGAAGTACTCGACGTGGTCGACGCCGATCGGCGTGATGACGGCGACGTCGCCGTCCACGACGTTGGTGGCGTCCCAGGAGCCGCCGAGCCCGGTCTCGATGACCGCGGCTTCGACGGGCGCGTCGGCGAAGGCCGCGAACGCCATCCCGGTCAGCACCTCGAACTTGCTCATCGGCACCGCGTCCTGACCACCGGCGTTGTCCACCATGGTCACGTACGGCGCGACGTCGCGGTACAGGTCGACGTACGCGGCGGCGGAGATGGGGGCGCCGTCGAGCGCGATCCGCTCGGTGACCAGCTGCAGATGCGGGCTGGTGTACCGGCCGACGCGCAGGCCCATACGGGTCAGCAGCGCGTCGATCATCCGGGTGGTCGAGCCCTTGCCGTTGGTCCCGGCGACGTGCAGCACCGGGTAACCGCGGTGCGGTTCACCCATGAGATTGACCAGGGCCGCGATCCGGGCGAGGGACGGCTCGATCTTCGTCTCGGGCCAGCGCTGGTTCAGCTCGGCCTCGACGGCGAGCAGCTCGCGGCGCGCCTGCTGCCCGTTGGGGTCGGACGGGGCGAACTCGTCACCCTGGTCGTCCAGTTCGTGCAGCTCCACGTCCTCCGGGGCGACGAGGTCCGGCACGGGGCCGAGCGCGAGGTTGTCCCCCAGCTGCCCGATCCCGCCGATACCGCCCCGCGAACCGCCGCCCGCCTGGTACGCGGCGTCGGGTGCGTCCAGATCCGGGTCGGTGTCGTCGGACGGATCGTGGGCGCGGGCCCCCAATTCGTCGACACCGGCGAAACTGTCCAGATCTGCCAGGTCCGGGGATTCCCTGAAATCTTCGGAATCCCGGCCGTCACCTCGCGGCACGAACTCTCCTCTTACCCTTGCTGCCTGTCACGCCGAGTCTACGTGCGGCTTTTCCTGGCACTCTCGACGCATGGGGTTCAACCACAACGACCACTATCACCCGCTGCTGCTCGACCAGCTGCCTCCCGGCCCCGGCGTGGCGCTGGACGTGGGCTGCGGCAGCGGGCGGTTCGCGCGGCGGCTCGCGGCCACCGGGATGCACGTCGAGGCGATCGACCGGTCCGGTCCGATGATCGACCTCGCCCGCGCCGCCGGCTCGCCGGGCCCCGGCACGATCTCGTACCGGCAGGCCGACGTGGTCGCCGAAAAACTGCCGGACGAGGCGTACGACTTCATCTCCTGCCTCGCGATGCTCCACCACGTGCCGTTCGACACGGTCACCAGGCTGCGTGACGCGCTGGTCCCCGGCGGTGTGCTCGCCGTCCTCGGCCTCGGCAGGCCCAGCACCGTCGCCGACTACGCGCGCGCTCTCGTGGCCTCACCGGTCAACGCGCTGGCCAGAGTGGTCGTCTATGCGGGTGAGCGGCTGAACGGCGGCGCCGACCCGCTGCCGACGGCGCCGATCGTGGAGACCTTCCCGCCGATGAGCCGGATCCGGCGCGACGCGGCCGCCCTGCTGCCGGGGAGCAAAGTCCGGAACCTGCTCTTCTACCGCTATCTGCTGGTCTACCGCCGACCGGAAGACGATCACCCGATGTGACACCCCAAGCGGGTGAAACCGGCGCTCGACCACCCGATCGGCGGCGCCGACCGGGCCGGATCCGGTTCATTTTTGAGAGGCCATCCAGTCCGGAGATCGGGGTCCTCATGCGCTACAGACGCGTCCTGTTCGCGGCCGTCTCGACCGTCGTCCTGCTGATCGCCTCCGCCACGGCGGCCACCGCCACCACGCGGTCCTACCGCAACTACGTCGCGCTGGGTGATTCCTACACCTCCGGACCGCTCATCCCGCTCCCCCGCCTCGACCCGCTCTTCTGCGGCAAGTCGACGCAGAACTACCCGTCGATGCTCGCCGCGGCGCTGCGGGTCCGCTCCTTCACCGACATCAGCTGCGGCGGCGCCGACACCACGAACATGACGCAACGCCAAAGCGTGACGCTCGGCAGCAACCCGCCCCAGTTCAGCGCCCTGCGCGCGAACACCGACCTGGTCACAGTCGGTATCGGCGGCAACGACTACGGCGTCTTCGGCACGCTCGTCGGCACCTGCCCGTCCCTGCGCGCGAGCGATCCCACCGGGAACCCGTGCCAGGAGCGGTTCACCGTCGGTGGTGTCGACACCATCAAGGCCAAGATCGCCGACACCGGCAAGAACGTCGAAAAGGTGCTGGCCGGAGTCCATACCCGCTCTCCGCGGGCCGAGGTGCTCGTCATCGGCTACCCGCGGATCGCGCCGGAACGCGGCTACTGCCCGAAGATCCTGCCCTTCGCCGAGGGCGACTACGCCTGGCTCAACGACGTCGAGAAGGCGCTGAACTCGGCGATCGAGAAGGCCGTCGCGGCCGACGGCAAGGCGACCTTCATCGACACCTTCGGACCGTCCGCCGGGCACGACGCCTGCGCGCCGAACGGGGCCGCGTGGATCAACGGGCAGCACACGAAGCTGCTCGCCGCGGCGGCTTACCACCCGTATCGCACGGGGATGGCGGGCGTGACCGGAGTGATCCTCCGTCACCTTCGCTGAATGCAAGGAACGGTCCTTTCCTTGCAAATTTTGCGAGGAAAGGACCGTTCCTAGCGTTCGTCAGGAAGCGGGAAGGGCGGCCAACCGGGCGTTGATGCGCTCGATGTCCGCGACCGCGGTCTCCTTGCGGGCCCGGATCTTGCCGATCACCGGCTCCGGCGCCTTGTCGATGAAGGCCTGGTTGCCGAGTTTGGCCTCGGCCTGCGCCAGTTCCTTCTCCGCCGCGCCGAGGTCCTTCTGCAGGCGCTTGCGCTCCGCGGCGACGTCGATCGTGCCGGACAGGTCCAGCTCGACGGTCACCACACCGGCCGACAGCCCGACCTCGAGCGACGCGCTCGGCGCGAAGCCCTCTTCGGGCTGGGTGAGCCGGACCAGCGAGCGGATCGGCTCGTCGTGCCCGGTGAGCTCGGCGAATCCATCGCCGGACAGCCGCGCGGCCACCTTCTGGCTGGGCTTGAGGCCCTGGTCCGCGCGGAACCGGCGCACCTCGGTGACCAGCTTCTGCACGTCCGCGATCCGCTTGTCCGCCACGGCGTCGGCGTACGAGGCGTCGGCCACCGGCCACGGGGCGATCACCAGCGACTCGCGGCCGGTCAGCGCCGTCCACAGCTTCTCGGTGATGAACGGGATGAACGGGTGCAGCAGCTTCAGCACGGTGTCGAACACGTGCCCCAGCACCGCGCGCGTCGCCGTCACGCGGGCCTCGTCACCCTGGAAGACCTGGACCTTCGACAGCTCCAGGTACCAGTCGCACAGCTCGGTCCAGGTGAACTGGTACAGCGTGTCGGTGGCCTTCGCGAACTGGTAGTCCGCGAGGTATCCGGTGACCTCTTCGACGACGTTGCCGAGCCTGCCGAGGATCCAGCGGTCGGCCTCGGTGAGTTCGGCGGCCGGGGGCAGCGGGGCGTTCGCGTCCGCGCCGTTCATCATCGCGAACTTGGTGGCGTTCCAGAGCTTCGTGGTGAAGTTCCGGGAGCCGGCGACCCACTCCTCGCCGATCGGCACGTCGGTGCCCGGGTTCGCGCCCCGCGTGAGGGTGAAGCGCAGCGCGTCGGTGCCGTATTTGTCCATCCACTCGATGGGGTCGACGCCGTTGCCCGCGGTCTTCGACATCTTCTTGCCGAACTGGTCGCGGACCATGCCGTGCAGCGCGATGGTCTTGAACGGCGCCTCGCCGGTGGCGTAGAGGCCGAACATCATCATCCGCACGACCCAGAAGAACAGGATGTCGTAGCCGGTGACCAGCACCGACGTCGGATAGAACTTGTTCAGGTCCGGGGTCTTCTCCGGCCAGCCGAGGGTGGAGAACGGCCACAGGCCCGAGGAGAACCAGGTGTCGAGGACGTCCGGGTCCTGGGTCCAGCCCTCGCCCGAGGGCGGCTCCTCGTCCGGTCCGACGCAGACGACCTCGTCGTTCGGGCCGTACCAGACCGGGATGCGGTGGCCCCACCACAGCTGACGCGAGATGCACCAGTCGTGCAGGTTGTCGACCCAATCGAAGTAGCGCTTCTCCATCTCCGGCGGGTGGACGTTCACCCGGCCGTCGCGCACCGCGTCGCCGGCGGCCTTCGCGAGCGGGCCGACCTTGACGAACCACTGCAGCGAAAGCCGCGGCTCGATCGGCTCCTTCGAGCGCTCGGAGTGCCCGACGCTGTGCAGGTACGGACGCTTCTCAGCGACGATGCGGCCCTGCTCGCGCAGCTTCTCCCGCACCGCGACGCGGGCCTCGAAGCGGTCCATGCCGTCGAACTCGGTGCCGGTGCCGTCGATGCGGCCCTGCTCGTCCATGATCGTGATCATCGGCAGGTCGTGCCGCTGGCCGATCTCGAAGTCGTTCGGGTCGTGCGCGGGGGTCACCTTGACCGCGCCGGTGCCGAACTCCGGGTCGACGTGCTTGTCCGCGACGATCGGGATCTTGCGCCCGGTCAGCGGCAGCTCGACCTCGGTGCCGATGAGGTGGGTGTAACGCTCGTCGTCCGGGTGGACCGCGACGGCGGTGTCGCCGAGCATCGTCTCCATCCGGGTGGTGGCCACGACGATCGCGTTCTCGCCGTCGCCGTAGCGCATCGAGACGAGCTCGCCCTCGACCTCTTCGTGCTTCACCTCGGCGTCGGACAGCACCGACCGCAGCTCCGGCGACCAGTTGACCAGGCGCTCGGCGCGGTAGATGAGGCCGTCGTCGAAGAGCTTCTTGAAGATCGTGTTGACGGCCTTGGACAGGCCGTCGTCCATGGTGAACCGCTCACGGGTCCAGTCGACGCCCTCGCCGAGGCGCTTCATCTGGGCGAGGATCTTGCCGCCGTGCTCGTTCTTCCACTGCCAGACGCGCTCCACGAAGGCCTCGCGGCCGAGCTCGCGGCGGCTGGTGCCTTCGGCGCGGAGCTGCTTCTCGACCAGCGCGTGGACCGCGATGCTCGCGTGGTCCATCCCCGGCAGGTACAGCGTCTCGTCGCCGAGCATGCGGTGGTAGCGGGTGATGGCGTCGATCAGGGTGTGCTCGAACGCGTGCCCGATGTGCAGCGAACCGGTCACGTTCGGGGGCGGGATGACTACCGTGAACGGCGGCTTGTCCGACGTGGGGTCGGCCGTGAAGTAGCCGGCGTCTACCCAACGCTGGTAGAGCGAGGCTTCTTCGTCGGCCGGGTTCCAGGTACCCGGAAGGTCGGTCTGCTGCGGCTGGGCGTTCTCGGTCACAGTTGACAAGTCTACGAACCCCCTCTAGCGACTTCCTCACCGGCCGTAACGCCCGCCGTTCCCAGCCGATGAGGGGATGTCGTGACGCACTGGGGAGGGGCGGGTTCGTGGAGGACGCGCGGTTGGAGACGCATCCGGATCTGATGGATCCGGAATGGCGCGAACGAGCCGAACGCGAGGCTCGGCACGGCGCGAAGAAGGATCTGAAACGGCGGCGGAAGCAGCGGCCGCGCCGCCGGTTCCGGATGACCCGCAGGGTCGTCGTCGGCCTGTTCGTGATCGGGACCGTGGCATTGCTCGGGGCCGCGGCGGTCGTCATGCACCAGATGCGGGGCAGCTCGGGTCCGGGGCCGCAGCCTCCGAAGGCGGCCCCGGTGCTCACCGGCGTCGACCTCGACCGGCCTTTCGACTGCACTCCCGCCGCGAACTGGCGCGAAGGGACGGCCGGGATCACCGTGCCGCCGGGGCAGGCCGTCGGCGGCTTCAGCGCGCAGGAGGTCGACGCCGCGTACCGGAAGGTGACGGAGGCCATCGCGGCCGCGCGGCTCGGGTCCCGGGCGCTGCGGGACCACGACGGTTCGGAGCTGCTCGCGCTGCTGGCCCCGAACGAGCGCACCCGGCTCGAACCGAAGCTCACGAGCGCAGCGACCATCGACAGGAGCCAGTACCTGATCCTCATCGGAACGAACCGGCTGCTTCCGGTAAGTCCGCGCATGACCGGGTCTCTCACCACCAAGGCCGGGGAGAACGGCGAACTGACCATTCACGCGAGCTACACGACCGCGTACGCCTTCGAAGCACGTCCTGGCGAGGCCAGGTCCCCGGAAGACATCGTCCCGTTCCTCCGCGAAGAACAGGACTACGTGATCCGCAAGGCACCGCCGTTCGCGAAGGCCGACGCCGGGCTCTCCTTCGGGGAAGGCAGGGGCTACCGCTCCCGCATGGCCTGCGACGCGATCAAGACCGGCATCCTCGCGCCCCAGTACGCTGACAAGGACAGCACCGTCGCCGGCACACCTCCCGTCGACGAGACCAGCACCTACGACCCGACGAAACCCCTCCCGTCGAGGGACACCTGCCGGTAGTCGGCCGAAATCCTGGGGAAGAGGACCGAGATGGACGAAGAGGACCGGCGGATCGAGACCCATCCGGATCTGATGAATCCGGACTGGCAGAAACACGCCGAACGCGACGCCTGGCTGGGTGCGAAGAAGGAACTCAAGAAGAAGCGTCGTAAGCAGCAGAAGGCCGCCGCGGCCTCCGGGGGCGGCTACTCCGCGCCAGGGACGAGCCGGTGGCCGGGCATCGCGGCGCTCGTCGGCTTGATCGTGCTGGTCGTGGCCGCGGTGACGGTGAACGCGGTGCAGGAACGCGGCGTCAACGAGACACCTTGGTTCCCGCTCGACGAGGCGCAGATCAGCCGGATCGTCACCAACGCCTGACCCCTCGGTCGCGCGCGAAGACGGCAAGGCGCACGATGGGGTCATGACCCGCGAAGCACCCGCGAACGACGTTGACGAGACACAGCTCGAGGTCGGGAAACCGAAGAGCTGGGCGGCCGGGATCCCCGGTGTCGCCGTCTCCCTGATGCGCGGCATGGAGCAGATGGGCGCCGCACGCACCGTGAAGACGCTGCGCCTGCTGAACCAGCGCGACGGTTTCGACTGTCCCGGTTGCGCCTGGCCGGAGCCGCGCGAGGTCGACGGCGAGCACCGCAAGCTCGCCGAGTTCTGTGAGAACGGGGCGAAGGCCGTCGCCGAGGAGGCGACGAAACGCCGGGTCGGCCGTGAGTTCTTCGCCCAGCACTCCATCCACGAGCTGGCGGACAAGACGGACTACTGGCTCGGCCAGCAGGGCCGCATCACGGAGCCGTTCGTGCTGCGCGAAGGGGCTTCGCACTACGAACCGATCTCCTGGGACGACGCGTTCACGCTGGTCGCCGACGAACTGCGGGCACTGAGCGACCCGAACGAGGCGATCTTCTACACCTCCGGCCGCACCAGCAACGAGGCCGCGTTCCTCTATCAGCTGCTCGTGCGCTCCTACGGCACCAACAACCTGCCGGACTGCTCCAACATGTGCCACGAGTCCTCCGGCGCGGCGCTCGCGGCCACGACCGGGATCGGCAAGGGCTCGGTGTCGCTCGCCGACATCCACAAGGCGGACCTCATCGTGGTGGTCGGCCAGAACCCGGGCACGAACCACCCGCGCATG
Source organism: Amycolatopsis japonica (assembly GCF_000732925.1). Taxonomy (NCBI): domain Bacteria; kingdom Bacillati; phylum Actinomycetota; class Actinomycetes; order Pseudonocardiales; family Pseudonocardiaceae; genus Amycolatopsis; species Amycolatopsis japonica. The sequence continues at coordinate 6,306,703 of NZ_CP008953.1, forward strand.
CTGTCGGCGCTGGAGGAGGCCAAGGGCAACGGCGCGAAGATCATGGCGGTCAACCCGCTGCCCGAAGCCGGTCTGATGCGGTTCAAGAACCCGCAGAACGTCCGCGGCGTGGTCGGCAAGGGCACCCCGCTGGCCGACGAGTTCGCGCAGATCCGGCTCGGCGGCGACCTCGCGCTGTTCCAGGCGATCGGTCATCTCCTGCTGCAGTGGGAGCAGGAGACCCCCGGCACGATCGTCGACCACGCGTTCATCGAGTCGTCCTCCGAGGGGTTCGAGGACTACGCGAAGCATCTGCGGGAGATCGACTGGGACGAGGTCGGCGTCGCGACCGGCCTGCCTCGTGAGCAGATCGAGCGGCTGGCGCGGATGATCGCGACGTCGAAGCGCACCATCTACTGCTGGGCGATGGGGCTGACGCAGCACAAGCACGCGGTGCAGACCATCTCCGAGATCGCGAACCTGGCGCTGGTACGCGGCATGATCGGCGAGCCGGGCGCGGGCCTGTGCCCGGTGCGCGGGCACTCCAACGTCCAGGGCGACCGGACGATGGGCATCTGGGAGAAGATGCCGGAGTCGTTCATGGACAGCCTCGACGCGGAGTTCGGCATCAAGGTGCCGCGAGACCACGGTCACGACACCGTCGCCGCGATCCGCGCGATGCGGGACGGGCACGGCAAGGTCTTCTTCGCCGTCGGCGGCAATTTCGCTTCCGCCACACCGGACACGGAGCTCACGGAGAAGGCGCTCAAGTCGTGCTCCCTGACCGCGCACGTGTCGACGAAGCTCAACCGCTCGCACGTCGTACCCGGTAAGACGGCGCTGATCCTGCCCACCCTGGGCCGGACGGAACGCGACCTCCAGGCCGGCGGCGAGCAGTTCGTCACCGTCGAGGACTCGATGTCGCAGGTGCACACCTCACGCGGCAGGCTGGCCCCGGCCAGCGAGCATCTGCTGTCCGAAGTCGCGATCATCTGCCATCTCGCGGAAGCCCTGCTCGGTGCCGGGCACGCCGTGCCGTGGCGGGACTTCCACGCCGACTACGACCTCATCCGCGACCGGATCGCGCGCGTCGTCCCCGGCTGCCACGACTACAACGCCCGGGTGCGCGAGCCCGACGGGTTCGTCCTGCCGCACGCGCCGCGCGATTCCCGGCAGTTCAACGGAACCGCGAACGGCAAGGCGAACTTCACCGTCTCCGATCTCGAATATCCGCAGGTGCCCGAAGGCAGGCTGCTGCTGCAGACGATGCGCAGCCACGACCAGTACAACACCACCATCTACGGCCTTTCCGACCGTTACCGCGGCATCGAGGACGCGCGGCGCGTGGTGCTGGTCAACCCCGACGACCTGACCGAGCTCGGGCTGGCCGACGGCGCGATGGTCGACCTGGTCTCGGAATGGCGGGACTGCGACCGTCGGGCCCCGCGGTTCCGGGTGGTCTCCTATCCGACGGCGAAAGGCTGCGCGGCGGCGTACTTCCCCGAGGCGAACGCCTTGGTGCCGCTGGACGCGGTCGCGGACAAGTCGAACACCCCGGTGTCGAAGGCGGTCGTGGTGCGGCTGGAGCCGGTGGCCGCACCTTAGGCTGCCCGCTTGGCGGTGCCGCGCGGCGCCGGACGGGGTCCACCGTGGAAGGGCCAAACCCTTTCGCGGAAAGGCCTTGCCATGTCACGAAGATCGACCTCGCGTTGCTTCGCCGCCCTGGCCTCGCTCCTGCTCGTCGCGGTGCTGCCCGGCGCGGCCACCGCCGCTCCGGGCGCACCGCCGCCGCTGCCGTTCGTCTCCCAGCTCGACCTGTCCTGCTACAAGACCGAAGGCTACAAACCACCGCCGACCGAGCTCACCCTCAAGCACCTCAACCCGGTACTCGGGAAACTGCCGCTGGAGACGGTCAAGCTCGGTGAACGCCTGCAGCTGTGCGTGCCGGTCGCTAAGAACGGCGTGATCCCGCCGCCGGGGATCGTCGACTACGTCCGCTGGGTGGATCTGTCGTGCTACCGGATCGAAGGCCGCTCGGTGGACTTCCCGCTGACGCTGAGCCATCTGAATCCCGTCGTGCAGAAACTCGGCATCCAGGATTCGCACGTGACCCTGTTGTCGCCGGAGCAGTTGTGCGTCCCGGTCGCGAAGAACGGGAAACTGCCGCCGCCGGAGATCCTGTCGTTCGTGCGGCACATCGATCTCGAGTGCTATGCCCTGCGTGTCCTCGGCATTCCGACCATCCCGTTCCCGCTGACGCTGGGCCATCTCAACCCGGTTCTGGCCGATCGGCCGAAGGTGGACGTGAAGGTCGGCAACGCGCGGCAATTGTGCGTCCCGGTGGCGAAACGCGCTGACGAGATCCCGCCGGAGGTGCTCGGCACCGTCCAGTGGCTGGATCTGGCGAAGGCGGACGTCAGCACCGCGCCGAGCGTCGTCGGACCGCTCACGCTGAAGCTGACCCACCTGAACCCGGTGCTGTCCCACCTTCCCGGCGAAGCGGCCGTCATCACCGAGCCGGTTCAGCTCGGCCTTCCGGTGGCGAAGAACGGGAAGATCCCGCCAAGGGAGTGACTCGGCTCAGTCGATGCAGTCGGCGCCATCGGCCGTGATCGGCGGCTCCGCCAGCGCACCGATCGCGCCCCCGCCCGCGGAGACGCCCGGTCCTTTGTAGACCTGGCCGAGGACGACCTCGATCTTGCCCGCCGCGACCGAATCGGCTTTCTGGACGTCCAGTCCGCCGAGCAGTTTCGCGATCTCCGCGGCGGGCCCGGCCGCGTCGCTGAACCGGACGACCGACGTCCGCCGTCCGGCCTCGGCCTTCGTGTCGCCCTTGCCGAAACCCTTCTCCGCCAAGAGATCCGAGACGCGGGCGGCGAGACCGTCCTTGCCGCTCGCGTTGACGACGTCGACCTTGGGTCCGGCGGGCGCCTGCGGGGTGGTGGGCTGGACCCCGATCAGGGAGGCGGCGAACGCGCGCACCTGGGCGGGATCGACCTGCACGGCGGTCCAGGTCGGATGCCGGGGGTCGTAGCGGTAGTCGGGGTTGACCACCGGGATGGTCTCGAACGCGATCCCGCCGCCGGACACCCCGCGCATCTGCCGCACGAAGTCGAGCAGGTTCCACGAACCGTCGAGCACGACCGAACGCTTCACCGCGTCGATCAGGTCGGACACGCGCGCAGGGTTGGCGAGGGTCCCGCCGGAGAGCACCTGCTTCGCCAGTCCCGCGAGGAACACCTGCTGGCGGCGGACGCGGTCGAGGTCGCTGCGGGGCAGGTTCTTGCGCTGCCGGACGAAGGCGAGCGCGTCGGCGCCCGCGATCGTCTGCCGCCCGGCGGGGAAGTCCGCGCCCGAATCACGGTCCTTGGTGGCCTTCTTCAGACAGACCTCGACGCCGCCGACGGCCTTGCTGATCTCGTAGAAGCTCAGCAGGTTGACCTCGGCGAAGTGGTCGATCTTGACGCCACTGAGCTCCTCGACGGCCTTGAGGGTCGCCTTCCGCGCCGCGGTGATCGCCTGCTTGTTGATCTCGGCCTTGTCGGTCTTGCCCGCCGCGCGCTGCTCGTTCCCCGAGGCGAACTTGGTCCGGCCGAAGATCTCGTTGATCTTGCTCTTGTCCTTCGTGCCCGGCTGCGCGACCCACGAGTCACGCGGGATCGAGAACGCCTTCACCGTCTGCTGGCCGTTGGGGATGCGGAGCACGATGAGCGTGTCGGTCAGGTCGTCGCCGTTCGCCCCGGCCCGCAGTTCCCGCAGGATCTCCGGCGGCAGCGGCCGGTCCTGATTGTCGGTGCGCGCGTCGCGCCCGACCAGCAGGATGTCCAGCGAACCGTCGGCGGGCTGTTCCCCCGGATCCGGCGCCTCGATCACGTCCTCGCGGGTGATGCCGTCGAGCGACTCCAGCGTCGTGTATCCGTACGCGGTCCCGCCGAACACCGCCACCGCGAGCGCGGCGACCAGGACCTTCCCCAGCTTGTGCACGTCCCATAGACGCGCGGGAGGCCGTCAGCGCTGCATCAGTGATCCAGTTCACATCCTGAGATACGACGCGCCGTTCAGGTCGAGGATCGCCCCGGACGCCCACGCGGCCTCGCCGGAAGCCAGGTAGAGCACCGCGGCCGCGACCTCCTCCGGCGTGCCGACCCGGCCGAACGGACTCTCGCCCCGCGCGCCTTCGACCTTCGCCGCGACCCGGTCCGTCGCGGTGAAACCGGGCGCGACCGAGGTCACGGCGATCCCGTGCGGGGCGAGGGCGACGGCGAGCGACTGCCCCAGCGAGTGCAGCGCCGCCTTGCTCGCGCCATACGCCGGGAACTCGGGCTCACCCTTGAAGGCTCCCCGCGAGCCGATGTTGACCACGCGGCCGGGCGCGCCGCGGTCGATCATGTGCCGCGCCACGCAGTAGGTCACGTTCGCGGTGCCGAGCACGTTGACGTCGAGCATCCGCCGCCAGACCCGCTGCCAGTCCTCATAGGACACTTCGGCGACGGGATGGGCCGCACCCGCGGAGGGCGCGAAGGCGGCGTTGTTCACGAGGACGTCCACCCCGCCCACCAGTGCCTCTGCCTCGTCGGCGACCCGTTGTGCCACTTCGGGTTCCGAAAGGTCACCTTGGATCAGGCCGTGCCCGGAACCGGGCAGCTCGCCGAGCGTCCGCTCGGCTTCCTCCCGCTTCGAGGCGTAGTGGACGGCGACACGGTCGCCCTTTTCCGCGAAGGCGCGGGCGATCGCGCGGCCGATGCCGCGCGACGCCCCGGTGACCAGAACTCCCACGGAGCCGACCCTACTTCAGCCGCCGAAGAGCTGGACCACCTTGCGGAACAGTTCGTAGACGCCGTACGCGAACGGGAGCGCGACCCACAGCCACGCGAAGACCATCAGCCCGGTGCGGCGGCGTTCGGGAGCCTGTTCGGTCATCGGGCCTCACTCCTCGCGGGCTCACCGGACGACGCCGGCTCGTGGTACTTCGGGTTGACGGGGCGCACCAGCTCGTTCGCGACGAAACCGACGACCAGCAGGCCGATCATGATGAACAGTGACGTCGAGTACAGATCCGGGCCGACCTTGCCCGCAGACTTCTGGCTGTCGGCGATGGCGTTGACGATCAGCGGCCCGAGCACGCCGGCCATCGACCACGCGGTCAGCAGCCTGCCGTGAATCGCGCCCACCTGGTAGGTGCCGAAGAGGTCCTTCAGATACGCCGGCACGGTCGCGAACCCGCCGCCGTAGAAGGACAGGATCAGCATCGCGCACAGGACGAACACGAGCTTGGAGGCGTTCGTGGTCAGCGCGATCACCAGATACAGCAGGGCGCCGACGCCGAGGTAGAGCCGGTAGATGTTCTTGCGCCCCACCAGGTCCGAAGTGGACGACCAGACGAACCGGCCGAGCATGTTGGTCAGCGAAAGCAACGCGACGAACCCGGCCGCGGCGGCGGTGCCGACCGGCGTGGAGGTCTCGCGGAAGAAGTCCGCGATCATCGGCGAGGCCTTCTCCAGGATGCCGATCCCCGCGGTCACGTTGAAGCACAGGACCACCCAGAGGAGCCAGAACTGCGGCGTCCTGATGGCGTTGCGCGCCGACACGTTCGCGGTGGTGATCATCGCGTTGCCGTGGTCGGTCTTCGGTTCCCAGCCCTTCGGCTTCCAGTCGTCGGCGGGCACCCGCACCAGCAGGATGCCGAGGGTCATGAAGACCGCGTAGACCAGGCCGTGCACGAGGAAGGCCGTCGCGACCGTCCCGATGGACCACGGCGCCGTTCCCAGCATCTGCGAAGACCACGGGGAGGCGATCAGCGCGCCGCCGCCGAAGCCCATGATCGCGATGCCGGTGGCCATGCCCGGCCGGTCCGGGAACCATTTGATCAGCGTCGACACCGGCGAGATGTAGCCGATCCCGAGCCCGATGCCGCCGATCCCGCCCCAGCCGAGGACGACGAGCCAGTACTGCGACGTCGCCACACCGAGCGCGGAGAGCAGGAAGCCCGAGCTGAAGCAGACCATCGAGACGAACATCGCCCAGCGCGGCCCGTTGCGTTCGACCAGCGTCCCGCCGAAGGCCGCCGACAGCCCGAGCATCACGATGCCGAGCTGGAACGGCAGCGCGCTCTCGGTCCCGGTGAGGCCGAGGGTCTTCTCCAACGGCGGTTTGAAGACGCTCCACGCGTACGCCTGCCCGATCGACAGGTGGACGGCCAGCGCGGCGGGCGGCACCAGCCAGCGGCTCCAGCCCGGTGATGCGACGATGCGGGAACGGTCCAGGAAGCCGACAGCCATCCGGCGCCTCCGTACTCTGAGGATGTGCACTGGGAATGTATTACTTAATTCCCGACGTTGCAGTATCCAGGTGTTGAATGTTTCGGCGTCGAACAAACCGGCCAGAAGGGTGGACCACACGTGGGCAGGGTGACGGTGCGACGTCCGGTGCGGAAGATCTCCGCGACCAAGGACGTGCGGCGGCCCGACGCGCTCGCGGCCGAGGAACCGCTGGAGATCCGCGTCGGCGGCAAGGCACTCGCGGTCACCATGCGGACACCCGGCAACGACGTCGAACTCGCGCACGGGTTCCTGTTGTCCGAAGGCGTACTCGCCTCGCGTGAGGACGTCGCGGTCGCGCGGTACTGCGACGGCGTCGACGACCAGGGCCGCAACACCTACAACGTCCTGGACCTCGCACTGGCCGAAGGGGTCGCCCCGCCGGAGACCGGCGTCGAGCGGAACTTCTACACCACGTCCTCGTGCGGGGTCTGCGGCAAGGCCGCGCTCGACGCGGTGAAACTGAAAAGCCGGTTTTCCCCGGAGAAGTCCGAATTCGCGGTGAGCACCGACGTGCTGGCGAAGCTCCCGGACACGCTCCGCGCCCACCAGAAGGTGTTCTCCAGCACCGGCGGCCTGCACGCGGCCGCCCTGTTCGACGGCGACGGGAACCTCGCCGTCGTCCGCGAGGACGTCGGCAGGCACAACGCCGTCGACAAGGTGCTGGGCTGGGCGCTGCAGGAGGGCCGGATCCCCGCGACGGACACCGGGTTGCTGGTGTCCGGCCGCGCCTCGTTCGAACTGGTGCAGAAGGCCGCCATGGCCGGGATCGGGCTGCTGGCGGCCGTCTCCGCGCCGTCGTCGCTGGCCGCGGAACTGGCCGAGGAGAACGGCATGACCCTCATCGGTTTCCTGCGCGGCGACAGCATGAACCTCTACAGCGGCGAACAGCGGGTGCTCGGCCTCGGCTGAGCCGGGTCAGCCCTGGTTGCCCACCCAGTTGCCGTGGAAACCGTTCGGCACCCGGTCCGGCAGGTGCACGGCGCCCACGGTCTCCAGCGTCCCCGCGTCCAAAATGGTCAGATCGCTCTTCTGCGTCGCGGGATCGTAGACGAACCCCATCAGCACACCCTCGTCCTCGCCCGCGTCCACCGAGGACGGGACGAACACGAACTCCCCCACCTGCGCGCCGTCGCCGAATTCCCGTGACCGGACCGACCGGTTCCACAGATCGTGCTTCAGCAGGGAGCCCGACGACGCCGAACCATCCTTTGTGGACACCGAGTAGCCGAACCGGTGCGGCCGCCCGACCAGTCGCTCGTCGACGCGCGGGAACTCCTGGCCCTGGTCGTCGAGACGTTCCTCGACGACCTTGCCCGCGGCCAGGTCGACGGTCCAGCGGTCCAGGGTCGGCGGCCCCTCGGCCGGTCCGAGCAGCTCGGTGTCGAACATCTTCGGATGCCGGACGACGTCCAGCACGATGGTGTCGCCGTCGTCGTAGGCGTTCATCGGGTGGAACACGTAGCACGGCTCGACGTCGAACCAGCGGACGTCGCCGTTGCCACCCTCGCGCGGCATGACGCCGATTCGCGCCGGATACTTCGGGTTCCAGCGGTACGGCAGGCCGGCGTTGCCCGAGATCCGCTGACGCAGCTTCGCCCCGAAGGGATCCGGCACCTTCACCTTGCCCACCAGCGCGGACATCACGAGCCGCGCGGGGGTGCGCAGCGCCGTCGGGACGGACGCGGCGACCGCCTGCTCCGAATCGAAGGCGACGGGGAGGTCGTAGAAGACGACGTGCTTCTCGGTCAGGGAGAAGTCGTGCATCATCGGCGAGCCGGTGACCTCGACGTCGACCGTGCGCCGCGCGCGCCCCTGCGCGTCGATCACCGAGTACTGCACCTTGTTCCCCGAGCCGAAGAAGTACGAGACGGCGTGCAGCTCACCGGTCTCCGGGTCCCGCTTGGGGTGCGCGGTGTAGCCGCCGGGCAGGGTGCCGTCGAAATCGCAGGCACCCACGGTGTCGAGTTCGTCGGTCAGTTCGAAACTCGTGGCACCGCCCTCGATCAGGGCGAGGGTCTTGCCCGCGTGGCCGATCACGTTCGTGTTGGCCCCCAGGCCGGCGGCCGCGCCGCCTTCCCAGCGTTCACCGAGCTCCCGCGCGAGCCGGGGATTGCGCACCCAGCGGTTGCGGTACCACTCGGCGCGGCCGTCCCGCAGCCGGACGCCGTGCACCATGCCGTCGCCCATGAACCAGTGGTAGGTCGCGGGGTCCACTTCGGACAGCGGGTTCGGCCCGTTCCGCAGATAGCGCCCGTCCAGGTACTCCGGGATGTGCCCGGTGACGCTGAGTCCGGTGATCGTGTGCTCACGGTTGACCGGGGCGAAGTTGCCCTCGAGGAACTTGTTGCCCATCACAGACCCCTACCCTGGAATAACGATGTTATGTTCTCATTTATAACAGGGTTATGAGACACTGGCAAGCATGGCACCGAAACCCTCCGCCGCCGAGGTCAAGGGCAAGCTGATCGAGGCGGCGATCCGGCTGCTCGCGCACGGCGGCCCGGAGGCGCTCCAGGCGCGCAAGCTGGCGGCCGAGATCGGCGCGTCCACCATGGCCGTGTACACCCACTTCGGCGGGATGGGCGCGCTCGTGGACGAGGTCGCGCGCGAGGGATTCCGGCGCCTGTCGGCGAATCTGGGCCGGGTCGAGGAGACCGACGACCCGGCGGCCGACATCCTCACCCTGGCGCTGGCCTACCGTCGGACCGTCGTGGACGACCCGCACCTCTACGCGGTGACCTTCGGCCAAAGCCAGCCCAGCGGGCAGAAGGCGACCCTCGGCGACATGACCAACGAGGAGACCCGCCGGAACGCCAGCGAAGAGGGCATCGAGGCCTTCGGCTACCTGGTCCGCGCCGCGAAGCGGGTGATCGACGCCGGCCGGTTCCGCCCCGCCCCGGAGTTCGAGGTCGCCGCGCAGCTCTGGAGCGCCGTGCACGGCTACATCACACTGGAGGTCGCCGGTCATTTCGGCGACGGCGAGAATGGTGTGGACCACATCCTGATTCCCCTGGCCACCGCCCTCGGCGTGGGCCTGGGCGACACTTACGAGGCCGCGACGCGGTCCGCCCGCCTCTCGATCGAGGCCTGGCGCGCGAAAGAGGGAAACATCGGCACCTGATCCGGCGATACCTCGGTCACAGGTCGGTGAATCGTGCAACCTTCGAGCGGAAACGCGCGTCTGACCTGGTGGAAGCTCAACAGGGGGATCGGGGATCGGTGAACGAGGACGACCAGGGGCACACGACGCTGCCGGGGGTGGACGGCGCCCGCCGGTGGCTGAGCCGTCGTTCCGTGCTGATCGCGGGCGCCTCCGGCCTCGGCGTCGCCGGTCTCGCCGCCGGGACGGCCACCGGAGCCCTGCCGTTCAGCGAAGCGCTCCAGCGGGCGCTCGGTGTCGCGTCGCCGACCCCGGCCACCCAGCTGGGCAGCCCGCGTGTCGAACGCGTCTACTCCGAAGCCCGCGGCCGCGAGGTCGATCTCGTGCTCATGCTGCCGACCAAGGCACCGCCCAAGGGCCTGCCGATGTCGCTGATGCTGCACGGCCTCCACGGCACCGCGCGGCACGCGGCCCCGACAGGACTGCTGAAACAGCTCGGCAGCGAGGTCGCCCGCAAGGCGGTGCCCCCGTTCGGATTCGTCGCCGTCGACGGCGGAGACCACTACTGGCACGAGAACAAGCCGGGCGACAACCCGATGGCGATGCTGCTCGAAGAGGTCCCCCGCTGGCTCGCCGCCCGCGGCCTCGGCGGCCGCGACGGGCAGCCGTTCGCCGCCACCGGGCTTTCGATGGGCGGCTTCGGCGCGCTGCTGTACACCCGGCGCCGTCTGGAACGCCGTCGCCCGCCCGCCGCGGTCGCGGCCCTCGCGCCCGCGCTCATCACGTCGTGGGCCGAGATGAGCAAACGGCGTGCGTTCCGCGACGCCGCCGACTGGGGCTCGCTGGACCCGCTGCGGCACATCGACGTCACCAAGAAGGTGCCGACCGGGATCTGGTGCGGGACCGAAGACCCGTTCATCGGCGGGGTGCGGAAGTTCATCTCCGAGGCGCGGCCCATGGTCGCGCACACGGCACGCGGCAAGCACGGCGACGCCTTCAATCGCACGGTCGTACCGAGCCTGATCGCGTTCCTCGGCAAACACGTCCCGAAGAACGCCTGAGCCGCTCAGACGCGGAAGTAGATCCTGGTCACGGTCGACCCCGGTCTCAGGTACTGCCGGACCAGGTCGGCGACCTGGTTCACCAGCACCAGGCCACGTCCGCCGATCTGTCCCGGCGACGCGGGACGGCGGCCCGCCAGCGGATCGCTCAGCGTGCCTTCGTCGATGACCTCGCAGAGCACGTAGTCCTCTTCGCGCCAGACGCGGACGACGCCGTGACCCGAACCGTGCAGCACGCTGTTGGCGGACAGCTCGGCCACGGCGAGCACGAGATCTTCCACCCGCTCCAACGCGAGCCCGTACTCCTCGGCCCGGTCCTGCGCGAAACTCCGCACCGCGCCGAGCCGGGCGAGGTCGAAGCGGAACGCGTCGGCGGCCCGCGGTTCGGGCAGCGGCAGGTTGTACTTCTCGACGACCGCGTCGGGCGCGTATCCCGCGCTCGGGCGATCTCCCCCGGCGCCGGACAGCGTCGGATGGGTCCGCTCGGCGTCGGCGAGGACGTCGTCTTCGAGCCGGTTGCGGTCGTACGGGCAAAGGATGCTCAGCTCGCGGTCCCCGAAGGCGAAGTTGATCAGTGCCTCGTGCTGCGCGCACGCCGGGTACTCGAGGGCCGACCGGCCCGCCCAGATCGGCTCGCCGATGATCCGCACCGGACCCGGGCGGTTGTCCGCGAACGCGAGCAGCACCCCAGGGAGGATGCGGCCGGGATTGCGGCCCGCCTCGGTCATGTCGATGAACTCGATCTCGGCCGCGGAATCGCCCAAAGCGGCTTCGATCAGCGCCAGATTCCGGCCTGGGACGGCCACGGCGACGGGCTCGCCGAGCTTCAGGCCCTCCCGGATGTACGGAACCGTACCGTTCAGGTACTCGGCGTCACCGGAGTAGAGCAGGCCCACATGGGAGAAGAGGCCCGCGGTGACTGTCACGGTGTCGTCTTACCCCGTGGAGACGATTCTGAAACCCTGCTAACGGAGGGAAATCCCGGAAACGGTGCCGGGCCGATCAGCCGAGCCAGCGTCCCGCCATCGAGATCAACCAGAATCCGGCGAGCGTCGCACCGGTGAACAGCCCGGTCCAGGCGACGAGCGATCGGTTGGCCTCCGCGCTTTTCGCCGCCTTGAGCCGGACGAGCGCGTACGCCGAAACGGCGAAGAACGGCAGCGGGATCAGCGGCAGCGGCGACAAGCGGACGACCCCGGCCACCAGGCAGGTCGCCACCAGCACGCCCAGTGCGATCGTCAGCGCGCGCGGGATCCACGGATGCCCGCGGTAGGCCCCGACGACGATGCGTTCGGTGAGTTCGACGAGTCCCCTGACCTCGCGTGGACTCGCGGCTGCCAGCTCGGGAGCCTCGTTCTCGTCCTTCGTGGGAGTCAGCGGCACCTTCGCATCCTATCCCGGTCCGGTCACCGGCCGGACCGGGCCGGAGAAAGCGATGCCCCGGCTGGAAGGATCCGGCCGGGGCATCGGTGACGAAACAGCTCCGTCAGGCGGACTTCTCGCCGCGCTCGCTGCTGCGACGGCGTGACGGCTGACGCGCCACGATCGTCGGGTTCACGTTCTCGCGGACGGTCTGCTCGGTGATGACGACCTTCGCGACGTCGTCGCGGCTGGGGATGTCGTACATGACCGGCTGCAGGACCTCTTCCATGATCGCGCGCAGGCCACGGGCGCCGGTGCCGCGGAGCACGGCCTGGTCGGCGATGGCCTCGAGCGCGGTCTTGGTGAACTCCAGCTCGACGTTGTCCATCTCGAAGAGCTTCTTGTACTGCTTCACCAGCGCGTTGCGCGGCGTGGTCAGGATGCTGACCAGCGAGTCCTTGTCGAGGTGGGTCACCGTCGCCACGACCGGGAGACGCCCGATGAACTCCGGGATGAGCCCGAACTTGATCAGGTCTTCCGGCATGGTGTCGGAGAAGATGTCGCTCTCGTCGATCTCGGCCTTGGTGCGGATCTCCGCGCCGAACCCGAGGCCGCGCTTGCCGACCCGCTCGTTGATGATCTTCTCCAGCCCGGCGAACGCGCCGGCCACGATGAACAGCACGTTCGTCGTGTCGATCTGGATGAACTCCTGGTGCGGGTGCTTGCGACCGCCCTGCGGCGGCACCGAGGCGGTGGTGCCCTCGAGGATCTTCAGCAGCGCCTGCTGCACGCCCTCGCCGGACACGTCGCGGGTGATCGACGGGTTCTCCGACTTGCGGGCGATCTTGTCGACCTCGTCGATGTAGATGATGCCCGTCTCGGCGCGCTTGACGTCGTAATCCGCCGCCTGGATCAGCTTGAGCAGGATGTTCTCGACGTCCTCGCCCACGTACCCGGCTTCGGTGAGCGCCGTGGCGTCCGCGATCGCGAACGGGACGTTCAGCATCTTCGCCAGGGTCTGGGCCAGATAGGTCTTGCCGCAGCCCGTCGGCCCCAGCATCAGGATGTTGGACTTCGCCAGCTCGACGGTCTCGTCCTTGGAATCCTTCGGCCCGGCCTTGTCGTCGGACTGCACACGCTTGTAGTGGTTGTACACCGCCACGGCCAGCGAACGCTTCGCGTCGTCCTGGCCGATGATGTACTGCTCGAGGAACTCGTGGATCTCGGCGGGTTTGGGCAGCTCGTCGAGCTTGACCTCACCGGCCTCGGCCAGTTCCTCTTCGATGATCTCGTTGCAGAGATCGATGCACTCATCGCAGATGTAGACCCCGGGGCCGGCAATGAGCTTCTTCACCTGCTTCTGGCTCTTGCCGCAGAAAGAACATTTCAGCAGGTCGCCGCCGTCACCGATCCGTGCCATGGCCGTTGACCTCGTCCCCTCCGGCGCGATACGCGCCTGACTGTCTTACCGCCCCGGTCACGGATGACCTCTCGGAGCCTCACACACTGCCACTGACGGTACCCGTCCGATGCCGCCGACGGGAGAACCAACGTCACATCTGAGCACGCCAGAAGCTGACCATAGACCAGGGGTCCGGTGCGTGTCGTCTCCCGACACGCACCGGTCCCCTCGCCCGATCAGCTGCTCGAAGCCTTGCGGTACTCGAGCACCTCGTCGACGATCCCGTACGCCTTGGCCTCGTCGGCCGTCAGGATCTTGTCGCGCTCGATGTCCTTCTTGACCTCGTCGGCGTCCTTGTTCGTGTGCTTCGCCAGGATGACCTCCATCTGGCGCCGCACCCGCTGGATCTCGTTGGCCTGGATCTCCAGGTCCGACACCTGGCCGTACGTGCCCTCGGTGGCGGGCTGGTGGATCAGCACGCGCGAGTTCGGCAGCGTGAACCGCTTGCCGGGGGTACCGGCGGCCAGCAGCACCGCGGCGGCCGAGGCGGCCTGGCCGATGCACATGGTGACGATGTCCGGACGGACGTACTGCATGGTGTCGTAGATCGCCATCAGCGCGGTGAACGAGCCACCGGGCGAGTTGATCAGGATCATGATGTCGCGGTCCGGGTCCTCGTGCTCGAGGTGCAGCAGCTGGACCATCACGTCGTTGGCCGACGCGTCGTCGATCTGCACGCCGAGCATGATCTGACGCTCTTCGTACAGCTTGTTGTACGGGTTCGATTCCTTGATGCCGTAGCTCGTGCGCTCGACGTACGAGGGCAGGACGTACCGCGACTGCGGCAGCTGGAGCCGCGACTGCATCCCGGGCGCCTGCGACCCGATCGGAAGCTGGAAGTTGCTCATTGAATTCTCCTGTGTGCCGGGCGCGGATCAGCTGTTGGGAAGCGGGTTCTCACGAGTGAGGACCTGGTCCACGAAGCCGTAGTCCTTCGCCTCCTGCGCGGTGAACCAGCGGTCGCGGTCACCGTCCTTGACGATCTGCTCGACCGTCTGGCCGGTCTGCTCGGCGGTGATCCGGGCCAGCTCCTGCTTCCACTTGCCGAACACCTCGGCCTGGATGGCGATGTCGGAGGCCGTGCCGCCGACACCCGCCGAGGGCTGGTGCATGAGGATGCGCGCGTGCTGCAGCGCGTACCGCTTGCCGGGCGTGCCGGAGGAGAGCAGGAACTGCCCCATCGACGCGGCCAGGCCCATCGCGTAGGTCGCGACGTCCGGGCGGATCAGCTGCATGGTGTCGTAGATCGCGAAACCCGCGGTGACCGAGCCACCGGGCGAGTTGATGTAGAAGCGGATGTCCGACTCGGAGTCGTCTGCGTCGAGCAGCAACAACTGGGCGGTGATCCGGTTCGCGACCTCGTCGTTGACCTCGGAGCCGAGGACGACGATGCGCTCCTGGAGCAACCGCTCGAAGACCGAGTCGGTGAGGTTGAGCCCTGCGGTACCGGTCCGCGCCTGGGGCGTGTGCTGCGTCACGTCATGCCTGCCTTTTCGCCGACGGCGGCGGGTGGAACGTTCGCCGCCGCGTATGTCCAGATGCTTGAGGATCTTGCAACCGACCCTAACGAACTTGGGCGGTGCAGAATGCCTGACACCGCCCAAGTTCGCTTACAGCTTTACGGTCCGTTTCGACCGGACCGGATATTCCCTACTCGGCCGCAGTCTTCGCGGTCTCCTCGGTGACCTGCGTCTCCTCGGCTGCGGGGCCGAAGAGCTCTTCGAGGTCGACCGTGGCGCCGGAGGCGTCGGTCACGGTGGTCTTGCGGACCACCGAGGCCAGCGCCTTGCCGCGGCGCACGTCGGCGTAGATCGCGGTCAGCTGACCGGACTGCTGCGCCCGCTGGACGTACTCGTCCGGGCTGACGCCGAAGCGCTGCGCCTGGTAGATGATCCGCTCGGTGAGCTCGCCGTCGTTGACCGACGTCTGCTCGGCGTCGGCGATGCTGTCCAGCAGCAGCTGCGTGCGGACCGCCTTCTCCGACTCCTCGCGGACCTCGGTGTCGAACTCTTCGATCGTGCGGCCTTCGGCCTCCAGCGCCTTCGCGAACTGCGCCTCGTCGTGGTCGAAGGGGTGGATCGCGTCGTGCTTGCGGTTCTCGATCTCGGCCTCGAGGACCTTCTCCGGGATCGCGACCTCGGTGCGCTCGAGGAGCTCCTCGAGGACCTTGTCGCGGGCCTGGACGCCCTGCTGCATCTTCTTGACGCGGCCGAGGCGCTCGCGAAGGTCGCCCTTCAGCTCGTCGATCGTGTCGAACTCGCTCGCCATCTGGGCGAACTCGTCGTCCGCCTCGGGCAGCTCGCGCTGCTTGATGGTCTGCACGGTGACGGTGACGTCGGCGTCCTTGCCGGTGTGCTCGCCGGCGACCAGCTTCGTGGTGAAGGTCTTGGTCTCGCCGGCGTTCGCGCCGATGATCGCCTCGTCGATACCGTCGACGAGCTGGCCGGAGCCGATCTCGTAGGACAGGCCGGTGGTCGAGGCCTCCTCGACCTCCTGGCCGTCGACGGTGGCCGCGAGGTCGATCGAGACGAAGTCGCCGTTCTCGGCCGGGCGGTCGACACCGGTCAGGGTGCCGAAGCGGGCGCGCAGCTCGTCGAGCTGCTCGTCGACCTCGGCGTCGGTCAGTTCGACGTCGTCGACGCTGACCGCGAAGCCCTCGAGGTCGGGCAGCGAGATCTCCGGGCGGATGTCGACTTCGGCGGTGAACTCGAGGACCTCGCGGTCCTCCAGCTTGGTCACCTCGAACTCGGGCTGGCCCAGCGTGCGGACCTCGCCCGCGCGCACGGCTTCCATGTACTTGGCCGGAATGACCTCGTTGACGACCTCGTCGAGCACCGGGGCTCGCCCGATCCGGCTTTCCAGCACGCGAGCCGGCGCCTTGCCCGGGCGGAAGCCGGGGATGCGCACCTGCTGGGCGATCTTGCGGTAGGCGCGGTCGAAGTTCGGCTTGAGCTCGTCGAACGGCACCTCGACATTGATCTTGACTCGCGTCGGGCTGAGCTGCTCGACGGTGCTCTTCAACGTATTCTCCTCGAGCGGTAAACGATGTGTTGGGGCATCCGCATGTCTTCGACGGCGGATGTGCCCTGGTCACCTTGCAGACCGGGCCGTCCGAGTCTAGGCCGTGTCCCTTCCCGGCCCGGTCCCGGGGCCATCAGCCCGCCCTCGCCCGCCGGTCACAGGTTTCGAACCACGTCGGACCATCAGGCCCCCGACCACCCGATCGGACCAGTTTTCGGTTCTTCTCTGTTACGAACCGGCCCTTTCCTGGACACGGATGCGTGCCACGCTTCACCATCGGACGCCGTGACGAGGCGTTTCGGCGATCGGATGAAGTTTACAAACCAGTACTAATTGTCTACGGTATGCGAGCTTGTCCCGGTAGCCATCGACCGAGGGGAACGATCGATGACCGTCGCCGTAACCCGGTCCGAGGACACGGGGGAATCACCCGAGAGAAGACCGAGACGCGGTGTGCCCAATCCGCGGCTGCCGCTGCCGCTGGTCTCGGTGCCGACCGTGCTGCTGTTCACCGGCGGCGCCATGGTCTGGACGGGCGCCACCTGGCTGGTCGTCAACGAGGCCGCGCCGCTCTGGGTGACCATTCCCCTGCACGCGCTCGTCACCTTCACCATGTTCACCGTGCTGCACGAGTCGACGCATCACGCGGCTGGGCGGCTCACCTGGGTCAACGAACTGCTCGGCAGGCTCGCGATGCCGTTCGTGGCGGCCTACGGCTCCTTCCCCCTGGTGCGCTACATCCATCTGGAGCACCACCGCAACACCAACGAGGACGCCCACACCGACCCCGACGCCTGGACCGCGCACGGCCCCTGGTGGCAGTTGCCGCTGCGCTGGCTGACCATCGACTTCTGGTACGCCCGCTTCTACGTGGCCCGGCAGCGCACGCGGCCGCCGTCGGAGCGGATCGAGACCGCGGCCGTCGTCGCGCTGAGCCTCGCCGCGTTCGCCTGGCTGACCGTGAGCGGCCACGGCTGGGAACTGCTGATGGTCTACCTGATCCCGCAACGCGTCGGGCTGGCCGTCCTGGCCTGGTGGTTCGACTGGCTGCCGCATCACGACCTCGGCGCGCAGCGGCAGAACCGGTTCGGCGCCACCCGCGTCCGCGTCGGGCTCGAATGGCTGATGACGCCGATCATGCTGTGCCAGAACTACCACCTGGTGCACCATCTCCACCCGGCGATCCCGTTCTACCGGTATCTGCGCACGTGGCGGGACAACCGCGACGCCTACCTCGCCAGGGACGTCCCGATCGCGACCCCGTGGGGCCGCGAGCTGACGGCGGCGGAGTACCGCGAATGGCGGCGGCTCACCGGCTCGTTCGACGAGGAGCCGCCCGCGCCGCAGCCGCTGCGGCCGAGCCGGTTCCACTCGCTGCGGGTCGCCGAGGTCCGGCCGCTGTGCGAGGGCGCCGTCACCGTGACGTTCGAGGTGCCGGAACGGCTGCGCGAGACCTTCCTGTTCACCCCCGGCCAGCACCTCGTCATCCGCGCGGAGGTCGACGGGGAAGAGGTGCGGCGCGCCTACTCGATCTGCTCGACGCCGGACTCCGGTGAGCTGCGGATCGCGATCAAGCACCAGCTCGGCGGCGCGTTCTCGACGTTCGCCACCACGGAACTCGCGGCGGGCGACGTCCTGGACGTCCTGCCGCCGGACGGCGAGTTCACGCTGACCCCGGAGCGCGGTCGCGCCGGTCGTTACGTCGCGCTCGCCGCGGGCAGCGGGATCACACCGATCCTGTCGATCCTGACCGCGACCCTGCGGAACGAGCCGAACAGCAAGGCGACCTTGCTGTACATCAACACCTCCGGCGCCAGCACGATGTTCGCCGACGAGCTCGGCGCGCTCGCCACCCGGCTGGGCGGACGGCTGCACGTCGTGCACTACCGCACCGACGAACGCGACCCGGACCTGCGCACGCAACGGGTCGAGAAGCCGTTCGACATCGTCGGCGAGGCGCTGGCCATCTCGCACGAGCGCTACCAGCGCGGCCGTCTCGACGGCACCCGCCTCCGCGCGCTGCTGCAGGCACGGCTGCACCCGGCGAAGGTGGACGACTGGTTCCTGTGCGGCCCGCGCGACCTCGTCGACATGGCCCGCCGGACGCTCGCCGAGCGGGACGTCCCGGAGGAGAACGTCCACTTCGAACTGTTCCAGGGCGCGCTCCCGGTCCGCCCCTCGCGGCGCCCCGGCCCGACGCTGACGGTCACCGCGGGCGGGAAGACCGTCGAAATCCCCGCGACCGTGGGCGAAACCGTGCTCAGCGCCGCGCTCCGGCACGGCGTCGACGCGCCGTACGCGTGCGTCGGCGGCGCGTGCGGCACGTGCCGGGCGACCGTGGTGCGGGGCAGCGCGCGGATGGACGTCCATTACGCGCTCGGGGACGACGAGGTCGCCGCGGGCCGGATCCTGACCTGCCGGGCGGTGGCGACGTCGCCCGAACTCGCCGTCGACTACGACCGCTGACCCCGGCCCGGCCACAACGGTCGATGGGGTCGTGAGTGGCGACTCGTGTTCTGGTGAACCTGTATTTGATCACCCACTCGGCTTGACGCCGTCCTGCTGCCGTGGCGGAGCCGATGTCGGCGAGTGGGGAGGATCGGGGACGTCCAGTGTCCGGAATCTTCCCCGCTCGGCATGACCTTGATCAACGGAGGATTCGGGACATTCAACGTCCCCGATCTTCCGTTGATCAAGCTCCTCGACCCGAGCAACCCCTCGACGATGCAGGAATTAGGACACTCGGACGCGACCCGGTCCTGCCGCGAGGCGTCCGGCTGGACACGCGTGTCGTCCATCGCATCACGCGTGTCGTCCGTCTGATCACCCGTGTCGTCCGATAACGCGAGTGCGGCATCGCGGCACACAGCGGGCTCACAGGTGGGACACAACGCGCGCATACGACGGCGGCGCACGCTCGGGTCATGGCATCCGGACCGACCGCCGGCCCGCGCCGGTGGACCCGGCCCGGGCGGCTTTCCCTGCGCGCCAAGCTGACCGGCTCGATGGTGCTGCTGCTCACGTTCGTCTGCCTGGTGATCGGCGTCGCCAGCGAGATCGCGCTGCGGTCGTTCCTCACCCGCCAGATCGACGACCAGCTCTCGGCCGCGTCGTCCCGCGCCCACGACTTCGCGAACCGGCCGCCGGAGGACGGGCTCGGTCCCAATCCGCTCAACGCGCCGGGCCAGGCCTCCGGGACGCTCAGCGTGCGGGTCTCCGGAGACCGCGTGCTCTACGCCGGAGTCCTTACCGTGCAAGGGCTTCCGCAAGGATTGTCGGCCGAGCAGGAGGCCGGGCTGTTCTCGATCCCGGCGGACCGGCCGCCGATGACGCTGACGATCGGCGGGCTGGGCGACTATCGCGTGCAGGCCGCCTCGATCCCCGGTGGCGTGGTCGTCACCGGGCTCCCGCTCGGGCCGATGCAGGACACGCTGGCCACCGTCGGGTGGATCCTGTTCGGGGTCGCGGCGGCGGGCGTCACCGGCGCCGGATTCCTCGGCGCGTTCGCCGTCCGGCGCACGTTGCGGCCGCTCGACCGGGTCGCGGCGACCGCGGGCCGGGTGTCGGCGATGCGGCTCGACCGCGGGCAGGTCGCGCTTTCCGTGCGGGTGCCCGAGATCGACACCGATCCGCGGACCGAGGTCGGCCAGGTCGGTTCGGCGCTGAACCTCATGCTCGGGCATATCGCGCGGGCGCTGGAAGCCCGGCAGGCCAGCGAGACCCGGGTCCGCCGGTTCGTCGCCGACGCGAGTCACGAACTCCGCACTCCGCTCGCGGCGATCCGCGGGTACGCCGAACTCGCCGGCCGCGGCAGCGCGCTGGCGCCGCCGGAGGTCGCGCGTTCGATGTCGCGGATCCAGTCCGAGGCGGCCCGGATGACGACACTGGTCGAGGATCTCCTCCTGCTCGCGAGACTCGACGCCGGTCGCCCGCTCGAAGCGGGCGAGGTCGACCTCACCCGGCTGGCCGCGGACGCCGTCGGCGACGCGCACGTCGCGGGCCCGGACCATCGCTGGGAACTCCGGCTCCCGCCGGTTCCCGTCCTCGTCCGCGGCGACGTCCAGCGCCTGCACCAGGTGCTGGCGAATCTGCTGTCCAACGCGCGCACGCACACCCCGCCGGGCACCACGGTGATCACCGCGCTGACCCGCTCGCACGGCGGGGCCGCGGTGCTCACCGTCACCGACGACGGCCCCGGGATCGCCCCGGAACTCCTGCCGAGCGTGTTCGAACGCTTCGCCCGCGGTGATTCCTCCCGCTCACGTGCCGCGGGCAGTACCGGGCTCGGGATGGCGATCGCGTCGGCGATCGTCGTTGCCCATCACGGCACGATCGAGGTGCACAGCCGTCCGGGCCGCACCGAATTCGCCGTCCATCTTCCGGTGATCGGATCCTCACAGCGGGTGCACAGCTTCGGCACAACCACCCCCCAGGTCGGCCCCCGACGCTGAGGCCATGACCCTCCTCGCCTCCCGCGACGAAGCCGATCGAACCGCTCCCCCCGCCCGAGGCACGCCGGCCGATCCGCGCTGGGTCCGGCCGTCGCTGGCCGCGCTTCTGCTCGCGACCGCCGTCCTGTACCTGTGGAACCTCGGGGAATCCGGCTGGGCCAACGCCTTCTACTCGGCGGCCGCGCAGGCGGGATCGCTGAGCTGGAAGGCGTTGTTCTTCGGTTCCAGCGACGCCGCGAACGCGATCACGGTCGACAAGACACCGGCCGCGTTGTGGGTGATGAGCCTTTCCGCGCGCCTGTTCGGGGTCAACGCCTGGAGTGTCCTGGTGCCGCAGGCGTTGATGGGCGTCGGCTCGGTCGCGGTGCTGTACGCCGCGGTGCGCCGGACGTCCGGCCCGGCCGCGGGGCTGCTGGCGGGCACCGTCCTCGCGCTCACCCCGGCCGCCGCGCTGATGTTCCGCTTCAACAACCCCGACGCGTTGCTCGTCCTGCTCCTGACCGCGGGCGCGTACTGCGTCGTCCGCGCCCTGGAGAAAGCGAGCCCGCGCTGGCTGGCGCTGGCCGGGGTCGCCGTCGGTTTCGGCTTCCTCGCGAAGATGCTGCAAGCGTTCCTGGTGCTGCCCGCGTTCGGGATCGCCTATCTGATCGCCGCGCCGACGTCGCTGGGCAAACGCCTGCTGCACCTACTCGGCGCTTTGGGCGCGACCCTCATCTCCGCGGGCTGGTATCTCGCCGTCGTCGCGCTGTGGCCCGCCGCCGACCGGCCCTACATCGGCGGCTCGCAGGAGAACAGCCTGTGGGAGCTCGCTTTCGGCTACAACGGCCTCGGCCGCATCACCGGCGACGAGGTCGGCAGTGTCGGCGGGAGTCCCAACGGCGGCTGGGGAGGCACGGGCTGGGACCGGTTGTTCGGGAACGAGATGGCGGGCGGGATCGCCTGGCTCCTGCCCGCCGCCGCCGTCGCGCTGGCCGCCGGGCTGTGGTTCACGCGCCGTGCCCCGCGCACCGACGGCGGCCGGGCTGCGCTGATCCTCTGGGGCGGCTGGTTCGTGGTGACCGCCGTCGTGTTCAGCTACATGGGCGGCATCATCCACGCGTACTACACGATCGCGCTCGCCCCGGCGGTGGCCGCGCTCGTCGGGATCGCGGGCACGCAATTGTGGCGCGCACGGGGGAATCCGGCCGCCGCGGGCACGTTGAGCGCGGGGATCGGGCTGACCGCGCTGACGGCGTATCTCCTGCTGGCACGGCAATCCGACCGGCTTCCCGGGTTCGCGATCGCGGTCCTCGTGGCCGGACTCCTGTGCGCCTTCCTGGTGTTCTTCGCCTCGCGTTTGCCTGACGTGGCAAGGCGTCTGGTCGCCCTCGGCGCACTGGTCACGGTTCTCGCAGGCACCGGCGTGTACACGGTCGCGACCGCGGCCACCCCGCATTCCGGCGCGCTCCCCTCCGCCGGACCGGATACGGGCCGGGGCATGCGGATGGGCGGCGGCGGGTTGCTCGGGACGAGCCTGCCCGGCGACGAACTGGCCGCGCTGATCCGGCGGGACAGCGCGAACTACACCTGGGCGGCGGCGACCGTCGGCTCCAACAACGCCGCGGGTTATCAGCTCGGCAGCGGCGCGCCGGTGATGGCCGTCGGCGGGTTCAACGGCACGGATCCGGCCCCCACACTCGAACAGTTCCAGGAACATGTCCGAAAAGGACGGATACACTACTTCCTCGGCGAAGGCATGATGATGCGCGGGGAGACCGGCAGCGACGCCGCCGAGCGGATCGCCGCCTGGGTCGCGGACACCTACGAACCGACCACTGTGGACGGTGTCACCGTCTACGACCTGAGCCGGTGAATCCCGTGACAGGACACAGCGACAGCACAGCTCGGGCACAAGGCGACCTCAGCGCGATGGCCGAGATTGACGTCATGACAACCGCGATCCTCTCCGGCGCCGAAACCGGCCGCCGCCCCGCCATCGCCCCGGACGGCTCCCCCGTGCTCGACGTCGTCATCCCGGTCTACAACGAGGAGACCGACCTCGAACCGTGCATCCGGAGGCTGCACGCGCACCTCGTGGAGCAGTTCCCGTACCCGTTCCGGATCACCGTCGCCGACAACGCCAGCACCGACGGCACACTGCACGTCGCGGAACGGCTGAGCCGCGAGTTCGAGTCCGTCGAAGTCCGGCACCTCGAAGAAAAAGGCCGCGGCCGCGCGTTGCGTGCCGTTTGGTCCACTTCGGACGCTCCGGTGCTCGCGTACATGGACGTCGACCTCTCGACCGATCTGGCCGCGCTCGGGCCGCTGATCGCGCCACTGCTGTCCGGCCACTCCGACCTCGCCATCGGCAGCAGGCTCGCCCGTGGCGCGCGGGTGGTGCGCGGGCCGAAGCGGGAGTTCATTTCCCGGTGCTACAACCTGATCCTGCGCGGCACGCTGGCGGCGAGGTTCAGCGACGCGCAATGCGGTTTCAAGGCGATCCGTGCCGACGTCGCCGAACGGCTGCTCCCCCACATCCAGGACACCGGCTGGTTCTTCGACACCGAACTGCTCGTGCTGGCGCAGAAGGCCGGGCTGCGGATCCACGAGGTCCCGGTCGACTGGGTGGACGACCCGGATTCGTCGGTGAACATCATCGCCACCGCCACCGCCGACCTCAAAGGCATCGCACGGCTGACCAAGGCCACGATGACCGGCCGGATCCCGATCAGCGGCCTGCGCGAGCAACTCGGCCGCGCGCCGATCCAGGTACAGGCGCCGGGGGTGGCGCCGAGCCTGGTGCGGCAGCTGGTGCGGTTCGCCGCCGTCGGTGTCGCCAGCACCGTCGCCTACCTCGTGCTTTTCCTGTTGTTGCGGACGTTCACCGGCGCGCAGGCGGCGAACCTCGTCGCGCTGCTGGTGACGGCGATCGGCAACACCGCGCTCAACCGGCGCCTGACCTTCGGCATCCGCGGCAAGCAAGGCGCCGGGCTGCACCAGTTCCAGGGACTCATCGTGTTCGGGCTCGGGCTCGCACTCACCAGTGGCGCGCTGGCGCTGCTGCACACGATGACCGCGCCGGGGCTGACGCTGGAGATCACCGCGCTCGTGCTCGCGAACCTCGCGGCCACCGTCCTGCGTTTCCTGCTGCTGCGGGGCTGGGTGTTCCGCCGCCGCCCCGCCACCGAGATGGAGAGCTGATCGATGACCACCGCACTCGCTTCCCGGGCCGAACCCGGCCACGCCGGGGAAACCGCCACGAAACCACCCGGCCGATGGGTCCGGCCCGCCGTGTTCGGGCTGCTCGCCGCCACCGCGCTGCTGTACTTCTGGAACCTGACCGCCTCCGGCTACGGCAACTCGTTCTACGCGGCGGCCGTGCAGTCGGGCACCCAGGACTGGAAGGCGTGGCTGTTCGGCTCACTCGACGCGGGGAACGTCCTGACGGTCGACAAACCCCCGGCCGCACTCTGGGTGACGACGGCGTTCGCCCGGATCTTCGGTTTCTCCAGTTTCACCGTGCTGGCACCGCAAGCGCTGATGGGCGTGGCTTCGGTCGGCCTTCTGTACCTGACGGTCAAGCGGACCTCCGGACCGGTCGCCGGCCTGTTCGCCGGGGCGGCGCTCGCCGTCACGCCGGTCGCCGCGCTGATGTTCAAGTTCAACAACCCGGACGCGTTGCTGACGCTGCTGCTGATCGCCGGTGGGTACTGCACGATCCGCGCGATCGAAAAGGCGAGCCCGCGCTGGCTGGCGCTGGCCGGGGTCGCCATCGGATTCGGCTTCCTGACCAAAATGATGCAGGCGTTCCTGGTGCTGCCCGCGTTCGGGCTCGCGTACCTGATCGCGGCGCCGACGTCACTCGGCAAACGCCTGCTGCACCTGTTCGGCGCAGTGGTCGCGGTGGTCGTCTCGGCGGGCTGGTTCATCGCGCTGGTCGATCTGTGGCCGACCGATTCACGGCCGTACATCGGCGGCTCGGACGGGGACAGCCTGCTCGAACTGGCCTTGGGCTACAACGGTCTCGGCCGGATCTTCGGCATGGGCGGCGGCGTGATGGTCGGTGGTCCCGGCGGTTCCGTCAGCTCCGGCGGCGGGAACGTCGGCTTCGGCGGCGAGAGCGGCCTGACCCGGATGTTCGGCGCCAGCTTCGGCAGTGAGGTGTCGTGGCTGCTGCCCGCCGCACTGATCGGGCTGGTCGCGGGGCTGTGGTTCACCCGGCGGGCGGCCGGGACCGACCGGACGAGGGCCGCGTTGATCGTGTGGGGCGGCTGGATGCTGGTCACCTCGCTGGTGTTCAGCTTCATGAGCGGGATCGTGCACCCGTACTACGCCGTCGCGCTGGCGCCGTCGATCGCCGCGGTGGTGGCGATCTCCGGGACCTCGCTATGGCGCGGCCGGGCGCATTTCGCGCCCCGGATGTTCCTGTCGCTGATGATCGCGGCCAGCGCCGTGTGGGCGTACATCCTCTTGGACCGTGACGCGGACTGGCTGCCCGCGTTGCGCTGGATCATCGTCTGCCTCGGCCTGCTGACCGCGACCGTCGTGCTGGTGGGTGTCCCGCCGCTGCGCAAACTCGTCGCCGTCGTCGCGACGGTCTCCGTGCTGGCGATCGGCCTCGGGACCACCGCGTACGGCATCGAGACCGCTTCGCAGTCGCACTCCGGCTCGATCCCGATCTCCGGCCCGTCCACCGGGGGCGAGCGCGGAATGGGCATGGGCATGGAAGAGGGGTCCTCGGCGGAGATCGGGGCCGTGCTCGCGGCGACCACGACGAAGTGGGCGGCCGCGACGTCGAGTTCGCAGTCGGCGGCGAACCTGGAGCTCGCGAGTGGGAAGTCGGTGATCGGCATCGGCGGTTGGAGCGGCGGGGACCCCGCACCCACCCTGGCCGAGTTCCAGCAATACGTGGCGAACGGCGACATCACCTATTACGTCGAAGGCGGCCGCGGCGGCGGGCCGGGCGGCGGTTCGAACGAGATCTCCGAATGGGTCGCCGAGAACTTCCCCGCCACCACGGTCGGCGAACAGACGGTGTACCACCTGCTCTCCTGAAATTGCGTCGACAAACCTTGGGGCGCACGGGAATCCTGGACGGCGTGAATCGGCCGTACCGCTGGGATCTCGTGCGCCCCGACCAGCTCGGGACGCTACTGGAGCGCGCCGAAGAACCGTCGTTGTGGTTCCTGGACGAATTGATCGAATGCGCCGCGAAGGTGATCGCCCGGGCGGGAGACGCGGACCTCTACTTCGTCGGCCGCTCCGCGGACAGCGTGCACGATCTGCTGAGCGGAACCCCTTGGCGGGAACGGATCCACCAGTTGCCGCTGTCGTTCGCGGGGACCCGGTCCGGACTGGCCGAGTCCGATGTGGACACTCTTCGCGGCTACCTCGCCTCGGCGGGCCTGAGCCCGCACGACCTGGCGCGCGGACGGCCGAAGGTGTTCGTCGACCTCGTCTACACAGGACAGACGTTCACCGACCTGTACGGGCTGCTGCGGCAGTGGATCGACGACGAGCGCGAGGCGTGGAGCATCATCCGCGGACGGCTCCGGTTCCTCGGGATCACCATCCGCGAGGACACCACGCCGTCGGCGTTCCGCTGGCAGCAGCATTTCGGCTGGCCCGCCGACCTGCCCGCGAACGGCGTCCGGAACATCTCGCTCGACGAGCCGGTCTGGCTCTACTTCGGGAACACCCAGGCCAAGCTGACGGCGTCGTTCCCGAGGCCGCGCTGGTCGGACGAGAACGGCCGGGCGCCGGAGCATTCGGAGAAGCGGCTGCGGGGGCTCGCCGAGGCGGTCGCGATCGTCGAGGCAGGACGTTCGAAGGCGGGGCGGGGCCTGCTCGTGCGGCATCTGCGGAAGGAACCGGCGATGGCGGAGAGCTGGCTGCGGACGCTGATCACCCGTCTGCGCTGACCGCGGCCTCGCGACTCGCGTGATCAAGCACCGATCTCGCGTGATTGAAGGCGGAACTCACGTGACTGGAGGCGTAACTCGCGAGTTCCGCCTCCAATCACGCGAGTTACGGGTGTGATCACGCGAGTCGCGTCTCCGATCACGCGGTTGCGCTGACCGACAGCTGCCTTTCACCTACCCCTCAGGTCACCCACAGGATTCAGGCGGATCCTGGAAGCAGGGCATCACCCAGGGGTGAGGAGTAGACGATGAGGGAGCTTCCGCACTGGCACACGGCGAGCGCGCGGGGACCGCGCGAGTACAACGCGGACGCCGTCGCGGCGTACGCGGCGGCGGGCGGCCGCGGGATCGTGTTCGCGCTGGCCGATGGAGTCGGAGATCACCCGAATGCCGCACACGCGGCGCGCACGGCGGCATCGGCGGCGGCGAGGACACCGGTCGATCAGGGGGCGGTCGGGGCCGTTCTCGCTGCTCAGCGGGCCGTGCTCGCCCTCGGCGAGGCCGGTGACTGCGTCCTCGTCGTGGCCGTCCGGACCGGCGAAGGGTATGGCATCGCGTGGGTCGGGGACGCGCGGGCGTACGCTTGGGACGGTTACACCGTGCGGCAGGTGACGAAGGACCATACGCTCGCGCAGTACTTCCGCGACCACGACCAACCCGTGACACCGCGGATGGAACACGTCGTCACCACCAGCGTCCGCACGGCCGGTGCGCACGAGATCGGCACCGCCACCGTCACGACCGGCGGGCTTCTGCTCACCAGCGACGGTGTGCACAAGACGCTCAGCGGTCCGGCCATGCTCGACATCCTCGGGATGCCGGACGGGGCGGCCGCGGAGCTGGTGCGGACGGCGATCTCGCTCGGTGGCTCCGACAACGCCACCGCGATCGTGGTGGATCCGCCCGGCGCGGAGGTCACCACGGAAAAGTTTCGCGTCGCGGCCTGAACCGGGCGGTCAGGCCGCGACGCGATCCCTCTTCAGCTGACGGTATTCACGCAGCACCAGCACGACGATCAGGACGTCGAGCGCGGCGAAGAACGGCAGCGCGAGCGAGTGCGTGTGGATCGCGCGGAAGATCTCGTAGACCACGAACGCCGAGAGCACCACGGCGGCAACGGGGTAGGCCCGCATCACCTTCTTCGCGAGCGCCCACACCAGGCCGAGCTTGATGAGGCCGTGCGCGACGAGATACACGACGGCGAACGTCCGGCCCTCGGCGAAGTGGCCGGCGGCGAGTTCGAGGTGCCGGGCCAGCGTCCCTTCGGGGTCGCCGAGCAGGTCACGGGTGACCACGGCGTGCGCGAAACCGGAGATGACCGTCGCCGGCACGATCATCAGGACCAGCCCGCCCACCAGCTGCAACGCGCCGTCGAGTCCCTTCAGGGCGATGGCGATCCGGAACAGCTTCTCGGTGCTCATGTCACTTCACCCTGCCGCACCGGGCCGCCGCCCGCAGCCACCGTCACCGGAACAGGCGGTCCCGGCAGGTCGGGCACCGTTCGTGCCGGGCGGTCCGGCCGGACGGGTCCCTGCCGTAGAACGGGAAGCACGGCGCCCCGCAGACGGCGAGATAGATCCGCCCGCACCGCAGCGGCCGCTCGCCGACGTGATGGGCCACGATCAGCGCGCGATGGCGCTCGCCCGCTTCCGGCAGCCAGCCGTCGTCGGGCAGCTTCGCGAGCACGTCCGCGTCGACGTCGTCCGAACGGGCGAGCAGCGCCGTGCCGAGGTCGGTCAGCCGCTCCCCGAGATCACGAAGGACGTCGGCGCGCGGCGCGTCGTCCTCGACCATCCGGGTGACGAAGGTGATGTCGGTACCCAGGGAGCCGTGGAGATCCCGGAGCCGGTCGAGAAGGCGGTGATCCATGCCCTTCCATTAAGGCGTTGCGCCCCGGCAAGGAAAGGGTCACGACGCGTAGGTGACCCGGCCGTTCATGACGGTGGCGGTGACGGGGATGTCCCGCAGTCCGGCCGGGGACAGGCGCACCGGATCCACCGCGGTGACGACCAGATCCGCGACGTCGCCCACGGCCACCCCGGTCCGGCCGCCGGACGACGCCGCGAGCGCGGCCTCCAGCGGCATGGCCTGCTCGGGATGCCACGCCGGACGGTCGTCGTCGGTGCGGCTGACCGCCGACGCGATCGCGTCCCACGGGTCCAGCGGCGCGACCGGCGCGTCCGAGCCGAACTCCAGGCGTACCCCGGAGCGGTGCAGCGCGCCGTACGGGAACGCCCGATCGGTCCAGCCGTGCCAGTGCCGGTCGGCGACGTCGCGGTCGTCCGGCTGATGGGCGGGCTGCACACTCGCCACGACCCCCAGCTCGGCGAAGCGGGCGACGTCCTCGGAACGCAGCAGTTGCGCGTGCTCGATCCGGCCCGCGCAGCCGACGTTCGCGAACGCGTCGAGCGCGATCTTGTTGGCGTGGTCGCCGATCGCGTGCACCGCGGGTGAGAGACCGTGCTCGGAAGCCTTGCGCATCAACGGTTCCAGTTCCTCGGGCGGCAGTTCGAGCAGCCCGTGGGACTCGGTTCCGGCGTAGTGGCCCACGCAGTACGCGGTGCGCGTGTTCAGCGAACCGTCGACGAACAGCTTGAACGGGCCCACGGTGAGCAGCCCGCCGCTGCCCTCCAGGACGTCACCGGAGCGGTGGCCGCGTTCGATGGCCGTGTCGAGCAGGTACTTCGCGATCACGCAGGAAACCCGGACCGGCAGCGGTTTCCGCGCCAGCCGTCGCCGCCAGTCGGTGACGGTGTCGGCGTACTCGTAGTCAACGATCTTGGTGACACCGCGGGCGGCCGCCGCGTCGAGGGCGTCGGCGACCCAGCCGTCGATGACGTCGTCGGGGGCGACCGGGAGTTCGGCCGTCGCGCTCATGCAGTCGTTTTCCAGCAGCACCCCGGTGGGATGCTCGCGGCCGATGAGCTTCAGCGCGGCGGGGCTGAGCCACAGCGTGTGGAGGTCGGCGCTGAAGAGCGCGACCGGATGCCCTGGCAGCGCCTTCTGCAGCAGATCCTTGTGCGGGGCGTCGGGCCAGAGACCGTCGCGGAACCCGGCGCCGAGCACGAGTTCGCCGGGTGGTGCCGGATTCGCCAGGAGATGGGCGAGCACGAGCTCGACCGTGTGCGCGGCGGAGGTCGCCTCCCCCAACGGGATCCGGCGGCGCGCGGCCGACCACTGAGCGGTGTGCACATGCGTGTCGACCAGACCGGGCAGCAAGGTGCCGCCGTGCCCGTCCAGGATCTCCGACGCTTCACCCGCCTGCCCCGGGCCCGCGATGGCCGCGACCCGGCCGCCCTCGATCCGCACGTCCGACAGGGAACCCGCCAGGCCGACCCGGACCCGGCGCAACAGAAGATCGTCCACGCCCTCACCTTGCCAGCCCGCCCGCGTTTAGTCCTCTGAATGCGGTCCTTGCGCGCGCAACGATCGCATTCAGAGGACGAAATGCGGGGGGTCAGGAGCGGGCGAAGGTGAGCTTTCCGAGCGCGGCGACCAAAGGCGCGAGTTCGGGGAGTTCCTCGGCGGCGGCGAGCGCGTCGGAGAGGACGGTGTCGTGCGTCGGCCGCGCGGCCGCGAGCAGCTCCTGCCCCGACGGCGTGACCTCCGTGTAGATCCCCCGCCGGTCGTCCGCGCACAGGTACCGCTGCAGCAGCCCCCGGTCCTCCAGCCGCGAGACCAGCCTCGTCGTCGCCGACTGGCTGAGCACGACGGCGTTCGACAGCTGGTTCATCCGCAGGTGGAAACCGTCCTGACGGGCGAGCACGTCCAGCACGGTGTACTCGCTCACGGACAGCGAGTGCTGCTGCGCCAGCGCGCGCTCGAGCGCGTCCTCGATCCGCGCGTGCAGCGCGGCGAGGGTCCGCCAGCCCTGCGCGCGTGCCTCCACGGCGTCGTCGGCCAGTGACACGGTTCACCTCTTCCCCGGTTGCCCGAGCTTCGTTGCGTCATGCATCATCAAGCGTGTGCAATATACGGCGCGTGCAACTATTTCAGACGCCCGTAGTTGCCAACGCCAGCCAACACCACTCTACGGGAAGAAGTGAGCCTCCAATGCCTGCCGCTCTGCTCGCACTGGCGATCAGTGCCTTCGGTATCGGCACCACCGAGTTCGTGATCATGGGGCTGCTGCCCGAGGTCGCGGGCGACTTCGGCGTCTCGATCCCCTCCGCCGGGCTGCTGATCTCCGGCTACGCGCTCGGCGTCGTGGTCGGCGCGCCGCTGCTGACCGCGCTCGCGTCGCGGGTGCCGCGCAAGACGGTCCTGGTCGGCCTGATGGTCCTGTTCAT
The DNA here is from genome assembly GCF_000732925.1 of Amycolatopsis japonica. NCBI lineage: Bacteria > Bacillati > Actinomycetota > Actinomycetes > Pseudonocardiales > Pseudonocardiaceae > Amycolatopsis > Amycolatopsis japonica. Next base: position 6,337,648 of record NZ_CP008953.1, read on the forward strand.
CGCCGGCAACGTCGTGTCCGCGCTGGCCCCCACCTACGGCTTGCTGATGACCGGCCGCGTGGTCGCCGCGCTGTCGCACGGCGCGTTCTTCGGCGTCGGCGCGGTCGTCGCCGCCTCCCTGGTCGCGCCGACCAAACAGGCGGGCGCCATCGCGATGATGTTCACCGGCCTGACCGTCGCCAACGTGCTCGGCGTGCCCGCCGGGACCGCGCTCGGCCAGGCGCTGGGCTGGCGCTCGACGTTCTGGGCGGTCAGCGCGCTCGGCGTGATCGGCCTGATCGGGATCCTCGCGCTGGTCCCCGTGCAGGCGACGACGCAGAGCGCCGGGCTGCGCAGCGAACTGGCCGTGTTCCGGCGCCCGCAGGTATGGCTCGCGTTGGCGATGACCGCGCTCGGCTTCGCCGGGGTGTTCGCGTCCTTCACCTACATCGCCCCGATGATGACCGAGGTCGCGGGCTTCTCCCCCGGCGCGGTGACCTGGCTGCTGGTGCTGTTCGGCGGCGGCCTGTTCGTCGGCAACCTGCTCGGCGGCAAGGCGGCCGACCGGTCGCTGATGCCCAGCCTGTACGTCATCCTCGCCGTGCTCGCGGCCGTCCTGGTCGTGTTCGTCTTCACCGCGCACGCCCAGCTCCCCGCCGCGATCACCATCGCGGTCTTCGGCGCCGCCGGTTTCGCGACCGTCGCACCGCTGCAGGCCCGCGTCATGAACAAGGCCGAAGGCGCGCCCGCGCTGGCTTCGGCGGCCAACATCGCCGCGTTCAACCTCGGCAACGCCGGGGGCGCGTGGCTCGGCGGCAAGGCCATCGACGCCGGTCTCGGCTACACCGCGCCCAACTGGATCGGCGCCGCGCTCGCGCTCGCCGGACTGCTGGTCGCGGTCATCTCAGGCATGCTCGATCACGGGCGGCGAAAGGCTCGTCGCGCCGAACTGGCCCCCGCCGCCTGAACCGGAAACACCCATGAAAGGAACGCAAGTGACCGACATTCCCACCGTCAAGCTCAACAACGGGGTGGAGATGCCGCAGCTCGGGTTCGGCGTCTTCCAGGTGCCGGACGAGGAGACCACCGCCGCGGTCAAGGCCGCGCTGGACGCGGGCTACCGCAGCATCGACACCGCCGCCATCTACGGCAACGAAGCGGGCGTCGGCAAGGCACTCGCCGAGTCCGGGATCGCCCGCGACGAGCTGTTCATCACCACCAAGCTGTGGAACAGCGAACAGGGCTACGACGCCACGCTGAAGGCGTTCGACGCCAGCCTGGCCAAACTGGGCCTGGAGCACCTGGACCTCTACCTCATCCACTGGCCGACGCCTGAGCGCGATCTCTACCGCGACACGTGGAAGGCCTTCGAGAAGCTCTACGCCGACGGCCGGGTGCGCGCGATCGGCGTGTCCAACTTCCAGCCCGCGCATCTCGACCGGCTGGCCGACGCCGGTTCCGTGACCCCGGCGGTCAACCAGGTCGAGGTGCACCCGTACCTGCAGCAGGCCGAGGTGCGCGAATACGACGCGAAGCACGGCATCGCTACCGAGGCGTGGAGCCCGCTGGCCAAGGGCGGCGACCTGCTCGGCGAGGACGCGGTGAAGGCGCTGGCGTCGAAGCACGGCCGCACGCCGGCGCAGATCGTGCTGCGGTGGCATCTGCAGCTGGGCAACGTCGTGATCCCGAAGTCCGTGACCCCGTCGCGGATCAAGGAGAACCTCGACGTCTTCGGGTTCACGCTGTCGGAGGAGGACATCGCTTCGCTGACCGTGCTGGACCGGGGCGAGCGGACCGGGCCGGATCCCGACACCTTCAACGTCGCGTAGGCACAAGTCCGTGAAGGCCTCCTTGAGGGACCCAGGGTCCCTCAAGGAGGCCTTCACGGACTTTCGCAGGTAGCGGGCGTAGCGCTTTGTTCTCGCACGAGCCCGCTGCGTAGCCGGTTACTATTCGGCCGCACAGACGGCACTTGTGCGAAAAGAGGTAACCGACGATGCAGGCCCGAGGACGCGCCGTCCTCGCGACACTTCTGCTCGTGGCGTTCCCGGTGGTGGTCGTCGCGGTGGGTGTCGCCAGTGTGCTTGCGGGCCTGCGGATCCAGGGCAAGATCGGCACCTACGTCATGTTCGGCGGGCTGGCGATCATGGTCGCGCTCGCCTTCGGGCTGCTGAGCGCGTTGCGGGCGCGGCGTCCCCCGATCGAGGGGCCGCGGCTGGACCGCGACGCCCATCCCGCGTTGTGGGAGATGATCGACGACCTCGCCGCGCAGGTGAAGACGCGGCCGCCGGACGAGATCGTGCTGATCGGCGAGATCAACGCGGCGGTCAGCGAGGACGCCCGGTTCCTCGGTCTGCGGCCGGGCCGCCGCACGATGCTGATCGGGCTGCCGCTGCTGGCGGCGATGAGCGTCAGCGAGCTGCGGTCGGTCCTCGCGCACGAACTCGGCCACTACAGCGGCGGCCACACCCGCCTGCTCGCGCTGACCTACCGCGGCACCCAGACACTCGCCTTCACCGTCGACAGGCTGGACGGCGGCCCTGCCAGGGCCTTGCTCTCCGCCTACTCGAAGCTGTACCTGCTGGTCGCGCGGTCGGCGAACCGGCGGCAGGAACTGCAGGCCGACGAGGCGTCCGTGCTCGCCGCGGGCAGCCGCACGGCGGCAGCGGCACTGCGGAAGGCCGCGACGCTGAGCCCGCTGTGGAAGGACTACGCCGAGCGCTATCTCTCGCTCGGCGCGGCGGCGCGGCGTACTCCCCCGGTGCTGCTGGGGTTCCGCTCGTACCTCAACCACCCCGTCCAGCGGGACTGGGTGGCCGAGTACGCCGAAGACGTCATCGACGGCGAAGAGCTCTCGAAGTACGACAGCCACCCGCCCACGAAACGGCGTATCGCCGCTCTGGCGGGCGTCCCGGACAACCCGGTGAAGCCGGACGCGCGACCGGGCTGGTCGCTGCTGGGCGCGCCGAAGGTCGACGTGCCGGAGGCGGAGCTGGACGTGCTGATCCGCGACGTCGGGCCGCGCGCGGACTGGGACGAGGTCGTCAAACGCGCGGGCCGTGCGTCGGTGGCGGAGGGCGCGCGGCTGCTGACCGCGGCCGGGATCGAGAGCAGGCTGGCGCCGCGCGGCACGATCGGCGAGGTCGTGCGGGTCCTGCGTGACGGCGACGCCGACGCGCTCGCGAAACCCCTGCGGGCCCCGTCGCGCGAAGAGGGCCTGGAACTGCTGACCGAACTGTTCGCCGACACCGTCACCGCCGCGATGATCGACAACGGTGTCGCCGCGCACCGCCTGAACTGGGGCGGCGGCTGGGAACTGTGCCTCGGCGACGGCGAGCCGTTCGACGTCGCCGAACTGGTCGGCGCGGCGGTGCGCAGCCCGCGCGCGGTCGACGAACTGGTCCACAACCTGCAGCTGCTGAGCGTGCCCGCCGCCTACTTCTGCAAACAGGAACCCCAACCGGAGCCGGATCCCGCCGAAGCCCGCATGCTCGGGCTGTTCACCGCGTTGAAGGCCAAACGGAAGCTCTACGACCTGATCGTCTGCGACACCGAAGTGGTGCTGCTGCCGATGGCGCGTTCGGTGCTGATCCGCCGCGGCCTCGCCGGCCTGATCGGGGCGCGCGGGGTGTCCGACCGCAAGCGGATCCGGAAGCTGCGGGAGCGCGGCCTCGACGATCTGCGCGCCGAACCGGGCGCCCGGCGGATCCCGTTGTCGGACATCGTCGCGGGCGGTTTCCCGCGCCGGAAGCTGACCACGTACCTGACACTGGAACTGTCCGACGGCGAGACCCTGGAACTGGCGATCACCGGCAACACCGAGGATTTCGGCGCCGCTCACGACGAACTGACGGCGTTCTTCGGCTCGTTGAAAGCCTGACGCCGCGCGCGTTCCCGACGTCGCGAAAGCCACTTTCGCGACGTCTGATGTCCCGAAAGTGGCTTTCGCGGCATGCCGCCGGCGGTCGGGCGACCCGTTAAGGCTTGATCCCCACACCACCGAGGCTCAGGTGGTTCAGCTCCGTCAGCGGAGCGAGACGCGGCCCCTCCGGCCACCACTCGTGCAGGTGCACCACGCCGGGTTCGAGGATCTCCAGCCCGTCGAACAGCGACTCGATCTCATCTCGCCCGCGATGGACCGTGCGGTGCCCGGTGCCGGCCATCAGATCGTCGAGCTTCCGGGCGAGTGCGCCACGCGAGCCCTCGCCGGGTGTGAAGTCGTGCGTGATCAGCACATAGGACCCCGGCGCGATCGCGTCGACATAGGCGCGCACGACGGCCCGCGCCTTGCCGAGGTCTTCGATGTGGTGCAGCACCGAGTTCAGGATCACCGCGACCGGGCGGTCGAGTTCGATGTGCTCGGCGACCACCGGATCGGCGAGGGTCCGCGCGGGATCGGTCAGATCCGCGCCGCTCACGTGGACGAGGTGGTCCTCCAGCAGCGCCAGGCCGTGCGCCTGGACCACCGGGTCGTGGTCGACGTACACGACCAGCGCGTCCGGGTTGTACCGCTGCGCCGCCTGATGGGTGTTCTCCGCGGTGGGCAGCCCGGAGCCGAGATCGAGGAACTGGTCGATACCGCGGGCGTCGGCGAGGAAGCGGACCACCCGGTTCGCCCAGGCGCGGAACTCCTTGGCCATCGCGGCGGCGTCGGGGGCGAGGGCGAGCAGGTCCACGACGGCCTGCCTGTCGACCTCGTAGTGGTCGTGCCCGCCGAGCAGGACGTCCTTCATCCGGGCGAGATTGGGCTTGCTGTAGTCGAGGGGGAGCGGGCGCCTCGGCACAGACCGGACCTCGTCCGAAGTCATGGACACGTTCCACCCTTCAGCCGCGCACAGGCCACGCGAACGTGCCCACGGCTCCCTCGACATCGACGGACCGTACACAGATTACGACATGGCGTGCACCCCCGTGAACCTCCCCAAGGGCCTTGGCTACCTGCGACGATCACCCGAAGCCGAGTTCGCGCCAGGTGCGTCCACCGTCGGTCGTGCGGTACACGGCGGACCCGCCATCGGCGTCCGGCAGACCGTCCACGACCACGCCGACCCGTTCGTCCGGGAAGTCCAGATCGTTGAGGCAGACCCCGCGGCCGCTGAGCACGGTCGTCGTCCAGGTCGTGCCGCCGTCGGCGGTGCTGTGCAGGAAGCCGGTGCCGCCGCCTTCCGCCGCGACGGTCGCCGCCGTGGGTGAGGCGGCGCTGAAGCTCTGGTTGATGCCGAGGGTCGGCGCCTGCGCCGTCCCGATGAAATGCCCGCCGAGCTTCGGCGCGCGCCACAGCCGCCGGACGGTCGCGCCCGGCTGCGGTGTCCCCGGTCCCCCGCTGCACAGCGCGAGCACCTGTCCCCGCCGTACTCCGCTCAGCGAAGCCGAACTGTCCGCCGGGCAGGGCGGCGGCGCGGTCGCGAAGGTCAAGCCGTCCGAAGAAGTCCAGTACTTCTGGACGCGGTAATCCGCCCCCATGGACACCTGGACCCCGCCGCTCGTGGCGATGTCGCCGTAGGTCGTGGCGCCGGTGACGGTGAATCCCGGGACCGGCAGGAGAAGCCGCGTGCCGGAGATCCCGGCGTACAACGTCGTCGTCGACGGGCTGCCGAAACCGGTGACCATCGCGAACACCCGAGGGCCCGCTTCGGTGATCTTCGAAATATAGAAGGGTTCCCGAACCCCGGCGAGCCTGACCTCGGACCAGTTGCCGCCACCGTCGTGGCTGGCGAGCAGCCTGGTGCCGTCGGAAAGGAAGACGTCGCGCTCGTCGATCACCGTGAGCTTGACCTGATTGTGGTTGTCCGGCAACGAGATCGGCGGTTCGCCCGCGCGCCGCCACCGCTTCCCGCCGTCGGTCGTCGACAGCAGGGACGCGCACCATCCCGGTTTCCCGCACGGCGAGAACCCGAGGACGAATCCGCGCGACGGCCCGGTCCAGCTCGTCGACGCTGGGGCGAAACCCTTGGGCACCAGCGGATCGGCGACGGCGGGCGGGGTGAAGACGGCGAGGGCGGTCAGTGCGGCGGCGGCGAGCGCGGCCCACCGGTTCGGCTTCATGACCACGAGACGTACGGCCCGCGCCGGGGTTGCCCGCCGTTCGGGGTGAACCCGCGGATCTTCTCCGGTAGGCTCCCCACCCTTGTTTCGCCCGGGGCCGGACCGGGTATACGGCGTTCGGCCGGTGAGACGGAGGTAGCACCGATGGACGACGCGGGTTCGCGTGCTGGCGGTGACGAGGAGGAGGAACCCGATGCCGGGACCACTCAACGCCGGTTCAGCCTGAACGTCCACGACCCGGACCATCTCCCGCGCAAACTCGCCGGCCGCTACGAGGTCGGCGAGCTGCTCGGACGCGGCGCGACCGCACGCGTCTTCCGCGCCCGCGACCTGCTCGAACAGCGTGAAGTGGCACTGAAGCTGTTCCACGCCGACACGATGACCCGGGACGAGCGCCGCCGCCAGCAGGAGATCCAGACGCTCAGCGCGGTCCGCCACCCCGGACTCGTCCCGCTGTACGACGCGGGCACCGACGACGGCTACACCTACCTCACGATGCGCCTGGTCGACGGGCCGAACCTGGCCCAGCGGCTGCGCTCCGGCCCGCTTCCCCAGGACGAGGTCGTCGAGCTGACCGCCCGGCTGGCCGACGCGCTCGCGCACGTCCACGCGCACGGCATCACCCACCGTGACCTCAAACCGGCGAACATCCTGATCGCCGACGACGGCCCGCTGATCGGCGACTTCGGGGTGGCGCACGCCTTCGACGCGACCAGGGTGACCGAGACCGGCGGTGTCGTCGGCACGGCGGCGTACATGGCGCCCGAACAGGTCCGCGGCGAGAACGTCGGCCCGCCCGCCGACGTCTATTCGCTCGGCCTGGTCCTGCTCGAATGCCTGTCCGGGGAACGGGAGTACACCGGGACCCCGGTCGAGGCCGCGGTCGGACGGCTGCACCGGCCGCCGCGGATCCCCTCCGGACTGTCGGCCACCATGACGACGCTGTTGCGCGGGATGACGGCGCGGAAACCGTCGCAGCGCCCGACGGCCGCGGCGATCTCCCGGATCCTGCTGGAGGATTCCACCGGTACGAAGGTCGCCCATCTCGCGCCCGCCACCCGCAAACGGGCGGCCGTGGTCGCCGCCATCAGCGCGCCCGCCGCCGCGATCACCATCGGGGTGTTGCTCGCGATGAACCAGGCCCCGGCGGATCAGCCGGTTCAGCCTGGCGGCCTGATACCCCCTGCGGCGACCGGCTCGTCCGCCCCGGTGGCGGGCCAGGGGCCGCGGTCGTCGGAGGCGGCCGAGGTGGCCACCCGCGGCCCGAAGGCGAGCAACGCCACCGTCGTGGTGACCGAAGACGTGCCCGCCTCCTCGGATCCGTCCGGTGCCACCGAAAGCATCGACGCCACCTCGACCCCGAGGGACACGACCGCCGCCAGCGAGCGGCAGACCACCTCGGGCAAGCCGAGCAAGACCCGGCCGAGCCCGCCGACGAAGAGCAAGCCAGGCCCTCCCGGCTGAGCGACCGCCCGGCCGGGTGTCCACAGTGGACGATGATGGGAGACGGCGATGACCTACATCAACGACCCGCGTGAGCCACCGGAAGAGATCGTCGAACAGACGCCCGCCAGGATCCGTGTCGTGCGGATCGTCAACGCCCTCGTCCACGCGATCTGCTGGATCTTCGCGCTGGTGCTGATCGTGCACATCCTGCTGGTGTTCGGCGAAGCCAATCCGGGGAACGGGTTCGCGCAGCTGATCGACCAGTGGTCGCGAGCGGTCTCGCTCGGGCTGCGGAACCTGTTCACCCCGGAAGGGCTCAAACCCCGGACGCTGTTCAACGACGGCCTCGCCGCCCTGCTGTGGCTGATCATCGGCGGGGTGGTGACCGATCTGGTGTCGCGGATCGGCCTGCCCGGCCCGAAGCGGGTCTGGTACCGCCGACCGCTCAGTTGAGCGAACCCGGTCTCGCTTCCGGAGCGTCACCGGCCTGGGCCTGCTCGGCCTGGACGTCGGTGACCTCCGGGGCGGCCTCGGTCTCGGCCGACGGCTGCTCCGGCTCGTGTTCGGTCTCGAAGTGCTCACGGCACCAACGGCCGTAGCGTCTGGCGTGCACGGTCATCGCGGCACCTCCTCCTCTGCCCACCACGATCCCCCATCATTGTGACGTGCGCCACTCGTTTATCCGGCGAATCGGGCCACGATCGCGGCGCAGAACGCGGGCAGGTCGCCGGGGTTCCGGCTGGAGATCAGGCCGTTGTCGTCGACCACCTCCTGGTCGACGACGGTGCCGCCGGCGTTGCGGATGTCGGTGCGCACACTCGGGTACGACGTGAGCGTGCGGCCGCGGACCACGTCGGCCTCGACCAGCGTCCACGGCCCGTGACAGATCACCCCGACGGGCTTTCCGCTGTTCACGAAGTCGCGCACGAAGCGGACCGCGTTCTCGTCCACGCGCAGATTGTCCGGATTCATCGTGCCGCCGGGCAGGACGAGCGCGTCGAAGTCGTCGACCGTGACGTCCTTGACGACCCGGTCGACGGTGAACTTGTCCGCCTTGTCGATGTCGCCGTTCATGGCCTGGATCTCGCCGGGTTCCAGCGAGACGATCTCGGCGGTGGCCCCGGCGTCCGTGACCGCCTTGCGGGGTTCGACCAGTTCGACCTGTTCCACGCCGTCCGCGACGAGGATGGCCACGCGGCGTCCGTTGAGCGATGTCGTCATCGGTTCCCTCCTGAAGTCGTGTTCGCCCCCGGCTACCCCGCGGCGGCCTCGCCGAACCATGGGCATGAACCGCGATCACCGGGGGTATTCGCCGCGCATGCGATTGCGGCGAGCGGATCTGGGCTCCACCGGTATCGGGAGGCGGCGAAGAGGCCGGGGTTTCGGCTACCTGACGCCGGACGGCGAACCGCTGAAGGACGAGGAGACGATCGAGCGCATCGAGGCGCTGGCGATCCCGCCCGCGTGGCGGCGCGTATGGATCGCGCCGCACGAGAACGCCCACATCCAGGCCGTCGGAGTCGACGACGCGGGCCGGAAGCAGTACCTGTACCACGGAGAATGGCGACGGGCCCGCGACGAGGAGAAGCACGAGCGCGTCCTCACGCTGGCGCGGCGCCTCCCCCGGCTGCGCCGGACCATCCGGGAGGATCTCGCTTCCCGCGGCCTCACCCGCGAACGGGTCCTGGCCGGCGCGCTCCGCATGCTCGACCTCGGCGTGTTCAGGACCGGTGGCGAAAGCTACGCCGACGAGAACGGCACGCACGGGGTGGCGACCCTGCTGTGCGAGCACGTTTCGATCCGGGAAGGCTGCCTGCTTTGCGACTATCCGGCGAAAGGCGGGATCCAGCGGAAGGTCCGGCTGCGGGACGAGGGCCTCGTCCGGCTGATCCGCTCGCTCAGGCGTGCCCGCGGTGACGAGGTGCGCCTGCTCGCCTACCGGAACGGTCGCGGGTGGCAGGAGATCCGGGCCGAAGACCTCAACGAGCGGTTCAAGGAACTCACGGGCGACGACTTCACGGCCAAGGACCTGCGCACCTGGAACGCCACCGTCCTCGCCGCTTCCGCCTTCGCGGAGACCGAAAAGCCTTCCAGTGAAAGAGGATTGAAGCGGGTCGAGAAGGCCGTGATGGCCGAAGTCGCCGAAGGACTGGGCAACACGCCGGCCGTGGCGCGACGGTCCTATGTGGACCCTCGCGTGATCACCGCCTACCGCCGGGACCGGACGATCGCGCGTGCGACGCGACGGGCGGAGAAGATCTCCGATCCCGACGAGGCCCGCGACATCGTGGAGCGTGCGGTGGTGCGGCTACTGAACGGGTCGTGAGGCCTCGATGGCCAGGACGGCGATGTCGTCGTGCGTCCCGCTGCCGAGCCATTCCCGCACCGCGGAGCGGACCCGGGCTACCACCTCGCGGCCGGACATCCCCTGGCAGCCGACCAGCAGTTCCCGCAACCGCTCGTCGCCGAACAGGTCCGACGGACGCTCATGGTGACGCGCTTCGGTGATGCCGTCGGTGTAGAGCAGGCAGACGTCGCCCTCGCCCAGCCGGATGGCCGTCTCGGCGAACCGCGCCTGCGGCGAGATCCCGACCAGTGTGCCGGGCAAGGTGATCTCGTCGACGCCGCCACGACGGCGCACCACCAGCGGCGCGGGATGGCCCCCTGAGGCCAAGGTGACGCCGAGACCGTCTTCGTTCGCCAGCACCGAACCGAGCACCAGCGTGGCGAACCGGCCGCTGCCGCCGGTGATGAGCAGGGAGTTGAGCAGGCTCAGCAACGTGGTGTTGTCGTGCTCGACGAGGTCGAGCGCGGCGAGGGTCTGCCGGACCCGGCCGGTGAGCGCGGCCGCCTCGGCGCCCTTCCCGCAGACGTCGCCGAGGACGAACATCGCACCGCCGCCTTCGCGCGGCAGGACGTCGTAGAAATCGCCGCCGACGTCGAGCAGACCGCCCGACGGCTCGTACCAGACGTCGAACTTGACGCCGTGGACGTCCGGCGGCGGGGTCGGGCGCAGCGTGGTCTCCAGGCCGCGGGTGGCCTCTTCCTGGCGGGCGTAGCGATGCGCGTTCGCCAGCGCCGTCCCTGCCGCGCGGGCGAACTCGGTCACCGCGCGCGGGTGGTCCTCGCCGAACGCGGGCGCGCCGCGCCTGCCGAGCACCACCGCCCCGGTGACCCCGGCGCCGCCGTCGAACCCCAGTGAGACCACGGTCACGGACGGATGGACGGCGAGCCGTTCCGCGACGATCGCGGGCAGCGTCGCGATCTCCTCCTCCGGCACCGCTTTGGCTTCGAGTTCCTCGGTGGAGGCGAAGGTGCCGGCGAGCACCGGCGCGAGCTGGGCCGGCACCCGGCGGATCCGGCCGTGCCCGTGATTGGTGCGGTGATCGCAGCTCCACCATTCCCACCGGCCACGGGTGGTCGGCAGCAGCACGAACACGCAGTCGGCGAGTTCGGCGGCGGCGACCTCGGCGATCACCTTCGCCGTGCCGTGCCGCCCTCGCGCGGAGGCGAGCCTGGGTGCCGAAGCGGCGAGGAAACCGTCCACGCGGGGACCGTCGGCCGCGACCGCGGAGGTCACCGTCCACGCGTGCCAGCCGCCGGGCAGCGTCCGGATCCGGGCCGGGAACCGGCGGCCGGTGTGCTCGACATGCCCGACGTCGGGACCTTCGGCGGTCAGTATCGGGCGGCCGCCGCCGAACAGCTCGCGGGCGGCGGGATTCGACCAGCGCAACGCGCCGCCGACGTCCTGCACGAGCACCGCGTCACGGACGTCTTCCAGCAGCTCACGCCAGAACCGCCCGGATTCGGGCAGAGCGCCCTCGCTGGTCGCCGTCGACGACTCCGAGGGGAGCGACGTCGAGGCCGGGGCCGGCCGTGACACCATTCCCGGACCTCCTCCTGCCTGGCGGGTAGCGCAGTGTGAGCGGGCGGACTGGCTCGAAGTGTAGGTCGAATCATGGCACGCTGATGCGACGACCATGGCTTGGCATGCGTGGTGGAGAGGGTCGACACAGATGACACAGCACTCCCAAAGGGACCGGATCCCCGTGGAAGGTGGTGGCGGCCAGGTGGACGAAGCGACCCTGGAACGCCTGCTCGCGGCGGCTCGTGACCTCGGGGACGGCAACTTCCGGCGGCGGCTCGTGGCGCACGGCGACGGGCTCGCGGCCCAGCTCGCGGGCGCCTTCAACGACATCGCCGAACGGAACCAGCGACTGGTGACCGAACTCCTGCGCGTCCGCGAGGCGGTCGGCAAGGAAGGCAGGCTGACCGAGCGCGTCGCGGCCGAGATCGGTCCCGGCGGCTGGGCCACCGCGGTCGACGTCGTCAACGGGCTGATCGAAGACGTGAGCAGGCCCACGGCCGAGCTCAACCGCGTCCTCGGCGCGGTCGCCGAGGGCGATCTGTCCGAGCCGATGCCCTTGGAAGTCGGCGGCCGGCCGCTGCAGGGCCAGTTCGCCGAAGTCGCGAAGACGGTCAACGGGCTGATCAAGCAGCTTTCGCGGTTCGCGACCGAGGTCACCAGAGTCGCCCGCGAGATCGCCACCGAAGGACGGCTCGGCGGTCAGGCCGAGGTCCCGGGGGTGGCGGGCACCTGGCGTGATCTCACCGACAACGTCAACGTGATGGCCAGCAACCTGACCGACCAGGTGCGCAACATCGCCCAGGTGACCACCGCGGTGGCGCGGGGCGATCTGACCCAGAAGATCAACGTCGACGCGCGCGGCGAGATCCTGGAGCTCAAGAACACCGTCAACATCATGGTCGACCAGCTCTCGTCGTTCGCCGACGAAGTGACCCGGGTGTCGCGCGAGGTGGGTAGCGAAGGCCGTCTCGGCGGTCAGGCGCAGGTCCCCGGCGCGGCGGGCACGTGGCGCGACCTCACCGACTCGGTGAACCTGATGGCGGACAACCTGACCGACCAGGTCCGCAACATCGCCCAGGTGGCCACGGCGGTGGCGAAGGGCGACCTCTCGCAGAAGATCAACGTCGACGCCAAGGGCGAGATCCTCGAACTCAAGAACACGCTGAACACGATGGTCGACCAGCTGTCGTCGTTCGCCGACGAGGTCACGCGGGTGGCGCGCGAGGTCGGCAGCGAAGGCCGTCTCGGCGGCCAGGCGACCGTGCCGGGCGTGGCCGGGACGTGGCGCGGGCTCACCGATTCGGTGAACCAGATGGCCGACAACCTGACCGACCAGGTCCGCAACATCGCCCAGGTCACCACGGCGGTGGCGAAGGGCGACCTGACCCAGAAGATCACGGTCGACGCGCGCGGCGAGATCCTCGAACTGAAGACGACCGTCAACACGATGGTGGATCAGCTCTCGTCGTTCGCCGACGAGGTCACCCGCGTCGCCCGCGAGGTCGGCACGGAAGGTCAGCTGGGCGGCCAGGCGCAGGTGCCGGGGGTCGCCGGGACGTGGCGCGACCTCACCGGGTCGGTCAACTTCATGGCGAACAACCTCACCGCGCAGGTGCGCAACATCGCCCAGGTGGCGACCGCGGTGGCGAAGGGCGACCTGTCGCAGAAGATCGCCGTCGACGCCAAGGGCGAGATCCTCGAACTGAAGAACACGCTGAACACGATGGTGGATCAGCTGTCGGCGTTCGCCGACGAGGTCACCCGCGTCGCCCGCGAGGTCGGCAGCGACGGAAGGCTCGGCGGTCAGGCGCAGGTGCCCGGCGTGGCCGGGACGTGGAAGGACCTCACCGACAACGTCAACTTCATGGCGAACAACCTGACCGACCAGGTCCGGAACATCGCCCAGGTCACCACCGCCGTCGCGAAGGGCGACCTGACGCAGAAGATCATCGTCGACGCGCGCGGCGAGATCCTGGAGCTCAAGAACACCGTCAACATCATGGTCGACCAGCTTTCGGCGTTCGCCGACGAAGTCACCCGGGTATCGCGCGAGGTCGGTACCGAAGGCAAGCTCGGCGGCCAGGCGCAGGTGCGCGGCGTCGCCGGGACCTGGAAGGACCTCACCGACAACGTCAACGTCATGGCCACCAACCTCACCGACCAGGTGCGGAGCATCGCGACGGTGACCACCGCGGTGGCGAACGGCGACCTGTCGAAGAAGATCTCGATCGACGCGCAGGGCGAGGTCGCCGTCCTCGCCGAGACGATCAACAGCATGGTCGAGACGCTGCGCGCGTTCGCCGACGAGGTCACCCGCGTCGCCCGCGAGGTGGGTACGGAAGGCATCCTCGGCGGCCAGGCCCGCGTGCCGAACGTGGCGGGCACGTGGAAGGCGTTGACGGACAACGTGAACGTCATGGCCGACAACCTGACCGGCCAGGTCCGCAGCATCGCGACGGTGACCACCGCGGTGGCGCAGGGCGATCTGTCGAAGAAGATCGACATCGACGCGCGCGGTGAGATCCTCGAACTCAAGACGACCATCAACACGATGGTCGACCAGCTCTCGGCCTTCGCCTCCGAAGTCACCCGTGTCGCCCGCGAAGTCGGCACGGACGGCACGCTCGGCGGTCAGGCGGAGGTGCCCGGCGTCGCGGGCACGTGGTCGCGGCTGACCGAAAGCGTGAACCAGCTGGCCGGGAACCTGACCACCCAGGTGCGCGCGATCGCGCAGGTGGCCACCGCGGTGACCGCCGGCGATCTGACCCGGCACATCACCGTCGACGCGTCCGGGGAGGTGGCCGAACTCAAGGACAACATCAACCAGATGATCGCGAACCTGAAGGAGACCACCCGGGCGAACCGCGAGCAGGACTGGCTCAAGACCAACCTCGCGCGGCTGTCCGCGCTCATGCAGGGGCACCGCGATCTCGCGTCGGTGGCGACGCTGATCCTGTCCGAGCTGACGCCGCTGGTGTCCGCGCAGCAGGGCGCGTTCTTCCTGGCCCGCGAAGACGAGCAGGAAGAAGTGGTCCTGGAGAGCATCGCCACCTACGGGCTGGCGAAATCCCAGAACGGCCTGCGGTTCTCCCCCGGCGAATCGCTCATCGGGCAGGCCGCCGTCGACCGGCGCACGATACTGGTCCACGAAGCGCCGCCGGAGTACGCGCTCATCTCGTCGGGACTGGGTTCGGCCGCGCCGGTCAACGTGATCGTGCTGCCGGTGCTGTTCCAGGGCGAGGTGCTGGGCGTGCTGGAACTGGCGACCATCAACGCCTTCAGCACCGTGCACATCGACCTGCTGGAACAGCTGAAGGAGACCATCGCGGTCAACGTCAGCACCATCCAGTCCAACTCGCGCACCGAGGCCCTGCTGACCGAATCCCAGCGCCTGGCACAGGAACTGCGCGCGCGGTCCGAGCAGTTGCAGGCGCAGCAACGGGAACTGCGGCGGTCCAACACGGATCTGGCGGAGAAGGCGGCGCTGCTGGCGCAGCAGAACCGCGACATCGAGGTCAAGAACAGCGAGATCGAGCAGGCGCGTCAGGAGCTCGAAGAGCGTGCCGGGCAGCTGACCATGGCGTCGCAGTACAAATCCGAGTTCATGGCGAACATGTCGCACGAACTGCGGACGCCGCTCAACAGCGCGCTGATCCTCGCGAAACTGCTCTCGGAGAACCCGGACGGGAACCTGTCGGAGAAGCAGATCCAGTTCGCGCGGACGATCTACTCCGCGGGCAGCGACCTGCAGCAGCTGATCAACGACATCCTCGACATGGCCAAGGTCGAGGCCGGGCACCTGGATCTGCAGATGTCCGACGTCACGCTGCCCGAACTGGTCGAGTACGTCGAATCGATCTGCCGTCCGCTCACGTCGGACAAGGGCCTGGAGTTCGCCGTCCTCATCGACCCGCCGGTGCCGTCGTCGATCCACACCGACGAACACCGCGTGCAGCAGGTGCTGCGGAACCTGCTGTCCAACGCGGCGAAGTTCACCGACGAGGGCGGCGTGCGCCTGCACATCCGGATGGCCGACCCGGGCGAGGTCGAAGCCGACTCGCTGCGCAACGCCCCCGGCGTCCTCGCGTTCGCCGTGGAGGACACCGGGATCGGGATCGCGCCGGACAAACTCGCGATCATCTTCGACGCGTTCCGCCAGGCCGACGGCACCACGAGCCGCAAGTACGGCGGCACCGGGCTGGGCCTGTCGATCAGCCAGCAGCTGACGGAACTGCTCGGCGGCGAACTGCGGGTCCGCAGCGATCCCGGCAAGGGCAGCACGTTCACCCTGTATTTGCCGGTGAGCGCGTCGAACCTGGTGGTCCCGACCTCCGCCGCGGCGAGCGGGGTCCCGCTGATCATGGCCGTGCCGCAGGTGATCCCGGTGACGCCGTCGCAGCGGTTCCACGGCGAGAAGATCCTGATCGTCGACGACGACCTGCGCAACGTCTTCGCGCTGGCCGCCGTACTGGAACGCAACGGCCTGGAGGTCATCTACGCCGAGACCGGCGTCGCGGGCATCCGGGCGCTGGAACGGCACGAGGACACCGCGCTCGTCCTGATGGACGTGATGATGCCCGAACTGGACGGCAACGCCACGATCACCGCGATCCGCGCCGAGGCAGCGCACGAAGACCTGCCCGTGATCGCCGTCACCGCGAAGGCGACCGCGGAGGACAAGGCGCGGACGCTCGCTTCGGGCGCCGACGACTACGTGACCAAGCCTGTGGACACCGACAAGCTGCTGGATCTGATCGCGGCCCATTTGGAGGCGGATGCCGCCTCCAGCGGCCTCTCGCAGGCCGTGACACCCGCCGAGTCCGACTGAGGCGTTGGTCGGGGGCCCCTGGTGGGCCGCGGGTCGCGAAAGCCACTTTCAGGACGTCAGATGTCCTGAAAGTGGCTTTCGCGACATCGAGTGTGCACGCGAATCTGCCAATTGTGGCCATATGTAACGGCAAGACCCGGATAGTTACACGCTCCGTAACATCTAGATTCTTCGACGCGACTCCTGCGCAACTTCGACAAAGGAGTCGACCATGCCGAATCCCCGGACCCTCCTGACCGGTTTCGGACTCTTGCTCGGCGGCTACTACGTCGCCTTGGACAAGGTGCATCAGATCTGGGGCGATACCGAACCGCCGCAGATCACGGCCGACTTCAACGCGTTCGCCTTGCTCTTTGTGCTGGCGCTGGCGATCGAGCGGCTGGTACAGCCCTTCTCCCCGATTCTCGGCCCCAACACCGCCGACGCGAAGAACGAGCTCAGGAACGCTCGTTCGACGGGAACCGGCATTGACGTCGCCAAGGCCGAGACCAAGCTGGCCGAGGCGCGAAGCAGGACAGCCATCGTGACCTGGGGCTTCGCCACTGGGCTCGCCTGCCTGCTGGCCGCCGGGGCCAACATCACCCTGCTCCGCGCCATCATCGATCCGCAAGGGACCCAGATCGCCTTCTGGCTCGACCTCCTGGTGACCGGCCTGGTCGTAGGCGCCGGAACCAAGCCGATCAACGACCTCTGGACCCGCCTGCAGAACAAGCCCGCCGACCCCGCCTGACCGAAGCGGAAACGAAAGAACCCGCAGGCAAGGCGCCTGCGGGTTCGGATGTGGAGCTGTGGAGCGGGTGACGGGAATCGAACCCGCGTAGCTAGTTTGGAAGACTAGGGCTCTACCATTGAGCTACACCCGCGTGCCCCCGAAGTACCGGGTGCGAAAACAGCTTAGCGTGACCCGCTAGGCTGTGCGCACACCCCCCGGGAGATCGGGGAAGTCACGGGATGTGGCGCAGCTTGGTAGCGCATCCGCTTTGGGAGCGGAGGGTCGCAGGTTCAAATCCTGTCATCCCGACTCAAGGTCCTTGACCTGCGAGTTCACTTGTGTGGGCCCGGCACCCGGATCTCGCGTGTTTCCAGCCGGATCTCGCGTGTCCGAAGCCGGAAGACACGCCGCGGACGCGGCTCCGGCGTGTTCCGCCTCCAATCACGCGTGTACCGGGCCTGGACACACGAGTCACGCCGAATCCACTCGGGCCGGCCCTCCGTGACCCTCCGCTTTAATGGCGATCATGGAGATCCGCCACGCCCGTGCCACCGACGCCCCCGCCGTGACCACCCTCCTCGCCGAGCTCGGCTACCCCGACAACAACGAGACCGACGTACGCGGCCGGCTCGAACGCTGGGCCCGCCATCCCGAAGGCGCCGCGTTCGTCGCCGAGTCCGACGGCACCGTGGTCGGGGTCATCGCGGTGGTCGCGATCCCGCTTCTCGAGCGGGAAGGCGCCGTGGGACGGATCGTGGCCCTGGTGGTGGACGAGACCCGACGTGGTACCGGCGTCGGACGCGCACTGATCACCGCCGCCGAGGAGCAGGCGCTGCGGTGGGGCTGCGGCGCGATGGAGGTCAGCAGTTCCCGCCGCAGGACCGGCGCGCACGCCTTCTACCGGGCACGGGGGTACGAGGACCGTTGTGAACGCAGCGCCAAGTTCTTCCGCGACCTGACCGCCTGACCAGCTCCCGGATGCTGAGAGCCCTAGGCCCACCGCCACCCGCTTGCGAACATCGGCACCGTGACCGGCAGGCGGAGCGCCAGTGCCAGCGCGGTGCTCCGCGTGGTGCTGGACGAAGGGGCGATAGCGCGCAGCACCATCGCGCGCCGCACCGGGCTGAGTGCCGCGGCCGTCACGGGGCATGTCGCGGAGCTGATGCGCCGCGGGTTCCTCATCGAGCTGCCCGAGGTCGCGGGCGCGGTCGGCAGGCCGTTTGTGCCGCTGGAGCTCGACACGGAGCGGTTCGTGGTGTGCGGAGCGCATGTCGCGGTCGACCATCTCACCGTCGGGCTGCTCGATCTGCGCGGGAAAGTGTTGGCACAGCTGGAAGCCCCGCATCACGGCGCCGAGCCCGCGGTGCAGGCCGCGCAGATCGCGGAGCTGCTCGACGACCTCCTCGTCGGACACGCGCCGGAGCGGACGCCGCTCGGGCTGGGGGTGGCGACCGGCGGGTGGGTCGACGAGGCCTCGGGAACGGTGGTGGAGCACGGGTTGCTCGGCTGGCGCGGGGTCCCGTTGCGCGAACTGCTCACGGAGGTCACCGGTCTCGACGTCCGCGTCGACGGGCATTCGCGGGCGCTCATCCACGCCGAACGCCTGCTGGGGCAACCGCGAGCGCGGAGCAGTGTCGTGCAGTTGTTCACCGGCAACGTGGTCGACGCCGCCTTCGCGACCGGGGACACCGTCCATCATGGACCGAGGTCGGCGGCGGGCGCCGTCGCGCATTTGCGGGTCGACGACAGCGAGGAACCCTGCCGTTGCGGGCGATCCGGCTGTCTCGAAGCGACGGTGTCCGAGCGCACGATCGCCCGTAAGGCCGTCGAAGCGCACATCATCGAAGAACCGGATTTCACCGATGTGCTCCATTTGGCGGCATCGGGAAACAAAGGCGCCATCGCCCTTTTCCGGGAACGCGCGAGAATCATCGGACAGGCCGCAGCCTTGCTGTTCGACGTCCTCAATCCGGAAATCCTCATCGTGCTCGACCAGAGTGTACGCGACGTCGACGGCTGCCTTTCCACGATCCGGGACGAGGTCGCCCAGCGCTCCTGGATCTGCCAGGACGCGGAGAAAAACGTTGTGGCGTCGAGCTTTCCGGGCACCGAACTGGCGACGGCCGGCGCGGCGGTCATGCTGAACGCCCTCTACGAAGATCCGCTTTTCACGAACCTCGCCAACGCATCCTGAGTTACTTCACTAAATCGCAAAATTGACGCTCTCCGCCGGGCCTGCGAAGAATCTTCTCAACGACGCGAACCCGAACGAAAGAGCCCACCGTGAAGAAACCAGTGCCCTTGATCGCCGCGCTCCTCGCCGGATTGGCGCTGTCGGGCTGCGGCGCCTCCGCGACCCCGGCGGGCGTGGCCGGGCAGCCGGAGAAACTCGAACTCCGCTACCAGGGGTCGGCGAACAACGTCACCTTCCCCGAACTCGCCGAAGACCTCGGCTACTTCGGCCCGGTCAAACTCAAATGGGTCGGCAACACGATCAGCGGACCACAGGACATCCAGTCCGCCGCGACCGACCAGACCGACTTCGGCGGCGCCTTCACCGGCGCGGTCGCCAAACTCGTCGACGCCGGCGCCCCGATCAAGGCCGTCGTCAACTACTACGGCTCCGACGACAAGACCTTCTTGGGCTTCTACGTCAAGGAGGACAGCCCGATCCGCACCGCGCGTGACCTCATCGGCAAGAAAGTCGGCGTCAACACCGTCGGCGCGAACCTGGAGGCCGCCCTCGACACCTGGCTCAAGCGCAACGGCCTCACCGACGCCGAGATCGACCAGGTACAGCTCGTCGTCCTGCCCCCGATCAACACGGAACAGGCCCTGCGCAACGGCCAGATCGACGTCGCCGCGCTCAACGGCGTCCTGCAGGACCGTGCTCTCGCGGGAGGCGGCGTGCGGCCGATCGTGAAGGACGTCGAGGCGTTCGGACCGTACAACGGCGGGCCGTACGTGCTGCGGACCGACTTCATCAAGAAGTACCCGGAGACCACGAAAACCTTCGTCACCGGTGTGGCCAAGGCGATCGAGTGGGCGCGTACCACTCCGCGCGAGGAGGTGATCGCCCGGTTCACCAAGATCATCCAGAACCGCGGCCGCAACGAGAACACCGAAACGCTCAAGTACTGGAAGAGCACCGGCGTCACCAAGGGCGGGCTGATCTCCGACAACGACTACACGCTCTGGACGGACTGGCTCAAGCAGTCCGGGTTCATCAAGAACGACCAGCTCGACCTCAAGAAGATCTACACCAACGAGTTCAACCCGTACCGCGAAGGCGGTGGCGCATGACCGCCAAGATCAGCCTGCGCTCGGTCACCAAGACCTTCGGCGCGTTGACCGCACTCGACGACGTCTCCCTCGACATCGAGGACGGCACGTTCCTCTCCCTCGTCGGGCCGAGCGGTTCCGGCAAGTCCACGCTGCTCGATCTGCTCGGCGGGCTCGCGAAACCCACCTCCGGCGAGGTTCTGATCGACGGGAAACCCGTCACCGGGCCGGGGCTGGATCGCGGGGTCGTGTTCCAGCAGTACGCGCTGTTCCCGTGGCGCACCGCGCGGGCCAACGTCGAGTTCGGCCTCGAAGGCGGCACCCTGAACAAACGACAGCGTTCCGAGCGAGCGCGGGAATTCCTCGACCTGGTCGGGCTTTCCGGCTTCGAAGACCACCTCCCCCATCAGCTTTCCGGTGGCATGAAACAACGTGTCGCGATCGCGAGGAGCCTCGCGTACGACCCGGACGTGCTGCTGATGGACGAGCCGTACGCCGCACTGGACTCCCAGACCCGCGAACTCCTGCAAGAGGAGCTGCGCCGGATCTGGAAACGCACCGGCAAGACCATCGTCTTCATCACCCACAGCATCGAGGAAGCCGTCTATTTAGGACAGAAGGTCGCGGTGCTCACGTCCCGTCCGGGCAGGCTCAAGGACGTCGTCGACATCGACCTCGGTGACCGCTCGAACGACGACCTGCGCTCGGCGCCCGCCTTCGTGGCCCATCGCCATCGGCTGTGGGAACTGCTGCACGACGAGATCCGGAGGGCCGCCTGATGACCGCCACCCTCGAAGCGCCGAAAGTCCACACTGGACTGAAGGCCGCCGAGAAACCCCGCAGGAAGAAGAACCCGTTACGCAAGGCTTTCCGTAGTTCGGCGGCGATCCTGCTCTTCCTCGCCCTCTGGGAGCTCGCTCCCCAGTACCTGCTCGACGAAGGCACGAGGACCTTCCTCCCGCCGCTGTCGGAAGACCTCGTCGCGCTCTGGGAGCTGATCCTCAACGGGCAGCTGGCGGACCATCTGCTGGCGAGCCTCGGCCGGTCCGCCGCCGGATTCGTCATCGCGGTGGGCGTCTCGGTGCCGCTCGGCCTGCTGATCGCCTGGTACCGGCCGCTCGCCGAGTTCCTGAACCCGTTGCTGGAACTGGCCCGCAACACCGCCGCACTGGCCCTGCTGCCGGTGTTCACGCTCCTGCTCGGCATCGGCGAGGTGTCCAAGATCGCGCTGATCGTCTACGCCTGCGTCTGGCCGGTGCTGCTCAACACGATCGCCGGAGTGAACACCGTGGATCCGTTGCTGGTCAAGGCCGCGCGCTCGCTCGGGCTGTCGAGCCCGAGCCTGTTCCGGAAGGTGATCCTGCCGTCGGCGGTGCCGACCATCTTCACCGGCATCCGGATGGCGGCGGCGTACTCGATCCTCATCCTCATCGCCGCCGAAATGGTCGGCGCCAAAGCCGGGCTCGGCTATCTGATCAACAACTCGCAGGTCAACTTCCAGATCCAGCAGATGTACGCCGCGATCATCACGGTGTCGGTGCTGGGCCTGGCCATCAACGCGGGCTTCGTCGCACTGGAGCGGCGGTTCTCCACCTGGCGTGTCAAGGAGAAGGCGTGAAGCACTTACACCTCAACGCGTTCGTGATGCCGAACGGCCATCACGAGGCGGCGTGGCGGCATCCGAGCACGGATCCGCACCGCGCCGCGACGCTGAAGCACTACGTCGACATCGCCCGCACGGCGGAGCGCGGCAAGCTGGATTCGCTGTTCCTCGCCGACGGTGTCGCCTTGTGGGGCAACGTCCGCTACAACTCCCACACCCTGTTCGAGCCGCTGACGTTGCTTTCCGCGCTGGCCGGGGCGACCGAGCACATCGGGCTGATCGCGACCGCGTCGACGACCTACAACGAGCCGTACCACCTGGCGCGGAAGTTCGCGTCGCTCGATCACCTCAGCGGCGGGCGCGCGGGCTGGAACATCGTGACGTCGGCGGGCGAGGACGAGGCGCGCAACTTCAATCGCGACGCCCGGCCGGCGCACGCGTTGCGCTACGAACGCGCCACCGAATTCGTCGAAGTGGCCAGGAAACTCTGGGACAGCTGGGACGACGACGCGGCGGTGATCGACAAGGCGAGCGGTGTCTACGCCGACACCGACCGCATCCACCCGATCGACCACAACGGCCCGCATTTCCAGGTCCGAGGCCCGCTCAACATCCCGCGTCCGGTGCAGGGACATCCGTTGCTCGTCCAGGCTGGTTCGTCGGAGACGGGCAAGGAGTACGCGGCCCGGTTCGCCGAGGCGGTGTTCACCGCGCAGCAGACCTTCGCCGAGGGCAAGGCTTTCTACGACGACGTCAAGGGAAGGCTCGCGAAGTACGGCCGCTCGCCGGAGGAGATCAAGATCCTGCCGGGGATCAGCCCGATCCTGGGGCGCACCGAGGCCGAAGCGAAGGAACGCGAGGCCGAACTCAACGCCCTCATCACGCCCGCGTACGGCGTGCGGCAGCTGTCGAACATGCTCGACCACGACCTGACGCCGTACCCGCTCGACGGTCCGCTGCCCGACGTCGGCACGTTCACCGAGGGCGCCCAGAGCCGGTTCGAGCTGGTCACGGGCCTGGCGCGGCGCGAGAACCTCACCATCCGTCAGCTGATCGAGCGACTGGCGGGCGGCCGGGGACACCGCGTCTTCGCCGGAACCGCCACGCAAGTAGCCGACCAATTGGAGCACTGGTTCACCGAAGGCGCCGCGGACGGCTTCAACGTCATGCCGCCCACGCTGCCGGGCGGCCTCGAGGACTTCGTCGACCTCGTCGTCCCGGAACTCCAGCGACGCGGCCTGTTCCGCACCGAGTACACCGCCACGACCTTGCGCGGCCACTACGGCCTCGCCCGCCCAGCCCACCGCACCCCAGTGAAGGAGCACGCCGCATGACCGCCCTCAACACCCAGGTCGAGGTCCGCAAGATCACCGGCAGGATCGGCGCGCAGGTCCTCGGCGTCGACCCGGCCAAGGAACTCGACGCCGCGACCGTCGCGTTCGTCACCGAGGCCCTCCACGAGCACAAGGCGCTCGTCTTCCGCGATGTCAACCTCGACGACGCGGGCCAGCAGCGGTTCGCCGGGCATTTCGGCGGACTGACCAAGGCGCACCCGACCGTCCCGTCGGTCGACGGCGAGCCCGCGATCCTGCCGGTCGACAGCGAACAGGGCCGCGCGAACCAGTGGCACACCGACGTCACCTTCGTGCTCAACCCGCCGAAGGCCAGCACGCTGCGCAGCCTGGTCGTCCCTCCGTACGGTGGCGAGACGCTGATCGCCAACTCGGCCGCCGCGTACCGGGATCTGCCGGAGCCGCTCCGGGCGTTCGCCGACACGCTGCGCGCCGAGCACACCAACGACTACGACTACGCGAAGGCGCCCGAGACCCTCGACGACGCGGAGCGGGAACGCCGCGAGGTGTTCGTCTCGCAGAAGTTCCGCACGGTTCACCCGGTGGTGCGAGTGCATCCGGTCACCGGGGAACGCGGGCTGTACATCGGCGGGTTCGCGCAGCGGATCATCGGGCTGTCGAAGGGCGAGTCGCGGGACATCCTGCGGCTGCTGCAGTCCTACGTGACCCGGCCGGAGAACGTCGTCCGGGTGAGCTGGGAGCCGAACCAGCTGGTGCTGTTCGACAACCGCATCACCCAGCACTACGCCGTCGACAACTACGACGACCTGCCTCGCCGCCTGAACCGCGTCACCGTGGCGGGCGACGTTCCGGTGGGCATCGACGGGGTGCCGAGCGAATCCCTCGAAGGCGACGCTTCGCACTACTCCCCCGTCGCCTGACTCCCTGAATGCGGTAAGACTGGCGTCGTGAAGACCGATCGTCAGGTGGAAGCGCTCCTGAGGGAGCTGGCCCCGCAGGTCATCGGGCTGCTGGTGCGCAAGCACGGGCAGTTCGACGCCTGCGAGGACGCCGTCCAGGAAGCCCTGCTCTCGGCCGCGCAGCAATGGCCGGAGCAGGGCGTCCCGGACAGCCCGAAGTCCTGGCTCGCGACGGTCGCGTCACGGCGGCTGGTCGACGAATGGCGCAGCGAAAGCGCACGAAGGCGGCGCGAAGAGAACGACGCGCTGATGGACCCGACTCCGGCCACTGTGTCCGATTCGGACGACACGCTCACCGTCCTTTTCCTGTGCTGTCACCCGTCTTTGTCCGCGCCGTCGCAACTCGCGCTCACCCTGCGCGCCGTCGGCGGGCTGACCACGGGTGAGATCGCGAACGCGTTCCTGGTCCCGGAATCGACCCTCGCCCAGCGGATCAGCCGCGCGAAACAGACCATCAAGAAGGCGGGCGCCGAGTTCGTCCTGCCGCCGTCCGCGGAACTCGGCGAACGGCTCCGCGTCGTCCTCCAGGTGCTGTACCTGATCTTCAACGAGGGCTACACGACCAGCGGCGGCCCCGACCTGCACCGCGCCGACCTGACCGCGGAGGCGATCCGGCTGACCCGGCTGCTCCGGCGGCTCATGCCCGACGAGGACGAGGTCACCGGGCTGCTCGCGCTCATGCTCCTGACCGACGCCCGCCGGGCCGCCCGCGCCGGCGACGACGGCTCGCTCGTCCCGCTCGCCGAACAGGACCGCACGCGCTGGAACGCGGAAACGATCGCGGAAGGGGTTTCGCTGGTGAGCGAGGCTCTGGAGGCGGGCCCGGTCGGGCCGTACCAGGTGCAGGCCGCGATCGCCGCCGTCCATTCCGAGGCGGCCACCGCGGCCGACACGGACTGGCCCCAGATCCTCGCGCTCTACGACGTCCTCGAAAAGGTCTCGCCCGGGCCCGTCGTCACGCTCAACCGCGCCGTCGCGGTCGCCGAGGTCAACGGGCCCGAAGCGGGCCTGGAACTGTTGGCCACGCTCGACGACGACAGCCGGATGAGCCAGACGCACCGGCTCGATTCCGTCCGCGGGCACCTGCTGGAACTGGCCGGGGACACCGGCGCCGCGCGCGAGGCCTACCTCCGGGCCGCCGGGAAGACGGCCAGCGAACCCGAGCGGCAGTACCTGACCCGGCGCGCGGAGCGGCTCTCCTAGTCTTCGGCCTTGCGGGCCGTGGCCATGGCACGCTCGGTCTCCCAGAACGCGCGCATCGACACGATCAGCCCGTCCTCGCGCACCCGGTAGACGAACACGCCGTCGGTGTCGACGCGGTAGCCGCCGGGCAGATACGTCGTGATCGTGCCGACGTTCGCGACCTCGTCCCCGGCCGCGTGGGAATCGCGGATGGTGAACTGGAAGCGTTCGACGTTGGCGATCGTCTTGTCCCAGAAGGCGCTGATCCCGTCCTGGCCGTGATGTCCCTTGCCCTCCTCGTCGAACATCGACGGGCCGACGGGGTCTTCGACGACGGCGTCCCCGGCGAACAAGGCGAGCCAGGCGGCCTTGTCCCCGGCGGTGGCGGCGGTCATCGAGCGGAACGCGGCCTGCCGCGCGGGCGGCTGCTCGGTGGCCGGATCCCAGCAGACGTCGACACCCATGGTTCAGTCTCCGATCTTCGCGATGATCTCGTCGCCGAACTTCTTGATGGAATCGAGCTTCGGGCCAACCTCGGCGTCGAAACCGAGGCCGTCGAACACCCACGGCATGGTGATGATGTCGGTGACGCCGATGTCGCCCTGCTCGCGATAGCCGTCGAGACCGAACTTGTCGATGCAGACGGCCTGGTACTCGAAGGGTTCTTCGGCGCGGCCCTGGTCGGCCAGCAGCCCGCGCAGCTTGGCGATCGTGTCGGCCAGGTCGTCGAACTTCATCATCGCCGAAGACCAGCCGTCGGCGACGCGGGCGGCCCGGCGCAGCGCGACGTCGGTGTGACCGCCGATGTAGAACGGCACCCGCGACGGCGGTGTCGGGCTCATGCGGAGCTTGTCGAAGTCGAAGAACTCGCCGTGGAACTCGACCATCCCGCCGTCGAGGATCAGGCGCAGCACCTCGATGGCCTCGTCGACGCGCTTGCCACGCTTCTCGTACGGTGCGCCGCACCAGCGGAACTCCTCCGGCGACCAGCCGACGCCGAGCCCGAGCCCGAAACGGCCGCCGGTCAGCGCCGCGACCGAGTTGACCTGGCGGGCGAGCAGGACCGGGTTGCGGGAGCCGAGTTTGAGCACGGAGGTGTAGAAGGTGAGCCGTTCGGTGACCGCGCCCATCGAGGCGGCCGCGACCAGCGGATCGGCCCAGGGCGTCTCCTCGGTCCAGAAGCGGCTGCCGTCGGGCGTGTACGGATAGTCGGCCGAGACCGTTTCGGAATAGAACAGGGAATCCGGGAGCGCGATCGAGGAGAAACCCGCCTCTTCGGCGGCCCGGGCGAGCTCGCCCAGCTGATCGAGCGGATTCATCGCGATCGACAGGGTGAACTTCATGGAGCCGAACTATAACGTGTTCTAGTTTCGCCCGCCAGTGCGCGCGGGAACCCCCGGCGGGTCCGCCGCGTTGATCCGGTCAAAGGCCGAACGATTCCTGGAGTTGAACCCATGGGCACCGCGATCTTCCTGATCGTGCTCCTCGTCGTCGTGGTCGGCGGCGGCATCTACTTCGCGAAATCCCAGGCGGCGGCCAAGAAGCGCCAGCTGGACGACGCGAAGGCGGACGCACGGCGCCTCGTCGAACGACTGGGCGGTCAGGTCATGAACCTCACCGGCACGGACACCGCCTCCCAGCAGGCGATGGCGGACGCGTCCGAACGTTTCACCGCCGCCGGCTCCCAGATGGAGCAGGCGCAGACCGTCGAGCAGGCCCGGCTGGTGCGCGAGACCGCCATCGAGGGGCTCTATTACGTCCGCGCGGCGCGGCTCGCGATGGGCATGGACCCCGGTCCGGAACTGCCCGGCAGCGAAGAGCGCGATCGGGCGGGCAAGGTCACCGAGTACCGCTCGGTGGACGTCGAGGGCGAGCACTACGAGGCTTCGCCGGACCCGAGCCAGCGCACGCCGCACTACTACCCCGGTGGCCGCGTGGCGGGCCGTCCGGTGCCGCAGGGCTGGTACAGCGAGCCGTGGTGGAAGCCCGCGCTCGTCGCCGGTGCCTGGGGTCTCGGCTCGATGCTGCTGTTCAGCGCGATGTTCTCCGGGATGGCGGGGATCGCGAGCGCGTCGGCCTGGGAGTCGGGTTACGACGCGGGCCAGGAGGACGCGGGTGCCGGCGGTGACGCGGGCGACGCCGGAGGCGACATGGGCGGGGACGCCGGTGGGTTCGACGGTGGCGGTTTCGACGGCGGCGGTTTCGACGGCGGAGGCTTCGACTTCTAGCCCGCGCCCCGCCCCGCAAACGCCATGAAAGGTCCTTTCCTTGCAAATTTCGCAAGGAAAGGACCTTTCATGGCATCCGGGAAGCCCCTCAGGCGGGCTGGCAGGTCGGGCACCAAAAGAGGTTCCGCGCCGCGAGATCGCTCCGCAGCACCGCCGTCCCGCATACGAGACACGGCATCCCCTCGCGGCGGTAGACGTAGACCTCGCCGCCGTGCCGGTCCTGCCGCGGCGCGCGGCCGGTGACCTCGGGCAGATGCTCCGGCGCGACCGTGTCGATCCGTCCCACCCGGACACCGTGCCGCATGAGCGTCACGAGATCCGCCCACAGGTCGTCCCACAGCCCGCGATCGAGCGCGCGGCCCGGCACGAGCGGGGCGACACCGTGCCGGAACAGCACTTCGGCGCGATACACGTTGCCGACGCCCGCGAGCACCGACTGGTCCATCAGCAAGGCCGCGATCGACGTCTTCGACCGCGAGATCCGCTCCCACGCCTTGTCCGGCTTGGCGTCACGCCGCAGCGGATCCGGGCCCAACCGCGCTTTGATGGCGTCGACCTGCGGCGTGTCGAGTAGTTCACACCGGGTCGGGCCGCGCAGGTCGGCGAAATGCGTCGGGCCGGCCAGCCGCATCCGCACCTGCCCGACGGGCTCGGGAGCGGGCAGCGGCTCGTCGGAGAACGCGCCGTAGAGGCCGAGGTGGACGTGCACCGTCCCGAGTGGACCGTAGTCGTGGAACAGGTGTTTTCCGTACGCCTCGGCCTTCACCAGCACCCGGCCGTCCAAACGGGACGCTTCGGCGGCGAACCGCCCCTGCGGGCTGGACACTTCGACCGGGTGACCGGCGAAGCGGCGTTTGTGCAGACGTGCCAAGCGATGGAGCGTATGCCCCTCGGGCATGTCAGTGCTCGGGAAGCGGCGGCGGCCAGCCGGTGTTCTCGTAGTCCAGGATCTGCTGGACGCGGCGGCCGTGGCGCTCGTCCGGGCTCGGCGGGGTCGCGAGGAACGCCTCGACGATCTCCGTGGCCTCTTCGGTGGTGTGCATCCGCGCGCCGACGCCGATCAGCTGGGCGTGGTTGTGCTCGCGGGTGAGCTTCGCGGTCTCGACGCTCCACGCGAGGCCGGCGCGAGCGCCCTTCACCTTGTTGGCCGCGATCTGCTCGCCGTTGCCGGAGCCGCCGACGACGATGCCGAGGCTGCCCTCGTCCGCGACGACGCGGCGGGCCGCCTCGATGCAGAACGCCGGGTAGTCGTCGGCCGCGTCGTAGACGAAGGGGCCGACGTCCTCGACGTCGTGGCCCTGCTCCTTGAGGTGGGCCACGAGGTGGTTCTTCAGTTCGAAACCGGCATGGTCGGAGCCAAGGTAAACACGCACAGCGCGGAGTCTGCCATCACGTTCCGGCGCGGGCATGCTGTGGGGGTGGACATCAGGCTCGAATGGGGACCCGAGGGTGTCGCCGCCTTGGGCGCGGACTGCGCCGTGCTCGTCGTGGTCGACGTGCTTTCCTTCTGCACCACAACGGATCTCGTGCTGGGCAACGGCGGCCGCGTGCTGCCCGTCCGCTGGCGCGATCACCGCGGCGAGGAGGCCGCGAAAGCGCGGGGCGCCATCCTCGCGGGTGAAAGCGAATGGACTTTGCGACCTTCGTCTGTGACGGAAATCCCTTCCGGCACGCTCCTGGCGCTGCCATCGCCCAACGGCGCCACGCTCTGCGACGCCGCCGCCACGACCGGTGCCCAAGTTCTGGCGGGCTGTCTGCGCAACGCGTCCGCCGTCGCCGCTCGCGCGGCTCACCTCGCGGACGGACGACCGATCGGTGTCATCCCGGCCGGGGAACGCTGGGGCATCGACCTGCGCACCGAGGCCAAGACTTTCGGGCCGCTCAGGCCGTGCGTCGAGGACCAGCTCGGCGCGGGCGCGATCGTCGCGGCGCTGGACGGCTACGGCCGCCTGTCCGCCGAAGCCCGTCTCGCCGCCGTCGCGGCAAAAGCGATCGACATCGCCGAAGCACTGACAGAGTGTTCTTCAGGGCGCGAGCTCGCCGCGGCCGGGCACGCGAACGACGTGGCCCTCGCCGCCGAGCTCGACACGAGCGGCACGGTTCCCGTGCTGCGCAACGGAATTCTGGAGGATTCGTGACTTGGCTCGAACTCGCGGACGGCGTGTACGCCCGCCGTTACGAGGAGCTGGACCTGACCGTCGGCCTCGTCGTGGGCGGTGAACGCTGCCTGGTCGTCGACGTGCGCGGTGACGTCGACCAGGGTGCCGAACTGGCCGCGGCGGTGCGGGAGATCACGCCGCTGCCGTGGTCGGTCGTCTACACCCACGCGCATTTCGATCACGCCTTCGGCACGACGGCGTTCCTGCCGTGCGACGTCTGGGCGCACGAAGGGTGCCTGACCGAGCTGACCACCTACGGCGACGGCGCACGGCTCAAATGGATTCAGCACTACCTCGGCGAGAAGCGCCCGGAGATGGCGGAGGCGCTGGAGCGCACCGAAATCACCCTGCCGGACAAACCCGTCGTCGACACCGCCGAGATCGACCTCGGTGGCCGTACCGTCGTGCTGCGCTTCCTCGGCCGGGCCCACACGGATCACGACCTGTTCGTGCACGTGCCCGACGCGGGCGTGATCTACGCGGGCGACGCCGTCGAGAACGCCGAAGCCGGCTTCAGCGCGTTCTCCTTCAACGACGGCAGCTTCCTGGCCGAATGGCCGGGCGTGATGGACGCGATCCTCGCACTGGAGCCGAAGATCATCGTCGCCGGGCACGGAGACCCCGTCGACACCGCGTTCATCGAGAAGCACCGCGACGGCCTGCGCGAACTCGTCGCGCTCAAGAGCGGGATCGCGGCGGGAGACCTCACGACGGACGAAGCCGTCGCGAGGTCCTCCTACCCCGAAGATGTCACCAGGGGCGCCCTGGAAACCCCTTAGTCGAAGTTCAGCTCACCGGACCGGGTGCGCTTCAGCTCGAAGAAGTCCGGGTAGCTCGCCAGCGCGCGGGCGCCGTCGAACACCTTGACGGCGTCCTCGCCCCGCGGGATCGAGCTGAGCACCGGGCCGAAGAACGCGACACCGTCGATGTGGATGGTCGGGGTGCCGACGTCCATTCCGACCGGATTCATACCTTCGTAGTGACTCTTTTTGAGCGCTTCGTCGTACTCGGTCGACTCGGCGGCCTCGGCCAGCTCGGCCGGGGCACCGATGGCCTCGAGGGTCTCCTTGATGACCTTCGGGATGTCCTTGTCGCCCTGGTTGTGGTGGCGCGTGCCGAACTCCGTGTAGAAGTCGCGCAGAGCCTCTTCGCCGTTCTTCTGCGCCAGCGCGGTGGCGACGCGGACGGGGCCCCAGCCACGCTCCAGCAGCTCCTTGTACTGCTCAGGCAGGTCCTCACGGCCGCTGTTGAGCTCGGACAGGCTCATGATCCGGAACCTCAGGTCGAGGTCGCGGTGCTTCTCCACTTCGAGGATCCAACGCGAGCTGATCCAGGCGAAGGGGCAGATCGGGTCGAAGTAGAAGTCGACCTTGGTCTTCTCGGACGGGGCGGTCATCAGGTTCTCCCAGTGCCATCGTCTTGGGGTGGTCCGGTACACACACAGTGCTACACAGCGGCCAACATCGCCGCCGTCGGCGTTGTTCCCGTCGTCAGCACGGGCTCCGACATGATTGGATGCCTGTAGTTGGAAACCAAAACCGATACCGATGACCAGAGGTGCCAGTGCCCGCCCCCAACCTGACCCGAGACCAAGCCAAGCTGCGCGCGGAACTGCTCGACGTCGAGTCCTACGACATCGAGCTGGATCTGACCGACGGCCGTGGCGGTCCCGGTGAGAAGACCTTCACGTCGAAGACGACGATCAAGTTCGCGAGCGCCAGAAGCGGCGAAGCGTCGTGGGTCGACATCGTCGCCGAGGGGATCGAGTCGGCCGTCCTCAACGGGACGGAACTCGACGTCAGCGGGTACGTCGAGGACAAGGGCGTCGAGCTGCCCGGGCTCGCCGAGTCGAACGAGCTCGTCGTGGACGCGGTCTGCCGGTACATGAACACCGGCGAGGGCCTGCACCGGTTCGTCGACCCGGTCGACGACGGCGTCTACCTCTACACGCAGTTCGAGACCGCGGACGCGAAGCGCATGTTCGCCTGCTTCGACCAGCCCGACCTCAAGTCGGTCTACCGGCTCACCGTGATCGCGCCGAAGGACTGGAAGGTCATCTCGAACGCGCTGATCGAATCCACGGAGGAGACCCCGGAAGGGGCCGTCCGCACCGTGTTCAAGGTGTCCGAGCGGATCTCGACCTACCTGGTCGCGCTGATCGCGGGCCCGTACAGCGAGTGGCGCGACGAATTCTCCGACTCCCACCGCACGATCCCGCTGGGCATCTACTGCCGCGCCTCGCTCGCCGAGCACATGGACGCGGACAAGCTGTTCACCGAGACCAAGCAGGGTTTCGCCTTCTACCACGAGAAGTTCGCGACCCCGTACCCGTTCTCCAAGTACGACCAGCTGTTCGTGCC
The DNA here is from genome assembly GCF_000732925.1 of Amycolatopsis japonica. NCBI lineage: Bacteria > Bacillati > Actinomycetota > Actinomycetes > Pseudonocardiales > Pseudonocardiaceae > Amycolatopsis > Amycolatopsis japonica. The sequence goes on from NZ_CP008953.1 coordinate 6,369,612, forward strand.
GGAGTTCAACGCGGGCGCGATGGAGAACGCCGGCGCGGTCACCTTCCTGGAGGACTACGTCTTCCGCAGCCGCGTCACCCGCTACGCCTACGAGCGCCGCGCCGAGACGCTGCTGCACGAGATGGCGCACATGTGGTTCGGCGACCTGGTCACCATGCGCTGGTGGGACGACCTGTGGCTGAACGAGTCGTTCGCGACCTTCGCGAGCGTGCTGGCCCAGGCCGAGGCCACCGAGTACAAGAACGCGTGGACCAGCTTCGCGAACATCGAGAAGTCGTGGGCGTACCGGCAGGATCAGCTGCCCTCGACGCACCCGATCGCCGCGGACATCGTCGACCTGCACGCGGTCGAGGTGAACTTCGACGGCATCACCTACGCCAAGGGCGCGAGCGTCCTCAAGCAGCTCGTCGCCTATGTCGGGCTGGAGCACTTCCTCGAAGGCCTGAAGGTCTACTTCGGCAAGCACGCCTGGGGCAACGCGACCCTGGCGGACCTGCTGGGCGCGCTGGAAGAGGCCTCGGGCCGCGACCTGTCGTGGTGGAGCGCGCAGTGGCTGGAGACCACCGGTCTCAACTCGCTGAGCCCGCGCTACGAGATCGGCGCCGACGGCACGTACTCCGCGTTCGCCGTCACCCAGACCGGCGCCAAGCCGGGTGCCGGTGAGCTGCGCACGCACCGCGTCGCGGTCGGCGTCTACGACGAGGACGAGAACGGCAAGATCGTCCGCAAGCACCGCGTCGAGCTCGACGTGGACGGCGAGCGCACCGAGGTGCCGGGGCTGGTCGGTCTCCCGGCGGGCAAGCTCGTGCTGGTCAACGACGACGACCTGACCTACTGCACGATGCGGCTCGACCCGGCGTCGCTGACCACGCTGATCGACCGCATCGCCGACATCACCGAACCGCTGCCCCGCACGCTGTGCTGGTCGGCGGCGTGGGAGATGACGCGCGAGGCCGAGCTCAAGGCCCGCGACTTCGTCACGCTGGTGCAGCGTGGCGTGCACACCGAGACCGAGGTCGGCGTGGTGCAGCGGCTGCTGCTGCAGGCGCAGACGGCGCTGAACTCGTACGCGAAGCCGGAATGGGCGGCGGACAAGGGCTGGCCGGAGTTCTCCGCGCGGCTGCTGGAGCTGGCGCAGGGCGCCGAGGCCGGTTCGGACCACCAGCTCGCGTTCGTGAACTCGCTCGCCGGTTGCGTGCTCGACGACAAGACGCTGGCGATCATCGCGGGCTGGCTCGACGGCACGGCGCCGCTGGAGGGCCTGACCGTCGACACCGACCTGCGCTGGCGGCTGCTGCACGCGCTGGTCGCGCACGGCAAGGCCGAGAACCCCGAGATCGACGCCGAGCTCGGCAAGGACGACACCGCCGCCGGACGGCGCCAGGCGGAGCGCTCACGGGCGCTGCGGCCGACCGCCGAGGCGAAGGCCGACGCGTGGCAGCGGGCGGTGTACGACGACGAGCTGCCCAACGCGGTCAGCGACTCGCTCATCACCGGCTTCTCCCACCCGGGCCAGAAGCACCTGCTAGGCGACTACGTGACGCGCTACTTCGAGGTCATCGACGAGGTGTGGCAGCGGCGCTCCAGCGAGCGGGCGCAGCCGACCGTGGTCGGGCTGTACCCGTCGTGGGCCGTCGAGCCGGCGACGGTCACGGCGTCGGACGAGTGGCTGGCCGGGGAGCACCCGGCGGCGCTGCGCCGTCTCGTGTCGGAAGGCCGGGCCGGGATCGTGCGGGCGCTGGCCGCCCGTGAGTTCGACTCGCAGGCCGGCAACTAGTCCCGTAACGCAATGAAAGGTCCTTTCCTCGCAAATTTTGCGAGGAAAGGACCTTTCATTGCACTTGAAGCGGGTTGAAGAGCGTCAGTGCTGCGGAGCGCCCGCCTGGTCGCTCAGCATGCGGAGGGCGTTCACGAGGCCACCGACGAGGTCGCCTTCCTTGAACGAGGCCACCATGCTGGCCACGGCGAGCTTCGCGCCGCGGTCGGGCAGACGGTGCCGGGCCTGCGAGCCCGTCACGACCTCGATCGCCCGCTGGCCGGGCGACACGGCGATGACGACACCGTCGGCCGCGTTGTCCGTCGAGGCCAGCAGACCTTCGGCGGTGGCGCGGGTGTCCTCGCCGAGGTCACCCAGGTACACACTGAAGTCCAGGCCGGTCTCGCGGCTGGCGAGCGTCAGCGCCTCGTCCAGCCGGGCGAGCTGCTGGGTCGTGAATGGGCTGATCGGCCCAGCCGGTTCGTACATCTTGGCGGCGGAAATCCGGCCGCTCGAGGTAACGGCGGCGCCGTAACCGGGCTCTTCGTCAACAGCGGTGGACGAATGGGTCAGTTCACCAGTTGCCACGAGCGCCTCCCGTCACCGTCGCTCCGTCCGCGGCGACGACGGCGGTCGCGCCGCCCTCGTTCGCGTGCGAATGCCTCGCGCCGACACCGTCGGGGTTGGCGCTCCACCACATGGCCGGGTACTCCCACGGCTGCCCCGGCCGGTACCGGGCGACGCCCGCGCCCTTCGACCGCAGCGTGGCCACCCCGCACAGCGCGTAGATGGCCAAGGGGATCACCGCGAAGACCAGGATCGTCTCGACAAGGTTCACGCGCGTGAGCGTATCCGATGGCGTGGGACCGCACCCGCTCGCACGGCCTTGCGCCTCGGTACCTACCGCTCGTCGTCCGGAGGGGGCCGTCCGCCGCTTGCCGCGAAAGCGCTCCCACGTTGGGGCGAAGCCCTCAAGGCCGAAAGGTTGCAACTCAACGTACGGGCGGCCGCACCCGGCGCTGTCGTCTTGTCGCGGCCTTGAAATCCTCGTAGCTTTTTCACCTGTACGGGCCTTGCGCCCAGCTCCCCCACCCCAGCAGGTAACGCACCGGTCGCAGGAGGATATGTCATGCAGAGCACCCAGACACCCGGCCAGGCGATCATCGACGACATTTCGTCACTCTTCGAAATTGGATTCGTCCCCGGTACGCGTGTGACGGCGGGCACACGGGTTACGCGCGGTACTCGTGTCACTCGCGGTACGCGGGTCACCGCCGGCACCCGGGTCACCCGCGGAACCCGCGTCACGCGTGGCACCCGCGTCACCGCCGGAACCCGCGTCACCCGTGGCACGCGAGTCACCCGAGGCACCCGCGTGACGGCCGGCACCCGCGTCACCTGCGGCACGCGTGTCACTCGCGGCACCCGGGTCACCCGTGGCACCCGCGTCACCTGCCAGAGCGACTTCTCTCTCGCCGCCTGAGTCCGAGCACGACCGGTTCGTAGGGGACGGCGTACTCGTAGCGAGCTTCACCACGGCGTCATCGGCCCGCCCCGGCCGCCGAAAGGCAGCCGGGGCGCCGACGTGTTCAGGACCGGGTCAGGCCGCGGTTCCCAGGTACGGCCGCCACAACGGGTCGGCCTCCTTCGAATGCGCGAGCAGCCGCCAGTGCGGCCCGTGCGGGGCCCTCGGCACGACGCGCAGGCGCCAGCCGATCTCGGAAAGCAGCTTGTCCGCCTTCCGGTGGTTGCACTTGGCGCAGCACGCCACGCAGTTCGTCCAGCTGTGGGGACCTCCGCGACTGCGCGGGACGACATGGTCGATGGTCTCGGCCCGCCCTCCGCAGTAGGCGCAGCGGTACCGGTCGCGGTGCATCAGCCCGGCCCGGGTCAGCGGCACCTGCGCGCGGTAGGGCACGCGCACGTAGGTGCTCAGCCGGATCACCGAAGGCACGGGCAGCGAGACCGTGGCGGCGTGCAGTTCGAGCCCCGCCGGGTCTCCGTGCACCACCTCGGCCTTGCCGCACATCACGAGGACCACCGCGCGCCGCAACGGCAGCGCCGTGAGCGGTTCGAACGTGGCGTTCAACAGCAATACCCGTCTGCGGCCCCACGACGTCGTAGTGGGTGCCGCCGTAGTCGACGGATCCCGCCCTCTACGCTGTCCGGGCGGGCGGGCAACACCCCCTGGCCGCGTTCCCGGCCCGCCCGGTGGAGCCCCGTGCGAGGGGGCACCTCCCGGATGGGCGCGCAACACGACCTCCGGCGCCTGTCCGGCCACGGCTTGGCTCGGGACGCCGAGGGGGATGGGTTGTCGGTCTGGCACTCGACCACCTCCACCGGTGCAGGCATAGTCGACCACAGATCAGCCCCAAAGTGCACGTGTGTTACTGGACGTGTCACATGCGCGCGACCCGGCGGCCACATGAAGTTGGGTGTTTCGCATCCGCCGGGGCGTGTGGCGTGACCGATCCCCGCCGAGTACGAAAGGACATTTCCTCTCCGTGAACCTGCTGCCCACCGAACCCCCGGCCTGCACGCGCGAAGCCGGCAGCCTGTGCTACCAGGTGTTCCAGGTCACAAAGAACGAATGGCTCTCCGCGTCGGCAGGCTGGCTGCTGACGAAGCCGCTCAGGATCCTGATGATCGTCGCCGTGGCGTTCCTGCTGCGGTACCTGGTGCGGCGTCTGATCAACCGCGTGACGCGGATGCCCGGCGGCGGCTCCTCGAAGCTGCCCGCGCTGTTGAGACCGCTGCGGGAGAGGGCTCCCGAGGTGCTCGGGTCGGCGGTGATGGAACGGCGCCGTCAGCGCGCCGCCACCATCGGCTCGGTGCTCAAGTCGATGGCCACGTTCCTGATCTACGGCCTCGCGTTCATCCTGGTGCTGGGCGAACTGGGCATCGACCTCGCGCCGATCATCGCTTCGGCGGGCATCGTCGGCGTGGCGCTCGGGTTCGGCGCGCAGAACCTGGTCAAGGACTTCCTGTCCGGCATGTTCATGATGATCGAGGACCAGTACGGCGTCGGTGACGTCGTCGACGTCGGTGAGGCGTCCGGCACCGTCGAGGCCGTCGGCCTCCGGATCACCACCCTGCGTGACATCAACGGCACCGTCTGGTACGTCCGCAACGGCGAGGTGCTGCGGGTCGGCAACTCGAGCCAGGGCTTCGCGGTGGCCGTCGTCGACGTCCCGCTCAGCTACTCCGCCGACGTCGAGAAGGCCACCGAACTGATGGCCGAGAAGGCGAAGACGCTCCTGGAGAGCGAAAGCCTCTCGCCGAACGTGCTGGAACCGCCGGAGATGCTCGGTGTGGAGACCGTCACGCCCGAAGGCATCAAGCTCCGGCTGACGGTGAAGGTCCGGCCGGGCAAGCAGTGGTCCGTGCAGCGCGCGCTGCGGGCGCACCTGCTCGCCGCGCTCGACGAAGCAGGCTTCGAGCCACCTCTGGGGCGCTTTATGTCGTCCGGCCCGGCCTCGCAGTAGGACAAGGGCAGAATGGAGCTGTGTCCGTGACCGAACCTGATCCCACCACCTTGTACGAAGCCATCGGCGGTGAACCGGTGTTCACCCGGATCGTCGCGCGGTTCTACGCCGAAGTGGCGGTCGACGAGGTGCTTCGCCCGCTGTACCCGGAGGAGGACCTCGGCCCGGCCGAGGAGCGTTTCCGGCTGTTCCTCATGCAGTACTGGGGCGGCCCGCACACCTACTCCGACCAGCGCGGTCACCCGCGGCTGAGGATGCGGCACGCCCCGTTCAAGATCGGCCCGATCGAACGCGACGCCTGGTTGCGCTGCATCAAGATCGCGGTCGACGAGGAGAACATCGAGGAGCCCTACCGCGGGCAGCTGTGGGCGTACCTGGAGATGGCCGCCAACAGCATGATGAACAGTTTCGTGTGATGGAACGCGACGTGGCTTGGTGGGCCCAGGCGGTCTTCTACCAGGTCTACGTGCGCTCGTTCGCCGATTCGGACGGGGACGGCGTCGGTGACCTCGAAGGCATCCGCGGCAAGCTCGGGTACCTGGAGCTGCTCGGGGTCGACGCGCTGTGGCTGACGCCGTTCTACCGCTCCCCCATGGCCGACCACGGCTACGACATCGCCGACCCGCGCGACGTCGACCCGATGTTCGGCACCCTCGGCGATTTCGACGTGCTCCTGACCGAAGCGCACAAACGCGGCATCAAGGTCACCGTCGACGTCGTCCCCAACCACACCAGCAACACCCACGCCTGGTTCAAATCGGCGATGGCGGCGCCGCCGGGCAGCCCGGAGCGGGATCGCTACATCTTCCGTGACGGGCTCGGCCCGCGCGGCGACCAGCCGCCGAACAACTGGGTCAGCTCGTTCGGCGGCCCGGCGTGGACGCGGGTGCCGGACGGCCAGTGGTACCTGCACCTGTTCTCGCCGCAGCAGCCGGATCTGAACTGGGCCAACCACGAGGTCGCCGCCGATCTGGAGCGGACCCTGCGGTTCTGGCTGGACCACGGTGTGGACGGTTTCCGCGTCGACGTCGCGCACGGTATGGCGAAACCGCCGGGCCTGCCGGACATGGACCCGCGGGTGAACCCGCTGGGGCCGAGCGAGTTCTACGATCCGCGCTTCGACAACGACCGCGTCCACGAGATCCACCAGATGATCCGCAAGGTGCTCGACGAATACCCGGGCACCATGGCCGTCGGCGAGATCTGGGTGACCGACGAGGAACGCCTCGCCCGCTATCTGCGGCCGGACGAACTGCACCTGGCGTTCAACTTCCGGCTCGTGCTCACGCATTTCGACGCGGACGCGCTGCGGACGGCCATCGAGCGGTCCCTGGCGGTGCCGAAGGCCGCCGGGGCCCCCGCCACCTGGACGTTGAGCAACCACGACGTCTGGCGCCAGGTCAGCCGGTACGGCGGCGGCGAACGCGGCGTCCGGCGCGCCAGGGCGATGGCGCTCGTCGAACTGGCGCTGCCCGGAGCGGTTTATCTGTACAACGGCGAGGAACTGGGGCTCGGCAACGTCGACATCCCGCCCGACGCGGTCGCGGATCCGCGCGCCAAGATCTCCGGTGCCGAGTTCGGCCGGGACGCGTCACGCGTGCCGCTGCCGTGGGAAGGCGACCTGCCGCCGTTCGGTTTCTCGCGCAACCCGAGGACGTGGCTGCCGATGCCCGCCTCGTGGGCGTCGGTGACCGTCGAAGCGCAGCTGGAGGCTCCGGCGTCGACGCTGTCGCTGTACCGGCGGGCGATCGAGATCCGCAAGTCGCACCAGGCGTTCCGCGGGGACGAGCTGGAGTGGTACGGCGCCCCGGCCGGCTGTTTCGCGTTCCGGCGGCGCGGTGGCGGGTTGGTCTGCGCGCTGAACACGTCGGCGAGCCCGATCGCGTTGCCGCCGGGCGAGGTGCTGCTGTCCAGTGTGCCGTTGGTGAACGGGAAACTGCCGCCGGACGCGGCCGCCTGGCTCGTCTGAGCCCCTCCCCGCGCGCCATGAAAGGTCCTTTCCTTGCAAAATTTGCAAGGAAAGGACCTTTCATGGCGCGTTACCGGGTCAGTTGTTGTTGAAGCCCGGGTGCAGCTTGTACTGCGTCTGGGCGTTGAACTGGTTCTGCCGGACGAGCTTCGCCGGGAAGGTCCGCCAGTCGTTGAGGTCCAGGACGTCCAGGCCCTTCACGATGTCGGACGAGAAGATGTAGCCGTTGTACCAGTACGTCGACCACGTCCCACCGCCGACGAGCTTCTCGTTCGAGAGCGGGCCCCGCTCCCAGAACGCGATCTCCTTCGGGTTCTTCGCGTCGGTGAAGTCCCACACCGAGACACCGCCCTGGTACCAGGACTGGACCATGATGTCCTTGCCCGGCACCGGGATCAGCGAACCGTTGTGCGCCACGCAGTTCTCGGTCTCGGACTGCAGCCGCGGGATCTTGTAGTAGCTGACGAACTCCAGCTTGCGGTCGTCGCCGCGACCGGTGATCTGGTAGATGCCGTTGGCCCCGCGGGTGGAGCCGAACTTCTCCAGGCAGGTCGCCATCCCGCCGCCGCCGAGTTCGTCGGTGAAGACGATCTTGGTGGCGTCGTTGTTGAAGGTGGCGCTGTGCCAGAACGCGAAGTTCACGTTGTCCTGGACCCGGTTGATGACCCGCGGCTTGAGCCGGTCGGAGATGTCGAGCAGGACGCCGTCACCCATGCAGGCACCGGCCATCAGGTCCTTCTCCGGCAGCGCCGTGAGGTCGTGGCAACCGGTGGTCGCCGAACGGCGGGTGCCGTCGGGGTTGGCGCCGCCTTCGTTGCCGCCGTCCGGGAACAGCACCGGCGTCGCGACCAGCGAGGCCTTCGCCGGGTCCTTCACCGGGACCTTGATGATGGACAGCTTGTCGTGCGGCGGCTGGCAGTCGGGCAGGTTCGCCGCCGGCGCGTACGACGAGACGTAGATGTAGACGTCCTTGCCGCGCTTGTCCGGCACCAGGGTGTTGGTGTGCGAACCGCAGTCGGTCTCGATCGCCGCGACGTACTTTGGCGCCGCGAGATTCGAGATGTCGAAGATCTTGATGCCCTCCCACGCCGACTTGTCCGACGCGGGCTTCGAGACGCTGTTGCACGAGTTGTCGCTGCGCGACGAGTCGGTCGACAGGAAGAGCAGGTCCCCGGAGATCGACACGTCGTTCTGCCCGCCGGGGCACAGGACCTGGCTGACGATCTTCGGGCGGTACGGGTTGCGGACGTCGAAGACGTTGAACCCGTCGTAGGTACCGATGATCGCGTGGCCCTTGGTGAACGCGATGTCGGTGCCGGTCGAGTCCTTGGTGAACGGTCCCTGCTGCGGGACGTTCGCGATCGACCGGAGATTCGGGCTGTGGACGATCTCGTCCACACCCGGGATCGCGGTCGCCGACGGTTCGGCGACGACGGCCGGCGCGGCGAGCGCGCTGGAGGCCCCGAGGGCGGCGACCGCGGCCGCCGACACGAAGACCCTGGTCAAGCGACGTTTCAGCCCAGGCTGCAGCACGATATGGCTCTCCTTCCACCCAGCTTTACGCGCACCTTATTCCTTATTTAGGCTCAGCAGATACCGACCAACGGAGGAACTCCCGGGATGCGAAAAAGTTTGACATCGGCGCTGGTCGCCGCCGCTTTCCTCGTCTCGGGCTGCACCGGTGACGCGGAGCCCGCCGCACCGGCCCAGAGCGCGCCGGTGATCGCCCCCGGCAAACCCGGCGAACAGGCGAGCACCGGCTCCCGCGGTCCGGTGAACCGCGATCAGCCCAACGAGGCCGACGTCGAGTACATGACGATGATGATCCCCCATCACCAGCAGGCGAAGGTGATGACCGACCTGGTGCCGGGCAAGACGGCCAACGAGCAGATCCGGGCGATCGCCGGGCGGATCTCGGTCGCGCAGGACGGCGAGATCACGATGATGAAGACCTGGCTGGCCGATCGCGGCAAGCCGGTGCCGGGCGAAGGGCACGCGGGCCACGGGGGCGGGCACGATCACGCGCTCATGCCAGGGATGGCGACCGAGGCCCAGCTGGCGGATCTGCGCGCGGCGAACGGGGCGGCGTTCGAAAAGCTGTTCCTCGACCTGATGATCGCGCACCACCAGGGCGCGCTGACCATGGCCGAAGCCCAGCTCGGCAAGGGCGTGGAGATCAAGGCGCAGGAGATGGCGCAGGAGGTCATCACTGGCCAGACCGCCGAGATCGAGCGCATGAAAGCGATGCGGGGAAAGCTCTAAGCCTCGCCCGAGCCCATGTCGCCGAAACCGGAGTCGCCGGAGTCGTCATCGAGGGTGCCCGAGACGATCCAGGTCGCCAGCGCGGCGGCCTGGACGTAGGGCGCCGCCTTCGCCGCGGCCCGCCCGGCGCTCTTGGCGCGGCCCCACTTCTCCGGGCGTTCGGCGCGTTCGGGCGCCTCCTCACCCGGCGGGCGCTCGGTCCGCCACGGCGTCTCCTCCGGCCGGACCTCGGCGAGGAAGTCCGCGGTGGGGTCGTCCCCGTCCTTGTCGTTCATGGAGACAGCATGACGCCGCGGGCGGCCGGAAGCCACCCGCGGCGTCATGCGGTAAGAAACCCGTCAGAACAGCAGCGGCAGGAGCGCGTGGCGGCGCTTGAGGACGGCGCCGTACCGCGCGTCGATGCGCATCCACGAATCCGTCGCGGTCACCCGGACGACGTCGCCGTCGATCGACGAGTCCACGAAGCCCATCCCCGACAACGCGAACAGGCACCGCATCTGGACCTTGATCTCCAGCTCGTTGCCCGAAACGGTGAGCACCGCCTGGTCCATCAGCGACGCCGGCGGCGTGCCGTGCGGGCCCACGTTGTCGCGCGCGAGGGTGACCCCGCGATCGGCCAGCTCCGAGATCACCGTCGCCGGCAGTTCGTCCACCAGCTGCCAGCGGCCCGGAGCGGGCAGCTCGGAATGCCACATCAGGTCGCGGGCGGGGCCCGGATCCATCCGCTCGCCACCGGCGACGGTCAGCGCGGCGAGCAGCTCGTTCCCGGACACGGTGATGTCCGACGGCGTGATGTCACCGGCGACGGCCCTGGTGGCCAGGACCTCGAACGGCGTCGCGCACCACGCCTCGACGACACCGTCACCGCGCTGCCGCAACCGCACCAGCGTGTTCTGGTCGAGCCGGACCGCCCTGGCCACGAACGCGCCGAGCGTTTCGCGGTCGCCCGCGTCCGGGATGACGAGCTCAGGCATCCGCGAACCCCTTCTCCAGGAAGGCACGTTCGTCCTCGGTCAGCCGGCGGGGCCGCTCGGACGCGGTGTCGAACGGCGCGAGCACCGTCTCGGCGGTGACCGCGACCTTGTCGGCCTCGGCGGGCCCGGAATGCACCCGGTAGCCGAGGGTGAAGCTGGCGTGCTTCAAGTCCTTCAACGAGATCTCCACCCGGATGTCCTGATCGGACACCACGATCGGCGAACGGTAATGGACGGCCAGCTTCACCACCACGATGCCCTTGGGCAGTTCGGTGAGCCCGGCGCGGACTGCGTCCCCGAACAACAGCGGGATCCGCGCCTCTTCGAGCAGGGTCACCATGTTCGCGTGGTTGACGTGCCCGTAGACGTCCATATCCGACCAGCGCGGCCGGATCAGGGAAATGTAGCTCACTACCTCACCGTGCTCCGGATCTGCCTCGCCGCCACCGACAGCGTCGCCAGGTCGAGCTTGCCGAACTGGCTGATCTCGTCCAGCGCGACCCGGGCCCGCTGCAGCCTCGAGGCGTTCGTCTTCTCCCAGTGGGCGATCTTCTCGTCCGGGTCGGTGCCCGAATCGCTGTGCCGCAAGGCGTCCAGCGTGATCGTCCGCAGGGAACCGTAGACGTCGTCCCGCAGCGCCAGCCGCGCGAGCGCGTGCCAGCGGTTGCCGCGTTCGAGACCGCTGATCGACGTCAGCATCTTGTCGATGCCGAGGTGGTCGGAAAGCGCGTAGTACAGGCCCGCCGTCTCCGTCGGGGTGTGCACCGCGTCGATCCCCGCCTGCTGCTCGGCCAGCTCCGCGACGTCGGTGACGTCGAGCAGGCCGTAGGTGTGCAGCAGCAGCGCCACCCGTCCGGCGAGTTCCGCCGGGACGCCCTTCCCGATCAGCCGCTCGGTGTTCGCGTCCACCGAAGCGCACTCGACACCGCGAAGCAGCTCGTGTGCCCTCGGGGCCAGCTCGCCGACGACCCGGCCGAACCGGTTGATCTCGGCGAGCGGGGCCAGCGGCTGCGGCCGGTTGGTGAGGAACCAGCGGGCGGCCCGGTCGAGCAGCCTGCGGGTCTCCAGCATCATCTCGTCGGCGACCTCGGTCGGCACGACGTTGTCCAGCGCGTCGATCTGCGCCCACAGCGAGGGCAGGTCGTACACGTGGGTGACCACGGCGTACGCGCGGACGGCGTCGGTCGCGGTCGCGTTCATCTCCTCCATCAGGCGGAAGACGTACGAGATCCCGGCGCCGTCGACGACCTCGTTGGCCACCATCGTCGTGATGATCTCGCGCTTCAGCGGGTGCTGGAAGATCGCGTCGCCGAAGCGCTCCCGAAGCGGCTTCGGGAAGTACTCGGGCAGGCGGCGCGAGAACACCTCGGAGTCCGGCAGTTCGCTGGCGAGCAGTTCGTCCTTGAGGTCGAGCTTGACGTGCGCGAGCAGCGTCGCCAGCTCCGGCGAGGTGAGGCCCTCGCCCGCCTTCTCCAGCGCGCGGAACTCCGCCGAACTCGGCAGCGCTTCGAGCTTGCGGTCGAAGGCGCCCTTCGCGACCAGCGCCGCGACGAGCCGCTGGTGCACCGAGACCATCGGGCCGGCGTGTGCCCGGCTGACCCCGAGCACCGCGTTCTGCCGATAGTTGTCGGCCAGCACCAGCTCGCCGACCTCGTCGGTCATCTGCTCCAGCAGTTCGTTGCGCTGCTCGGCGTCCAGCGATCCGGTCGAGACCAGGTGATCCAGCAGGATCTTGATGTTGACCTCGTGGTCGGAGCAGTCCACGCCCGCCGAGTTGTCGAGCGCGTCGGTGTTGATCTTGCCGCCCGTGCGGGCGAACTCGATCCGGCCGAGCTGGGTCAGGCCCAGGTTCCCGCCCTCGCCGACGACCTTGACGCGAAGCTGGTTGCCGTTGACGCGCAGGGCGTCGTTGGCCTTGTCGCCCGCGTCCGCGTGGGTCTCGTTCTCGGCCTTGACGTAGGTGCCGATGCCGCCGTTCCACAGCAGCTCGACCGGCGCCAGCAGGATCGCCTGCATCAGGTCGTTGGGCGCCAGCTTCGTGACGTCCTCGCCGAGGCCGAGCGCCTCGCGGACCTGCGGGCTGACCGGGATCGTCTTCGCCGACCGCGAGTAGATCCCGCCGCCCTCGCTGATCAGCGAGCGGTCGTAGTCCTCCCACGACGAGCGCGGCAGATCGAACAGCCGACGCCGTTCGGCGAACGACGTCGCCGAATCCGGGTTCGGGTCGAGGAAGATGTGCATGTGGTTGAAGGCGGCCACGAGGCGGATGTGCTTCGAGAGCAGCATCCCGTTGCCGAAGACGTCACCCATCATGTCGCCGATGCCCACGACGGTGAAGTCCTCGGTTTGGGTGTCCTTGCCCAGCTCGCGGAAGTTGCGTTTGACGCTCTCCCAAGCGCCCTTCGCGGTGATGCCCATGGCCTTGTGGTCGTAGCCGACCGAGCCACCGGACGCGAAGGCGTCGCCGAGCCAGAAACCGTAGTTCGCCGAGACCTCGTTCGCGATGTCGGAGAATTTCGCGGTGCCCTTGTCCGCGGCGACCACGAGGTAGCTGTCGTCGCCGTCGTGGCGGACCACGCGCGGCGCCGGGACGGTCTTGCCCTCGACGCGGTTGTCGGTCACGTCGAGCAGGCCGGAGATGAACATCCGGTAGCAGGCGATGCCCTCGTTCAGCTGGGCGTCGCGGTCCAGGCCGGGGTCGCCCGTGGCCGTCGGCGGACGCTTCACGACGAAGCCGCCCTTCGCGCCGACAGGCACGATGACCGCGTTCTTGACCGCCTGCGCCTTGACCAGGCCGAGGATCTCCGTGCGGAAGTCCTCCCGGCGGTCGGACCACCGCAGGCCACCGCGCGCGACGTCGCCGAAGCGCAGGTGCACACCCTCGATCCGGGGCGAATACACGAAGATCTCGTATTTCGGCCGCGGCTCGGGCAGCTCGGGCACCGCGCTCGGGTCGAGCTTGAGCGCCAGGTACTGGCGGGAGTTCCCGTCCCCGTCGGTGACGTGGTAGTTCGTCCGCAGCGTGGCGAGGATGACCGACATCAGCCGTCGCAGGATCCGGTCCTCGTCGAGGCTCGTCACCTCGTCGACCAGTTTGCCGATCTCGGTGGTGAGCTGATCGGCCTGCGACGCGCGGGCCTCGTCGCCGAGCGCGAGGTCGAAGCGGGTCTCGAACAGCCGCACCAGCGCGGTCGCGATGTCGGTGTGCGCGAGGACGGTGTTCTCGATGTACTCCTGCGAGAACGGGATCTTCGTCTGGCGCAGGTACCGCGAATAGGCCCGCAGGATGGCCGCCTGGCGCCAGGTGAGCCCGGCGCGCAGGACGAGACCGTTGAAGCCGTCGACCTCGCAGTCGCCGCGCCAGGCGGCGTGGAAGGCGTCCTGGAAGCGGGTGCGGAGATCGCTGTCCGCGTGGTCGAGGACCTGCGGGTCGATCCGCAGGCCGAAGTCGTAGATCCAGGACCGGCCGCCGTCCTCGCGGCGCAGTTCGTACGGCCGCTCGTCGACGACCTCGACACCCATCCGCTGCAGGACCGGGAGCACCTGGGACAGGGTGACGCCCTCTCCGCGCAGGTACAGCTTGAAGCGCCGCTCCCCCGCCTCGGCGTCGGCCGGCAGGTAGAACGACATCGACAGGTCGCCCTCGTCGGTCAGCGACTCCAGGGCGCGGAGGTCCGCCAGCGCTTCGAGCGCGGTGAAGTCCTCCTTGTAGCCCTCGGGGAACACCGCGGCGAACCGCTGCCCCTGTTCGCCCGCGGACTCCTCGACCAGCAGGCCGATCGCGACGCCACTGTCCCCGGCGCGCTCGCGGCGCTCGGCGAGGATCGCCTCGACCATCCGGTCGTCCCAGCTGCGAACGGCTTCGTTGAGCCGTTCCTGGATGCGCAGGGTGTCCGGCTCGGAGCGCTGCGACGGATCGGTGTGCACGATGAAGTGCACCTGCGCGAGCACGGTCTCGCCGATGCGCGCGCTGTATTCCAGTTGCGTGCCTTCGAGTTCTTCGAGCAGGACCTCCTGCATCGCGAGCCGCGAACGGGTCGTGTAGCGGTCGCGCGGGAGGTACACGAGGCACGAGTAGAAACGGCCGTACGGGTCGCGGCGCAGGAACAGGCGCAGCCGTCTGCGATCCGAAAGCGTGATCGCGCCCGTCGTCGTCGAGTACAGCGAGTCGGTGTCGGCCGAGAACAGGTCCGCGCGCGGCCAGTTCTGCAGGACTTCGAGCATCCGCTGGCCGGAAAAGGATTCCATCGGGAAGCCCGCGCGGTGGATGACCTCGCGGACGCGGTTGCAGACCACCGGGATGTCGAGCACGTTCTCGTGCAGCGCGGTGGTGGTGAACATGCCGAGGAACCGGTGCTCGCCGGTGACGTTCCCGTTGTCGTCGAACGTTTTCACGCCGACGTAGTACGGATACACCGGGCGGTGCACGGTGGACGGCGCGCTCGCCTGGGTCAGCACCAGCAGCGTCGGCGCGAGCGCGGAGGCCGCGGTGTCCGGCCCGGCGGTGAGGCTGCGCGCGGCCAGGCTGTCCTGGCGCAGCACGCCCAGGCCGGTGGCGAGGACCGCGCGCAGGGCGGGCTCGTCGCTGTCCGGGTGCGGGTTGTCGATCAGCTCGTAACGGCGGTAGCCCAGGAAGGTGAAGTGGCCCTCGGCCAGCCAGCGCAGCAGCCGGGCGCCTTCCGCGACCTCGTGCCCGGGCAGCCGCGGCGGGTTCCCGTCCAGCTCGTCGGCGAGACGGCGCGCCGTCTCCGTCATCTTGTCGGTGTCCTCGACGACCTCGCGGACGTCACCCAGCACCGACGACAGCCGGTTGTCCAGCTCGCGGGCCCGGTTCGGGTCCGTGACCAGGTCGATCTCGATGTACATCCACGACTCGGCCGCCGAATTCGCCGGCGGCTCAGCCGGGTCGGCGTCCGGGTGGACCTCCAGCAGCTCGCCGGTCAGATCCCGGCTCACCACGACGATCGGGTGCACGATGCGCTGCACCTGCACCCCGTCCCGCGCGAACTCGGCCGCGACGGAATCCACCAGGTACGGCATGTCGTCCGTGACGACCTGCACAACGGTGGCCTCACGCGTCCAGCCGTCTTCGGGGCCCGTCGGGTTCAGCAACCGCACCGCGGGACGGCCGGGCATCCGGTCCTTCGCGAGCTGCAGATGCGAGCGGACGGCGCCGACGAGGTCGACCGGGTCGTCACCGAGAATCTCTTCGGCCGGGATGTGCCGGTAGTAAAGGCGGATCAGGTCGCCGATCTCCGGGGCGTACGCCGCGGCGGCGTCGATCAGGTCGTCCCGGATCTGCTCCGGGTTCGCCGACCGGCGCCGGGCGCCATCCTCGGTGCCGACATCTTTTCCGGGCAGGGACGAGACTCCCGTCGAGCTCATTTGAGGCAACTCTCCACTGTAGCGAGATTGACACCGCGACCGGCACGACTCTGTACAGGCCCAGACCCAACCTACAGCTCCGGACAGTCGGCTCCACAAGGCCGGGTCCTTCGCGCCCGTCGAAGATTTCCCTGCTCAGATACCGGAATCGCCGTGATCGGTTCAGCTACTCGCCGGTCACATCGGCGGTCTGTCCGGACCCTCCCACGCCTCGCCGCACCGGGGTGACCAGCACCCATTGCCGCGCGATGCCCCGACGGGCGACCTGAGCGGGTCAGCTGAATCGTTCAAGCCGAGCGCGGCTCCCACCGAGGGAGCAAGGGACCTTTGCTACCGCGGGTCAGTCGCTCCCGTTGGCGCGGTGCCGGTCGTGACCGTTGACCGGACGCTTTCCCGAGTCCTGGGAACCGAGCTGCTTCACGAGCGCGGCAGCGCTGGCGGTGCCCGCCTGGTGCTCGGCGAGCGCGCGGGCGAGCAGGTCGGCGAGACCGGCGTCCGGCGGCGGTTCCTCCTCCGCGATCGCGCGGGCGTAGCTCTCCGGGAACGGCGTGATCGGCCGCCAGGAACCGGTGTCGGTCAGCGGGTCCAGCGCGGGCGGCATCCGCAACCGCGGCAGCCACGGATCCGCGACCTCTTCCTTGGCGGCCGGACGAGCGCTTTCCTGAGTCTGCGAAGGCGCGGGATCTTCCCGCGGTGGCGGGGCGAGCGGGACGGCGGGCTCGCGGTACTCGACCGGAGGCTGTTCCCGGCGGGTCTCGGCGCGTTCTTCGGCGACGGGTTCGGGGTGCACGGGATCCGCGGCGGCGTCCGCACGACGACGTCCGCCGCCGTGTCCACCGGCGCTCGAGATCCCGAGCCGGTCCAGCACCGATTTCGCCGCCACGGAACCGTGTTCGGCGTCGTGCCGGGTCTTGCGCGAGACGGGCGCCGACGACCGGCGGGCCCGCTCTTCGGCCGCCCATTCGTCGCTCTCCCACAACGGGGCGGCGGTGCCGGGCGGACGCGGCGGCGTGGCCTCCGCCGCCATCCGCGGCCGGGGCTCGGCGGCGGGCTCGGGTGCGAGAAGCAGTTCCGGGACCACGGGTTCCGAGGCCACCACGGGCACCGGCTCCTCGGTCCGGGCGGGCGCTTCGGCTTCGGCCCGCCACCGTGCGGCCGGAGCCGGGGTTTCGGGTCGAGCGACCACGGGTTCGGCAACGGTCTCACGCGCCGCGGGTGTTTCCGGACGACGACGGCGCCCAGGCTCCGGCTCGGGACGCGACACCGGCGCGGGTTCCGGTTTCGGCGGCGGCATCAGTTTCGGCGCGGCGGGTTCGGCCTTGGGCTCGAACCTGATCGACGGCTTGGCCTTCTTCGGCACCCGACGACGCCAGTCGCTGTCGGACTCCGCCACATCTCGTGTGGGCTCCGGACGGGACGGCGGCTTCAACACCGGTGCTTCGCTCTTTTCGGCGACCGGCGCCGCGGGCCGCTCCGCCGGACGCGGTGGCTCGGCAGGAGGCGCAGGCTCGGCGGGACGCACAGGCTCCGCGGGACGCGAAGACACAGCCGCGCGCGCAGGCTCGACCGGCGCCTGCCGCACCGGCGCGGGCTCCGGCTGCCTGCTCTGCCGCACGGGCTGCGGCTCACGACGAACCGGCGGCTCGGCCGCAGCCCGCTTTGGCGGTGCTACGTCGATCGGCGGGATCACCGCGGTCACCTCGGCCGGTTCCGGCGCCGGAACGGCCGCCGGCGTGGACGCCGCCGCGGCCGACCGCGCGGCGACGGCCCGCAAGACGTCGTCGAGGTCGACAGCGGCGTTCTCGGCCGAGCCGAACTCGCCGACCAGGACGTTGCACGCCTGCCTGCGCGCGCGGGCGTGCAGATGCTCGGCGGCCCGCGAACGGTGCAGGCAACCGATGGCCTCTTCGGCCCGGCCCAGCCGTTCCTCGATCTGCGCGAGCTCCAGCCACAGCCGTGCCGTGACGGCGTGCAGGTTGTGGTCGCCGGTCCCGGCGACCGCCTCACGGACGAGCATTCCGGCGGCCTCGCCGGATCCCGCGGGCAGCAGGACGCGGGTGGCCACCGCCAGCCGCAGCCAGGCGGCAGGCGCGATCCCCGCGGCCCGGACGGGGGCGTCGAGGATCGGCTGCGCGACCTCCAGCGCCATCTCCGTGTCGCCCCGGTCCAGCAACGTGCAGACGAGTTGCAGGATCAGCCTGATCCGGACGAGACCGCCGTCGTCGTCCGGGTTTCCGAGCTTTTCGAGCATGCCCAGCCCGGTCCGCGCGGCATCGGCGGCCGCCGTCAGGTCTCCGTGCCGACGGCGGTGCGCCGACACCCCGACCCGCAGCATCGCGCGGATCAGCAACTGCGAGTCCGCCGTCATCGAGCCGTCGCCGAGCACGAGCTTGTCCGCTTCGGCGAGCACCCGGTCCAGTTCCGCCTTCCGGCCGAACTGCGCCAGGCAGCCGACGAGGTGGCACAACGCCTCGGCCCGGTGCGACGGCGAAACCGCCGGATCCGCCAGCAACGGACGCAACGCGGCCAGCCCCGTCAACGGGATGCCGACGCTGCGCGCGCAGACCGCCAGGTCGATCCTCAGCCGGGCGGCGATGTCGCCGTAGCCCGCGTGTTCCGCGGCGCGCAGGGCGGCCACGGCGCGGCCGACCGTCCGGGGACGGCCACCGAGCCGCACCCGGGCGCTCACCACGAGGCTCTCCGCGCGGATCCACTGTTCGTCGGCTCCGGCGGCCTCGGCGAGCGCGGCCGCGCGCTCCCCGAGGACCAGGGCGAGCTCGGGCGCCCTCAGGTGCAGGGCGTCCGCGCGTTCGATCAACCTGCCGACAGCGGACAGGGTTCCCCCGGTGGCAGCCGTCCGCCCACCCACCATGGTGGTGGGCGAGCCCGGCCGTTGGCGCTTGCTGGCTTCCACGGGGAACCCCCGGCCCTCAGTCGCGGGTCAGCTTGCGATGGGTGACGCGGTGCGGACGAGCCGCCTCGGCACCGAGACGCTCGACCTTGTTCTTCTCGTAGCCCTCGAAGTTACCTTCGAACCAGAACCATTGCGAGGGGTTCTCGTCCGTGCCTTCCCAGGCGAGGATGTGCGTCGCGACCCGGTCGAGGAACCACCGGTCGTGCGAGATGACCACGGCGCAGCCGGGGAACTGCTCGAGAGCGTTCTCCAGCGAGCCCAGGGTCTCGACGTCCAGGTCGTTCGTCGGCTCGTCGAGCAGGATCAGGTTCCCGCCCTGCTTGAGGGTCAGCGCCAGGTTCAGCCGGTTGCGCTCACCACCGGAGAGCACGCCCGCCGGCTTCTGCTGGTCCGGGCCCTTGAAACCGAACGCGCTGACGTAGGCACGCGAGGGCATTTCGGTCTGCCCGACGTGGATGTAGTCCAGCTTGTCCGAAACCACCTCCCATACCGTCTTCTTCGGGTCGATCCCGCCGCGGTTCTGGTCCACATAGGACAGTTTGACCGTCTCGCCGATCTTGACCCGGCCGTCGTCCGGCTCCTCGAGCCCGACGATCGTCTTGAACAGGGTCGTCTTGCCGACACCGTTCGGCCCGATCACGCCGACGATGCCGTTGCGCGGCAGGTCGAACGACAGTCCGTCGATCAGCACGCGGTCGTCGAAACCCTTGCGCAGCTTCTCGACCTCGACGACCACGCTGCCCAGCCGGGGCCCCGGCGGGATCTGGATCTCTTCGAAGTCGAGCTTGCGGTGCTTGTCCGCCTCCGCGGCCATCTCCTCGTAGCGGTCGAGCCGGGACCGCGACTTGGTCTGACGCGCCTTGGCGTTGGACCGGACCCATTCGAGCTCGGACTTCAGGCGCTTCGCGAGCTTGGCGTCCTTCTTGCCCTGGACCTCGAGGCGCTCGCGCTTCTTCTCCAGGTACGTCGAGTAGTTGCCCTCGTAGCCGACGACGCGGCCGCGGTCGAGCTCCATGATCCACTGCGCGACGTTGTCCAGGAAGTACCGGTCGTGCGTGACGGCGAGGACGGCGCCGGCGTAGTTCGCCAGGAACTGTTCCAGCCACAGCACGCTTTCGGCGTCCAGGTGGTTGGTGGGCTCGTCGAGGAGCAGCAGGTCGGGCGCGGACAGGAGCAGCTTGCACAGCGCGACCCGGCGGCGCTCACCACCGGAGAGGTGGGTGACCGGCTCGTCCGGCGGCGGGCAGCGCAGGGCGTCCATCGCCTGCTCGACCGTGGAGTCGATCTCCCACGCGTCGGCGTGGTCGAGCTCCTCCTGGAGCTTGCCCATCTCCTCCATCAGCTCGTCGCTGTAGTCGGTCGCCATGAGCTCGGCGACCTCGTTGAAGCGGTTGAGCTTGACCTTGATGTCGCCAAGGCCCTCTTCGACGTTCTCGCGGACGGTCTTTTCCTCGTTGAGCTCCGGCTCCTGCATGAGGATGCCGACGCTGGCGCCAGGCTGGAGGAAGGCTTCGCCGTTACTGGCCTGCTCGATCCCCGCCATGATCTTCAGAACGGTGGACTTACCCGCGCCGTTCGGCCCCACCACGCCGATCTTGGCGCCGGGGTAGAACGCGGTGCTGACGTCGTCGAGGATGACCTTGTCCCCGACGGTCTTGCGCACCTTCTTCATGGTGTAGATGAACTCGGCCATACAAGCGATCGTAGAGCGAGCCGATCGCGGCCTTGACGGCGGTCACCACCGAGCTACCGACAGTCAGCCCGATATCACTGAGTGAGCACCGGCACCTCACGCCACAGGTGCGTCCTCCAGCGCGATGACCATGGGATTCCCCGCGGGCGGCGGGGCCGACGGGATCGCCCTGGGCCGATCCCGTCCCAGCCGGTGGATCTCGGCCGAACACCGTGCGAGGTTGGGGCCGATGGAGAAGGCCTCAAGCTCAGGTAGACCCAGAGGTGCCGGGATCTCCTCCGCCGTCTCGGCGCCGCGCAGCCGCCCCGCCACGATCACCGGGTCGCCTTTGCTCAGGCAGGAGAACGCCGCCATCGCCAGCTTGCGCCAGCAGGTGACCTTGACCGCGAGTTGCCGCCCCTCGCCCCACTCGCCTCTTTCCTTGTCGTACCGGCGTTCGACACTCCGCAGCCCGAACGACACGACGTCGTGCCCGTGCACCCGCTCCGGATGGTGGACCGGTTCGCTGGTCAGGTTGCCGATCATCGTCACCCACGTTTCGCCCATCGCCATCACACTCGCCCTTCTCCTCGGCCCCGGGACCTTCCCGGCGTTTCCCTTGAGCACAGATTGCCGCGGATCAAGGGTGGAAAAGGGACGCGAACCGGATCTGTGGACAACTCCGGGCGTTGTGGACAACTCGGGGCGGAGCGCCGAGCTTTGTGGGCGGGGTGTGCTAGGAGCCGGACCCCGGCCCCCGCCCCTGATCGGCGAGTTTCTTCAGCATCGCGTTGTAGGCGTTCAGATCCGCGTCGCCCGAGGCCTCCTCGCGGCGATCCCTGCGCCGTGCCTCTCGCTCGTCCTGACGCGCCCACTGCACCAGCAGTGCGACGAGCACCAGCAGCACCGGCAACTCACCGGACGCCCACGCGATCCCGCCGCCGAGCCGCTGGTCGGTCAGCAGGTCGGTGACCCACGGCAGCTTCAGCCCGCGGTAGAAGTCCTGCCCGAGCACGGTCTGCATGCTCATCAGCGCGATCCCGAAGAACGCGTGGAACGGCATGGCGGCGAACATCATCCCCAGCCGCCCCAAATGCGGGAGCCGGCGCGGTGCCGGGTCGACCCCGATCACCGGCCAGTAGAAGACATAACCGGCGAGCAGGAAGTGCGCGTTCATCGCCAGATGCGCCCAGTGGTAGTTCAGCGCGGCGTCGAACAGGCCCGAGAAGTACAGACCGTAGAAGGAACCGACGAACAGCAGCAGCGCGACGATCGGATGCGTCAGGAACCGCGAAAGCGGCGAGTGCACGAACGCGAGCAGCCATTCACGCGGCCCGGGCGGGGCGTCCTTGCCCGCCGTGGGCAACGCGCGCAGGGCGAGCGTCACGGGTCCGCCGAGCACGAACAGCACCGGCGCCACCATGGACAGCAACATGTGGTTGCCCATGTGCACGCTGAACATCGCGGGCGCGTACCGCCCGATGCCGGACGACGTCGCGATCAGCAGCACGAAACAGCCCGCGAGCCACGCGACGATCCGGCCGGTGGCCCAGGTGTCACCGCGCCGACGCAGCCGCCGGACCCCGGCGAGGTACAGCCCGGCGAGAACGATCGCGAGGGTGCCGTAGACGAGGTCGAATCGCCAATCCGTGAGCAGCCGGAACACGGTCGGCGGACCGTAGAGGTCGTAACCGATCAACAGTTCCGTGGTCGACGGCTGGGTGAGCGATTCCTGCGGCGGAGGGGTCTTCGCGAGCCCGGTGGCGATGCCGATCGTGATGAACATGATCAGCACCTCGACCGCGGCGAGCCGCAGCAGCTGACCGCCGCCGGCGCCGTTCACCAGCCCGGCGACGCCCTTCTGCCGCTGCTGATGCCCGAAGACACCGAGCAGCAGCAACGCGACGATCTTCGCGACCACCAGCAGGCCGTAGTCCGTGGTGAACAGGTCGGCGATCCTGATCCGCACCAGCGCGTTGACGATGCCGGAGACCGCCATCACGATCCAGCAGACCAGTGCCAGCTTGGAGAACCGGGTCGCGGCGAGCTTGAGGTTCTCGCCGCGCCGCCAGCCGAGCGCGAGCAGCGCCACGAGCCCGCCGACCCACAACGCGGCGGCGACCAGGTGGTACAGCAGGCTGTTGGTCGCCATGTCGTGCGAGCCGCCGCTCGCGGAATGCCCCGTGACCGCGACCGGCACGAGACCACCGACGGACAGGAAGAACACGACCGTCGTCCAGCCCCAGGTGAGCGCGAGACGGCAGCCGAGCGCGACCAGCAGCGCGATCAACGCGGTGAACAGCCAGGCCTTGGGCTGCTCGATGGCGTCCACGAGGTCGATCAGCACCTGCGGCGACAGCACCTCGGTGAAGGGACGCCCCGCGCCGTCGGCCGCTGAGAAGAAGATCGACGCGGCGGCCGCGAAGAACCAGACCCACGCGGCGGCACCCGCGACGCGGATGGCCGCGTAACCGTCGGCCGCGAGCGTGCCGGATTTCTGCGGCGGGACGAGGAACGCGGCGAGCAGCAGCGAACCCACGCACAGCACCGAAGCCGCCTCGGCCAGCACGCGCACGACGGTGATGCCGTAGCGCGTCACCAGGCCCGGGTCCGGGAGTCCGGCGATGACGTAACCGGCGCCACCGGTCAGCGCGACCAGGCCGACGGCCACCACCGCGGCCAGGAGCGCCCCGATCGACACCAGCGGCAGGACACCGGCCTTCCGCGCGGATGGGGCCGGTTTCGTCTCGGGGTCTGAAGGCACGTCACGAGGGTATGCCGGACGCGCAACCGGCAAGATGGCGGCGTGCGGATCATCCTGCTGAGGCACGCCGAGTCGCTCGGCAACGTCGACGAGCTCGCCTACACCCGGATCCCCGACCACGCCCTGCCGCTCACCGAAGCCGGCCGCGAGCAGGCCAGGCTGGCGGGCCCGGAGATCGAGGATCTCCTCGAGGGGCAGCGTCCGGCGGTCTACGTCAGCCCGTACCTGCGGACGCGGGAAACGTTGCGGCTGATGGACATCCGTGACTCCTGCGAGCGGATCGTGCCGGAGCCGAGACTGCGGGAACAGGACTGGGGCAATCTCCAGGATCCGCGTGAGCAGGAGGTCCAGAAACAACGGCGCCACGAGTTCGGGCACTTCTTCTACCGGCTGCCGTTCGGCGAGTCCGGCGCGGACGTGGACGACCGGGTCGCCGCGTTCCTCAGCGAACTGGCGGCCTGCGGCGAAGATCACCCCGAAACCGTGCTGGTCGTCTCACACGGGCTGACCATCCGGCTGTTGTGCCGCCGTTTGTTCGGCTGGAGCATCGAGCTGTTCGAGTCCCTGTCCAACCCGACGACCTGCGAGTACCGGGTCGCGGAGCGAGTGGGCGACAAATGGACGCTGGACCGCCCGTTCCGTCAGTGGCGGGACTCACCCGACGGGGAGACGCAGGACTGAGGGAGCGAGGAGCACCACTCTCGTTCCGAGTCCCGGGCTGGATTCGATCCGCGCGAAACCGCCGATCTCCGCCATCCGCGCGATGATCGAGTTCTCGAGGCCGAAGCCACGCCGCCGGTCACCGACGTCGAATCCGGCGCCGTGATCACGCACGGTCAGGGAAACCCCGCCGCCGATCTCCTCCACGCTGACCACGGCCCGCCTGGTCCCGGAATGCTTCAACGTGTTCCGCAAGGCCTCCCTGACCGAATCGTGCAGTGCCACGGCCGCTTCCTCCGCGAGTTCCGGAGCGCAGTCGTCCTGGATGACGACCTCGGCGCGCAGCCCCTCCGCGGCCATTTCGGCGGCCAGCAGCCGCAGCCGCTGATGCAGTCCGATCCCTTCGGCGGGTTCGTGTTCGAGGCTGATCCGGATGCGCATCGCCTGGGCGCGAGCCATCCGGCGGACGCGGTCGAGACTGGCCGCCGGGTCGAGTTCGTCGGCGGGCGCGGGGATCGCGAACGACTCCATCACCTGCAGGACGGTGTCGTGGACGTCGCGGCGATGCCGTTCGCGTTCCGCCGCCCGGCCCTGCTGCTCCCCGAAGCCGAGCGCGAACCGCATCGAAGCGCCGACCACGCCGACGATCGCGAGCGACGCCGCCAGCGCGGTCGCGAGGGTGAGCAGGAGACCGAGCGGCGAGCCGAGGTGCAACACGACGTTCAGCAGCACCGCTCCCCCGATGGCCGACGCCCCCGCGAGCGTGCCACGCAGCAGGGCGCAGATCATCACCGTGCCCATCAGGTGGGTCCAGGTGATCGACGTGATCGCGCCGTCCTGCGTGAACGGCGCGGCTGTCAGGACGAACAGCGTGGCGAAGCCCGCGTCCACCACGGGAACCAGCCGCGTCCCGGCCGGAGGACGGCGGAAGACCCAGACGGCTTCGGCGACGTTCGGCACCAGGTGCAGCAGCACGAACATCCACAGCACCGAACCACCGGTGCCCGCCGTCCACAGCGCCTGCGCCAGCATCACCAGCCGGAACGCCACCGGGACCAGGATGAGCCAGGGCAACGTGGTCTGCACCAGCCGCGCCGGAATCCCGGCGCCCCCTCCGAGCATCAGCACCCTCACGCCGCTCCTCCCCCGGATCAGCCTTCCTGAAATGACGACAAAGTCGCATTCATTTCAGTTTACCGAGCAATCAGCTTGCCCGGGCCCCGGCGAGGATGTCAACGGGCGACGGGTTCGGCGGCCTCTTCCCGTTTCCGCGCCCGCGCCGCGGCCACCGCGGACGGCACGATCAGCGCGGCGGTCAAGCCGACGAACAGGAACGACACGGAAAGTGACGTCACCTGCGCGATCCCGCCGATCAGCGGCGGGCCAGCGAGGAAGCCGGTGTAGGCGATCGCCGTGACGAACGCCAGCTCCCGCTCACCTCCGGTGCCGTCGGCGCGTTTCCCGGACGCTCCCGCGAGGCTCAAGGCGATCGGGAAGGCGGCGGCCAGCCCGGCACCCGCCAGGGCGAAGCCGATGAACCCGAACACCGGCAGGCTCGCCACCGCGGCGAGCACCAGACCCGCCGCCGCGATCCCGGCGCCGACCGCCAGCGCCCGCGTCGCGCCGAAACGGTTCTGCAGCCAGGCACCCGCGAGCCGGGCGAGCGCCATGGCCAGGGCGAACCCGGAGTAGGCGAAGGCCGCGGCGCCGTCGCCGACCCCGTGCACGGACGTCATCAGCAGGGCGGACCAGTCCGAACTCGCGCCCTCCGCGATGGCCGAGAACAACGCGATGGCGGCCAGCAGCCAGAGGACGGGACGTTTGATCGGTGGCACGCGCGGTTTCTCGACGGGCTCGGTGTGCACGGGCCGCGCGCCGGGCACGGCCGTGATGACGAAGGCCAGCACGACCAGCGCGGACAGCGCGGCGACCGTGAGATGCCGTCCCGGCGACCATTGATGCGACGCGGCGAATCCGGCGGCGACGGATCCCGCCAGTGCGCCGAAGCTGAATCCGGCGTGCAGGATCGGCATGAAGGCCCGCCCGGATCGGCGTTCCACCTCGACTCCCGCGACGTTCATCGCCACGTCCAGCGCGCCGACGCTCGCGCCGAGGACGAACAACGCCCCGGCGAGCAGGGCGACCGACGTCGAGAAGCCGATCATCGGCAACGCGGCGCAGGCGATGATCGTGCTGCCCGCGACCACCGCGCGGGCACCGTGGCGTTCGATCAGCCGCCCCGAAACCGACGCCGCGATCAGCATGCCGACGCTGGCGCCCAGCAGGGCCAGCCCGAAAACGCCCGGTGAGGCGTTCACCCTTTCCGACAACGCCGGAGTCCGCGGCGCCCAGGAGCCGAGCGCGGCCCCGTTGAGCGCGAACACGACGAAAACGGCCGTACGGTCACGCATAGACCCCAGTCTCCTTCCGATTCCTCTTCCCACAGAATGACTTAAGCGCTTCAGAAAGTCCACCGGCGAAGGCCGGGACTACACTGCGCCGGTGACCAGCACGCGACGGCGAAGGCCGACGTTGGACGATGTCGCCGACGCCGTCGGGGTGTCGCGGGCGACCGTGTCCAACGCCTACAACCGGCCCGATCAGCTGTCCGCCCAACTGCGGGAAGAGGTGCTTCGCGCGGCCAAGAAGATCGGGTACGCGGGGCCGAACCCGACCGCGCGCAGTCTCGCGACCAGCCGCACCGGGGCGATCGCCGTCCTGCTCGACACGAACCTTTCGACGGCGTTCTCGGATCCCGCGTTGTCGCTCACCCTCGACGCGCTCTCGACCGTCGTCGACCCCGAGGGCCACGCCCTCCTGCTGCTCCCCGGCGACGGCGAGAGCGGCGGCCCGCGTGCGGAGCGGATCCTGACCGCGCAGGCCGACATCGCGGTGGCGTATTCGCTGGCAGACGGCGCGCCTGCGCTGAACGCGGTCCGCGACCGGGGGATGCCGCTGGTGGTGATCGACCAGCCGCATATCCGCGGTTCGGCCAGGATCGGCGTCGCGGACCGGGCAGGCGCGGCCGCCGCGGCCCGGCATCTGGTGGAACTCGGGCACCGGCGGATCGGGATCTTCTCGGCGCAGTGCCTCTCGGCGCCCCGTGGCGGGGAATTGAGCGTGGCCGAGGCCGGGAACAGCCGGTTCCACGACAACCGCGAGCGGATGGCCGGCTACCTGGAGACGCTGGCCGAGGCTGGAATCCCGGCGGCGGGCGTGCCGATCTGGGAGGCGTCCGGGCTCTCGGTCGAGGGCGCGCTGCCGAGTGCGTTCGGCCTGCTCGACCGGCACCCGCGGCCGACGGCGCTGCTGTGCATGTCGGATCTGCTGGCGCTGGCGGCGATCTCGGCGGCCAGGCATCTCGGCCTGTCGGTGCCGGGTGATCTTTCGGTCGTGGGCTTCGACGACGTCCCGCCCGCCCGGTGGTCCGAACCACCGCTGACGACCGTCCGGCAGGATCTCGCCGCCAAGGGCCGGGCGGCCGGCGAACTGGTGCTCGGCCTGCTGCGCGGGGAGAAGGCCCCCGCCCCCGCCGAGATACCCGCCGAACTGGTCGTCAGGGACTCCACCGCGCCCGCGTAGCAGCCGATTTCGGCGAACACAAGGCGCTCCCGGCGATATGTGGACAACTCGCCCCGATCGAGCGGCGCACAACTACTTATCCACAGAAGTAGAAATGCGGGCAGACAAAGCCTTCCCCGCGCGCCATCGTGGAATCACACATTCACCGACGGCGATCCAGCCGCCGATTCACGGGGGAGAACCCAGCCATGCAACGACGTTTGACGAACCTGCGCGCCCGCCTCCCGCACGTGCTCCTGCTCGCCCTGGCGGGCTTGCTGACCAGCGCCGGAGTCGCCGGTGCCGCCACCGCGCCGCCCCAGCCCGACTGCCAGAAGGGCGAGTTCTGCGTATGGGGCGCGGAATCGTACGGCGGCGCGGTGCACAAATTCGACCTGCGCACCTCCAATCCCGAGGAATGCATTCCCCTGCCCGAAGGCTTCGACGGGCATTCGTTCATCAACCGGCTGAGCCGTGACGTGACGATTTACCAGAGCGAGGAATGCACGACGGAGGGAGATTTCATCACCTATCCGGGTGGCGGCACCTACGTACCCCAGGGACCGTTCGTGATCCGCGCCCTCAAGATCTGGGACTGACCACCCCGGCGGTTCGTGCCGGTCGCTCGCGGAAGAGTCGACTCGCGACCTGCACGAACCCAGGGGCCGCTCCCCCGAAGCGGCCCCGGCCCGTGAGCGCGTCACCCCGCGTCGTGACGCGCTCACGGGTGTTCCAAAAAACGGTGGGCTCGACCTGAAACGATCTGGCGGTGTCGAACGATCGACAGGTTGGCGACGGCTAAGCTGCCGATGCTGGGCGACACCCAACGTCGCCGACGTCGGCCCTCGTAGCTCAGCTGGATAGAGCAAGAGCCTTCTAATCTCTAGGTCGCAG
Source organism: Amycolatopsis japonica (assembly GCF_000732925.1). Taxonomy (NCBI): domain Bacteria; kingdom Bacillati; phylum Actinomycetota; class Actinomycetes; order Pseudonocardiales; family Pseudonocardiaceae; genus Amycolatopsis; species Amycolatopsis japonica. Next base: position 6,397,908 of record NZ_CP008953.1, read on the forward strand.
GTTCAAGTCCTGCCGGGGGCACGTCGCAGACGGTCCTGCCGCGAGGCGCAGAACGCGCTTCGCGGCAGGACTTCGAAACTCGGGCCGGATGCCATCGAGTCCGGTTCGCCGCTCGTTCACCGCTCGACTGGGCAGTTCGTCAACTTTCCCCGACACACCGGTGTTTCCGTCTGTCGGAAACATCACGTCCGAGCCAAAAGAACGCCTGGGGCTGCGGGCGGTGAGCCCACGGCTTTCCCGTGAAGTGACCCAACCCCGGCGCCAGGCGCTATAGGTTGTGCGCATGTACGTGCCGACGCCGACGCAGCGCGCCTCTCAGCCGACCACAGGGCCCTGGTGGCTGCTCATCGGCCCCGGGTTCGCCGCGCTCATCGGTTTGTTCCTGCTCACCGTGATCTACCGCTTCGACGGCGAGTCGCCACTGCAGATCGACCTGGGCATATCCAGCCAGTCCCTGCTGCTGAACGGTGTCGTCGCGTACGTCGTCGCGGCCGCGCTCGCCTTTCCGGCCGGTCTGCTGCTCGGCGGGCGCTTCCCGACGTCGGTGACCGTGCCCGCGCTCGTCTTCATGCTGCTGGGCGTGGTGCTGGTCGCCTTCATGCCCAGCAGCGGCCTGCTCCTGGTCGGCCGGGTGCTGAACGGGCTCGGTGCGGGCGCCGTCCTCGGCGTGACGGTCGCGCTGATCCGCCGGCTTCAGGCCGGTCGCGGCGTCGCGGCCGGGGTGATGGCCGGTCTCGGTGTGCTCGCCTTGGTGATCGCGCCGGTCCTCGGTGGTCTGCTGTCGGACGCCACCGGGTTCCGGGTGGTCTTCATCGTGGCCGCGCTGTTCGTGTTCGTCGCGCTCGTGGTCGCCGGGATCCTCGGCATCGTCGCGCTGGCCAAGCCGAAACCGCTGCCGTACGCCGGACCTTCAGTCTCCGAGACCCCGCAACGCCACTAGCACGTCGTCCGGCACGGCGAGACCGGCTTCCACTTCCGACACCTTCGTGGCCACGCGGCGGTACGTCGCGCGGCCACGGGCGCTGAGGTGGACGAGCACGCGACGTCTGTCGGCGGCGTCGACCTCGCGGTAGGCCTGCGCGGTGGTGACCAGCTTGTCGACCACCCTGGTCAGCGTCGGGGCGGTGGCGAGCGTCCGGTCGGCGAGGTCGGCCATGGCGAGACCGCCCTTGCCGCTCAGCGCGTCCAGCACCAGCCACTGGTCCAGGGTGAGGCCTTCCTTGGCGAGCACCTGCTCGACCCTGGCGGCGACGGCCCGGGCGGCGCGGGTGAGCGAGCCGGTGAGCGACGTTCCGGCGGTCGTGACGCCGCGTGTCCCCATATCCCGTCCCCTTGCCAAAACCGGACACCCTCGCAATACTTCCAGGTGAAAGCACTTTGACCTTACCGGGCCACCGCACGGAGCGCCATGCCCCTACGCCTCGCCACCCGGCCCCGCGACGACACCTGGCGTGTGGCCATGGTGGTCCCGTTGCAGGGGCCCGCCGGGCTGTTCGGCCCGTCGTGCGAGGCGATCACGGAACTGGCCGTCCACGAGCTCAACGAATCCGGCGGCATCCTCGGCAGACAGGTCGAAGCCGAAGTGGTCGACGGCGGTGGCACCCCTGCTGAAGTAGCCGGCGACTTGCGGCGGCTGGTCGACACAGGACGAATCGACGCGGTGAGCGGCTGGCACATCTCGTCGATCCGGCACGCACTCGCGCCGGTCGTGGCCGACCGGATCCCGTACGTGTACACGTCGCTCTACGAAGGCGGCGAGCGCCGCTCGGGCATCTTCTGCACGGGCGAGACTCCACGCTGCCAGATCGAGCCGGCGTTGCGCTGGCTGCGCGATCATCTCGGCGCCCGGCGCTGGTTCGTCGTCGGCGACGACTACGTCTGGCCGCACCGGTCGACCCGCGCGATCCGGCAGTACGCCAAAGATCTCGATCTGCGCATCACCGGTGAGGCGTTCGTCGGGCTCGGTGCGGGCGATATGTCCACAGTGGTCCGCAAGATCGAACAGTCCACAAGCGACGGTGTGCTCATGTTGCTGGTCGGGCAGGACGCGGTGCGCTTCAACCGTGCCTTCGCCGCGCACGGGCTCAGCGATCGACTGGTCCGGTTCAGCCCGTTGATGGAGGAGAACATGCTCCTGGCGAGCGGCGCGAACGCCACCGGCAATCTCTACGTCTCCGCCGCCTACTTCCGGTCCATGGTCACCGCCGACGCGATGGACCTGCTCGGCCGCTACGTCGACCGCAACGGCCCCGGCGCCCCAGCATTGAACAACGCCGCCGAATCCTGTTACGAGGGGCTGCACACGCTCGCGGAACTCGTCCGCCGGGCGGGGACGTCGGAGCTTCCCGCGCTCAACGCGGCGATCGACGGCGTCGCCTATCACGGCCCTCGCGGCACGATCGAATTCCGCGGACAGCAGGCCGATCAGCACGTCCATCTCGCGGTCGCCGACGGGTACGACTTCGAAGTCCTCACCAGGCTCTGAAATCCGCCCCCTTGACTCGCCCCGGCACACCACATACTTTCATTTGAAATTATTCCATGTGACGTCGATTACGCGGAGGTGAGCGTGGGCAACGTGGGCCTGCTCTACGTCGGCGCCGCTCTGATGATCAACGGCCTGATGCTGCTCGGCCGGATACCGCCGCGGTCGGCGGCGGTGCTGAACCTGTTCGTCGGCGCGCTCCAATGCGTCACCCCGACCGTGCTGATCGTGCAGGCGGGCGGCGACCAGGACGCGATCCTCGCCGCGTCCGGCCTGTACCTGTTCGGTTTCACCTATCTGTACGTCGGCATCGCGAACCTCGCGGACCTGGCGCCCGAAGGCATCGGCTGGTTCTCGCTCTTCGTGGCGGGTGCGGCCGTGGTGTACGCGGGCATCGCCTTCTGGCACGACGACGACCCCGTGTTCGGTGTCATCTGGCTGTCCTGGGCGCTGTTGTGGACCTTGTTCTTCCTGGTTCTCGGCCTCGGAAAAGAACAGCTGACGCGGTTCACCGGCTGGACCGCCCTGCTGCTCAGCCAGCCGACGTGCACGGTGCCCGCCTTCCTCGGCCTCACCGGCGTTTACCCGTCCTGAAAACCGTTCGGAGAAAAGGAGTCTTCATGCGACACGGTGACATTTCCGCCAGCCCGGACACGGTCGGCGTCGCGGTGGTCAACTACAAGATGCCGCGGCTGCACACCAAGGCCGAAGTCCTCGCCAACGCCCGCAAGATCGCCGAAATGGTGGTGGGCATGAAATCCGGCCTTCCCGGCATGGACCTCGTGGTGTTCCCCGAGTACTCGACGCAGGGCATCATGTACGACCCGAAGGAAATGTACGAGACCGCGGCGAGCATTCCCGGCGAGGAGACCGAGATCTTCGCCGCCGCGTGCCGTGAGGCCCAGACGTGGGGCGTCTTCTCGATCACCGGAGAGCGGCACGAGGACCATCCGAACAAACCGCCGTACAACACGCTCGTGCTCATCAACGACCGCGGCGAGATCGTCCAGAAATACCGGAAGATCCTGCCGTGGTGCCCGATCGAAGGCTGGTATCCCGGCGAGGACACCTACGTCAGCGACGGCCCCAAGGGCATGAAGATCTCGCTGATCATCTGCGACGACGGGAACTACCCGGAGATCTGGCGCGACTGCGCGATGAAGGGCGCCGAACTGATCGTGCGCTGCCAGGGCTACATGTACCCGGCCAAGGAACAGCAGATCCTGATCGCCAAGGCGATGGCGTGGGCCAACAACTGTTACGTGGCCGTGGCGAACGCCGCCGGTTTCGACGGCGTGTACTCGTACTTCGGCCATTCCGCGATCATCGGCTTCGACGGGCGCACGCTCGGCGAGACCGGCGAGGAGGAATACGGGATCCAGTACGCGCAGCTTTCGGTTTCGGCGATCCGTGACGCGCGGACCTACGACCAGTCGCAGAACCACATCTTCAAGCTGCTGCACCGCGGTTACACCGGCGTGCAGGACGCGGACGAAGGCGACAAGGGGGTGGCGGACTGCCCGTTCGACTTCTACAAGCTCTGGGTCACCGACGCCAAGAAGGCGCAGGAGAAGGTGGAGTCGATCACCCGCGACACCATCACTCCTCGGCATCCCTGACGAGGCGTGATGGGCCCTAGACTCGGCCCATGGACAGGATCGACAGCGGCAGCCGGACGATCGCCGCCTCGCCCGAGACCGTCTACCAGGCACTCCTCGACCGGGAGTCCCTCGAAGCCTGGCTTCCGCCCGAAGGTATGCGCGGCCGGATCGAGCACTGGGATCCGCGGCCCGGCGGCGGTTTCCGGATGACCCTCACCTACCTCGACGCGTCCGCCGCGCCCGGCAAGTCGTCGGACGCGACGGACGTCGTCGAGGTCGGGTTCGCCGATCTGGTGCCCGCGGAACGCGTGGTGCAGAAGGCCGTCTTCGAATCCGAAGACCCGGCGTTCGCGGGCACCATGACGATGACCTGGGAGCTGGCCGCCGCGGGTGACGGCACCGAGGTGACCGTCACCGCGACGGACGTGCCGTCCGGCATCGGCCAGGCCGATCACGAGGCCGGGATCGCCTCCTCGCTGGCCAATCTGGCTTCCTTCGCCGAGACGCGCTGACGACCGGACGCGATGATGATCGCGGCGAGCACGGCCATCACCAGCGGCACGACGAGCGCCGCCCGGTAACCGCCGAGGGCCGCCTCGGGCGAACCGCCCGCGCCGAGGGCGGCGACGTTGACGGCGGTCACCGCGGACAGCCCGAGCGCCGCGCCGAACTGGAACGCCGTGTACAGCAGACCGCCCGCGAGTCCCTGTTCGTCCTCGGCGATCCCGTCGGTGGCGACGATCGTCAGCGGACCGTAGGCGAGCGCGAAGCCCAGACCCAGGATGATCATCGACGGGAACATCGCCGCGTACGTCCAGTCCATGCCCAGCGGCAGGAAGAGCGCGTACGACACGGCCGCGAGCACGAACCCGCCGAAGATCAGCCGCGTGTTGCCGAACCTCGCCACCAGCCGCGGGGTGAGCGTCGGCGCGAGGATCGCGTCGATCCCGACCGCGAGCAGCGCCAGGCTCGTCTCCAGCGTCGACCAGCCCCGGAGTTCCTGCAGGTACAGCGTGACCAGGAACTGGAACCCGAAGAACGAGCCCGCGAACAGCAGGGCGCTGACGTTCGCCCGCACCAGCGGCCCCGACTTCAGGATGCCCAGACGCACGAGCGGCGCGGGAGAGCGGCGTTCGACGGACACGAAGGCCATCAGCGCGGCCACTCCCCCGGCGAACGAGGCGACGGTCCAGCCCCAGCCCTGCCCTGGGTGTTCCAGCCGGACCACGGCGTAGGCGATCAGCAGCATCGCCATCGTGACGGTGACCGCTCCGGCGAAGTCCAGGCGACGCGGGCCGCGTTCGTCACGAGCGGGTTCCTTGATCAGCCAGAGCGCGGCGAGCAGGATGACCGCGGACAGGATCACCGGCGTGAAGAACACCCAGCGCCAGTCGATCCTGGCCAGCAGGCCGCCGATGACGAGGCCGAGCGAGAAGCCGCCCGCCCCGGTGCCGGCGTAGAACAACAGGGCCTTGTTGCGTTTCGGGCCCTCTTCGAAGCTCGTGGTGATGATGGACAGGCCCGCCGGGGTCATGAAGGCCGCGGCGACGCCGGTGACGAACCGGGCGAGCAGCAGCATCCAGCCTTCCGTGGCGAAACCGCCCAGCCCGGAGAAGACGAGGAACACCACCAGCCAGCCGACGAACATGCGGCGACGGCCGTACAGGTCGGCGGCGCGCCCACCCAGCAGCATGAATCCGCCGTAGCCGAGCACGTAGGCGCTCACCACACCGCTCAGCGTCGCGGTCGACAGGCCGAGTTCGGCCCGGATGGACGGCAGCGCCACGTTCAGCATCGCGACGTCGATGCCCTCCAGGAAGATGGCGCCGCACAGCACCAGGAGCACGCCCCAGGCCCGCCCGCCCATCCGGTCGGCGCGCGGAAGCGTTTGCGAGTTGCTCAAGATCGGATCTCCCTCAGTGAACGGGAACCGACGGTTACTCATCGGCCGGTCGGTTCCCTCTTGTAACCAAGGGGATCTTCCGTCACCATCGATGACCATGGAAGAAGGCACTTTGAACTCACCTAGTCGTTGTGAACTCACCGAGGAGGACTACGAGGCCTTCCAGTGGGACACGCGCGAGGACTGCGAGGTCCGCCAGATCCTGGACCGGGTGGCGGACAAGTGGTCGCTACTGGTGATCGCGCTGCTGGACCGCAACACCCTGCGGTTCACCGAGCTCAAGTACAAGATCGACGGCATCAGCCAGCGCATGCTCACCACCACGCTGCGCCATCTGGAACGCGACGGGCTCGTGAACCGGACCGTCTATCCGGTGGTGCCGCCCCGGGTCGAGTACGCGCTGACGCCGCTGGGCATGACGCTGCACCAGACCATCCAGTCGCTGGTCACCTGGACCGAGGACCACCAGAGCGAAATCGCCCTCGCGCGCGCCCAGTACGACAAACGCGTCACCGCCTAGGAGTCGCATGGCCAGGCTGTCCGGAGGGGATCCATCACTGCTGCGGCGGCTCAACGCCATCGCCGTCCTGCGCGCGCTGTACGCGGCCGAGGAACTCACCCTCGCGGAACTGGTCAAGGCGAGCGAGGTCTCCCGGCCGACCGTCGAGGAGATCGCCGCGGACCTCGGCGAAGAGGGCCTGGTCGAGGAGGTCCCGCTCTCCCCCGGCGCGCCGCGGCCGCGGGGCAGACCCGCCAAGCGGTACCGGTTCCGCCAGGAGTCCGGGCACGTCGCCGGCCTCGAGATCGGCCCGCATCAGGCGTTGTGCCTGGTCGCCGACCTGCGGGGCGACGTCGTCGGACGGGCGAGGGCCGCGCTCACCCCGGAAACGGCCGCCGCGGACCGGCTCGGCGCCGCGCACCGGGTGCTCGGCACGGCCGTCGAAGGCCACGCCAACGTGCGGATGCTCGGCATCGGCACCGCCGGTGTGGTGTCCGGCGGCAAGGTCGTCCACAACTACCGGCTTCCCGGCTGGACCGGCGTCGACCTGCCCGCGGAGTTCGGCGGCGGCTGCCCGGTGCTGGCCGGGAACGACACCGACCTCGCGACGTTGGCCGAGCACTGGTGCGGCGCCGCGCACGGCCTCGACGACGTCGTCTACGTGCGGGCCGGGGCCACCGTCTCGCTGGGCCTGCTGCTCGGCGGGAAACCGCACGCGGGCCACCACGGCGCGGCGGGCGAGATCGGCGCCCTGCGGCAGGCGGACGGGTTCGCCGAGCTCGTAGCCGCCACGGTCCTCGCCGTCGACCCCGAGCTCGTGGTGATCGGCGGCTCGGACGAGGAGTTGACGGCGAGGCTGCGCGCCGAACTGGCCCGCCTGGCGCTGTTCCCGGTGCGCGTCGAGACGTCGGCGCTCGGCGAAGACGCGGTCGCGCTCGGCGCGGTCCGGCTGGCGCTGAGCCGGGTGGAGCGCGAACTGTTCAGCGTCGCGGACGTCGCCTGAGCAGGCTGATCGCCACGATCAGCACGGCCACCGCACCACTGGTGAACAGCTGCGTCCGCGCGTCGGCGTCCGTCCACATGAGAACGAGGACGCCCGCCATCGCGAGCAGCGCGACCCAGCTGAGCCACGGGAAACCCCACATCCGCACCGGCAGGTCGGCGGCCGTGCCGTCGCGTTCCGCAGCCTTCCGCAGCCGCAGCTGGGAGACGGCGACGAAGATCCAGACCAGCAGGATGTTCGCCCCGATGGCGTTGAGCAGGAACGGAAGCACGTGTTCGGGGGCGAGGAAGTTCAGCAATACGGCCACGAAACCGAAGGCCACCGACGCGAGGACCGCCGTCCGCGGGACGCCCGCGCCGGACAGTTTCAGCATCGCGCGCGGCGCTTCACCGCGTTCGGCCAAGGAGAACACCATCCGCGACGCGCCGTAGAGGTTCGCGTTGAGCGCCGAGAGCAACGACGTCAGCACGACGAAACTCATCAGCAGCGCCGCCGACGGCACCCCGATCTTCTCCAGAATGGTGACGAAGGGGCTGGTGTTGGCCGAAGCGGACTCCCACGGCAGCAACAGCACCATCAGCGCCACGGAACCGATGTAGAACAGCAGCAGCCGCACGATGACCGTGCGCGTGGTGCGGCGGATCGAACCCGCCGGATCGTCGGACTCGGCGGCCGCGATGGTCACCAGTTCCATGCCGCCGAAGGAGAACGCGACCGCGAGCAGACCGGTCAGCACGCCTTGCAGGCCGTTGGGCAGGAAACCGCCGTGCCCGGTGAGATTGCTCAGCCCGACCGGCGTCGTCCCCGGCAGGATCCCGAACACCGCCAGCGTGCCGAGCACGAGGAAGGCGACCACGGCGGTCACCTTGATCGCGCCGAACCAGAACTCGAACTCCCCGAACGAGCGCACGGCGAACAGGTTCACCACGGTCAGCACCGCCATGAACAGCAGCACCCAGGTCCATTGGGGAACCTCGGGCAGCAACCCGTTCGCGATCCCGGCCGCCGCGGTCGCCTCGGCGGCGACCACGACCACCAGCAGCGACCAGTACAGCCAGCCGACGGTGAATCCGGCCCAGCGGCCGAGCGCCTTCTCCGCGTACACCGAGAACGAGCCACTGCTCGGCTCGGCGGCGGCCATCTCGCCCAGCATGCGCATCACGAGCACCATGAGCAGGCCCGCGACCACATAGGACAGCAGGATGCCGGGGCCCGCGGTCTTGATCCCCGCGCCGGTGCCGACGAACAGCCCGGCGCCGATCGCCCCACTGATGGCCAGCATGGTGACGTGCCGCCGCCGGAACCCGGTGCCGAGCGATTTCGTCTCGATCGCGGTCACGGGTTCGGCGGGACCTGGTGCGGGCATGGCGGATCCATTCGTCTGCGGTACTGGCGAGCTCAACCGCGGGACAACTCTTCCAGCCGTTCGTGCAGCCGGTCGACGTGGTCCTCGCTTTCGGGCTTCATCAGCACGCTACGCAGGATCCTCGCGCCGTCCGCATCCGCGTCGACCCCGGTGTGACGCAGACCGAACTGCGCCTCGCCGATCCGCAGCGTGCTGAGGAACACCGGCTCCCTGGCCGCGGCCATGCCGGTACGCAGGATCCGCGCGCTCTCCTCGTCGATCCTCGACAGCGAAAGCGGATCCGTCCGGGGGAAGTAGGTGACGATGTCGAGTTCCGGTGGCTGGTACAGGTCGAACCGCTCGGAGTCCTCCAGCAGCTTCGCCCACCGCAACGCCGCGCGGCGCCCGGCCGCGAGCACCCGGCCCAGCCCGTCGGGGGTGGGTGGCAGGACGCGGAAGGTGAGCCACAACGCGGCGGCGGCCGCGCCCGCCCGGGAGCATTCGAGGCTGATCTCGCCGAGATGCAGGTCTTCCGAGGTGAAGTAGGTGTACGGCGAATCGTGCAGGAAGAACCGGCCCACGCCGGGGTCCTTGAACAGCACCGCGCCGCAACCGTAGGGCTGGAGGCCGTGCTTGTGCGGATCGATGACGATCGAGTCGGCCTCGGCGATGGCCAGCCACGGGGCTTCGGGCAGCCCCTCGGGACCGTCCAAACCGGACAGAAGCCGGAAGAATCCCCCGTAGGCTGCGTCGACGTGCACCCGGACGCCGTAGCGCTCGCGCAGCGCCAGCGCTTCGTGGATCGGCTCCACGGTGCCCAGCGCGGTCGTCCCGGCGGTGAGGACGACGGTGCCGACCTTCCCGGTGCGCAGCAGATCTTCGAGCGCGTCGAGGTCCATCGCGCCGCGCGCGTCGACGGGAACCGTATGCCCCTCGACACCGAGGACGCCGCACATCCGTCCGTGCGTGTAGTGCGCCTCGGCGCTGTACGCGATCCCCTTGCCCGGATGCGTTTCCCGCGCGACGAACAGCGCCTCGAGGTTCGCGATCGTGCCGCTGGTGGTCAGATGCCCCAGATGCTCCCGGTAGCCGAACATCGTGGCCAGTGCATGGACGACCTCGCGTTCCATCTCGGCCGTCGCGGGACCGCCGTCGAGCGCGTGGTTGTTGGGGTTGACCAGCATCGCGGTCAGGTAGCCGACCACGGCGGCCGGATGCGGCGGTTTGAGCATCTGGCCGGCGTAGGACGGGTGGAAGAACGGGTAGTTGTCCTTCAGGCGCTCGGTGAGCTCCTCGAACGCGGTCTCGAACCGCCCGTCGGAGATCTCCAGCGACGGATGCGGCCGGACGGGGGTGAACGTCTCCGCCCACGCCTCGTTCGACGTCAACGCCTGACCGAGCCAGTACCGGAAGTCCATCAAGGGCGCCCTTCGCTTCGTTCGGCTCCAAAAAACGTAGGAGTCGCCGGAGGTCCCGCGCAACCGTCTTCGGTAGGGGCCGGTTCTACCGGGCCCGCCGCTCTTCGCCCTTCTCCTCCAGTTGCCGGACGATCTCCCGCAGCGAAGCGGCCAGCTCGGTGCACTTCTCGGAGCTGAGCCGTTCGGTGACGAACGCTTCCTCCTGGTTGAACTCCGGGAAGAGCTCCCGCATCAGCCGCTCCCCTTCCGGCGTCAGCGCGAGCAGCACCAGCCGCCCATCGACGGGGTGTTTGCGCCGGGTGACCAGGCCGTGCGCCTCCAGGGTCTTCATGACCCCGGTCAGCGTCCCCTTGGTGATCCCGGATTCCGCGGCGACGTGCCTGGTCTCCTTTTCGCCGAAGATCCACACCACCCAGAGCACCACGAACGCGGTCCAGGTGAGGCCCGCGGTGCGCAGTACCGAGTTCTCGAAATGCAGCCGGACCGCGATCGCGGCGCGGTGGAGATTGGCCACCGCCTCCATCCGCTCCCACAGCAGCGGGATACCGCCCAGTTTGGCCCGGACGGCGTTCTCGGTCTCGGCCAGCGTGTGATACCCGGTCAACAGCCACATCCTCACCGGCCCCGGAGGCACCAGCCCGGTGGGCGCGCACCCCCGCGCACCCGCTCCGCAGATCGTATGCGGAACGGGCGGGAGTCCACAGTGGTCTTTCCGGGTTGCTCTTCGCTAAGCGGCGGACGCCAAGGGCTCCAGCAGAACCTGTCCTGTTTCGGACAATTCCGCGGGTACCCGGCTGCCGGGAACGCCACCGTCCGGCAGCCGGATCAGGCCGGCGTGGGCGAGGCGGTGGGCCGTGCTCTGGTCACTGCACGGCAGGCCGTCGACGTAGAGATCGGGCTCCAGGCTGACGGTGATCTCGGCCCTGCCCTGTGCCACGGCTCGCAGCATGGCCAGGGCTCGCGCTGACCAGCCTTCGGGGTCTTTGGTGTTTTCGGTCATTCGGGGTCACTCCTCTGACCTGAGGTTTTCCCGGCGGACGCGGTTCAAACATGACTCGGGTCACCGTTGGGGCACGGCCGCGCGATGCTCGGCGATGTCGCCGAACAGGTCACCCATCTCCTCGACGCGTTCGAGCACCTGCTCGGCGGTGAACAGCAGGTCGGCGGCCTTGCGGCAGGCTTCGACCTCCTCCCAGGTCACCGGCGTGGAGACGGTCGGGACGGCGCGGCCGCGCAATGAGTACGGCGCGATGGTGGTCTTGGCGGTGTTGTTCTGGCTCCAGTCGATGAACACGCGGCCAGGGCGGATGGCCTTCGTCATCTTGGCGACGATGGTCTCCGGTGACCGGCGCGCGAGCTCCTCCGCGACGGCCTTGGCGTACTCGGAGGTGCGTTCGCCGGAGCGCGTGCGCACCGGGCAGTACAACTGCATTCCCTTGTTGCCGCTGGTCTTCGCGTACACCGTGAGACCGTCTCCGATGAGCAGGTCGCTGAGCGTCTCGGCCACCCGGCAGCAGTCGACGACGTCCGCGGGCGGCCCGGGATCGAGGTCGAACACCAGCAGATCGGGTGATTTCCGGGCGCCGCGCGGGCCGACGGTCCACTGTGGAATGTGCAGTTCCAGCGCGGCGAGATTGGCCGCCCACATCAGCGTCGGGAGGTCGCCGACGACCGGGTAGTCGAGCGTCTCCTCCCCGCCCCGGCGGCCGCGGTTGGTGAGCCGCGCGGTGCGCACCCAGTCGGGCGCGTGACGGGAAACGTTCTTCTCGTAGAACGGTTCGCCGTCGACACCGTCGGGGAACCGGCGGAAGGTGGCGGCGCGGTCGCGCAGATGCGGGAGCATCACCGGGGCTATCCGGCGGTAGTAGTCGAGGACCTCGCGTTTGGTGAAACCGTGCGCGGGATAGAGCACCTTGTCCAGATTGGACAGCCCCAGCCGCCGACCCTCGACCTCGACCGTTATCCGCTCCTCAGGCACCCTTCGACGATAGATCACCGACGGGGTTTCCGGGGTACCGTGAGGCATGAGCACCGTGCCGGACGCGATCGCCCCGATGCTGGCGACCGACGGCGACCTGCCCACCGGCGGGTGGGGATACGAATACAAATGGGACGGCTACCGCTGCTGCCTGCGTGTCGCGCGCGACGGCGAGACGCGGCTGACCAGCCGCCGCGGGCTCGACATCACGACGACGTACCCGGACGTCACCGGCGAAGCGCTCGATGGTCGCGAAGCCGTCCTCGACGGCGAGATCGTCGTGCTCGACGAGCAGGGCAGGCCCAGCTTCCCGCTGCTGCAGACCCGGCACCTGCGCACGCCGGACGCGTCGCTGCTGGAACGCAGCCCGGTGCACTTCTTCGCCTTCGACGTGCTGTTTCTCGACGGCGACGTCCTGCTCGACGAGCCGTACGAGGCCCGGCGCGAGGTGCTGACGTCCTTGGGTGCCGGCGGCCGCATCGCCATCCCACCGGGGTACACCGACGACGACATCTCACCCGATCAGCTGCTCGACGTCGTCCGGCAGCACGGGCTCGAAGGCTTGATCGCGAAGAAGCTCGACAGCCGCTACTACCCCGGCAAGCGGACACGGCAATGGATCAAACGGGCGCTGTGGCACACCCAAGAGGTCGTGGTCGGCGGCTGGCGTCCCGGCGACGGACGGCGCTCGGGAACGCTCGGCGCGCTGCTGCTCGGCGCCCATGACGACGCCGGCGACCTGCGGTACATCGGCGACGTCGGGACCGGGTTCAGCGACAAGGTCCTCGAAGACCTGCATGCCCGGCTCACTCCGCTGGAGCGGAAGAAGCCGCCCTTCGCCTCGGAGGTCCCGCGCGATCGGGCGCGGCGGGTGCACTGGGTGAAGCCGGAACTCGTCGGTGAGGTCGTGCACCGGAACTGGACACCGGACGGCCGTCTGCGGCATACGACGTGGCGGGGTTTGCGGGCGGACAAGACGCCTGAGGACGTCAAGCTTCCGTCCTCTGGATGAAGCGCAGCAGATTGCCGGAGGGGTCGAGGAAGGCGCAATCGCGTACACCTCCTGGCCGGTCGATCGGTTCCTGCATCACTTCGACGCCCGCGGCCTCGATGCGCTCAAAGGTGCCGTCGCAGTCGTCGGTCGCGAAGACGAGCCGGTTCAGTAAGGCCTTGGACATCAGATCCTCGATCGCGGACCGGTCGGCTGTTGAGGCACCGCGGTCCGCGTCGGGTGGTTCGAGGACGATCCGCACGTCCGGCTGCGAAGGCGGTCCGACGCTCACCGGTCCGTCACCCCACACGGTGAAACCGAGCACGTCACGATAGAAGCCGAGCGCGCTGCCGAGATCGTGGACGGCGAGCGTGCACGAGAAGAACCGGATCATTTGGCGCTGAGGAAGGCGATTTCGAGACCGCGGAGGCGTTCCGGGTCGGTGTCGATGTCGATCCTGGTGATCTTCCCGTCGTGAACGCTGAACGTGAAGACGGCCTTCGCCTCGCCGCGATGCGACCAGACGGCCGATGGATCCCCGCCGACCAGGGCCAGCCGGGCCGCCTCCGCGCGTCCGGAGAAGAAGGCCGCGACCGCGTGGCCGCCGCGGACCTCGCCGACCACGGCGTCCGGGTCGAGCACTTCGAGCAGGGCTTCGAAATCACCGTTTCGAGCTGCGGCCAGAAAGGCGGCGATGACCTCCCGCTTCGGGGATCGCGCGGCGTCCGTCTCGTCGGAAGCGGTCTGCACCCGGCGCCTGGCCCGGCTCGCGAGCTGCCGAGCGGCCGCCGGCGAACGGCCGAGGACGGTGCCGATCTCGCCGAACGACACGGCGAACACGTCATGCAGGACGAACGCGAGCCGCTCGGCGGGGTTCAGCTTGTCCAGCACCACCATCAGCGCGACCCCGACCGAATCGGCCAGCAGCGCCTCGTCCTCCGGGTCTTCCTTGGCGACATCCGGCACGCCGGGCTCGGGCGGCATCGCCCCCGCGGACTCCTCCCGTCTGGCGCGGCGCGATTCCAGCATGTTCAGGCAGACCCTGGCGACGACCGTGGTCAGCCAGCCCGCCGGATTCTCGATGTCGTCGGTGTCCGCGCGGCTGACCCGCAGCCACGCCTCCTGCACCGCGTCCTCGGCCTCCCCTGGCGAACCGAGTATCCGGTAGGCCACCGCCCGCAAGCGACCTTGATGCTCGGCGAACCGCTCGCTCACCCAATCCTGCTCGGCCATCTGTCACATTCCTCCGTCCGGGTCTGTCACATCGAATGACCGGCGAACCCGTCCCGATGTGACATCGCCGGTCCGACCACCCGTTTCGAATCCCCAGGAGACCATCATGAAAGCGCACGTCAGCTCGATCCTGCTCGGCGTCAAGGACCTGGCCACGTCCAGGGCGTTCTACACCGAGGGGCTCGGCTGGAAGATCAAGGACGACTACGGCGTCTCGGTGTTCTTCGAACCGGACGGCGGCTCGCGGGTCGGCTTCTACGGCCGCGAAGGCCTCGCGGGCCAGGTGGGCACGAGCCCGGAAGGCAGTGGCTTCAGCGGGCTCGTCCTCACCTACGTCGTCCGCAGCGAGGCACGCGTCGACGAGGTCGTCGCGGAGGCCGAGAAGGCGGGCGCCACGATCCTGAAGCCCGCGGGTGCTCTGCCGTGGGGCGGGTACGGCGGCACCTTCGCGGACCTGGACGGCTACATCTGGAGCATCGGCTACAGCGCGAAGGGCACTGATCAGCCGTACGCGGAGTGATCTTCCGGTGAGCCCTGGGCCCCTCGTGTTCTCGCGAGGGGCCCGGTGTCTCCGGCGTGTCAGCGCCGTGGCGGTCCGGTGTCAGGCGGGTCGGCGATCGTTGCCTCAACAACGAGAGATCACCACCACCAAGGAGTTCGAGATGTCCGTCTTCCCCACCCCGCAGCCGATCGCCGCCACGCTGACCGTCGCCGGCGCCCGGGTTCGCCTCACCGCGAGCGACCGCACCGACACGGTGGTGCTGGTCGAGCCGATCGACGCCACGAGCAAGTCGGACGTGAAGGTCGCCGAGAACACCAAGGTCGGCTTCGACGGCGGAAAGCTGTCGATCGAGACGAAGAAGGCCGGCGGCAAGAACGGCTCGGTCGCCATCACGATCGAGGTGCCCACCGGTTCCGAGCTGGTCCTGAACACGGCCTGGTCGGACGTCGAGGCCGACGGCCGGTTCGGCGATTGCGTGCTGGAGATGTCGTCGGGACAGGCCCGGATCGAGCGCGTCGCGGCGGTGCGGGGCAACCTCGCGGCCGGCGACGTCGCGATCGGGCACATCTCCGGGACCGTCGACCTCGACGGCGGCTCGGCCGGCGTCCGGATCGGCGAGGTCGAAGGCACCGTCAAGTACTCGGGCGCGACCGGGAAGGTCTGGATCGGGCACGCCCGGTCCGACGTCGAACTTTCCGGTGCCAGCGGAAGTTTCGACATCGACCGCGCCGACGGCGACATCGTCGCGAAGGCGGCCAACTGCCCGATCCGCATCGGACGGCTGTCGCGCGGCGAGGCCGAACTGGTGAACGCGTCCGGCGGTATCGAGGTCGGCGTCGACGGGGACACCGCGTCGGTGGATGCCAAGAGCACCAAGGGATCCGTGCGCAACTCCGTCGCGACCGACAGCGAGGCCGGGGTCAAGGTCTACGCCCGCACGCGGCTGGACGACATCGTCATTCACCGCGCCGCGTGATTCCGGCGGGCGGGGTGGGGCGGGTGGCCGCAGTTAGTCGACTAAATGCGGCCACTCACGCCCTCCGCATTGCCTTTAGGCGCCCTATACCTTTCGATATAGTCTGAATACGCTATAGCACAGGTGTTCGAATCGGCGTAGCGTTGATCTTGTGTCCAACGACAGCAGACCCGAGACGACGCCCGCCGAGTGGTGGCGCGTCGACACGGCGACGCTGCATGCGCGTAAACAAGAACTCGAAGTGTTGAAACGCCAACTGGATGCCGAGCAGAACGCCATCCTCGCCGAAATCAACTCCCGCGGGATCCGTGGCTGCAGCGGTCATTCGACGCTGGCCGGGCTGATACTCGAAGACTTCCTGGTGTCGGAGAAGGAAGCCGCCGCCCGCGCGGATCGGGTACTGGCCCTGCATCCCGGTCTGTCGATCGTTGGCGACCCTGAACCGCCGCTGGCTCCACTGACGGCTGAGGCTGCTGCGGAGGGCGCGATCGGTGGGAGTCAGATCGACGCGATCATCAAGACCCTCGCCCGGGTCCCGTCGAGTGTTCCGGATGAGGACGTGCGGGCTGGGGAGAAGATCCTCGTCGAGCTAGCCAGACATGCGGGACCACGCCAGATCGCCCGCGCCGGACGCCGTCTCCTGGACGAACTCGACCCCGACGGCAAAGAACCCCGCAACGACGACCCGAAGGAGACCCGGCCGGAGCTACGGTTCGTCAAGCACCGCGACGGCACTCTCGGCCTCAAGGCCCGGCTTGATCTGGAAACCTACGCCCGGTTGAAGTCTGACCTGGATCCGATGGCCAAGCCGCACAAGGCCATCGACGGAGTCCGGGATCCCCGGACTCAGGACGAACGTTACGGGGACGCCTTCACCGACTACGTCCGCCTGAAGACCACCAGCCGGAACCTCCCCGGCCAGGCCGGGGAAGCCACCCACATCCTCATCACCATGTCCTACGACGACCTGATCCGCGACATCGGTGAAGCCCACCTGGATCTGGTCGGCCCGATCAGTGCGACCGACGCCCGGATCCTTGCCAGCGATGCCCGCGTCAGACCCGGCGTCCTCGGCACCGCAGGCGAACCACTCGACATCGGCCGCTCCAAACGCACCGTGTCACTGGCCCAGAAATACGCGCTCACCCTCCGGGACGGAGGCTGCGCGTTCCCCGGCTGCGACATGCCCGTCCCCCGCTGCACCGCCCACCACATTGTTTTCTGGCGACACCACGGCGAAACCAAAATCGACAACCTCGTACTCCTCTGCACCAAACACCACCGACTCATCCACCGCAGCGAATGGAAAGTCCAGATCGCCCAAGACGGCCTACCCGAATTCACCCCGCCCGCTTACCTCGACCCGACCGGAACACCAAGGAGGAACACCATGCACCTCAGGACATAGGCCGGACCGCGACTGCTCATGTCGCGTCCGCCTAGCAACCCGTACGGCGAAGGTGGCTGCGCTCCGACGCCCCGATGCGCCCAATGTGGCATTGGGGACGCTCACCGTCTCCCATGCCACATTAGGCGCACTCAACTCGCCGACCTGGGGGCGTAAAGCGAACCCGGCCGCAACCAGCAAGGCGCGAAGGGGCCTATCGCCGCATCAGACGCAGCGAAAGCTCCCTTCGGCCCACTGACAAACGCGTCGCCTTTGCCTTACTCCTCGATAAGCTCGAACCACGCCGACAACCTCATCTAGGAGTCGCTCGATGAAGCTCGACTGGGCCGGCTGCCTCAACAGCCGCGACGTAGGCGGATTACTGTCGGCCGATGGACGGCGGATCCGGTTCGGCGCGCTTCTCCGGTCCGACAGCCACAATCGGCTGACCGCCGAGGGAATAGCCGCGGTGCGCGCGGCGGGGATCGGCCGGATACTCGACCTCCGGTGGGCGCGGGAAACCGCGCGGGAGCCGAGCCCGTTCGCGGACGATCCCGTGTACCGCAACGCGCCCTTGATCGCCGAGCTGGCCGAGCAGGGCACGACCATGCCGGACGCGTATCGCACGATGCTCGACGACAATCGACGTCAGATCACCGGCGTCTTCGTTCAGCTGAGTGACGCTCCGCCCGGACCGCTCGCGGTGCACTGCAGTGCCGGGCGCGACCGGACGGGAGTGCTCGTCGCGCTCGCGCTGAGCGTCGCGGGTGTGCCGGCCTCGGCGATCGCCGAGGACTACGCGCGCACGGAAGGATGCAGCGGCGACACGATTCTCCGCACCTTGGCCCATCTGGAAACCCGCCACGGGGGCGCATATGACTACCTGACGAAGGGAGGAGCCACCAGGACTCAGCTAAGCCAGGTAAGGGATCGTCTGCTCTCCTAAGACCCAGCGAACCGGTCCAGCGCCGCGAGCTTCCAGGCCCGTTTCACGTCACTCGAATGGTGTCCCGAATCGTCGTCGATCAGCAACTCCGCGCCGGGCCAGGCGCGGGCGAGTTCCCAGGCCGTGTCCACTGGGCAGCTCAGGTCCCGGCGTCCGTGGATCAGCACGCCGGGAATGTCCCGCAACAGGCCCGCGTCGCGGATCAGCGCGCCGGCTTCCAGCCAGGCGGCGTGGGAGTAGTAGTGCGTGACGATGCGCGCGAAGGCGAGTTCCCACTCGCCGGTCGGACCATTGTGGACGGTCGCGCCGGGTTCCAGTGACAGCACGGTATCCTCCCAACGGCACCAGGAACGGGCGGCCTCGATCCGGACCCGCGGGTCGGGATCCTCCATGAGCCGTGCGTAGGCGGCGACCAGATCACCCGGGATATCACCGCGAAAGCGGGCCCATTCCTCGGGAAAGAACCGGCCCGCGCCGTGATACAGCCAGTCGATCTCGGACGGCCGTGTCGTGCTGATGGAGCTGACGACGATCTCGGTGACCCGCTCCGGGAATCGTTCGGCGTAGGCGAGCGCGAGTGTCGTGCCCCATGAACCTCCGGTGACGAGCCAGCGTTCGATCCCCAGGTGTTCTCGCAGGCGTTCCATGTCGGCGACGAGGTGGTCCGTCGTGTTGTGCCGCATGTCGGTCGCCGGATCGCTCGCGTGCGGGGTGCTGCGGCCGCAGCCGCGCTGATCGAACAGCACCGCGCGATAGCGGGCCGGGTCGAACATCCGCCGCATCCCCGGCGTACAGCCCTGCCCGGGGCCGCCGTGCAGCATGACCGCGGGCTTCCCTGCCGGATTCCCGCAGGTCTCCCAATAGAGGACGTTGCCGTCACCTACATCGAGCAGTCCCTTGTCGTACGGCTCGGCGGGCGGGTACAGCTCGATCATGAACCGAGACTAGACCGTCAGTGAGGCCCCGAAACACTTTCGCCGCAACGAAGTTCAGCACACCGGCCCTTTCCTCGCCGCGCGGAAAGGGGCAGATTCAGAACTTCACCGGAGAAAACCCACGAACGGGGAACCATGGCCGTCGACGGCATGAACTACACCCTCGGGGTGGAAGAGGAGTTCGTCCTGCTCGACCCGATGGACGGCTCGGTCGCGTTGCGCGCGCCCGAGCTTCTCGAAAGCCTCGCCCCCGGACCGGACGTCACCGGTGAGCTGATGCGGTTCCAGATCGAGACCGCGACCGGGGTCTGCCGCGGCCTGGACGAGGTGCGCTCGGAGCTGACCCGGCTGCGGCACCTCGTCGCGACGGCGGCGGAAGCCGACGGCTGCCTGATGGTGGCTGCGGGGATCCCGCCCGGCGGCCTGCGGGGAGACACGCTCACGCCCGAGCCGCGGTACCGGCGGATGGCGCAGGCGTTCCCGGAGCTGATCGGCGAAGCCGGGACGTGCGCCTGTCATGTGCACGTCGGCATGCCGTCACGGGATCTCGGCGCCCGCGTCCTCGCCGGGCTACGGCCGTGGCTCGCCCCCTTACTCGCCCTCAGCGCCAACTCCCCGGTGCAGAACGGCGCCGATTCCGGCTGGTCGAGCCGACGCTTCCCGATCTGGGACCGCTGGCCGACGGCGAAACCGCCCGACGAATGGTCCGGCGCGGCCGCGTACGACCGGAGCATCGGGGAGGCCTTGCGCCGCGGCGCCGCCCTCGACGCGGCGGGCGTGTACTTCTACGCGCGCCTTTCCCCGCGGCATCCCACGGTCGAGGTACGGATCGCCGACGTCTGCCTGGCCGTCGACGACGCGGTGCTCCTCGCGGCTCTGGTACGCGGGCTGGTCGCGACCTGCGCCGGGACGGCGAGTGCGCCGCGAGTCCGCGGCGCCCGGATCGACGCCGCCTTGACGGCCGCCGCGCGCCGCGGTCTCGACGGGCCGGGTATCGACGTCTTCACCGGCCGGGAGACCGATCAGCGCGAACTGCTCGGCGAACTCGTCGACTTCATCCGGCCGGCGCTCACGGCCGCGGGCGACGCGGACGACGTCGACCGGGGATTGGACTCACTGTTCGAACACGGGACCGGCGCGACCCGGCAACGCCGGTTGCTCGCGGAGGCGGCTTCTCCCGGCGAGTTCGCCGCGGATCTCGCCCACGCGACGATGAACGTCCCGGCCCGGTAGGCGAGCCGGCGTCACAGCCAGCCGGACTCGCGCGCGATCCGCACGGCGTCGACCCGGTTGCGGGCGCTGAGCTTCGAAACGATCGTCGTCAGGTAGTTCCGCACGGTGCCGGCGGACAGGAACAGTTCGGCGGCGATCTCGGTCGGGTCGGAGCCGACCGACGCCAGCCGGAGCACCTCGATCTCGCGGGCGGTGAGCGGGCAGTCCTCGCTGTCCCAGGCGGCGAGTGCCAGGTCGCCGTCGACGACGCGCCGTCCGGCGGCGACCCCGCGGACCGCGTTGGCGAGCCGGTCGGCGGGCGCGTCCTTGCGCAGGAAACCGTTGACCTTCGCGGCCAGCGCCCGCCGCAGGGTGCCGGGGCTGCCGAGCGAGGTGAGGATCAGCGTGCGTACGCCGGGCAGCTGCTCGTGCAGCTCGGCGGCGGCGGTGAGCCCGTCCTTGCCCGGCAGGTCGATGTCGATCAGCGCGATGTCGGGGCGCGCGGACTGGGCGAGCGGCAGGATCTCGTCGCCACTGGCGCATTCGGCGACGACTTCGATGTCGGGTTCCAAACCGAGCAGCGCGACCAGGGCCCCCCGGACAATGTGCATGTCCTCGGCCACCAGGACCTTGATCATCGACCCCATCTGCCTTTCGCCTGCGTCTCGCCCCACGAGCCGACGATACTATCCTCACACACTCGTTCCGCGAAATGGAAACCGGCCCTTGACCGCCGTGGGGGGACGCGGTCAAGGGCCGGTTCTGTGTTGCCGCGGGAATACGTTCTTCGGACCGCGCCAACACGGCCGGGGAGGTTCCGGCGTGAATGCGCTACCAGGAATTATCCGGCCACCGGCCACCGGGATCCAGTGCGCGCACCACCGGCGCGCCATGGTTTTCGCATGCTCCTCGCCGCGTGAAATTTTCACGTCGGCGCACACATGAATCCATATCCGGCGATGAATCAAGCACTTCAGGAGAAGCCGTGACGAACACTACTGTCGGAAACCACAAAGCACGCCAGAATTCCTCGAGCGAAAGGACGGCACAATGGATGAGACTGTCCGGCGAGCCGTGGAGCGAGCCATTGGGGCCATGAACGAGAAACTGGGCGAAGAGCTCACTATCGACGACATCGCCCGCGCCGCGACCTTCAGCAAATTCCATTTCACCAGGGTGTTCCAGCAGGCCACCGGGGTCTCGCCCGGCCGGTTCCTGTCCGCGCTGCGGCTCGACGAGGCCAAGCGCCTGCTGCTGACCACGTCGATCACGGTCGCCGACATCAGCCACCGCGTGGGCTACAACAGCGTCGGCACCTTCAGCACGCGGTTCAGCAGCCGCGTCGGCCTGTCCCCGTCCGCGTACCGGCGGCAAGGCGGCTTCCAGCGCGGCCTGGCCGGCGAGCCCCGTCCCGGCCCGAAGCGGGCGACCGTCCGCGGTTTCGTGTCGGCGCCGCCGGAGATCTCGCCCGGCCTCGTCTTCGTCGGTCTCTTCCCGACGCGGATCCCCGAGGGCGCGCCCGTGCGGTACACGGTCATCGACGCCCCCGGCGCCTATCAGCTGACCGAGGTCCCGGAGGGCGAGTGGCACCTCGTCGCGCACTGCGTGACCGGCCCGCTCACGCGCCGCGGCACCGGGTACACCGGGCACCATGGCCCGATCACCGTCGAGCCGGGGGTCACCGCGCGGCTCGCGGACCTGCGGGTGCGCCCCAAGCGCCTGTTCGACCCGCCGGTCCTGCTGGCGCTGCCCGACCTGCGGCACCGGCCGGAGCCGTTCAAGCGCGCGGCCTGAGCTTCGCCCGGATGTCAGGAAAGGGTCGTTCAAGACGGAAAACGTCTTGAACGACCCTTTCCTGACGTCCACGGCGCCTCAGGCGGACAGCCTGCCCACCGAAGGGGCCAGACCGTCCCGGATGTTCCGCCGCCACAGCTCGTAGGCGGGCGTCCCGTCCGCGGCGTCCTCGGTGACCTCGGTCGAGTCCGCCAGCTCGACGGCCTCCTCGATGCTCAGCCCGGCCAGCGCACGGGCGGCGCGGCGGGTGTGCGGCGGGACGAACGACGAGAACGTCCTCGCCTTCACCGCGAACACGACGCCGAGCCCGAGGTGGTCCTGGTGCTCCCCCGACGCCTCGCGGAGCCTCACCAGCCCTGACCGGTCGCAGCCGCCCGCGAAGGTCGCGGCCAGCCCGACCCCGCTCCACAGGTCCGGACGGCGCCCTGCCGGGAAGCGGTTCACCGCCTCGGCGACCTTCACCGGATCGCCGCCGTTGATGAACCACAGTGCCCGCCCGATGCCCTGATCGCAGGCGCGCGGGAAGTACGCGGGGGCGCCCGCCCACGGGTACGGCTTGGGGACGAACTGCTCGTCGACCCACCGCCTTGTGTCGAAGTAGGCGCGGTCGAAGGCGTACCCGTCGACGGCCAGCCAGCTCATCGTCGGATGGAACGGCACGCCGTCCAGATCCGGCAGCACCTTCTTCCACAGCGGCCGGGGCAGGCGGGCCATCGCGAACCCGATGCCGATGTAGGTCAGGAACACGTGCGGGAGCCCTGGCCCGCTCATCAGTTCGGCCGTGCGGTCCTTCCGGCCGCCGGGCATGACGTCGAGGATGGTGAACGCCATCGCCGCGCCCTCGTAGGCGAACCCGCGCATCTCCGGCTCGACCATGTCCAGCCGCCGTTCGGCCTCCCACAGCTCCGGCGCGTCGATCCCCCACTCGAAGCCGCACACGACCGCCTGCGGGATCGACTCCAGCCGCGCGGTCGACGGCGTCCTCGGCACTCCGAACCCGCGCCCCTCGAAGCCGACCGAAGCCAGCGAAGGCGCGAACATGACCTTGCGCAGGGCACCCAGCAATGAGCTCATCTTACGTCCTTTGTGGATAGTGGTGGCTTCGCGCGAACCGGCTCATGCCGAGGAGACCATGCCGCGATCGACGTCCGATCGAGCCTGGCGCCGGTACCGCCGAACAGTCCATCGCCGCCTCCGAAAGGAGGGAATTCACCCGTTCGCCGGACTGATTCACCGGAATGGAACGTACTCGACAGGGAATGAAAACCACTCGAGGTAGCAATTTTACCTTCTTCTTTCCTGACAGCGAGTAATCGATCGCTCGCAGTTTCAGTACCCTCGAAGCCGCGCCATCGTCGCAGCTCACCGCCACGTTGATCAGCAAACGCAGGCCACAAGGAAAGGCGCAACCTTGGATCGTGCGATTTCGATTCACTCTTCCGGGTTCACTATGTACACTGAGAGTTAGCGCGTTTCTGGGGAAGAGGAGGTCGGAGTGATCCGAGTCCTATTGGCCGAGGATATGCACATGGTCCGTGGCGCGTTGGTCGCCCTGCTGAACCTCGAGCAGGACATCGAGGTCGTCGCCGAGGTCTGTTCGGGCGACAAGATCCTCCCGATGGCCGCGGAGTATCTCCCGGACGTCGCGATCATCGACATCGATCTGCCTGCCAAGGACGGGCTCGCGGCCGCTTCCGAGCTCTGCCAGCAACTTCCGAGTGTCCGCACGCTGATCCTCACCTCGCTCGGCCGCCCGGGCACCGTGCGCCGCGCGCTCGACGCGAAGGTCAACGGCTTCCTGCTCAAGGACGCGCCCGCCGACAAACTCGCCAACGCCGTCCGTTCGGTCGCCATCGGCCGCCGGGTCATCGACAGCGAACTCGCGTTGTCCGCCTGGGAAACGGAAGACAGCCCGCTGACCCCGCGGGAAGCCGAGATCCTCCGCCTCGCCGCGAACGGGCGCACGGTCGCCGACATCGCGGCGGAGCTGTTCCTGTCGCCGGGGACCGTGCGGAACTATCTGGCCACCGTGGTCACGAAACTCAACGCCCGCAACAGGGTGGACGCCATTCGCATCGCCACCGAGTCGGACTGGCTCTGACGTTTTCCGCGTCTTCTCTTTTGCCACAACCGGTTCATCGCTCCAAGTCGTGACGATCGCATACGGCACAACGAAAAAATCATGGTCCACCGGGTGTTTCCGGCACTGTTCCGAAGGTTCCGCCTCTGTCACCGTCATCGAGGGGGAGTCCGCCGGAGGGGCAGGGGATGCACGCGATGACCATCGAACCGGGTGACACGGCCAGGGTGCTGGGGCCACTCGAGCTGCACATCGGCGGGGCCGATCGCGCGCCGAGCACGCCGAAACTCCTGCAACTGCTGGCGATGCTGCTCATCCGTCCCGGCAAGACGGTCCATGTCGACTCCCTCGTCCACGAGCTGTGGAACGACGCGCCGCCGCGCAGTGCCCGCCGGACCCTGCACACCTACGTCCACCATCTCCGCCGTCATCTCGACCCCGAAGGCAACGGCGGCGTGCTGGTCACCAGTCCGCCCGGGTACCGGCTCGAGATCGACGCCGGCGTGGTCGACGTGTCGGAGTTCCACCGGCTGCACCGCCTCGGCCGCGACCTGCTGGACGAAGGCGACAACGCGGCGGCCGCACACGCGTTCCGTACCGCACTGGACCTGTGGTCCGGTCCCCCGCTGGCGAACATCCACTGTGGACCGACCCTGGCCGCCTACACCGTCTATCTGCTGGAGCACCGGCGCAACGCCCGCGACCTGTGGATCGAGGCCGAGATCCGCGCGGGCAGGCACCGGGAGATGCTCGGCGTGCTGCGGTCGCTGACCACCGCCGACCCGTTCGACGAGACCCTGCACGCCCAGCTGATCCGCGCGCTGGGGCTCAGCGGACGGCGCAGCGACGCGCTGGCGTCCTACGAGTGGCTGCGCACCAGGCTCGAGGACGAACTGGGGGTGACACCCTGCGCCGAACTGCGAGAGCTGCACCGCGAACTGCTCTCCGAGGGACATCCGATCCGCTGAACGAGCACCGCCCGCCACCAGACCGAGAAAACTGAGGAGTCAAGCATGACCGCTCGCACCTACGGCCAGTTCTGCGGCCTCGCCCGCGCGCTCGAGATCATCGGGGAACGCTGGTCCCTGCTCGTGATCCGCGATCTCGTGCTCGGGCCGAAGCGGTTCGACGAACTGCAGCACGGCCTGCCGAAGATCCCGACGAGCATCCTGTCGACCCGGCTCAACGAACTCGAACGGCACGGGGTCGTCCAGCGCCGGGTGCTCTCGCAGCTCGACGCCGGGGTGGTCTACGAGCTGACCGACTACGGCAACGACCTCGACCAGATCCTGCTGCAGCTGGGCCTGTGGGGCGCCCGTTCGCTCACCGACCCGGCCGCCGACGACCTGTTCACCCTCGACGCGGCCATCCTGTCGCTGTACACGACGTTCCAGCCCGACGCGGCCCGCGGCATCGAATGCGCGTTCGAGCTGCACTACGGCGATCAGATCATCGTGCACGCGGTGATCGAGGACGGCGCCATCACGGCCGGGGAGGGCCCGCACCCGAACCCCGACGTCATCATCGAGCCGCGTGGCCCGGTCGTGCTGAAGCTGCTGAACGGCGAGATGGACGCCGCCAGCGCGCTCACCTGCGGCGCGGTGGCCATCAAGGGCGAACCGGCGATGCTGGAGCTGTTCACCAGGCTCTTCCACATCCCGTCGGCCCCGTCGAAGGCCGACGGGCTCGTCACCCACTGAAGAAGGCCCGGTGGCGGGGACCGGACACCGGTCCCCGCCACGGTCACTCGAAGCGCGAGGTGTCGCCGGCGCCCCGGCGCACGATCTCCGGCTCGCCCGACGAGAAGTCGATGACCGTGGTGGGTTCGACCCCGCAGTCGCCGGAGTCGATCACCGCGTCCACCACGTGCTCCAGATGCTCCTTGATGTCCCAGCCCTGGGTCATCGGCTCCTCCTGGTCGGGCAGCAGCAGCGTGCTCGACAGGAGCGGCTCGCCGAGTTCGCCGAGCAGGGCCTGGGTGACCACGTGGTCCGGGATGCGCACGCCGACCGTCTTCTTCTTGGCGTGCAGCAGACGGCGCGGAACCTCCTTGGTGGCCGGGAGGATGAACGTGTAACTGCCCGGTGTGGACGCCTTGACCGCGCGGAAGACCGCGTTGTCCACGTGCACGAACTGGCCCAGCTGGGCGAAGTCCTGGCACACCAGGGTGAAGTGGTGGCGGTCGTCGAGCTTGCGGATGCTCCGGATGCGGTCGATGCCCTGTTTGTTCCCGAGCTGACAGCCGAGGGCGAAACAGGAGTCCGTCGGGTACGCGATGAGCCCGTCCTCGCGCAGGATGTCGACGACCTGTCCGATCGCGCGTCGTTGCGGATTCTCCGGATGTACGTCGAAATACCTGGCCATGCGCAGAGCTTAGGGCCACGGGCGCCCCGCCGCCGCGAGCGCCCGCCCCGCGTGGCGCACCCCGGGCGGCGTACAAAATGGAACCCACGTCTTCCATCGTGGCGTGTTCCGCGATCGGCGGCGTGGTCCGAACGTCCCACACCCGCGCGGGTGACCGCGGGGATTTTCCCAGTACCGGGCCGGGAAAACGACTCCTTGATCATCCTCCTCCCGTCGTCGGAAACGGGAACCGGGGTAACGAAGATGGGTTAGGATCCGAATCACACCGCGATGGGGGTCGTGCGACGGCCTCGGCCGTCGCAAGGGGGCTGCACGACCAAGGATCAAGACTTCTTCTGTTACCACTGGGGTGCCTGTGCCGGAACAGCTCGCGGTGACCGCCGAACCTCTGGGTACCGCCGGGGTGGACCGGCGCCCGCGGCGGGCGCTGTTCCTCGCCGGGCTGATCATCACCGTCGTCTTCGTCAACTCCTGCCTGTTCGGTCTCCTCGGCGTCCTGCTCCAGCCCGGGGTGGACTTCTGGCAGGGCCTGCTGGCCGTGCTGTACGTCGGGCCCGTGCTGGCGATCCAGCTCTTCTTCTTCAGCCGTCCGGCGGTCCGGCTCGACACCAGGCTCGCGAAGGCCATGCTGGCGGTGCAGGCGTGCCTGGCGTTCCTGTCGACCCTGCACTTCGACGCGGCGCTGAGCTCACTGATCACCCTCGCGGCGGGTAGCGCGCCGCTGCTGTTCCGGCCGCGGACGGGCTGGACGGTGTGCATCGCGTTCCTGGCCGGCACGATCTGGATCCTGTGGGCCAACGACGAAAGCTGGCTCGGCGCGGTGTTCGACAGTGTCACCGCGGTCTTCTACGCCCTGGTCGTGTACCTGCTGACCTGGCTCGCGCGGCTGGTGACCGAACTGCACCAGGCCAGGACCGAGCTGGCGAGGCGGGCCGTGGCCGAACAGCGGCTGGCCTTCGCGAGGGACCTGCACGACCTGCTCGGCCTCAGCCTGTCCGCGATCGCGCTCAAGGGCGAACTGGTGCACCGCCTGCTGCGGAAGTCACTGGACCGGGCCCGTGAGGAGCTCGCCGAGATCACCGGCATCGCCCAGCGGACGCTGTCGGACGTGCGGTCGGTGGCCAGGGGTTACCGGGAGCTGTCGCTCGACAAGGAATCGCGGACCGCGGTGTCGCTGCTCTCGGCGTCGAACGTCGCGGTGCGGGTCGACCTCCAGCAGGTCGACCTCCCGGTCAAGCTGCGCACCCTGCTGGCGAAGGTGCTCCGCGAAGGGGTCACGAACGTGCTCCGCTACACCGGCGTCGAGCACTGCGAGATCACCGTGCGCGAGAACGGCGGCCGGGTCGCGCTGGAGATCGTCCACGACGGAACGGCGCACGAGGACGTCCCCGAGGAGACGGCCGAGAGCCTGCGCGAGGTGACCGCGGAGGTCGCCGGGCACGGCGGGAAGCTGAGCGCGGGTCCCGACGCGGCGGGCCGGTGGCGGCTGCACGCCGAACTCCCGGTGCCCGAACAGGCCGAGCCCACCGAGACGGCGCTGGCCGAGGGGTCCGGGCGCTGGTCCCGGATCGACGCCAGGAACGTCCAGTGGACGATGACGGTGGTCTTCATCGTCTTCAGCCTCTCCGCGATGGCCCGTGCGGTCATGCTGACCGACGACGGCTGGTCGCTCGCGCTCATCGCCGGCTACCTCACCGCGCTGACCACGCTGCAGCTGTCCTATTTCGCCCGCCCGAACGTCCGGCTGCGCTCGCGGCAGAGCTACGCGCTGCTGTTCGTCCAGGCCTGCCTGATCTTCCTGCCGTTGATCCCGCTCGGGAGCGCGTGGGTGAGCCTGCCGAGCCTGTTCGCCGGCACCGCGCTGCTGGTGCTGCCGCCGCTGGCCGGATGGACGGCGTTCGCGGTGACCGCCGCCGGTGTGCTGATGATCCGGATCAGCTACGGCACCGACTTCCTCGGCGGCTTCTACACCTTCGCGTCCATCCTGAACACCGGGCTGATGGTGTTCGGTCTCATCTGGCTGATCCGGCTGGTGACCGAACTGGGCGAGACCAGGAAACGCCTCGCCGAGGTTGCGGTCGCGGAGGAGCGGCTGCGGTTCGCCCGCGATCTGCACGACCTGCTGGGGATGAGCCTGTCGGCGATCGCGCTGAAGAGCGAACTGACCAGCCGGATCATGGACATCGACACCGATCGCGCCTCCGACGAACTGCTGGAGATCCTCGGGCTGACACGGCAGGCGCTGAGCGACGTCCGGTCGGTGGCGAGCGGTTACCGCGAACTGTCGCTGGATCAGGAGTCGCGGTCGGCGCAGGCGGTTCTGGTGGCCGCCGACGTCCAGGTGCGGCTGGAGATCGAGCACGAGGACCTGCCGACGACGGTGCGGACCGTACTGGCCGTGGTGCTGCGCGAGGGCGTGACGAACGTGTTGCGGCACAGCAAGGTCGAACGCTGCGAGATCGCCGTGCGGCGGATCGGCGACGGCGTCGCGCTCGACATCGTCAACGACGGTGTGGTGAACGGACGGCCGCCGAAGCCGGAGCAGCCGGTACGGGTGGAGGCCCCGGGCAGCGGCATCACGAACATGTCCGATCGCGTCGCCGGGCTGGGCGGGGAACTGACCGCCGGGGTCGAGGCCGACGGGCGGTTCCGGTTGCGTGCCGTGGTGCCGGTTTAGATCCAGCCGGATTCCTTGGCGATGCGGATCGCGTCGACCCGGTTGCGCGCGTTGAGCTTCGACACGATCGTGGTCAGGTAGTTGCGCACGGTTCCGGTGGAGAGGAAGGCCTTCGCCGCGACCTCCAGGGTGTCCCGGCCTTCGGCGGTCAGCCGCAGGACGTCGATCTCCCGCGGCGTCAGCGGGCATTCCACGGTGTCCCAGGCGGCGAGGGCGAGGTCGCCGTCGACCATCCGCCGTCCGGCCGCCACCCCGCGTACGGCGTTGGCGAGTTTCTCCGCGGGGGCGTCCTTCAACAGGAAGCCGTTCACTTTGGCCGCCAAGGCCCGCCGGAGCGTGCCGGGTCGGCCGAGGCTGGTCAGGATCAGGGTCCTGACCTCCGGGAGCTGCTCGTGGAGTTCGGTGGCCGCGGTGAGGCCGTCCTTGCCGGGGAGGTCGATGTCGATGATCGCGACCTGGGTGCCGGAGATCCGCGCGGCGGGGAGGATTTCGTCACCCGACGCGACTTCGGACACCACTTCGATATCCGGTTCCAGCCGCAGCAGCGCCACGAGCGCCCCTCTGACGATGTGCATGTCTTCGGCCACGAGAACTCTGATCACCATGGCGCCGCCCCCTCACGCACACCCCCATGGCCCCAAACATAAACACGCCCGCACGGAACGCGTTCCACCGTTCGGGTGGTGAGTCGGCGCAGGCACCCTGGCGGAAGAGGTCACCCGTTGACGGGTTACTCGGCAGGTCGGCTACTTTCCGTCGTTCCGGCGGGACGTCCTCCGCACACGACACCGGCCGCCACTCGTCTTCGGGGTACGAGTGACGGCCGGAGAGGGCCACTCAGCTCGCTTCGGCCAGCGGCGGGGCGGTGCAGCAGGCGCCGGTGAAACAGTTGAACGCCTCGCCGCGGTGCTGATTGGTCCAATGGTCGAACCGGTCGATCACGAGCTCGACCTGGTTCCCGGCGGAGCCGGTGTCGATCCCCCGGACGGCGAAGAGCGAGCGGACGTTGTCGGTGGCCGTGTTCCTCATCGATGGCTCCCAGGCTGGTCGGTGGTGTTCCTTCGATGAGGAAATCGTGCAGCTCAGGGCGGGTACGCGGCCAGTGCCATGCATCATCGCGGGGATGTGCTTTTCGCCTATGCCGGAAGGTTCCCTCCGACTGCTCCGTTTCCGCGATCATGAGCACCGGACGGAGTAATGTGCACCGGTTTCGACGACGGAAAGTGGCAGGCCGAACGCAGCGCGAGACGGTGACCGCTCGTGGTCACCCCTCACCCGGATGGACCAGTCAGGGGGAATCCTCTTCGAGCAGCGTCGCGAGGCCGGCGTAGCCGCCTTCCTTCAGCCGCACACCCGAGACCTTCGCGTAGGCGGCGTCGGCGCGGATCCCGAGCCCTTCCACCATCCGGTTCATGAAGTTGAACAGGGCGCAGACGAGGACGGCGTCGTGCAGCGCGGCCTCGTCCCAGCCCGCCGCGTACACCGCTTCGGCGTCCGCGTCGGTCATCCGGGCGGGAGTACGCGTCAGCTTGCCCACGTAGGCCAGCACGGGCTTCATCCGGTCGTCCACGGGCGAGGAGTCGAGATCGGCCAGTGCGGCCGTCAGAAGTCCTTCCGGCACACCGAAAGCCTCCGCGGTGACGGTGTGGACCCCGTGGCAGTACCCGCAATCGTTGACACCGGAGACGTAGGCCGCGATCAGCTCCCGCTCCCCGGCGCCGAACGCCGACGGCGCCCGCATGAGAAGTTCGTGGAGGTCCAGCAGTTTCGCCGCGGGCGCGGGGAACTTCCGGAAGACCTGCAGCAGTGTGGCGTCAGTCGGCAAAGACCCGAGATAGGACATCCTGTGTATCGCTCCCGTTTTCCGGCGTCCGCCGGCGTGCGGCGAACTCCTCGACGTCGTCGCGACGCAGCCAGCAGGCCGCGAGGCACGCCACCGATGCCGGTCCCAGCCCGGTCACCGTGGCGGTGACCCGCGCGGTGGCGTGTTCCCATTCTCGGCGCAGGGAACCCGCCGCCGTCATCTCCGGACCTGCTTCGATCACCGGCCGGACCGCGCGCCAGCGAACGATCCCGGCCTCGACGAGCGCGTCGAGGCCGAGGTCGAGCGCCTCGTGCCGGGCCTGATCGACGGCGAGCGCGACCAGCGCGGGTTCGTCGGCGAGCCGGGCCAGCCCGACCCCGGCGAGCAGGCGTTCGGCGTCCAGGCCCAGCAGGATCACCCCCGACTCGGTCGAGGGCGCGTCGTCGATCGACGGCAGGGTGAAACGGGAGTCGTAGGGTTCAGACACGGGCGACGTCCTTCGTGGCCGTCCGCAGCGGGGTGTCCCGGCGCAGGTTACCGGCGACGGCCGCCGCGACCCGGGCGGTGGCGACCCGGTGGCCGTCGATGTTGCGGGCGGCCGGGCCCAGCGCCATCCCCGCGGCCGCGCCGACCGCGAAGACGCGGGGCGCGCCGGCGTACGCGAAAGTGCGTTCGTCCAGCCGCGGCCAGCCGCCGCGATCGAGTACGGCGTCGTCGGGCATCAGACCGTCACCGATCGACGGCGTGGTGCCGAGTGCCAGTACGGCGTGGTCCACGGCGATCCGCGAACCGTCTTCGAGGTGGAGCCCCACGCCCGGCGTCACTCTCGTGATGGCCTTGCCCCGATGCACGATCAGCCGCCCTTCGGCTTCGGCCGCCTCGAGCGTCGGCCGGAACTCGAACATGATCGACGCGCGCCGGAACCGGCCCATCAGTTCGAGCCGCTCGGACCAGCTCACCCCGTCGAAGCGGGCACGGCCTTCGGGACGGAAGAACGACGAGTTGACGTCGGCGCACTGATAGCGTTCGCCCGCTTCGCGCACCACCCAGTGCACCTCGCGCCCTTGGGCGAGCCCGTTGGAGATCAGGTGCGCGGCGGTGAGGCCGGCGCCGACGACGGCGAGGCGTTTCCCCGCACCGGGAACGGGTTCGTCCCAATAGGTCACGCCGCGCGGCGGATGGCCGCCGCCCCACCAGGTGTCCGGGGCGGACCGGCGTTCCTCGCCGAGGCAGAGCACGACGTGGCGCGCGGTGACGGAGAACCGGTCGGCGCGTACGGTGACCGCGTCCGAAGTCGGCAGCACCTCGCGGACCGAGCCGCGCCAGGTCCGTTCGGTGACGTGGTGGCTCGCGGCCAGATGACGGCAATAGGCCTCGAAGACGTCGACCGGGACGACCGAACGATGTCCGGCCTGCGCCATGCGGATCTCCCGGCGCTCCACCGGTGTCAGCACCGACCAGTGCAGCCGCGCGAAGTCCAGCAGCTCGCAGTCGCGGTAGCCCTCGACGCCGGGGTGGTGTTCGTACGGCGACCGCAGCACGCGTTGGCCGAGCAGGTCGACGCGGTCGAAGAACCGGCCGCAGGGTCGGCCGTCGCGGTCGACGACGACGAGGTCGCGGACGCCGTGGTGCCACAGGGCCGAAGCGACGGCGAGCCCGGCCGGACCCGCCCCGACGATGACGACGTCGGCGGAGGACGGCGGTTCGGGGGTGACCGCCGTGCGGACGCCGGGGACGACCGGCCACTCCCGCCCACGCGGCGATGCGAGCAGATGGGGCTCGGGGACGAAGGTGATCACCGGCGTGCTCAGCCGATCACGGTCACCGGGACGATCAGTTCGATCACGGGGCGCTGCTTCATCCCGTTGCCGATCAGGTCGTCCAGAGTCTGCTGTGACTGCTCGGCGGTGTCGGTGGCGATCGGGCTGTAGCGGGAGTAGGAATAGGTCGGCTTCCGCCCGCCGGCGTCCAGCGAGTACACCTTCAGCACGGCCTCGCCCGGCCGGACCTCGCCGTCGTAGAAGGTGAGGCGGCGCTGATCCGGCGTCATGAAGGATTTCGAGAACTGGCGGGAAAGCACGAGGGTGTCGGCGTCGTTGACGAAGGTCGAGTCCTCGTCGGTGACGACCTGCATCGCGACCCAGGTCTTGTCGGTCAGGTTGGTCTCGGACTTGATCACCTGCCAGCGGCCGGGTTCGGGAAGGTTGACGCTGACCGAGATGTCGTGCTCGGTGGTGTCGATCGCCCCGGAGATCATCAGCACCCTTCGGCGGACGTCGGCGACCCCGGCCATCTGGATGTCACGTGCGCGCACCCGTGTGGAAACATCCAATCCCGGGAATTCAGGAGATGACATCTTTCACGCCTCCAGATCTCGACGAGCACAATTCCAGACCGGCAGATTTCCCCATCCGCAAACACTCGCAGAATTTCACGCCGAACTGGACGATGTCAAGATGAGGAACGCATGATCCACTGGTACGAAAGGCCGCCGGTACCGCTGCGCGGACTGGGCCGTTCAGCGGTACCGGATCAAGAGCCGTCGAGGTCTTCGGCCCATGCCGCGGCGGGTGTCCCGTGCTCCAGCGCGCCGATGTAGACGATCTCGAACGAGGAATCGGTCCGCTTGAGCCCGATCCGAATGACGAGATCGTGTTTCACCAGAATGATGAACTGCTGCGGATCACGACGATCTCCGAAAATGTCGTAGATGAGAAAGGCGGATCCGTCGGCTACCGCGAAGAGCGCTTCGTAGATAACATTGCGATCGGCCTGCGGAGCATTGATCGCCCATTCTTCCAACACCTGCAAACCGGACGTGAGCTGGAGGCGCATAGCCATCCGGAGGCCTCCTCGTGGTCTGGCCGGGTTCGCGGGCGATCTTCACCATTCTCGCGCGCGCGATACCGGGTGGTCTTCTTTGTCCGTGCTGTCGTACGGGGGTGAGCTAGTTGTAACCGAGGACGATGTGCTCGGCCGGGAAATCGTTTTCGGCGGCCTTCCTCGGCTCCGGGACGAACGCCGTCGTGCCGGCCTCGACGGCCCCGCGCGGGTCGAGATCATCGGTCAGGACCCAAATTCGCACCTGTGCCGCCATGGGGTTCTCCTGACCTTCGATGAACGACTCACTTGACAACAAGGATGGACCCCTCCGATCGGGGGCCGGTCGTGACGCGATCGAGGACGCCGTCGCGCGCGATGAGCAAAGGAAAAGTCGCCGCTGACGGGGTGCCGGTAGTGCCCTTGTGGTACCCCGAAACCCAAGGAGCGCGCCATGACCGAACGTCTCGACCCGTATGAGCTCTACGCCGAAGACGAGCTCGACGTCGATTTGCTGGGCCTGTCGTGGCCCGACCCCGAGGTCCCAGGGCAGCGGGACCGGGAATGAGCGCGACGGCTCGCGTGAGGACGCGTCGCGAAAGCCACTTTCGGGACGTCAGGCGTCTCGAAAGTGGCTTTCGCGCGCGCTCAGCGC
This sequence comes from Amycolatopsis japonica, assembly GCF_000732925.1. Taxonomy (NCBI): domain Bacteria; kingdom Bacillati; phylum Actinomycetota; class Actinomycetes; order Pseudonocardiales; family Pseudonocardiaceae; genus Amycolatopsis; species Amycolatopsis japonica. The sequence continues at coordinate 6,432,516 of NZ_CP008953.1, forward strand.
AGCGTCGACGTACGCCAGGTCGGCGCGGCGAGCGGCGACCAGGCCGGCCGGGCAGGCGTCACGGCCGGGGGCGCGGCCGAAGCCGCGGCGGTGAGGACGGCGACGAGCGCCGCCAGTTCGGCGTCCTCCGGGTTCCCCCGCAGGATCCGGAAGACGGGCGCAGTGTCCATTCCGGACGATGACATGGGCTCCCCCGTTCAGATGGGGTGGTTGCCGTGCTTGCGCTGAGGCGCGGCCTTTCGCTTGTCCTGCAGCATGTCCAGCGCTCTGGCGATGGCGGACCGGGTGTCCGCCGGGTCGATGATGTCGTCGACCAGGCCGCGTTCGGCCGAGTACTGCGGGTTCATGAACTCCTCCGTGTACTCGGCGACCAGGCGGGCGCGCAACGCGTCCGGATCGGGTGCGACGGCGAGATCCTTGCGGAACAACACGTTCACCGCGCCCTCGGCGCCCATCACGGCGATCTGGTTGGTCGGCCACGCCAGGGAGAGGTCGGTCCCGATGGACCGCGAGTCCATCACGATGTACGCGCCGCCGTAGGCCTTGCGCAGGATCACCTGGACACGCGGCACGGTCGCCTCGCAGTAGGCGTGCAGCAGCTGCGCCCCGTGCCGGATGATCCCGGAATGCTCCTGCTCGACGCCCGGCAGGAAGCCGGGGACGTCCACGAGCGTCACCAGCGGGATGCTGAACGCGTCGCAGAACCGCACGAACCGCGCCGCCTTCTGCGATGCCGGCCCGTCGAGCACGCCGGCGAACACCACCGGCTGGTTGCCGACCAGGCCGACCACTCGCCCGTCTATCCGCGCGAGCGCGCACAGCACGTTCCGCGCCCACGACTCATGCAGCTCGAAGAACTCGCCGTCGTCGGCCAGTTCCGAGAACACGTCACGCATGTCGTAGGGCCTGTTCGGCTCCACCGGGACGAGTTCGGCGAATCGCGGCCGCCGGTCCTTGCCCGCGTCCCGCGACGGCTCACGGGGCGCGGGCTCCAGGTAGTTCGACGGCAGCAGCGACACCAGGTACCGGACGTCGGCGAGGCAGCTCTCCTCGTCGTCGTGCACCACGGTCGCCACGCCGGACGACGTGCCGTGCACGTCCGCGCCGCCCAGTTCGTCGTGACTGACCCGTTCCCCGGTCACGGTCTCGACGACATCCGGCCCGGTCAAGTACATGCGGGCGGTGTCGCGCACCATGAAGACGAAATCCGCGAGCGCGGGCGAATAGGCCGCCCCGCCCGCGCACGGTCCCAGCACCACGCTGATCTGCGGGATGACACCGGACGCCTCGACCTGGCGGCGGAAGATGCCGCCGTAGCCGTCGAGCGCCATGACGCCTTCCTGGATCCGCGCTCCCCCGCTGTCGTTGAGCCCGATCAGCGGCGAGCCGGTGGCGATCGCCAGATCCATCACCTTCTGGATCTTCGCCGCGTGCGCTTCGCCGAGCGAACCGCCGAAGACGGTGAAGTCCTGGGCGTAGACGAACACGCGCCGTCCGTCGATGGTGCCCGAGCCCGCGATGACGCCGTCGGTGTACGGCCGGTTCTCCGCCAGCCCGAGCCCGCTCGCCTGATGCCGCCGGTACAGCTCGACCTCGGTGAAGGAATCGGGGTCCAGCAACAGATCCAGCCGTTCGCGCGCGGTGTGCTTGCCGAGCGAGTGCTGCCGGCGGACGCCGTCGAGCCGTCCGTCGACGATATGCTCGCGCAATTCGTCGCGCTGGGTGCGCAGCAACGGCATCGTCGGTTCCGGTGGGTGCACCGGTTCGGCGCCGCGGGCGAGCGGGATCACCTGCCCGTCGGTCGGACCCGGGCCCCGAGGGCGCCGCAGCCGGTCTTCCGGCAGCGGCACCACCTCGGAGTCCTCCGCGCGCTGAGCGCCCGGATCGCCCTGCAGGGTCACGCCGCCTCCCTCAAGCGGGCCTCCCGGTCGAGCTCGTCGAGTTCGATTTCGCGCACGATGTCGCGCCAGCACACCCCCCGCCCGAGCCGGGGCATCGTGGTCACCACGGGCGGCCGTTCGGCGATGGGCGCCGGGGCGGGGGTGGTGGATTCGTTGACGGTCATGACATTTCCTCTCCCTTGGTGACCACTCAGGCCGATGCCCGTATCCGGCCGTCGACCTGGTGGTAGCCGCCGCTGTAGAAGACGAGCGAGTCCTGCGCGGTGCCGCGGCTGGAGGCGACCACCCTGCCGAGGAAGATCGAGTGGTCACCGCCCTCGTAGACCTCCGCCAGCTCGCATTCCAGCCACGCCAGCGCGCCGTCGAGCAGCGGGGCGCCGGTCTGCGGGCCTGCCGTCCAGTCCACCGTGTCGAACTGCGCGAGCCCGGCCGGGCGCCGCCAGTCCGCGAAGTACTTCGCCAGTTCCTTCTGGTCCGACGCCAGCACCGTGACCGCGTACGAGCCCGCCGTCACGATCGCCTCGTGCATCCGCGCCGCGCGGGAAACGCAGCACAGCACCATCGGCGGCTCCAGCGAGACGGAGGTGACGGCGTTGGCCGTCATCCCGTGTGCCCGTTCGCCGCCGGCGGTCAGCACGGTGACGCCGGTGGCGAACTGGCCCATCACCTCCCGCAGGCCCGCCTGCGCGGACAACCGGCGCCGGGCGACGGGCGTCGGCAGCCGTTTCAGCACCGGCCGCGACGGTTCCTCCAGCGTGCCCACGTCATTCCCCCTTGCCGTCGACCGCGTACGGGGCCAGCGCCTCACGCAGCTGTTCGGGCACGCGGCTGGGCACCGTGGCCGTGTTGGGGCCGCGCATGCACGCGATCCGCTGCCGTCCGCGGGCCACCAGCCGCTCGCCTTCCCCGGTGAGGTGGACGTAGTCGAAGGTGAACTGGATCTGGGTCTGGGTCAGCTCTTCCAGCCGCAGCCGGATGGACAGCTCGTCGAACGCGGTGATCTCCGCGTAGAACTCGCAGTCCACCTTGAGCGTGAACAGCTTGAGGTCGTGGCGGACCTCTTCGAGCACCGCGGGCGCCTTCTCCTTCAGGAACATCTCGCGGCACCGGCCCTGCCAGCGCACGTAGTTCACGTAGTAGACGTTGCCCACCAGGTTGGTCTCTTCGAATCCGACCGTGTGGAGGATCTCGTAGTAGTCGGCCATGTCAGCTCTCCTCTCCCTGGAGCACCGCGAAGACGACGGGATCGGTCCGGTCGTTGACGGTCGTCACCCAGGTGGCGATGCGGGCGACACCGTGGGAAAGCACCGCCCAGCCGTCCGGATCGACCCGGTGCACGGTGAGCGCCTGTGTCATGTCGCCGGTCTTGCGCACGCATTCCAGCGCGCTCCAGACCCTGGTGTGCGCCACCGAAAGCGGCTCGCGGGCGTCCGCGGCCAGCAGCTCGCCCACCGCGAGCAGATCCTCGCCGAGCAGGCCTGCCCAGTCCTCCGGTGTCCGTTCGATCGCCGTTTCGACGTCGCACGCGATCCGGCCGCCGCCCGCGATCGCCAGGGTGAGGTCGGCGCTGTGCGACGCGCTCACCTCGACCCCGTCGGCCTCCGGTTTCCCGTCCGGGCGGTAGCGGATCTCCAGCGGCGCGTCGACGGCGCGGCCGGCGGCCAACGCCGTCTGCGCCCGCCGCTCCGGCGTGGTCTCCACCGAAACGCCCACCGGATCCGGCTCGACGACGATCGCGCGGGACGAGCCGAGCAGCCGTTCGACGGAACGCTCCAAATAGGACCCGAGCATCGACGGGACCCAGGGTCCTTCACCATCGCGCTTACGCACCGCGCGCAGCTTCAGCCCCTCCCACCGCTCGACCAGCTTCCCGTCGGGGTTGCGGACGTCGAGGTCGTAGACGTAGCTGTCGCCGTCCTGCGACCGCTCGCGGGCGTCGAGGAGCACGTACTCCGGGTGCTGCTCGCCGGGTTCGGCGAGGTACAGCCGCTCGATCCCCTGCGGCAGCAGGGTCGCGTCCGGGACACAGCACTGGATCGCGTGCATCATCGCGTCGCGGGTGCCCGGGTCGGCCAGAAGCCGTTCCTGCGGGAGGAACGGGGCGAACCAGTCGACCTCGGCGCCGGTCGCGATCTCCGCGACCGCGTGCCGCGCGCTGGCCCGCCGGTATCCGGTGACCCGCTGGAATCGCTTGCCCTGGAACAGGACCGTGCCGTAGAGCTCGGTCGTCGGATCGACCGGGACCGGCGGCAGCGCGACGTCGCGGGCGACGGTGTCACCGAGCGGATCCGGCCGGGAGAAGCTCAGCCGGGCCCGGAAGTGGTCGGCGCTGAAGCCGGTCTCCCCGCTGCGCAGCACCACGTCCACCGTTTCGGCGTCCCTGGCCAGCGCGGCGAGCCGGATCGTGGTCGCCCCGCCCGGCGAGACGATGATCGGGCGCAGGAACTCGACGTCGGAGAACACCGGCGCCGGCAGGGTTTCCGCGCCCAGCGCGGCCTTGGCGACCTGGGTCATCGCCTCCATGCCGATCACCGCCGGGAACAGCAGCTGACCGTCGAGCAGGTGGTCGGCCAGATACGGGTCGCTGCCCGCGGACAGGTCGGCCTCGGTGATCAGCTCGACCCCCGGATAGTGCACGACGGCGCGGTCGACGAAGCGGGTCAGCGGCAGTTCGCGCTTCTCCACCGGCAGGGTCGCCAGCCCGGCGGTCCGGCCGCAGACGACCAGCACCGACGGGGCGGCCGGATCGCCGACGACCTGGCGGAGGATCTCGATGCCCTCCTCGGTCGGGATGGGGGTGATGCCGTCGCGCATCAAAGCGCTGACCACACCGAGCTTTTCACCCATCCCCGTCCCGGACCAGACCGACCATTCGAGCGCGATCGCCTTGGCCCGCGGGTGTTCCCGGCCGAAGCGCACGGTCAGTTCGGTCATCCAGTCGTTGGCCGTCGCGTAGTGCGCCTCACCACGCAGACCGGCCCGGCCGATGATGCTGCCGAAGGTCACCAGCAGCTTGATCTTGTCCTGGTCGACGGCGTCGAGGACGGCGTTGAGACCGCCGATCTTCGGGGCCAGCGTCTTGCGGAAGCTCTCCTCGGTCAAGGAGAACAGCGCGGCGGGCTCGTTGCGGCCCGCGCCGTGCAGCACCGCGGTGACAGGACCGAATTCGGCCTGCACCCGGCCGATCGCGTCGGCGACCTGCCTTCCGTCGGTGACGTCGGCACGCTCGTAGCGGTAGGTGATACCCGCCGCCGCCATCCGGCCGAGGTTCTCCGACAGTTCGGCGTCGTCGGCCGGATCACTCCGGCCGAGCAGCGCCAGTTTCGCGCCGGAATCCTTGGCCAGCGCCAACGCGCTCTCGGCGGTGATGCCCTTACCGCCGCCCGTGACGAGCAGGACGTCGCCGGAGCCGAGCGGGGTGCCTTCGGCCTCGGCCGGGGTGAGCGCCGCGAGCTTCGGCACCGTGCGGACTCCGGCGGTGTCGTAGCGGACTTCGCTGAAGTCGGTCGTCGCCGCCACCTCGGTGACCACAGTGGACACCGCGGCGTGGAGGGCTTCGGGGTCGACGGGGTCGAGATCGGCGAGGTCGACGATCGTGGTGCGGGCCGAGGGGTCCTCCAGCCGGAGCGTCTTCGCCAGACCGGAGGCGCCGAGACCGTGCTGCACCACGACGAAGCGCGTGCCGTTGGGCGCGGCCAGCACCGCGCGGCCCGCGTCCAGGAACAGGCCGACGTCGCCGGAACCACTGTCCGCGTTCAGGCAGAGGAGGACACCGTCGCCGACGCCCGCCGTGGCCAGCGCCGCGCGCAGCGGCTCCGCCAGCGGATGACCGGCCGGGGCGAACGCCGTCCATTCGGCGGTGGAGATGCCCGTCGCGAGATCGGGCGACGGCTTCGGCGCGACGACGTACTCCACCGCGAACGGCCGGACCCACGGTCCGACGCCGGCGACCTCGGCCTGGTTGCTGTCGGCGGGTTTGGCGGTCTGCGCGAGTTCGTCGATCATCTCGGCGAGTTCGCCGAGGCAGACGGTCGCGAAGTTCGGCATGCCCTCCAGCGCCGGACGGCCGAGCGCCCTGGTCACGTCGTTGACCAGCTGGCCGACCGTGATCGAGGAAAGGTGCAGGTCGTCGAGGGGATGTGTGTCGGCGGTGACCGCTTCGAGCGGCAGCTCGACCCGCTCGGACGCGAGCTTGCGCAGCAGATCGAGAGTGCTGCTGCCGCTGCTTTCCGATGCCGTTCCGGCGGCCGCCTCGCCCGCCTCGGCGACCCGGTCGCGGGTCAGGACGGCGCCGATCGACGGCGCGGCCTCACACGGGCTGGCGAGGAACGAGAACTCGCCGTCCGAGGGCAGGGCCCGCACGACGCGGCCGTCGAACAGCGCGGACGTCTCCAGCGGCGCGCCGAACGCGAACGCGGCACCGGCGACCTTCAGCACCGGAGCGAGCGTCAGGCTGTCGGTGTCGATCGAAAGCGCCGGGGTGCCGGGCGCGATCGTGTCCAGCAGTCCGGTGAGCACCCGGCCGGGGCCGACCTCGATCACCAGGTCGCTGCGCTCGGCGACCTTCGCGGCCGCCTCACGGAAGCGGACCGGCAGGACCACCTGGTCGCGCAGCAGATCGCGCAGGTCTTCGGCGGCGTGCAGGACGTCACCGGTCACCGTGGAGACGACCGGCCGGTCGAGCCGGGCGAAGTCGAACGCGGCGAGTTCCTCGGTCATCGCCTCGGCGGCCGGGACGACCGCGGGCGAGTGGAAGGCGTGCGAGACGTTGATGCGGGCGGCGTTGACCCCTTCCGCGCGAGCACGGGCGACCACACGGTCGATCGCCTCCGCGGGTCCGGAAAGGACGGTCTGCTCGGGCGCGTTGTAGCCCGCGATGACGACCTCTTCGCCCTCGGCGAGCCTCTCGGCGACGCTCGGCGTGTCCGCGATCGCGGCCATGGCGCCGTCTCCGTCGCTGGCGGTCGCCATCACCCTGCCGCGGATCTTGGCCAGCTTGAGCACTTCGCGTTCGGTGAGCGCGCCACCCCAGTGCAGGGCGGTGAGCTCGCCGAGGCTGTGGCCCGCGACCGTGCCCGCCTCGATGCCGAGGCTCTTCAGCACCCGCAGCCCGGCCAGCGAACCGGTGACGATGCGCGGCTGCGCGACGTCGGTGGCGACCTGGTCGGCGCCGGTGGACAGCTTCGCGGCGCGGTAGATGTCGTCGACGTGCGCGAAGCGTTTGCGCACCGCGCCGACCCTGCCCTGCCCGGAACCCTGGCCGGGGAACAGGAAACCGATCTTCGGGGACTGGGAACGGGAACCGGCGAAGATGCCTTCGTTGGCGGAGAAGACTTCCGGCTCCCCTTCACCGAGGAGGTCGAGGAGTTTGGCCAGTTTGCGCTCGGCGTCGTCCGGGCCGGCCGCGACGATCGCCGCACGGACCGGTTTCCCGGACAGTTCCGCCGAAAGCGTGCCCGCGAGGTCCGCGAGCTCGGCGAACGACAGCTTCGGCACGATCTCCAGCAGACCGGTCACCCGGCCGCGCAGCGACGCGGCGTCGTCGGCGTCGAGGAGCAGCAGTTCGCTGTCCTGCCGTCCGGCGACGAGCGACCTGGTCCGCTCGTCGAGTTCCTTGCGCCGGGCCGCGCCAGGCGCTTCGGTGACGGTGACGTGCGAGTTGATGCCGCCGAACCCCATCGCGGAGACACCGGCGCGGACCGGCTGGTCCGAGGGCCACAGCCCGGCCTCGGCGGGCACGTACATCCGCGCGGAGTCGCCGACCAGCGACTCGTGCGGTTCGTAGTGGCCGGTCGCGGGCGGGATGACCTGGTGGTAGACCGCCAAGGTCGCCTTGATCAGCCCGGCGACCCCGGCCGCGGCCTTGGTGTGGCCGATGTTGGCCTTGATCGTGCTCAGCGCGGCCCGCTCGGCGAGCGGGTCGGCGTCGCGGCGGGCGGTGGAGAGCGCCTCGATCTCGGTGGCGTCGCCCAGTGCGGTCCCGGTGCCGTGGCCCTCGAAGTAGGAAACGGTCTCGACGCCGTAACCAGCCTTGTCGTACGCCCGCTTGAGCGCGAGTCGATGACCCGAGGCCTCGGGGCGGGTGATTCCGCCCTTGCCGTCGGACGAGACACCCCAGCCGCCGATGTTGGCGTAGATCCGTTTGCCCTGCGCGATCGCGTCCTCCTCGCGCATCAGCACGAGCATTCCGGAACCCTCGCCGGGCCAGAACCCGTTGGAATCGGCGTCGTAGACCTTCATCTCGCGTTTGGCGAGCGCGCCGGTCTTGGCGAAACCGATCACCTCGAACGGGTCGATCGACAAGTCGACACCGCCCGCGATGGCGACGTCGAGGTCGCCTTCCGAAAGCGCGTTCGCCGCCGTGACCACGGAAAGCAGCGACGACGAACAGGCACCGTCCACAGTGAACCCGCCGCCGCCGAAGTCGAAGAAGTTGCAGACCCGGCCGGCGATCGTGTTCGCCAGCCCGCCCGCGAGCGTGTCCTCGTCGATCTCCGGGAAGGGGGCCTTGTACTGCGCCTCGAGATCGTGGAGGAACTCGGCGGTGTCGCCGTCGGCCCAGCCGCGCTCGGCCAGTGCCGCCGCGACCGTGCGGCGCACGTACGGCCAGCGCAGCCGCATGATGTTGGCGCGCGAGAACTCGCCGGTGAGGCTGTTGCCGATGACCACGCCGGTGGCGGGCCTCGGCAGCCCGTCGCCCTCGGGGAAGCCCGCGTCCGCCAGCGCCTGCGCGGCGACGTCGAGGGCCAGCCAATGCGTGGTGTCGGTCGAGCGGAACGTGCTGCCCGCGACCTTGTACTTGATCCGGTCGAACTCGTAGTCGCGGAGGACCGCGGCCTTGTTGGCGTAGAAACGGTCCGGCGCCTTCGGGTCGGGCGAGTAGTAGTCCTCGCGGTTCATCCGCTCGTCGGGCAGGCTCCGGAACGCCCGGCGGCCGGCGAGGACGTTCTCCCACAGCTCTTCCGGGGAACCGGCGTCCGGGTATCGGAGACCGATACCGACAATCGAAATCCGCTCAACGCTCATGCCACCGCACTCCCCTAGCTCTCAACCACTCAAGTTCACGGAATCCGGTCCCAGCGCCGGCTCTGTCCCCAGATACGCGGCCGCCGTCCGTTCGCGCAGTCCGGTCAAGCATGAACCGGAGGCGGACTCGGAGTCTTCTCTCATGTTGTTGAACGGAATCGGTCATCTGGCCGACTGACCCGGACCTACGACGACGCGAAAGCCACTTTCGCAACGTTGAACGTTGCGAAAGTGGCTTTCGCGTCACAAGACCGGCAGTACGCCGCACTAGCCACGAAGCGGGGCGACCGAAACGGCACGGGCCGCGGCCGTGAAACTCGCCCACCCCACCAACTCGACCAGCTCCCGATCCCCCAGCCCCGCGGCCGCCACCAAAGCGTCGTCCACCTGATAAGGCGCCTTCGCGACCACCAAGGCCAAGCGCACCGCGGGATCGTCGAAGGCGTCCACCCAGGACCGGCTCAACCCGGGCGGCGCACCGTCCCAAGTGGACAGCTCCCGTTCCACGACATCCCGCACGGACGAAGGCACCGGCAACGCGGCGAACACCGACGAAGCACGCGAGAACGCGTCCTCGACCACAGGATTGCCCGCGGCCCACGCGAAATCCCGGGAGCCCACCGGCAAGAGCTCCAGCGAGTCTCCCGGCGAAGCCCCTGTCACCGGTCGAAGAAATCGCCCCAAGACGGCCTTCGCCTTCGCGCGCGCCGAATCCGGCACGGTCGGCGGCAGCGGTGACGGCCCGAGGAAAACGCTCACCACCCGGTTCAGGTAGTGGAACGCGAACGCGACCGCGGTCAGCTCCGCGCGGGCCCCCGCCGAAAGAGTCCCCGCGAGAGGATCCGCCACGGGACGGCCCTCGACGATCGCCGCGGCCTCCGCGGAGCGCCCGAGCGAGTCCAGCGCCATCCCGTGGACCTCGACGCAGTACGGACACGAGTTCCCTCGCGACACCAGTGTCGCGACGATCTCCCGGTCCGCCCGGCTCGTCTCCCCCGCCGCCACCAGGGATTCCCGCAGCATCACCCAGGTCGCCGCGAGCACCGCCGGTGACGGCGAATGCACCGCGACCGGCGGGGCCAGCATACCGAAGTCGCGTTCCAGCCGGACGTAGACGTCACGCACGAGCCCGGTCGCCCGGCCGAAGGGAACCGGCCGGACGTACCGGGCGTCACGCACCGCGCGCCGCAGCGCGAGCCTCACCAGCACGGGTGCCATGCTCAGCTCCCGGCCACCAGCGACAGCTTGCCGACCGCCCGCCGCCCGGTGATGGAGCCGTCCGGAGCGGGGGCGCCATAGGTGACGTCGACACCGCGTGCCTGCAACGCCCGCACGATCCCCGGCACCGAACGCTCGGCCAGTGCCGCGATCGTCATCGCCGGGTTCACCGTCAGCGCGCCCGGCACGGAGGCGCTGTCGGTCACGAAGATCCCGGGGTGGTCGCGGAGTTCGTGGTTCGGGTGCAGCGCCGAGGTCGCCGGGTCGTCACCGATCCGGCACGAAGCCAGCGGGTGCACGGTGTACGCGCCGACGACGTCGTTGGTCCACGGCGCCACCTTCGCCAGGCCGTCCTTCTCGAGGATCTCCTTGCACTCCGCGTCGGCCAGCGCCCAGCCGTGCCGGGTGTTCGGCGTCGGGTCGTACTTCAGCGGGCCGCGGCCGAGCATCTGCTGCGAGATGCGGTAGGCGTTGCCGGTGGGCGGCGGCGCGCCGAAGACGCCCTCGTTGTCGTCCTCGGTCATCAGGAAGATGGTCAGCCAGGAGGCCCACTTCTTGAGGATCTCCTTCTTCTGCACGCCGAACCAGCGTGGTTCGTCACCGTCCGGCACCTGGGCGAGGATCGTGCCAAGCCCGGGCGGGAAGTACAGCTGCTCCAGCGAATACCGCTCGTACTCCGGCAGCGAACCGTCGAGCTTGTCCCAGTTCGCGACGGTCGGGCCCTTGCCGATGTGGTTGGCCTCGTAGACCTTCCCATCCTCACGGGACAGTCCGAGCACCTCGCGGACGCGCTCCTCGTTGATGATCGCGGTGTTGAGCCGCTCCCCGTTACCCGAGAAATACCGGCCGACGGCGTGCGGCATGGTGCCCAGCGCCGCCTCCGAACGCTGCAGGATCACCGGCGTCGCGCCGGCGCCCGCTGCGATGATGACGACCTTCGCGTCGATCGTCCCGCTGCCGGACTGGAGCCGGTAGTCCTCGTCGTCCACGATGGTGAAATGCACGCGATAGTCGCCGTCGTCGATCCGCTCGATCCGCTGCACCTCGTGCAGCGGCCGAATCTTCGCGCCGTGGGCGAGCGCCGCGGGCAGGTAGTTGGTCAGCAGCGAGCGTTTCGCGTCGAACCGGCAGCCCGCCATCATGAAGTTGCAGTTCACACACCGGTCGTTGTCCACCGCGACCGGCGCGGGGTTGGCGGTGCGGCCGGAGTGGTTGCAGAACGCGGCCCACAGCCCGCCCGCGTACGAGACGTCGTTCCAGTCCTGTGTGGACACCGGGAGCGACTCCGAAACCCTGTCGTACCAAGGCTCCAGCGAGTCGCGCGTCAGCGCCGACGGCCACATGCGACGGCCGATGCTGCCATGGCGCTCGAACACGAACTTCGGCGCGCGGGGCATCGCGGCGAAGTACACCACGCTGCCGCCGCCGACACAGTTCCCGCCGAGCACGCTCATCCCGTCGCCGACGACGAAATCGAAAGCCCGGGTGTAGGACGAGCCGAGCAGATAGTCGTGCTCGAACTCCTTCGTCTCCAGCCACGGCCCGCGTTCCAGCACGGTGACCTTCGCTCCGCCCGCGGCCAGGTGGTAGGCGGGGATGGAGCCACCGAACCCGCTGCCGACGATGACGACGTCGGTCTTGTCGTAGGCGGTCATGCGGGACTCCCGGAAGGCGTGGTGTCGGGGTGGACTCGGGCCAGCTCGCGGCGGTAGGAGAACTTCGGGAACCGCCACAGACCGTCTTCGTCCGGCGCGGTGTACCCCATCGCCAGCAGACCGGGGTGGCCCTCGGCGATGGCTTCGGCGGTGTGCTTGTGCGCCGCGCTGTCGAAGGACATGTTGCAGAACAAGGCGAGACTGACCCAGCCGTCCTTCTCCGGATGTCCCGGCGCGGTCAGCGACCGCACGAGTGCCGTCCTGTCCGCGAAGGACAGTGCGACGAACGGCGGAAGCGACTCGTCCAGCGTGACGGCGTTCTCCTTGGCGTAGACCTTCGCGTGCTCGTTGAGGGACTGCGCCAGATACGGCAGCCCGACGGTCACCCCGGTCGCCTCGGTGTGCAGCAGTTCGAGCGCGCCCGCCACGACCGCGCCCGGCCCCGGCGAAGCGCCGGCGATGGCGTGGTCATCGGGAAAACGCTTCTCCCCCGGCACGATCGTGTCCGCGTAGGCCTCCAAAGTGGACACCTCGACCTGTTCGTCCGAATCCACGGAACCTACCTCCTGTTCCTGGTGTGCACGGTCATCGGCAGCCCGCCGCGCACCCGGAGCGACAGCATCGCCTCGGGAACCACGTCGTAGCCCGGGAGCTTTCTGAGTTCGAGATCGCGCAGGACCATCGTCAGCACGAAAACGGCCTCCATCACGCCGAGGCTGTTGCCGATGCAGAACCGCGGCCCGGCGCCGAACGGGATGTAGGCGTAGCGGGGCCGCCCGCTCGGCCGGTCCGGATCGAACCGGTCCGGGTCGAACTTCTCCGGCTCCGGCCAGAACGCCGGATGCCGGTGCAGGGTGAAGGGCACGACGACGACGTCGGATCCGGCGGGGATGTGATAGCCGCCGATCTCGTCGTCGGCCTGCGCCACCCGCGGCAGCAGCCACACCGGCGGGTACAGGCGCATGACCTCTTCGACGACCCTCGCCGTGTACGGCAACCGGTGCAGGTCCTCGTGCGTCGGCGATTGGTCGCCCAGCACCGCGTCGGCCTCGGCACGCAGTTTCGCCGCGATCTCCGGATGCTCGTCGAGCAGATGGAACGCCCAGCCCAGCGTGCTCGCCGTCGTCTCGTGCCCGGCCAGCAGCAGCGTGATCAGCTCGTCCCGCATCTGCTCGCGGGTCCCGTCGGTGGCGATGAGGCGTGAAAGCACGTCCTCGCCGTTCTCGACCGGGTTGGCCAGCCGCTGCTCGACGAGCTCTTCGGCGATGCGGCGGAGGTCGGCCCGCGATTCCCGGAACCGCAGCTGTTTCTTCAGCGGCGCCCATTGCGGGACCATGCTCAGTGTCACCGCTTCGAACATCGCCTGGTCCTGCACGGCCTCGAACGAGTGCCCCAGCGAGGTGAACCCGCCGAGATCCGCGTCGAGCAAGGTCTTGCCGAGCACCCCGAGGGTCAGCCCGGTCATCTCGTGCAGGATCTCCACCGGTCCTTCGGTGTCCCGCAAGCGTTTCACGAGTCCTTCGACCTCGTTAGCGACGACCGAGGCCTGCCGCGCGATCCGCTTGGGCTGGAACACCGGCTGGATGGTCCGGCGCTGCTTCTTCCAGACGTCGCCGTCGCTGGTGAGCAACCCGTCGCCGAGCGCCCGCCTGGCCTCCTGGAGGCCGATTCCCTTGTGATAGTTGGCCGCGTTGTCCGCGAGCACGTGTTTCGCCAGGTCGGGGTGGTTCACCAGGTACATCGTCTTGGGACCGATCGCGATCCGGACGACGTCCCCGTGTGCCTCCGCCGAGTCCGACATGAGCGCCAGCCGGTCGGTGAAGAGCTTCTTCAGCAGACCGAAGGTCGCTCGGCGCGGCGGGCCGGGCGGCACGAGACGCGCCGCCCGGCTGCTTTCCGCACCGGGGGTCATGCCGCCACGGCCCCGGTTTCCGTCTCCGGCTTCTCGGCCGGCTTGGGCAGGGACGTGACCTCGGCCGCCTTCGCCTGCTCGGCCTCCCACTTCTCGGTGGCCTTCTTGGAGAAGTGCAGGCCCCAGAGGAACATCCCGCGGACGAGGCAGACCAGCGCGGTGGCGAGGAACAGGCCGTAGGACACGTGCACGACCATGAAGAACCCGTACGCCAGCGCCACACCCGAACCGAACAGGATCTGCGACGCGGGCTTGGACGGGGTCGTCCCCGGGTCGGTGACCATGTAGTTCGTGTAGAGCACGAACGCCACCCCGGTCATCATCCCGAGCGCGCCCGGGATCGCGGTGTCGAACACCAGACCACGGATGATCGCCTGCAGCGCGAAGGTGATCAGCCAGGCGCCGATGAGCCACATGCGCTGGGTCAGCAGCGCGTTGAGCACGGTGCCCGAGATCATGATGATGCCGACGATCAGCCAGCCGACCCACGAGTCGACCTGCTCGGTGAAGTGATACGGCGGCGCGATGCTCGCCCATGGGAACACCAGCAGGATGATCGTGATGCCGAAGTTCGACGGGTTCATGTAGTGGCGGAGCCTGCCGCGCACCGGGGCCTGCAGGACCCATTTGGCCCCGACGGCGACCACGACGCCGAACATCATGACCAGTACCTGGTCGTTGACGTAGGTGAGCATGTTCAGCGCGAGACCGGTGATATGCGCGGGGAAGAGGAATTCCACCAGTCCCTTGAAACCGTTGCCCCGGAAGCGGACGTCGCGTCCCTGGACGCGGGCCCCGATGATCTCCAGCAGGATTTCCGTGGTGTACGCCGTGGCCAGCGCGATGAACGGATAGGTGTAGGGCTGCTCGAAACCGAGCACGGTGTAGCCGATGATGTTGAAGATGGTGATCGAGATCGCGAACCGGCGAAGGGCCGTGATCGTCTTGTTGCTCTTCGGTGCCGTGAGTGTCTGCTCAGCCATGACGGTCATTTCTCCTTAGCCTGAGCGCCGAGCTGGAACGTGTGGTCGCCCGGGGTCAGCTGGACTTCCTGCGTGCGGATCTGCCCGGTCAGGTCCCGCCACTGCAGGTGGACCTTCACCGGCCCGGTCACCTTGCCCAGCCCGATCTGGATCTCGTGGCTGCGCTTGCCGGAGTGGCCGCTGCCGCCGTCGACGCGGTCCATGTACTTCTTGCCGTCGGGGGTGACGACGGTGACCTGCGCGCCGATCGCCGCGGTCCCCGCCGCCTTGAGCGGGCTGTCCGCCGAAGCCTTGTCGTGCACCAGCTTCAGGTTCAGGTACGACCCGGTGTCGGGGCTGACGTTGTGGTAGAAGATCGGCTGCTCCCACTGGCGGGCCACGGCGAAGTCGAGCTTGCCGTCGCCGTCGGCGTCACCGGTGGCGATACCGCGGGTGGGCACCGGGACCGCGAGACCGAGGCGCGGGGCCAGGTCGGTGTAGCGGCCGTCGGAGCTCTTGGCCCAGAAGTGCAGGGTGTGATCGCCACCGACGTCGTCACCGGCGACCATGTTCGGCCAGAAGTACGGGTGCTTCAGCAGTTCGTCGTTCGACGTCGCCAGCTCCTGCAGCTGCGGCCAGCGGTTGACGTCGCCCTTGACGAAGCCGGTCGCCTGGGTGATCACCGATTCGCCGCTGTTGTTGTAGTCGGCGATCTTGACGTCCCAGCCCCAGCCGGACCAGGCGGTGCCCGCCTGTGCGCTGCGGTCCACCCACGGCGCCTCGCCGCCCTGCAGACGGCCACGCAGATCCGCGGTGTCCTTGGCGGTGTTCATGAACTGGAAGTGGCTTTCCTCGATACCCCAGGACGTCGTGATGTTGCTGACGTACAGGTCGTAGAGACCGTCATGGTCGAGGTCGGCGAAGTCGACGCCCATGCCCTTGAAGGAGTCGTTGCCGATCACCTTGGACTTCGGCTCGTTGGGCCCGCGAATGCCCTTCACCTCGGCGAATTCGACGTGACCGGGGCGGGACTTGTTGTACAGCAGGCGGTCGTGGCCGAAGTCGTTGCCGATGTAGAGCTCGGGCAGGTTGTCCCCGTCGACGTCGGTGGCGCTGGCCGCCAGCGACCAGCCACCCTGGGAGTCGGCCGGGATCGCCTTGTCGTCGCAGACGAACGTGGCCGTCGGCTTGGCGCCCTGGGTGGCGCCGGTGAACCGGAAGATGTACTTGCCGCCGGCGTTGTCGGCGTGCGACATCGACTTGTTCATCTCGACCCCGCCGGAGACGCGGTCGTCCAGCACCGCGCTGTCGGGGAAGTAGTTGCCGATGAAGATGTCCTGGTGGCCGTCGCCGTCGAAGTCACCGACCGAAGCGGCGTTCGTGTTCCACAGTGGACCGGAGTACTCGCCGTTCTTGGAGTTGTTGCCCGGCACCAGTTCCACCGGCTCGTAGGCCTTCGGCTCCAGCTTCGTGGCACCCGGCTTCGCGAGGAACAGGATCGGCGTGCGGCCCCAGTAGTAGGCCAGCAGGTCGACCCGGCCGTCCTCGTTGTAGTCCGCGGGAACGCAGCCCATGGGCGCGATGTACTTGCCCATCGGCAGCGGCGCCGCGTCGAGCGCGAACGGCGCGTACCGGTCCCCGCCCTTGCCCGGCGTCGGGGTGATCACCAGCTGGTCGCTGCGCGGGTCCACGAAGCAAAGGTCGTTCGCGAGCTTGTCGCCGTCGAGGTCGTTGACCGCGATCGCCGCGCCGACCGAGGAGATCCAGGCGCGGATGTGCTCGTACTCCTTGTTCACCGTCCGGATCGACTGGCTCTTCGCCGCCTCCGGCAAGGCGATCGTCAACGGCTCGAACGCGTACTTCGAAGCCATGGTGTCGGCCTCGGCGGTCGAGACGGTGGGCAGCTGCGCCACCACGAACAGTCCCGCCATCAGCACCAGCGCCACGATGCCCGCAAGCTGCTTGCGGAGCCAGCCCAAGGTCGCGGTCATTTCCCTGCACCTCCAGAGTTGAGAACCTCAGCGGCGATGCGCTGTCGCCAGGTTTCGAATGCCGGGAGTTCGCCGTCGACCACGGTCGCCGGGCGCACCTCCTGGGTGATGGCCGCGGCCCGCTCGGCCGGCAGCCCGCAGATCGCCTGAGTGGCGACCTCGGTCTCGGGGATCAGCAGCCCGGCGCGGACGCGGGCTTCGGCGGCGAAAGCGCTGCCCTGGGCGAGGTTCCCGCGGTGCTCGCCGGCGAATTCGGCCAGTTTCAGCAGTTCGTCACCGGTGACACCGCACGCGTAGGTCGAGGCGAGCCCGATACCGGCGTAGAGGTCTCCGTGCCGATGCTCGGGGAATCGCGCGACCGTGTCGGCGACCAGATCGACGTCGGTACCGCAGATGAACCACAGCGCCCGCCCGATGCCCTGGTCGATCGCCCGCAGCGCGTAGCCGCCGTTTCCGGGCGGCCACGAGAAGTCCGGGTCCTGGAACTGCCCGTCGACGTACTTCGCCGTCTTGAAGTAGGCCTGGTGGAAGCCGTAGCCGTCGAGCACCAGCCAGCGCAGCAACGGGTCGAAGTCCTCGGCGGACGGCCAGCGGAAGCGCGGCAGGCGCGCCATCGCCCAGCCGACGCCGACGTAGATGATGTAGTCGTGCTTCTCGCCGGGGCCGTCGAGGAATTCCTCGATGTGACGGCGGCCGCCGCCCGGCAGCCCGTCCAGCATTCCGTACCCCATTCCCGCGCCCTCGTAGGCGAAGCCACGGTATTTCACCGGAATGCGTTCGAGCCATTCTTCCGCCTGATCAACGGACCGTGCTTCGACCGCGTGCGCGTAGCCGAGCAGGAACTTCTCACCGACGGTCTCCAGCAATTCCTGAGCGGCCGGGCTCTTCTTGTGGAAACCGCGCTTGTCCAGTGACGTCTCGGAGACGTCCGGCGTGATCATGCGACGTCTGATCGTGCGCCAACCATTGCCCAACGCACTCTCCCCCTAACGGGTGGATTCGAATTCCGGATTTCCTCAAGGCTCACATGCGTGATGATGACGCGACCACTCCACGGTTGCGCCCGCGGTTCTCCCGGTTTGCGAAATCGGGAGACCGCGGGAATAACCTCGCCTCAGGCCACCGCGCGGAGGTACTCGGAAGCGGGCATGGTCATCCGGTTCCCGGCCGAGCTCGGACCGCCGGCGAGGGTGATCGCCATCGGCGCGTCGGTCGGGCGCGGGGCGCGCATGGGCATCCGCAGGTGAACCCTGCCGTACCGGGTCATGTCGACGCGGCCCGGCAGCGTGCCCATGGAGAACGTGGAGGCCGCGGTCCCGGCGGCGTGCTCGGCCACCCCGATGACGGTCCAGCGCCCCTCAGGAACGTTCTGGATCTCGATGTCCGCGGACAGGACGTTCGCCCTGCCGCCGAAGGCCACGGGACCACACTGCGGGATCGACTCGGCGAACAGTCCGATGAGGACACTCGCCGGGCCAGCCCCGCGCGGGGTCTCGACCCGCACGCTGAGCGTGCCGGTGCCGCTGCGCATGGTGGCGCTGCCCATTCCGGCGCTGTGCAACGCTTCCAGGGTCGGGAGGCGCTGGAAATGCGGGGCCAGCGCGACGAGCAGTTCGCCGACCTCGGGGTCGCGGTACTGGGTCGGGGTCATCCCGACCGCACGGGTGAAGCGGCTGGTGAACGTGCCGACACTGCTGTAGCCGACGCTGCACACGATGTCCGACACCGTCAGCGATGTCGTCAGCAGCAGTCGTTTCGCTTCGAAGAGCCGGATCGCGGTGAGGTACCGGCCGGGGGTGACCCCGGTCGCCTTGGTGAAGATCCGCGAGAAGTGGAACGGGCTGACGAAGACTTCCGATGCCAGGTCGCCCAAGGTGATCGGGTCGAAGTACCTCGCGTGCATCGATGAGATGGCCTGCAGCACCGCAGGTTGCAAGGGGGGCGCCGGCTCGGGGGGCCGACCGGGTTCGGTGACGCCTTTCTCGTTCGCCGCCATGGCGACTGTTCGTAGCTGCATCAGACCAACCTCGGATTCGCTGTCGCTTTTCCTCTGTACGCCAGCAAACGCGGTGCCGATTTCGGTGTGCTCGACGAGCGATCGAGACGCAAGCCACTCAGACGAGGAGGTCGAGGACGCACTCGCCGACGCTGACCTCGGCGGGCCAGTCGAGCTTGAGCGCGCGGTCGACGCGGTCGCCGGCGTCCACCGGGACGGCGTGCGCGGCCAGCCCCATGGCGCGGGCGACGAGGTACAGCGTCTGTTGCAGCGCACCGACATGCGCCAGCGTGGTGGCGTACGCGCCGCCACCGAGGACGGACGCCATCCGCGGCATCCGTGCGGTCACGGTGATCAACGCCGACGGCCGTCGATGGTTGCCGCCGCCGATCATCGCCATGTCGAGCATCGCGTCGAGGTCGGCCTCGTCGGCGTTGACGAGGCCGAGCCGGTGCTCCAGCGGGTCGTAGTGGTAGATCCCGCGGTCCAGCCCCGAGCACCGGTTGACCGAGACGTACAACTCGAGTTCGTACAGGCAGGCGACGCTGAAATACGGCCGCTGCGAAGCACTGTGGGCGGGCCCGTTCGGCAGGTGCGCGGGCCCGATCGACCGGATCCTCGCGCCGCGGAACAGGAATTCGCCGATCTGCTCGGCGGACAGCACGCCCTCGGTGAATTCGGGGCAGGTGTGATCGTGCTCCAGCAACGCCGTCAGCGTCGGATCGGTCTCCGCGCGGTCGGCCAGATCGGGCCGGTACAGCGCATGGACCGGCCCGTCGCCGGCGGAAGCCTTGACCACCGGCGGTTTCCCGAGGCCGGGCAGGTCCGCCGGGCCGCCGGGCCGCCAAGTGCGGCTGGTGGTGTGGAACGAAAGTTCGTCCGGGGACCACAGACCCAGTTCGGGGTCGTCGTCCTCGGCGAACCGGCCGTGTTCCCCGGCCACCTGCACGACACCCGCGGCGACCAGATACGACACGATCGCGCCGACCACCGAGGCGTCGATCCCGGTGGTGGACACGATGTCCCCGACCGATTTCGCCGTCGCCAGTGTCGCCGCGACATGCACCGCCCACGGCTGGGACAGCACGACGCGATAGCGCGCGGACGGCGACTCCAGCCCCATCCCGTCGGCGTCGGACCGCAGGGAACTGAAGCGGGACAACCGGATCGGGCGCGTGGGCGGGATCTCCACCGGCGCGAACACCGGGGCGAGCACGACCGGGATCACCGACAGCAGCGGTCCCCTGCCGTCGGCGAGCCCCAGCGAGCGCACCACGGAACCGCCGAGTTCCTTGAGCGCCTGCCGCAGCGCGTCGGCGCCTTCGGCCGTCCAGCTCAGCTCGCCTTCGAGATCGGGCTCGCGCTCGACGGGCTCCCACGAAGACGTCACGTTCGCCAGCGAGACCGGCCCCAAGGCCATCCGCCGCAACGATTCCAGCACCAGCGGTTCCGCGTTGACGAACTCGTACTCCCCCCAGCGGGTGACGACCACCAGCGAGCCGTCCTCACCGATCTCGACGAGGCTGTCGTCGGTGAGCGACCACAAGGGGATCGTTTCGGCCATGCCGCCGGGGGGATCTGTCGTCAACGGTCGCTCCAGCTTGATCTACAAGAACATGGGGAAGGGGTTCAGCCGGTCGTAAGGGGTCGGCTCGGCGAGCCTGCCCAGCCGCACCGGCACGTCGAACAGCCGCCCGGGGGCGAAGCGGCTCCAGAACGGGCGCAGCCCCGGAACGACCACCCGGACCACCGGGAGGTCGATGTCGGGTCTGGTCTGGTCGAGCACGAGCGTCTCCATTCCCAGCGCGGAAAGCTTCCGTACCAAGCACTCCACGTCGTCACGGACATCGGGCCGCCGGACGAACTTGAAGTCCGCGGCGCGTTTCGCCGACCGCCCCGGTGCCGGCAGCAGATACGGCTGGTTCCCGACGGTCGCGTACTTGAGCCACGCCGACGCGTCGGGATCGTCGAGTTCGACGTCGTTCGCGAGCACCGCGGGGATCATCTGGTTGAGCTCGCTGACCGCCCGCCGCAACGCCGTCCGGGGATCCAGGTGGGCGCCGAAGCCCATCATGACGTTCTCGCGCGGCCCGGCGATACTCCTGGACAGCGCGACCATCACCGGCACACCGAGGTCCGCGGTCAGGTCGAGCACCCACAGCTCCCGGCCCGCCCGCGCGTACTGGCCGACCATCTCCTCGGCCCACGGGTCGTCGAACGACGCGATGTCGACGCCGGGCACGGGAAGCCGGTTGTACCACCACATCGCGACGGCGTCGCGTTCGACGAGTTCGAGCAGGCCCTGCAGGATCGCGTCCTCGACGCTGCTTCCGGCCGCGCAGCCGTTG
The DNA here is from genome assembly GCF_000732925.1 of Amycolatopsis japonica. NCBI lineage: Bacteria > Bacillati > Actinomycetota > Actinomycetes > Pseudonocardiales > Pseudonocardiaceae > Amycolatopsis > Amycolatopsis japonica. The sequence continues at coordinate 6,453,525 of NZ_CP008953.1, forward strand.
GAGTCCGCGCGCATCCCGGTGAGACCGCACTCCGGCGGCACCCCGTAGTAGAGGTACGCCGTCGGCATCAGCTTCCGCCGCTGCTGCGAGAGCGACCACAGCGGTGTCCAGTCGACGGCCGCCTCGGTGTCGAACCGGTCGGGGACGTGCTGGAAGTTCGCGTGCCTGGCGTTCCACTCGACGCGCGTTTCGTACTGGCGTTCGTCGAAGAGCATGCACGAGTTCGGGTGGACGGCGTCGTCACCGAGCGCGCGGAAGGTGTCGTGGATCCGCAGTTCGTCGCCCTGGTAGTTCGCCGAGAACCGTTCGATCGCCTCGCACAGCGCGCCGACCTCGGCGTCGATCGGGCTCGCGCCCTTGCCGCCGTTGTCCCCGCGCAACCCGGCCTGCAGCCCCGCCTCACCGCGCACCCGGCGCGCGACGTTCAGCCCGGAACGGTACGCGTTCACGAACGCGGGCGCCCTCGGGTCGCGGGCGATCTCCTTGACGATGCCGGTGACCGGACTGACCAGGTGGCCGTAGCGGTCGAGCACCTCGACCGGGGTGAGCGTCCGGTGCCCGCCACCACCCGACGTCGCCTTCTTGGCCTCCCGCAACACGACCGGCTCGGCCGTCCGTGTGGCGACGATGCTTTCGTCCCCGCATTCGGGGCATTGCGGGCGGCGCCGCAGTTCGTGCAGCCGCCCCTGCAGGTCGAGGGTGTCGAGGATCCACACGGCCTGCTGCCCCGGATAGCGGTGCCCCGCCAGCCATTTGGACGCTTCGAGGGAGATCAGCTGCGACGCGGCCGCGGTCAGCGGCGGCACGGCGGGCATCGGGAACGACGCGGGACCGTCGTGCCCGAGTACCTCCTGCACACAGGCCTCGGCGTGCCGGTGCCCCCACAACCGGTTCGTCAGGCAGTGCCAGCAACCGGACCGGCCGGGCTGCATGACCGGGCCGATCCACACCTGCGAACCCGACGGCCGGGCCAGCAGCCAGGGCCGTCCGGTGCGCCGGTGCTCGGCGTCGATCTCGGCCAGCCTCGGGTCGAGGTAGTCGTCGCACAGCACGATGGCCAGCTCGGAAGCCGTCTCGACCACTTCGATGCCGCTCGCGGCCAGCGCGTTCGCCACCTGCGAGGTGTCGACGCCGCGGCCGATCGCGGTCAGGCTCGCCGTCGCCGGCTTCGGACGGCAGGCCACCGCGGACGCGTCGAGACCGCACGCGTCCCAGTACGCGAGCGCGCGCTCGTCCCCGCTGAACTCGTCCGGGACGTGGACGGTGACCAGTCCGGCCTCGACCAGCCGGGCCACCACACCGGTGACCTGTTCGGGGTTCATCCCCTCCGGGCAGGCGGACAGGAGCCCGTCGAGGTCACGGGTGCCGTCGAGCAGGGCGGCCACCGACGCGACCTGCGCGCCGCGGATCGCGATCACCCCCTGTTCGGAGAACAGGTAGGCACCGTTGCCCTCACTGATCTCCGCACGCAGATGCCGTTTGAATCCCAGTCCGCCGAACGAGGTGGGCGTGGACGATGCCTCGCGCATGATGACCCCCAGTAGGTCGGTTCGATTCTCGAATCTTGCTGCGCGGGGCCGGGTAGCGGCCAGTGTGCGATTCATGCGTCGGACGTGAAAAACCCATGTCCTTCCGGGAGACACGCATGCGGGCCCTGGTGGACGGCTCACTGGCCCGGTGACCGGCCGCTCTGTCACTGTCGAAGGCACGACGCGTATCGAGCTGGAGGGCGCTTGCGATGTACACCGGATCACGAGTAGCGGACAAGCACCACGGCTCGGCACCCAACCCGATTCCGGCCTCGCCCGCAAGCCCCGTCCGTTTCAGCCTCCTGGGCCCGCTCGAACTCGTGCGGGACGGGATCGACTACGCGCCGACGACGCCGAAGCTGCTGCAGGTGCTCGCCATGCTGGTCATGAGCCCGGGGAAGATCGTGCACATCGACACGATCGTGCAGGAACTGTGGGCCAACGACCCGCCGCGCAGCGTCCGCACCACCATGCACACCTACGTCTACCAGCTGCGCAAGTGCATCGACGAGAACGAACTGGCCCCGTACGGCGAGACCATGCTGGCGACGAAACCGCCGGGATACGTGTTCCGGATCGCGCCGGAGCAGGTCGACGTCTTCGAGTTCCAGGAGCTGCAGCACAAAGGCCGCGAGCTCCATCTGCGCGGCGAGCACACCGAAGCGGCGAAGGCCTTCCGGTCGGCACTCGACCTGTGGTCCGGGCCGCCGCTCGCGAACGTCCACTGTGGACCGGTGTTGTCGGCGTACGCGATCGACCTCGTCGAGCAGCGGCGCAGCACGCTGCACCTGCGGATCGAGGCGGACATCGCGGCCGGGATGCGGCACGAGCTGATCGGCGAACTGCGTTCCCTGGTCACCGCGAACCCGCTCGACGAGGCGCTGCACGGGCAGCTGATCCGCGTGCTCGGCCGCAGCGGGCGGCGCTCCGACGCGCTCGCCACGTACCGTCAGGTGCGGGCGAGGCTCAACCACGAACTGGGCGTGGAACCCTGTGACGAACTGCAGGTCCTGCACCACGACCTGCTTTCCGAAGGTGAACCCGCGTGAACCCCGCTCCCGCCACGGAAACGAAAGTGAGGATCGACGGATGAGCAGTCGTACCTATGGACAGTTCTGCGGTCTGGCCCGCGCGCTGGAGATCATCGGCGAACGCTGGTCGCTGCTGATCGTCCGTGACCTCGTCCTCGGCCCGAAGCGGTTCACCGAACTGCAGGCGGGTCTGCCCAAGATCCCGGCGAGCACGCTGTCCGCGCGGCTCAACGAACTCGAGCAGTCCGGTGTGCTCCGCCGCCGTCTGCTCCCCCAGCTCGACGCCGCGGTGGTCTACGAGCTCACCGAGTACGGCAGCGAACTCGACCAGATCGTGCTGGACCTCGGGCTCTGGGGCGCGCGTTCGCTCGGGCGGCCGGCGGCCGAGGACGTCTTCACCCTGGATTCGGCGATCCTGTCGCTGTACACGACCTTCCGGAGTGAAAAGGCCAAGGGCGTCCAGGTCACCTACGAGCTGCGGTACCCGGGCGACATGGTCGTGCACGCGATCGTCGAGGACGGCGCGCTCAAGGTCGCGGAGGGCGCACACCCCGGCGCCGACGCGGTCATCGAACCGCTGGGCCCGTTCATCAAGGATCTGCTGAGCGGGGATCTCACCGCCGCCGACGCGACGCGGACCGGGAAGATCCGCATCGAGGGTGCCTTCGAATATCTGGAACTGTTCACGGACCTGTTCCATATTCCCGCCGCTCCGAAAATGCCGGACGGAATCGTCGTCCGCTGAGCCATCCGGCGTAATACCGCAGGTCGGATCAGGCAATCCGGAGTAACGGAAATCCTCGAAGCGCGGGATATCGTCGACATCCGTCACCGGTCGGTCTTTCGCCACAAGGAGCCCCTTCATGGCCGCACTCGATTCGCCTCGCCCGGGTCTGCTCGCCTCGCTCAACGGGAAATACCACCGCGCGGCGCTCCTCACCTTCGCGGTGGTCGTCGTGGCCCACTGGGCGGAACACCTCGTGCAGGCGTTCCAGATCTACGCGCTCGGCTGGAAGACCCCGGACGCCCGCGGCGTGCTCGGGATCCCGTTCCCCAAGCTGATCAGCTCCGAATGGCTGCACTACGGCTACGCCATCGTCATGCTGATCTTCCTGTTCGCCCTGCGCAAGGGTTTCGCCGGCCGCTCGCGGCAGTGGTGGAACCTGGCGCTCGGCCTGCAGTTCTGGCACCACATCGAGCATCTGCTCCTGCTGATCCAGGCGCAGACCGGCTGGCGGCTCGGCGGCGGCACCGCGCCGAGCAGCATCATCCAGCTGTTCATCCCGCGCGTGGAACTGCACCTGTTCTACAACACGGTCGTCACCATCCCGATGATCATCGCGATGCTCGTGCACCGGAAGGCGCCCGCCGCCGAACGGGAGCTGACCGGCTGCACGTGCTCGCCCGTCAGCCGGCGTGAGCTGGCGACCGCGGCATCGTGACCGGGAGACTCTTCGCGCTCCTGGCCCTCGTGGCGGCGTGGTTCGGGGTCGCGGTACTCGCCGCGGCCCCGGCCTCGGCCCATGTCGAACTCCTCTCCTCGAACCCCGCCGACGGCGCCCGGCTCACCTCGGCGCCGGCGCGGGTCTCGGTCACCCTGTCGGAGAACATCGGCATCCAGCCGAACTCGATCAAGGTCGTCGACCAACAGGGCACCGACGTGGTGTCCGGTCCGGTGTTCCAACCCGGCGAAGTCGCCGAAGAGGTCGCCGTCGCACTCGAACCCGACCTTCCCGACGGCAGCTATCTCGTCGAGTACGCCTTCGTCTCGACCGACTCGCATCCGGTGCGCGGCACGATCGCCTTCGTGATCGGCACCGGTCCCCTGATCACGTCGGCGGGCGCGGTGTCCGCCTCCACCGGGACCGACCCGGTGACCGACGCGCTCTTCACCACTTTCCGCTGGGGGTCCTTCGGCGGGGTCGCGCTGCTCGGCGGGCTCGTGTTCCTGCTGGTCTGCCGTCCGGGCGGCCGGGCCGACCCGGCGGCACGGAAGCTGATCACCGCGGGCCTGTGGCTCTCGGGTGTCACGGCCGTGGCCGGGTTCCTGCTGCAAGGCCCGTACGTCGCGGGCCGCGGCGTCGGCGCGATCTTCGACGGGGCGCTGATCGAGGCGACCTTGCGGGTGGCGTACGGGAAGCTCCTGCTGCTGCGCCTGGCCGCGATCGTCGCGCTCGCCGTCATCGTGCGGCGGCTGCTGGCGGGCGACCTGCCGGACCGGCTGCGGTCGCGCCACGAGAACCTCGGCATCGCGGCCGGGTTCATCGTGATGCTGAGCTTCTCCGCGACCGGGCACGCGGTGGCCGACAAGATCATGTTCCTCTCGGTCAGCGCCGACCTGGCGCATTTCGGTGCGATGGCCGTCTGGGTGGGCGGGCTGATCCAGCTGGCCGTGCTCCTGCGCGGCAAGTACTCGGCGTCGGAGGCCGAGCCAGCCCTGGCGCGGTTCCATCCGATCGCCACCCGGTCGATCGTGATCATGGTGGTCAGCGGCGCCTACCTGGGCTTCCGGCTCGTCCCGTCGGTGGAGGCGCTCTGGACGTCGGCCTACGGCATCGTCTTCGTGCTGAAGCTGACCGGGTTCGCCGCGCTGCTGCTGGTGGCGAACCTGAGCCGCACGGCGGTGCGCCGCGGGATCTCCGGCCGGGGCGGCACCGGCGTGGTGACCGCCGACCTGCGGAAACTGCGGGTCAGCGTCGGCGTCGAGGTGCTGATCGTGGCCGTGGTGCTCGCGCTGGCCGCGGCGTTGTCGTCGATGTCCCCGACCGGCTGATCACCGCTCGATCTCCGCTTCCGGCGGGGTGAACGGTCCCCAGGTGAAGGCGCGGAGCCACGGCTCGGGATCGCCCAGCCAGTCCATGGCGGCGATCTGGGCCGGGCTCCGGCGTCCGGCGAGCGTCCGGTACAGGTCCGCGGGCGCCCCCGAGAGCACGGCCGCGACCGGCTCGGTGCCCGCGATCCAGGTCGCGCCCTCGGTCTCGAGCCGCATCCCCGGCAGCCCGTGCCTGCCCAGCGAGGCGCCGAGCCCGCTGACGAGCACTTCGAATCCCCTCAGCCAGGCCGCGTGCGCTTCGGGCGGCGGAGCGCCGAGCGCGTACCGAATGTCGAGTTCGTGGGTGAAGGCGTCCATCACCATGATGTCGCCGCGGCTCTTCCCGCCACCGTCGGCGGCGAGGAGGGTGTCGGCCTCGGGACCGCGTTCGAGCCAGAGTTTCAGCAATTCGACGGCCGACGCGGATTCCGGGATCGGGCAGGCCTCGCCACCGAACCGGGTGATCACCCGATCGCAGATCTCGGTCAGATGCGCGATCAGGTCGCGCACGGTCCACTGTGGACAGGCCGGGACGGCCCGCTCGCCCGCCCCCGCGTGATCGGCGACCAAGATCGCGATGTTCTCCCTGACCTGCCGATATCCTTCGGCCGCTGTCGCCGTATTCCAGCCAGGGACCCGAATTCGGCTGCTCGTCACGCGGCCACCTCCCGTCGGATATGCGATGGCCGTCCATTCTCCCACCGCCGGGAGACTTCACCCTTCTTCCCGCTTGCGGCGGACCGTTCACCGCAAAGACCACCCACCCGTGGCGCGTGTCGTCGCGGCTTCAGGCACACTGGTCGTTGAAAGCCCCGTGTGGCAAAGAAAAGCGCCCAACGGTGACACATCGACCACTGTGGAGGTGACCAATGGAGATGCCCGGCTTCGATCTGGCGTGGCGTGGTTTCCATCGCGCCCAGGTCCGGGAATTCGTCCGCGAGGTGGAAGCCGAACTACGACGAGTGGAAGCCGAACGCGACGAAGCGATCCGCCGTGGGCAAGCTCTCGCCGGCGAGCTCGCCGCCACACAAGAGGAAAATCGCGAACTGAAGGCCAGCGTCGACCGGATCAGCCGCGTGCCGATCGCACCGGACGCGTTGCAGGAACGCTCGCGCCGGATGCTCGAACTCACGCGCGAGGAAGCCGACGACATCACCGCGCGGGCCGCCGAAGAGGCCGCCAAGGCCGAGGCGGAACGAAAGCGGATCGCCGAAGACTTCGAGCGCGCCATGACGCTGCGCCGCGCGGAGGCGATGCGCGCGCTCGCCGCACGGGACGAAGCCGCGCAGGCGAAGGCGCGGAAACTGCTCGACGACGCCGCCGAAGAGGGCGAGCGCCTGGTCGCCGAGGCGCGGCAGAAGGTCGATGTGGCCCTCCGCCTGCGCGACGACGTGCTGAAACAGCTGGTCGGCTGCCGCGAGCTGCTCACCGAAGCCGGCGTGGTGCTGGCCGTACCGGACTCACCGAAACCGGAAGTGCCCGTTCAGCGCCGGAGCAGGCCCGAAGCCCGCACCGGCACCGAAGCGGCCGCCACTTAACCCGGACCCCGCCCCACCACCACCCTCAACGGACAGGCTGCGCCCGGCTGGTCGAATCACACACCGGACGAGAAGACCACCGGCCGGATCTCCATCGCGTTGATGTGCGCGTCCGGGATCTGGCCCGCGATCTCGATCGCCCGCTCCTTACTGTCGCATTCGACCAGGTAGAAGCCGGCCAGGTACTCCTTCGACTCCGCGAACGGGCCGTCGGTGACCACCGGGACGCCGTCACGCACCCGGACCACCGTGCTGTCCTTCGGCTCCGCCAGCGCCTGCGTCCCGAGCAGTTCGCCGCTCTCGGTGAGCTTCTTCATGAAAGGGTCGATGCGGGCGACCACCTCGTTGCGCTCCTCTTCGGGGAGGGCGTCCCAGGCGGTGGGGTTCATCGTGATCATGATCATGTACTTCATCGGTGTTCCTCCTGGTCGTGCGGCCGGTGCCCGGCCACTCACGCAGGAGTCGGAACGGCCGGATCGTTCTCGACATCCTGACACCCACTTTTTTCCGCTCTCCGACCGCATACGTGGGGAGGGTATAGTGGGAAGACGACAGGGAACGACGAGAGAACGGGTGCGGGAATGACGGGCTACGGCACCGAGCGGGAGGCCTACCTCAAGCGCCTGCGCCGGATCGAGGGGCAGATCCGCGGTTTGCAGCGGATGGTGGAAGAGGACAAGTACTGCATCGACATCCTGACCCAGGTGTCCGCGGCCACGAAGGCGCTGCAGTCGTTCTCCCTCGAACTGCTGGACGAGCACCTCGCCACCTGCGTGGTCCACGCGGCCGCCGCGGGCGGTGAAGAGGCCGACCTCAAGGTCCGGGAGGCGTCCGACGCCATCGCCCGGCTGGTCCGGTCCTGAAGCGTCGCAACCGCAGGCTGTTGGTGACGACGAAAACCGACGAGAACGCCATCGCGGCCCCGGCGATCATGGGGTTGAGCAGGCCGAGCGCGGCCAGCGGCAGGGCGGCGACGTTGTAGGCGAACGCCCAGAACAGATTGCCCTTGATCGTGCCGAGCGTGCGGCGCGCGAGCCGGATGGCGTCCACGGCCGCGCGCAGGTCGCCGCGCACCAGGGTGAGGTCGCCCGCTTCGATCGCGGCGTCGGTCCCGGTCCCCATCGAGAGGCCAAGGTCGGCCTGCGCGAGCGCGGCCGCGTCGTTGACGCCGTCGCCGACCATGGCGACCACGTTGCCTCGCGCTTGAAGGCGCTTGACGACGTCGACCTTCTCCGCGGGCAGAACCTCCGCGACGACCTCGTCGATCCCGACTTCGGCGGCGACGGCCTCCGCGGAACCGGCGTTGTCCCCGGTCAGCAGCACCGGCCGGAGGCCGAGCGCCTTCAAACCGGCCACGGCCTCGGCGGAAGTCGGCTTGACCGTGTCGGCGACGACGACCACACCGCGTGCCTCGCCGTCCCAGGCGACGACGACCGCGGTCGCGCCGCGTTCCTCGGCGACCTTCTTGGCCTGGGTGAACTCGTCGCCGACGGCGATGCCGTGCCGGTCGAGGAGGGCAGGCCGCCCGGCCAGGACGGTCTTGCCTTCGACCTCGCCGACGACACCCAGGCCCTCGACGTTGCGGAACCCGCGGACCGGCGGCAGCTCACCCAGCCGCTCCTCGGCGGCCGTGACGATCGCGCGGGCGATCGGATGCTCGGAGCCGTGTTCGACCGCCCCGGCCAGGCGCAGGACCTCGGTCTCGTCGTCGCCGAACAGGTCGGTGAGGCTCATCTTCCCGGCGGTCACCGTGCCGGTCTTGTCCAGCACGACGGTGTCGACGGCGCGAGTGGACTCGAGCACCTCCGGGCCCTTGATGAGGATGCCCAGCTGCGCGCCGCGGCCGGTGCCGACCAGCAGCGCCGTCGGCGTGGCCAGGCCGAGCGCGCACGGACAGGCGATGATCAGGACCGCGACGGCGGCGGTGAAGGCGGCGTCGGCTCCGCTGCCCGCGCCGAGCCAGAAGCCGAGTGTGCCGACCGCGAGGGCGATCACCACCGGGACGAACACCGCCGACACCCGGTCGGCGAGGCGCTGGACCCGCGCCTTGCCGTTCTGCGCGTCCTCGACCAGCCGCGCCATCTGCGCTAGCTGCGTGTCGGCACCGATCCGGGTGGCGCGGACGACGAGCCTGCCGCTCGCGTTGACCGTCCCGCCGACGACGGCGTCCCCGGCCACCACCTCGACCGGGACGGCTTCCCCCGTCAGCATGCTCAGGTCGACGGCCGATCCACCGTCGGTCACCACGCCGTCGGTGGCGATCTTCTCCCCCGGCCGCACGACGAACTCGTCGCCCGTTTTCAGCTCGCCGATCGGGACGCGGCTCTCGGTGCCGTCCTTCAGGAGCGCGACGTCCTTCGCGCCGAGTTCGAGCAGTGCCCGCAGCGCGGCGCCGGAGCGGCGCTTGGACCGGGCCTCGAAGTAGCGGCCCGCGAGGAGGAAGGTGGTCACCCCGGCGGCGACCTCGAGGTAGACGTTGCCCGCGCCGTGCCCGCGCTCCATGGTCAGCTCGAAACCGTGCCGCATGCCGGGTGTCCCGGCGGTGCCGAACAGCAACGCGTACAGCGACCAGAGCGTGGCGGCGACGACGCCTAGTGAGATCAGGGTGTCCATGGTGGCGGCGCCATGGCGGAGGTTCGTCCAGGCCGGGCGGTGGAACGGCCACGCACCCCAGGTGACGACCGGTGCGGCCAAGGCCAGCGAGACCCACTGCCAGTAGGTGAACTGCCAGGCCGGGACCATCGCCAGCACGATCACGGGCACCGCGAGGACGGCGGAGACCACGAGACGGGTTCGCAGGGAGCCGGTCTGGTCCTCGTCCTCGTCGGGGGTGGGCGGCTGGGCGGTGTAGCCGGCGGACTCGACGACGCCGACGAGGTCTTCGACCGAGACCGCGGCGGGGAAGTCGACCTGCGCCTTCTCAGTGGCGTAATTGACCGTGGCGGAGACGCCGTCGACCTTGTTCAGTTTGCGTTCGACCCGCGCGGCACAGGACGCGCAGGTCATCCCGCCGATGGCCAGTTCGACCCGCTGGGATGTCACGGCGCGCCTCCCGGGTGGTGCCCATGATGCTCGCTGGTCGGTGCCGGCGGGGGCGGCGGCTCCTCGTCCAGCGGCCCGACGGCGGAGCCGATCGCCCAGGCGACGGCGAACACCGCGACCAGAGCCGCGGCGAACGCCGACACCTTGACGGCGGTGCTCACGAGACGAGCTGGTAACCGGCCTCGCTGACGGCCGCGTCGACGGCTTGGACGTCCAGCGGCGCGTCGCTGGTGACGGTGACCTTGCCGCTGGCGACGTCCACGTTCACGGCGCTGACGCCCGCGATCTCGCTGACCTCCTCGGTGACGGAGGCGGCGCAGTGCCCGCAGGACATGCCCTTGACGATGTAGGTGGTTTCGGCCATCGGTGCGAACTCCTCTACAGGACAGGTGGAGCGATCACTTCCTTTATACCCCGTGGGGGTAGGGGTGTGCACAGAGGGTGCGGGGACACTGCGGAAATGAGGAAGATCTCCGCCATCGGCATCGGCGCCGGCGACCCGGACCACCTGACCGTCCAGGCCATCCGGCGGCTCAACGAGACCGATGTGTTCTTCGTGCTCGACAAGGGCTCGGAAAAGCAGGACCTGGTGGCTCTGCGCCAGGAGATCCTCGACCGCTTCGTCGAGCAGCCCGGCTACCGCGTCGTTCGGGCACCGGACCCCGAACGCGACCGTACTCCTGATGACTACCGGAAGGCCGTCGCCGACTGGCACCGGCTCCGCACCGACGTCTACGAGACCATGATCGCTTCCCTGGGTCCCGACGAGCGGGGCGCGTTCCTCGTCTGGGGCGACCCGGCGCTCTACGACTCGACCCTGACCCTGCTGGACGCGGTGCGCGACCGCGGGAACGTCGAGTTCGAGTACGACGTCATCCCCGGGGTGAGCAGCGTGGCCGCGCTGACGTCACGGCACCGGACCACGATGAACCAGATCGGCCGCCCGGTCCTGGTCACCACCGGCCGCCGCCTCGAGGCCGGCTGGCCCGAGGACGTGGACGACGTCTTCGTCATGCTGGACGCGGGGTGCACGTTCTCGCAGTTCGTCGATACCGGCCTGGAGATCTACTGGGGCGCGTACCTCGGCACGCCCGACGAGCTCCTGCTCTCCGGCCCGCTGACCGCGGCCCTCGCCGAGGAGATCCGCACCGTCCGCGCCTCCGCCCGCTCCCGTAAGGGCTGGATCATGGACATCTACCACCTGCGCCGCCCCGCCCCCTCCCGCATTTAGTCCTCTAAATGCGGCCGCCACGGGCCGGGCCCCTTCTCGCATTTAGTCCTCTAAATGCGGGGGCTCCGCCCCACCTCCACGTGCCTCATTCCGTCATTCGCGTGATCGAGGCCGTGACTCGCGTGCTTGAAGGCGGATCTCGCGTGTTTGGGGAGGGATCTCGCGTGTTCCGCCTTCAATCACGGGTGATCGGTGTCTGATCACGGGTGTGACGGGGTTTCGGGTATGAAAAAAGGGCTTGGGCCCCGGGAGAACTCGTGGTTCTCGACCGGGGCCCAAGCCCTTCTTTTCTAATGTTAGTCCGGCGGTGTCCTACTCTCCCACAACCCTTCGGTTGCAGTACCATCGGCGCTGTCAGGCTTAGCTTCCGGGTTCGGAATGGGACCGGGCGTTTCCCTGACGCTATAACCACCGAAACACTGTGAAACACTCCCCCACAACCTCACAGAAGAGGGGGTTGTGTGGTGTTTCAGAGCTGTAGAGTGGATGCGTAACATCTTTGTGGGCAAGTCCTCGGCCTATTAGTACCAGTCAACTCGACAACACATTACTGTGCTTCCATTTCTGGCCTATCAACCCAATGGTCTGTTGGGGGCCTTAACCCACAAGGGGTGGGATACCTCATCTTGGAACAGGCTTCCCGCTTAGATGCCTTCAGCGGTTATCCCTTCCGAACGTGGCCAACCAGCCATGCCACTGGCGTGACAACTGGCATACCAGAGGTTCGTCCGTCCCGGTCCTCTCGTACTAGGGACAGCCTTCCTCAAGTATCCTACGCGCGCGGCGGATAGGGACCGAACTGTCTCACGACGTTCTAAACCCAGCTCGCGTGCCGCTTTAATGGGCGAACAGCCCAACCCTTGGGACCTACTCCGGCCCCAGGATGCGACGAGCCGACATCGAGGTGCCAAACCATGCCGTCGATATGGACTCTTGGGCAAGATCAGCCTGTTATCCCCGGGGTACCTTTTATCCGTTGAGCGACACCCCTTCCACCAGGTGGTGCCGGATCACTAGTCCCGACTTTCGTCCCTGCTCGACATGTCTGTCTCACAGTCAAGCTCCCTTGTGCACTTGCACTCAACACCTGATTGCCAACCAGGCTGAGGGAACCTTTGGGCGCCTCCGTTACTCTTTAGGAGGCAACCGCCCCAGTTAAACTACCCATCAGGCACTGTCCCTGAACCAGATCATGGTCCGAGGTTCAGATTCCCAATCCGACCAGAGTGGTATTTCAACAACGACTCCACCAACACTAGCGTGCCAGCTTCACAGTCTCCCACCTATCCTACACAAGCCGAACCGAAAACCAATACCAAACTATAGTAAAGGTCCCGGGGTCTTTCCGTCCTGCCGCGCGTAACGAGCATCTTTACTCGTAGTGCAATTTCGCCGGGCCTGTGGTTGAGACAGCCGGAAAGTCGTTACGCCATTCGTGCAGGTCGGAACTTACCCGACAAGGAATTTCGCTACCTTAGGATGGTTATAGTTACCACCGCCGTTTACTGGCGCTTAAATTCTCAGCTTCACCCCGAAGGGTTAACCGGTCCTCTTAACGTTCCAGCACCGGGCAGGCGTCAGTCCATATACATCGTCTTGCGACTTCGCATGGACCTGTGTTTTTAGTAAACAGTCGCTTTCCGCTGGTCTCTGCGGCCACCCACCCCTAGCCCGCGAAGGGCTTCAGAGTGTTTGGCCCCCCTTCTCCCGAAGTTACGGGGGCATTTTGCCGAGTTCCTTAACCACAGTTCACCCGATCGCCTTAGTATTCTCTACCTGACCACCTGTGTTGGTTTGGGGTACGGGCCGTGCACGCACTCGCTAGAGGCTTTTCTCGGCAGCATAGGATCACTCTACTTCACCTCAATCGGCTACGCATCACGTCTCAACCTATATGAATGGCGGATTTGCCTACCATTCGGTCTACACGCTTACACCAGTACTACCACTCACTGGCGGAGCTACCTTCCTGCGTCACCCCATCACTCGACTACTACGGAATCAGATCCCACGCTCCACACAGAAACCTCCGTCCGAAGACATCGGTAACTGGCTTTGGGTGGTTAGTATCAACCGCCTCATCCTGGGCGCACGTGCTCGGGTACGGGAATATCAACCCGTTATCCATCGACTACGCCTGTCGGCCTCGCCTTAGGTCCCGACTTACCCTGGGCGGATTAGCCTGGCCCAGGAACCCTTGGTCATCCGGCGGCAGAGTTTCTCACTCTGCATTCGCTACTCATGCCTGCATTCTCACTCCCACACCCTCCACGACTGGCTTCCGCCGCCGCTTCCCTGGATGCAGGACGCTCCCCTACCCATCAACACGACTAGACGTCCCCGCAAGGAGAACGCCGATCTATATGTGTCAATGACACAGCTTCGGCGGTGTGCTTAAGCCCCGCTACATTGTCGGCGCAGGACCACTTGACCAGTGAGCTATTACGCACTCTTTCAAGGGTGGCTGCTTCTAAGCCAACCTCCTGGTTGTCTGGGCAATCCCACATCCTTTCCCACTGAGCACACACTTAGGGGCCTTAGCTGGTGTTCTGGGCTGTTTCCCTCTCGACGACGAAGCTTATCCCCCGCCGTCTCACTGCCACACTCTCACACCACGGTATTCGGAGTTTGGTTGATTTCGGTAACCCGGTAAGGCCCCTAGACCATCCAGTAGCTCTACCCCCGTGGTGAAACATGTGACGCTGCACCTAAATGCATTTCGGGGAGAACCAGCTATCACGGAGTTTGATTGGCCTTTCACCCCTACCCACAGCTCATCCCCTCAGTTTTCAACCTAAGTGGGTTCGGCCCTCCACGTCGTCTTACCGACGCTTCAGCCTGGCCATGGGTAGATCACTCCGCTTCGGGTCTAGACCACGCGACTCAATCGCCCTATTCAGACTCGCTTTCGCTACGGCTACCCCACACGGGTTAACCTCGCCACGCAGCACTAACTCGCAGGCTCATTCTTCAAAAGGCACGCCATCACCTCAACATCACAAGGATGTGCTCGGGCTCTGACGGCTTGTAGGCACACGGTTTCAGGTACTCTTTCACTCCCCTCCCGGGGTACTTTTCATCTTTCCCTCACGGTACTAGTCCGCTATCGGTCTTCAGGAAGTATTTAGGCTTACCGGGTGGTCCCGGCAGATTCACAGCAAATTCCACGAGCTCGCTGCTACTCGGGAACACCAAACAAACAATCCACAACGTGTTTTCGCGTACGGGACTCTCACCCACTCCGGTCGCCCATCCCAAGGCGTTCCACTAACACGCGCGATCATTCCGAGGACTGTCAGATCCTCGACGCTGGGTCCCACAACACCACACACACAACGCCTGACAGCTTGACATGTGCATGGTTTAGCCTCTTCCGCTTTCGCTCGCCACTACTCACGGAATCACGGTTGTTTTCTCTTCCTACGGGTACTGAGATGTTTCACTTCCCCGCGTTCCCTCCACACACCCTATATATTCAGATGCGGGTAACACCACATAACTGGTGCTGGGTTTCCCCATTCGGAAATCCTCGGATCACAGCTCGGTTGACAGCTCCCCGAGGCATATCGCAGCCTCCCACGTCCTTCATCGGCTCCTGAAGCCAAGACATCCACCATGTGCCCTTAACAACTTGACCACAAAGATGCTCGCATCCACTCTACAGTTCTCAAACACCACACCAGAAACAAACGTCCCCGGGACTGTGTCCAGCCCCTTGGCGTGTTGCCTCAGGACCCAACAGCGTGCCAGTGAACAATTCTTGACCAGACCCGGCGGAACACTTTCCACGCTCCTTGCGGAGCAGTACTCGCCCTCGCCGGCAACCCGGTCGCGAACCCTAACCAGTAGTTCCACAATTCCTTGAGCAACCAGCACAACACCACGTTCGGGTGTTGAGTGCCGGCCACTCCACCAACCGTTGGTCCGGGTATCCCGGCGGGGTGGATGTGTTGCTCCTTAGAAAGGAGGTGATCCAGCCGCACCTTCCGGTACGGCTACCTTGTTACGACTTCGTCCCAATCGCCAGTCCCACCTTCGACCACTCCCCCCCTTGCGGGTTGGGCCATGGGCTTCGGGTGTTACCGACTTTCATGACGTGACGGGCGGTGTGTACAAGGCCCGGGAACGTATTCACCGCAGCGTTGCTGATCTGCGATTACTAGCGACTCCGACTTCACGCAGTCGAGTTGCAGACTGCGATCCGAACTGAGACCGGCTTTAAGGGATTCGCTCCACCTCGCGGTATCGCAGCCCTCTGTACCAGCCATTGTAGCATGTGTGAAGCCCTGGACATAAGGGGCATGATGACTTGACGTCATCCCCACCTTCCTCCGAGTTGACCCCGGCAGTCTCCCACGAGTCCCCGCCATAACGCGCTGGCAACGTAGGATAAGGGTTGCGCTCGTTGCGGGACTTAACCCAACATCTCACGACACGAGCTGACGACAGCCATGCACCACCTGTACACCAACCACAAGGGAAGCCCTATCTCTAGGGATGTCTGGCGCATGTCAAGCCCAGGTAAGGTTCTTCGCGTTGCATCGAATTAATCCACATGCTCCGCCGCTTGTGCGGGCCCCCGTCAATTCCTTTGAGTTTTAGCCTTGCGGCCGTACTCCCCAGGCGGGGCGCTTAATGCGTTAGCTACGGCACGGACAACGTGGATGTCGCCCACACCTAGCGCCCAACGTTTACAGCGTGGACTACCAGGGTATCTAATCCTGTTCGCTCCCCACGCTTTCGCTCCTCAGCGTCAGTATCGGCCCAGAGACCCGCCTTCGCCACCGGTGTTCCTCCTGATATCTGCGCATTTCACCGCTACACCAGGAATTCCAGTCTCCCCTACCGAACTCAAGTCTGCCCGTATCGCCCGCACGCTCCACGTTAAGCGTGGAGTTTTCACGAACGACGCGACAAACCGCCTACGAGCTCTTTACGCCCAATAATTCCGGACAACGCTCGCACCCTACGTATTACCGCGGCTGCTGGCACGTAGTTAGCCGGTGCTTCTTATCCAGGTACCGTCACTTGCGCTTCGTCCCTGGCGAAAGAGGTTTACAACCCGAAGGCCGTCATCCCTCACGCGGCGTCGCTGCATCAGGCTTGCGCCCATTGTGCAATATTCCCCACTGCTGCCTCCCGTAGGAGTCTGGGCCGTGTCTCAGTCCCAGTGTGGCCGGTCACCCTCTCAGGCCGGCTACCCGTCGTCGCCTTGGTAGGCCATTACCCCACCAACAAGCTGATAGGCCGCGGGCTCATCCCGTACCGCCGGAGCTTTCCACTTCCACGGATGCCCGCAAAAGTCGTATCCGGTATTAGACCCAGTTTCCCAGGCTTATCCCAAAGTACAGGGCAGATTGCCCACGTGTTACTCACCCGTTCGCCACTAATCCACCCCGAAAGGCTTCATCGTTCGACTTGCATGTGTTAAGCACGCCGCCAGCGTTCGTCCTGAGCCAGGATCAAACTCTCCAACAATGTCAAATTTGATCGAGGCAATTTAATGCTCTCAAAGGAACCTCAAACGAGGTTCAAATATAAGCTCTACTGGCTTAGTTCACTAGCACACTGTTGAGTTCTCAAGCAACACACCCCGAATCGCACCACCATCACAGCGGCCTTATCCGAAGCAGTCATTCCTAGCAGTTTTTGGTGGGACACCCACTCAATCGCACTGAGCGAGAGCTTGGTTCGTGTCCCGGTCGGCCGCTCGGTTTCCCTGGCGACGAAGAGAACTTTACATGGCCGGAAACCCCCGAAAACAGGGGGGGTACCTTAACGACATTCGCGCAGGTCAGAGGCCATAAACGGGCCCGAACCCGGCGATCACGCGGTGATCGCCCCAGGAGACCGCAGGTGAACTCCCGGGCAAGAACATTGCTCCGAGTACATTGCACCGTATTGATCCCGGCGATTGCTCCGATTAGCGTCGGGCTCATGAGTACTGCGGAACTCGACGGCATCACCGTCGCTTACGACGACCTCGGCACCGGGTTGCCCGTCGTCCTCGTCCACGGCCACCCCTTCAATCGTTCGATGTGGCGGCCCCAGGCCGAACGGTTCAGCCGGGAGGGCTACCGGGTCATCACCGCGGACCTCCGCGGGTACGGCGAGACGACCATGCCGCCGGAGAGCACGAAGACCGGACTCGACGTCTTCGCCAAGGACATCTGCCGTCTCGCGGATCGCCTCGGTCTCGGGCGCTTCGTACTGGGCGGCCTCTCCATGGGCGGGCAGATCGTCATGGAGTTCCACCGCACCTACCCCGAGCGCGTCGCCGGCCTTCTGCTCGCCGACACCTCTCCCCAACAAGAGACAGAGGAGGGCAAGCGCGTCCGCAACGAGATGGCGGACCGCGTCCTCGCGGAAGGACTGAACCCCTACGCGGAGGAAGTGCTGACGAAGATGGTCTCCCCGGAGAACGTCCGCACGATGCCGGACGTGGCGGCGCACGTCCTCGGGATGATGCGCACGACGCCCAAGGAAGGAGCGGCGGCCGCGCTCAGGGGCCGCGCCGAGCGTCCGGACTACCGGGAGAGCCTCACCCGCGTGGAAGTACCGGCCCTGGTCGTGGTCGGGACCGAGGACGAGTTCACGCCGGTCGCGGACGCCGAGCTCATGCACGACCTCATCCCCGGCTCCACCCTGGCGGTGATCGAGGGCGCCGCGCACATGCCTAACCTGGAGCGCGAGGCCGAGTTCAACGACGTGTTCGCACGATTCTTGAAAGAGATTGACTGATGCCCCAGAAGACCGTTTTCGTGACCGGTGCCAGCGCCGGGTTCGGCGTCGAGATCGTCCGCCGGTTCGCCGCCGACAGCGCCAAGGTCGTCGCGGCCGCGCGCAGCAAGGACCGGCTCGACAAGCTGGCCGGCGAGCTGGGCGAGAACGTCCTCCCCTTCGAGCTCGACGTCCGGGACGCCGACGCGGTGGCCGCCCTCCCCGGCACGCTGCCCGCCGAGTTCGCCGAAGTCGACCTGCTGGTCAACAACGCCGGCCTCGCGAAGGGGCTCGAGCCCGCCCACCGGGCGAAGCTCGACGACTGGGACCAGATGATCGACACGAACATCAAGGGGCTCGCGCACCTCACCCGCGCCCTGCTGCCCGGCATGGTCGAGCGCGGCCGCGGGCACGTGATCAACATCGGCTCGGTCGCGGGCAGTTACCCGTACCCCGGCGGCAACGCGTACGGCGCGACCAAGGCTTTCGTGCACCAGTTCAGCCTGAACCTGCGCGCGGACCTGCAGGGCACCGGCGTCCGGGTGACCAACGTCGAGCCGGGCCTGGTCGGCGGCACCGAGTTCTCCGTCGTCCGGTTCGAGGGCGACCAGGGCAAGGCGGACAACGTCTACAAGGGCACGACGCCGCTGACGGCCGCCGACGTGGCCGAGTCCGTCTTCTGGGCGGCTTCGCAGCCGGAGCACGTGAACATCAACGTCATCGAGTTGATGCCGGTGGTGCAGAGCTTCTCCGCGCTCCATATTCACCGAGAGAGCTGAGACCGAAGAGGTCGAAGAGCGCCTGCTGTTCCGGGTTCCGCTCGGTCAGCAGGCGCCGCGTCCGCGGTCGGCCGCCGGTGGACGGATACCGCAGCACCGTCTCCCCTATCCCCGCGAGGCTGTCCATCAGTTCGCGGACCGACAGGTTCATCCCCGCGCGGTCGGCCTCGCGCCGCATGAGGTGGGTGACCGTGGACGCGAGCACCGTGACCAGCGTGTGCACGGCGATCCGGTGCGGCGTCCACTCCCAGCGCGGGGCCGGGCCGGTGACGGCGGGGCCGGTCAGCCAGCGGAACGTCGAGTCGAGGTGGGTGCGGGCGCGGTACGCGGTGACGACCTCGGCCACCGGCCAGTCGTGGTCGGTGACCAGCACCTGCTTGCCGAAGAACTCGTCGTGCAACCGCGACACCGCGGCGTCGTCGACCTTCCAGGTCAGCCGGATCTCCCCCGGCCTCGTCCCGGTCAGTGCCGGTGAGAGCACCCGTTCGACGCGGCGGCCGCGGGTGATCCGGGCGATTTCGGCGTTCACCTGGCCGCGGTCGCCCCGGTACGTGCCCGAGGCCAGCGCGGCGTCGAGGCCGGCGAGTTCGCGCGTCGCGGTGCCCAATTCCTCGCCGAACGCGCGGGCCTGCGCGTTGTGCAGGGTCTCCGAATGCGTGAGGATCACGCGCCGCCTCATCCCGGCGACCACGGCCCGGGTGTCGAGGGCGGTCAGCCCGGCGAAGCGTTCCGGGTCGACGGGTTTGCGCGCGGACGGTGGTTTCGCCAGCAGTTCCGGGTGCTCCGACAGCGGGAGCGCGCCGACGAAATGCCGTCCGAGGTCCAGTTGCGCGGCCTGACCGGCGGTGAAGACGAGCGTCACGGGATACAGGGAGCGGAGTTCTTCGGCGAGCGCGGCGAACGGCGGCGCCCCTTCCCGCGGGTACACGTGCGACGCCAGCGGGATCGCGCCGTCCTTGGTCACCACCAGCCCGAGACCGGCGAGTTCGCAGCGGCAGGGGTCGGCCGTGGTGAAGGTAGCGAACTGCGGGACGTCGACGGCGAGCGCGGCGTCGCCCGTCCCCAGCCAGGAGAGCACCGCGTCGGCGACGGCGGTCTCGATCCGCGCGATCCGTTCCGGGGTGAGGCGTTGCAGGGCCCGCCGGTGATTGGGCAGGTCGGCCTGGAGGAATTCCCGGGCGACGGAGTCACGCCACCAGTCGGCCAACTGCGTTTCCGGCGCGGTCGCCCGGTGCAGGACGGCGAGCGCGAGATGCGTCCCCAGGGTGGTCGCCGCGCGCTGGGCTCCGACGGCTTCGTCGACTCGGCGCACGAAGTCGAGCCGTCGCAGCGTGGCCCACACCGCCGCGACGTCGCCGAAGGTCCGGTGACGCGCTTCGCCGGGCGCGGAGACGTCGCCGTCCATCGCACGTCCGATCTCCTCGGCCGTGCCGAGATAACGCTGCGAGACCACCCTCGGCTCGCCGTCGACCCGCGCGGAGGTGACGAGGTAGTAGTACGTCCGCCCGCCGACCTTCTTGCCGATCACCGAAGCCACACTTTAGGTAATACACGCCGACCCCTTGATCGGCAACCAAGATCACGCTCTGACCAGCGGAAACAGTGATCACACCCACGTGGGTGACGCGGTGGCGGGATGCACACTGGCAGGTGGAGCGAGTCCGGCCATAGCGTGCGGGAATGGCATCCCCTGCTGACGCGAACGCCCCCACCACCTCGGCGATGCGCCGGGCGCTCGCCAGGGCGCGCGACGGGAAGACCCTCGACATCACCGAGGCCTCGATCCTGCTCCAGGCGCGCGGCGACGACCTCAAGACGCTGTCAGAGCACGCCTCGAGGGTCCGCGACGCCGGGCTCGTCGCGGCCGGCCGTCCCGGCGTGGTCACCTACAGCCGTTCGGTGTTCATCCCGCTGACCCGGCTGTGCCGGGACCGCTGCGGCTACTGCACCTTCGCGACCGTTCCCGGCCGCCTCGAATCGCCGTTCCTCTCCCCCGACGAGGTGCTCGACATCGCCCGCAAGGGTGCCGCGATGGGGGTCAAGGAAGCGCTCTTCACCCTCGGCGACCGTCCGGAGGACCGCTGGAAGGCGGCGAAGGACTGGCTCGACGCGCACGGTTACGACGACACGCTGTCCTACGTCCGGGCGATGGCGATCCGGGTGCTCGAAGAGACCGGCGTCCTCCCCCACCTCAACCCCGGCGTGCTGACCTGGCAGGACTTCCAGCGGCTCAAGCCGGTGTCGGCGTCGATGGGCATGATGCTGGAGACGACGGCGAAGCGGCTGTACACCGAGAAAGGCGGCCCGCACTACGGCTCGCCGGACAAGGACCCGGACGTCCGCCTGCGGGTGCTGGAGGACGCCGGCCGCAGTTCGGTGCCGTTCACCACGGGCATCCTGATCGGCATCGGCGAGAACTTCGAAGAACGCGCCGACTCCCTGTTCGCCATCCGCAAGGTCGCGAAGACCTACGGCGGCATCCAGGAGGTCATCGTCCAGAACTTCCGCGCGAAGCCGGACACGAAGATGCGCGCGACCCCGGACGCCGATCTCGAAGAACTCGCCGCGACCATCGCCGTCGCGCGGCTGGTGCTCGGGCCGCGGATGCGCATCCAGGCGCCGCCGAACCTGATCGGCCAGCAGTACGAGCTGATGCTGAACGCGGGCATCGACGACTGGGGCGGTGTCTCGCCGCTGACCCCCGACCACGTGAACCCCGAACGCGCGTGGCCGCAGATCGACGAGCTCAAACGCCGCACCGAGGCGCTCGGGTTCACCGTGCGCGAGCGGCTGCCGATCTATCCGGAGTACGTCAAGGCGGGCGAGCCGTGGCTGGACCCGCGGCTGAACGCGCATCTCGCGCCGCTGACCGACACCGGGACCGGGCTCGCGATCGAAGAGGCCATCCCGGTGGGCATCCCGTGGCAGGAGCCGGACGGCGGGTGGAAGGAGGCCGGGCGTACCGATCTGCACGTCGAGGTCGACACCGTCGGGCGCACGGAGGACCGCCGCAGCGACTTCGACTCGGTCTACGGCGACTGGGCCGAGATCAAGGGCAACATCAAGACCGGGCCGCAGCGGTTCGACACCGACATCCGGGATGCCTTGCGCAGCGCGGAAAAGGACCCCGCCGGACTCTCGGACGACGCGGCGCTGGCGCTGCTGCACGCCGACGGGCCGGAGCTCGACGCGCTCGCGAAGATCGCCGACGACCTGCGTCGCGAGGTGAACGGCGACGACGTCACCTTCGTCGTCACGCGGAACATCAACTTCACCAACGTCTGTTACACGGGCTGCCGGTTCTGCGCGTTCGCCCAGCGGCGCACCGACGCCGACGCGTACACGCTCTCGCTGGAGCAGGTCGGCGACCGCGTCGACGAGGCGTGGGCCGCCGGCGCGACCGAGATCTGCATGCAGGGCGGCATCCACCCGGATCTGCCGGGTACCGCGTACTTCGACCTCGCGGCGGAGGTGAAACGCCGTCAGCCGGACATCCACCTGCACTCGTACTCGCCGATGGAGGTCGTCAACGGCGCTTCGCGGACGAACCTCTCGATCGAGGATTGGCTGGCGCGGGCGAAGGAAGCCGGCGTCGACTCGCTGCCGGGCACGGCCGCGGAAATCCTCGACGACGACGTGCGTTGGGTACTGACCAAGGGCAAGCTGCCGACGTCCGAATGGATCAACGTCGTCACCACCGCGCACAAACTCGGCATCACGACGACGTCGACGATGATGTACGGCCACGTCGACACTCCGGCGCACTGGGTCGGGCACCTGAAGCTGCTGGCGAAACTGCAGCGGGAAGGCCTGGAGCGCAACGGGCGGCGCGGGTTCAGCGAGTTCGTGCTGCTGCCGTTCATCCACCAGAGTTCCCCGATCTACCTCGCCGGGCTGGCGAGGGCGGGTACGACGCTGCGCGAGAACCGCGCGGTGCACGCGCTGGCCCGCCTGCTGCTGCACGGGATGATCGACAACATCCAGAGTTCGTGGGTGAAACTCGGCGAGGAGGGCAGCCGCGCGGTGCTGCAAGGCGGGGTCAACGACATCGGCGGGACGCTGATGGAGGAGACGATCAGCCGAATGGCCGGCGCGGCGAACGGGTCGTACAAGACGATCAGCGACATGCGCGCGATGGTCGAGCCGCTGGGCCGCCCGCTGCGGCAGCGGACCACGGAGTACGGCACGCCGACCGCCGAGCGGATCGCCGCGGCCCAGGCGTCCGACGGCGTCGCGACCGCGGTGCGGCGGCCGCTCCTGCCGCTTGTCACCAGCTGACGAAAATCCCCTGACGGCCCCCTGACTCGCGTACAAACGCGAGGAAGGGGGCCGTCACGTTGCGTGTGGCACCGCTCACAAGGCCCGGGGGTCGCGGGCGTTTTCTGTGCTAAACCCGAGAATCACTTCCGGGCAGCCGAGAGGACGTCGATGACCGCGAGCGCAGTCCAAGTGGCCGATACCGCCCGCTATCCGTTGTCCGAACCGGGAAGCCCGGCATGGCGCAAAATCGTTTCCCGCACCCGCGCCGAACTGCGGGAAACGGGCTGCAGCGTGCTGGCCGACTTCATCCGTCCGGAGTTGCGAGACGTCCTTCGCCACGAAGGCGCGAAGATCGCTCCGGAGGCGTACGCGAAGGTCGAACGCGTCAACGCCTACAACATCGCCATCGACACTCCGCTGCCGGAGGACCATCCCGGCCGCACGATCATGGAACGCGGCAACGCTTTCGTGGCGCGGGACCGGATCCCGGCGACCGCGGTGATCCAGCAGCTGTACTCGAGCCGCGAGTTCCAGCGGTTCGTGGCCGACTGCTTCGAACTCCCCGAGCTGCACGAACTCGCCGATCCGCTGTCCGGCCTGGTGCTCAACGTGATCGAACCGGGCCGCGCGCATCCGTGGCATTTCGACACCAACGAGTACACGGTCAGCATGCTCACGCAGGAAGCGGCCGACGGCGGTGTCTTCGAGTACTGCCCGAACATCCGCTCCGAAACGGCGGAGAACTTCGACGACGTCCGTGCCGTCCTGGCGGGCGAAGGTGAGCACCTGATCAGGCGGCTCACTCTGCGTCCTGGCGATCTTCAGCTGTTTCGCGGACGCTTCGCGCTGCACCGGGTGAGTAGTGTTCAAGGGGCAGTCGCCCGCCATTCCGCGATCTTCGCGTACAGCGAGCGCCCTGGGGTCATCGGCAGTCCGGAACGGACGAGGCAACTGTTCGGCCGGGTCCTGCCGGAACACGTCGCTTCGGCGGCGGTCCGGGGCGATCAGCTGCTCGACTAAGTCAGGAGCTTGGCCGTGCCTTTGGATTCGACCGGCAAGATCAATTTCGACGACATCTACACCGCGCCCGATCCACGCGCCTTCTTCGGCACGTTGCGCCGTCTGGACTACGACATCCCGCAGCAGGCGAAGGCCTACTTCGCGAAATTGATCGACGAGTACCGCGCGGAGGCCGACGTCAAGGTCCCGACGGTGCTCGACCTGGGCTGTTCCTACGGTGTCAACGCGGCGCTGTACAGATGCGACACCACGATGGAACGGCTGTACGACCACTACGCGTCCGCCGGCGCGCTGAGCCGGGACGAACTGATCGCGCGTGACCGCCGGATGGACGCAGTCGGCGATGACGTCCGCTTCATCGGCCTCGACGCCTCCGCGCCCGCTCTGGACTACGCGCTCGCTGCCGGCTTCATCGACGAAGCGATCCATGCCGATCTGGAGAACGAAGACCCGACTGAGGAACAGCGCGCGTTGCTGTCCGAGGTCGACATCGTCATCTCGACCGGCTGCGTCGGCTACGTCACCGAGAAGACCCTCGTGCGGATCGCGCGGGAAAACCGGCCGTGGATGGCGCATTTCGTCCTCCGGATGTTCTCCTACGGCCCGGTCGCCGACAGCCTCGGCGAACTGGACTACGAGACGACCGGGGTCGAGGGCGTCTTCCGGCAGCGGAAATTCGCTTCGGATGAGGAACAGACGCAGATCCTGGACAATCTGTCCGTCGCGGGCGTCGACCCGCGTGGGCTGGAGGCCGGTGGCCGGCTGTACGCACGGCTGTTCGTCTCCCGTCCCCACGGCGCGGCGGGCGGGCTCGCCTCCGCGCTGAACGCCCTTCCCCTTCGAGATCGAGGATGATCGTGAGCAGTCCGGAACCGTCCCCCCGCACGTTCGGCAACGAGGACAGCCTGCCGCGGGTCCCCGTCCCCAGCCTGGAGGACACCTGCCGCCGGTTCCTCGAGTGGTGCTCGCCGCTGCTCACCCCCGGCGAACTCGCCGAGACCGAAGGCGCCGTCACCGAGTTCCTCGCCGAAGGAAGCCCAGCGCACGAGCTGCAGAGCGCGCTCGAGGCCTACGACAAGCGCGAAGACGTCCGAAGCTGGCTCGACACCTTCTGGCCGTATCGCTACCTCGGCCGTCGCGACCGGATCGCCCTCAACGCGAACTTCTTCTTCCTGTTCACCGAATCCCCGCTGGAACAGCTGGAGCGCGCGGCCGAACTGACGGCTTCGGCGGTGGACTACAAGCTGAAGCTCGACGAGGAACTGATCCCGCCGATCCTGCTGCGCGGGCGGCCCCAGTCGATGGTGCAGCACAAGTTCCTGTTCTCGGCGACCCGCATCCCCGGCGCCGCGCAGGACACCGCGCGCACGCCGTACCGCGAGGACTGGCCGGGGCCGTCGAGGGCGCGGCACATCGTGGTCTTCCACCGCGACACCCCGTTCCGGATGGACGTCATCGCGCCGGACGGCCGGCCGTATTCCCCCGAACAGCTGGTCGCGGGACTGCAGGCCATCGTCAAGTCGGGGACCTTGGTCGAGGACCCGCGGACCGCCGCCGGGCATTTCACCACCAAGGCCAGGGCCGAATGGGCGGCGACGCGGGAAGCGTTGCTGGCGGCGGGGAACGCGGCCGCGCTCGACGACATCGAGACGGCGTTGTTCTGCCTGTGCCTGGAGGACTTCACGCCGTCGGGCACGCAGGAGGCGTGCGACGCCCTGCTGCACGGCGACAGCGGGAACCGCTGGTTCGACAAGGCCGTGTCGCTGATCGTGTTCGAGGACGGCACGGCGGGGCTGAACGTCGAGCACTGTGAACTGGACGGGACCACGATCCTCGGGTTCACCGACGCGCTGCTCAGCGGTACGCGGCTGGAGCGGCCGCCCGCCGACGGTGTGCCGTCGTCCGAGGTCATCGAGTTCGTCCTGGGTGACGCGCTGCGCGAAGACGCCCGCGCCGCAGCCGCGTCCTTCGCCGAATACGCCGACGCGACCGCTACGAAGACGGTGTCCTTCACCGACTTCGGCGCGAACCGGGCGAAGGAGCTCGGGATGTCCCCGGACGCCTTCGCGCAGATGGCGTACCAGCTCGCGCACAAGCGGGCGAAGGGGATCACGGGCGCGACGTACGAGTCGATCGCGACGCGGCAGTACCAGAACGGGCGCACCGAAGCGATGCGCGTGGTGACGCCCGAGGTGCTGTGGTTCGTCCAGGTGATGGACGACCCGCAAGCCGACCGCCAGACCCGTCAGGCGGCTTTCCGCGCGGCGGCCGCGAAGCACGTCACGCGGGCGAAGGAGTGCCAGGCGGGCGACGCGCCGGAGCAGCACCTATGGGAGCTGCAGCTGATCCAGAAGCGGCGTGGCGTCGAGGACTCCCCGTCGCTGTACTCGTCGCCCGGCTGGCTGAAGATGCGCAACGACTACCTGAGCACCAGCTCGGCGCCGTCGGTGAACATCCAGTACTTCGGTTTCGGGTCGACCAGCCCGCAGTGCATCGGCATCGCGTACGTGCTGCTGCCGGAGTCGTTGAATCTGTACCTGTGCACGCCGAAGCACGTGGCGCACGACATGGAGCTGTTCGCGACGGAACTGGCCGACGCGGTGCGTGAACTGCAGGAGTTGCTGGCCTAGTACGGTTCAGCCGTGCTGGGGAAAGCGATCGTGACAGTGGCGGGGACGGCGTTGGCGGTGGCGGGGTGCGGCGAGCCTCCGCCGCCACCGCCGCCGGTCCCGCCCACCGTCCACACGCCGGACCCGGGCCCGGTGGTCCCGGCAGGCTGTCTCGACACCGGCGTGACGGTGAAGTCCGGGCCGGTCGAGGCCGCGCTGGGGCATCGCGCGGTCGTGCTGACCCTCACCAACTGCGGCACGACCCCGCGCACGCTCACCGGCTATCCCGAAATCCGCTTGCTGGACAAGGAAAAGCGGCCGATGAACGTCGCCGTGGAGCACGGCACGTCGTATATGGCGATCGATCCCGGCGTCAGCCCGCAGACGGTCCAGCCCGGCGGGACGCTGCTCTCGGTCGTCTCGTGGTCGAACACGGTCACCGTGGGTTCACCGGAGGCCGGCGCCTACGTGACGGTCGCGGCCGCGAAGGGCGATCCGGAGCAGCGGATCACGGTCGACACCGACCTCGGGACCACGGGCAAGCTGACGCTGACGGCTTGGAACGCCAAGCTCAAGAACTAGAAGCTCGCGAACAAGCCCTCGAAGAAGTCCGGCGCCGACACGATCACGAGACCGAGAAGTCCCAACGGCAGGGCGACGACGGCGACCTCGGCGGCCTGACGCGGTGAACGAATCCCCCGCCAGGCCACGAACGCGATCGCGATCGCCGTGGCGACCGCCAGCGTTCCGACACCGGATCGGTCGGATCGCCGGACGAGATCACCGATCAGCAGACCCACGACCGCCGCGGTGGCCAGGGTGCCGCGGCGGTCGGCCCGCCCCACGGCGTCGAGCAGAAGCCCGGCGACGAGTCCTGCGGCCACGGCCAGACCGCACCACAGCACGAGCGTCGAAGGGTCGATTCGGTACGTGCCCTCGTATTTGACGCCGTAGACCCACGCCTTGCCGAGGTAGAACGCGAAGACCGCCGCGATCAGCGCGCACACCGCCCGGATCACCGCCCGCCGGCGGGGGATCCCGGGGACGACCGCGACGATCAGCACGATCCATAGAGTGAAGCTGTGCGCCAGCGGCCGTAGCGACTCGCTGTAGTAGGCGTAGGCACCGACGGCGCCGGAAACCGCACCCGCCACGAGCACCGCCACCTCGGAGAACCCGAAGTAGCCGGACACGCGTTTCCCCACCTCGACCGACATCGCTCCCCCTAGCTCGCGGATACGACAGTGAAGCAGATGACCGGGTTTTGTGACGAGACCGCACGGCTCCGCGACGGACACCGCTCGCGTCGATGGTCGCCACGGTCGAGACCCTCGACGCCGGCCCCGAGGTCAAGACCCGCGCGGCCGAGTTGCTCGGGACGCGGACCTGGCGCCTGGCGCGGCTCGTCGAGGATCTGCTGGAGATCTCGCGGTTCGACGCGGGTTCCGCGGACCTGCGGCCCGAACTGGTCGACCTCGCGGCGCCGTTTTCACCGTGCGTCTTCCACGGGAGTCACCAGCGTGAGCCCGCGTGGCGTGTAGTCGTCGAAATACGGCAACGGGACATGGGTGAGCACCAGCAGGAGCGCGGTCAGTACACCGATCTGCGGCAGTTTCAGCTCACGATGGCCGAGCCAGAGCCACACGACCACGAAGAAGTTGGTCATCAGCAGGAACCCCCACCGGGCATCGTCCCAGCCGCCGAACGCGAGCAGCACCGGCGCCCCGATCGCGGCGGCGGGCACCACGGCCGCGAGCGTGGGCCGGTGCAGGTACAGGAAACCGCCGAGCACCACGGCCGCGATCGGCAGCAGGTAGAGCAGGACTCCGGTGATCGAGTACAGCCGCCAGCTTTCGGACTGGGTGCGCCCGAACAGGTCCAGCGCGTCGGCGCGGTAGGCGAAGTCCGCTGTGGACAGTGAGCGCCGGAGACCGTCGATGGTGCCGGGAGCGGCGGGCGGCAGGGCGAGGATCCCCAGGCCGAGTACCGCCGCCGGAGTGAGCAACGCGCACGCGCGCCGGAACGGAACCTTTCGCAGCAGGGCGAAACCGAAGATCGGCAGCACGGTGAGCAACGCGATCTCGTGCACGGTCACCGAAAGCGCCATCACCGCACTGGCGAGCACGGGTCTGTTCCGGTGCACCGCCCACAGCGCGCCGGACAGCAGCAGATACAGCACCTGGTCGAGGTAGCCGACCTCGTGGAACAGGTAGCCGCCGGTCGGCAACAGGAGCCAGGCGACGATCAACCACCGCCGGCTTTCGGTGCGGCTGCGGAAGAAGGCGAGCGTCAAGACCGCCAGTACCGCGCCGAGGACGGCGAAACTCGCGACCGCGAAGACCGCGTAGTCGTGCCCGAACGGCTTCAGGAGCGTGCCGACGAGGAAACGGCGGTGGAATCCGTCCGTCAGGGACACGGCCTGCAGGGTCGCCGCCCACTCCCCCGGCAAGCGGAACCCGGTGTAGCCGGCGAGGAGGACGGCGATCGCGAACAGTGCGGTGACGCTTCGTCGCGAAGTCTTCCCGGCGACGGGGACCGGGGCCCGCTCGAGCAAGGTGGTCATGACGCCAAGCTAGAAACGGATCATCCCGCTGCCGTGATGGTCCCGCGACAGTTCCGCCACAGAACCGTTACATGGTTGTCGAAGAGAGGAAGGCCTGTTCGGACCCGTCGGCGACGAACGCCGTCCGCGCCTTGCCGTTCATGGGCAGCTCACAGGAAAGCCACTTCACCCCGGACGGGAAGAGCCCCTTCAAGGGCTCCGGCACCGCCGGGGAACCCGCCTGGCATTTGTAACCGTCCAGCACCTTCGCGACGGCCTCGGGACGCAACTTCACCACCGCGGACAGCCGGAAGTCGGACGGTCCCGGCGCCGCGACCCGCCCTTCGGAGGCGCCCATCCGCTCCTCGACCCAGGACGCCTGGACGATCTCGCCGACCTCCGGGAACGTCTCGGCGACCGGCGCCGGATCGGTGTGGACGGCCACTTCCTTCGGCGGGGCCGGGTCACAGGCCGCGATCAGGACGATCGCGGCCATGACTCCCAGCGTCTTCCCCATGGTGCGCATGGGGACATCTTGACTCAGGCGGTGAGCTTCAGGATGTCGATTCCGCGAGTGTTGTCGGCGACATAGACGTAACCCTTGTGCCAGTACGGCGCCCACGCGCTGGCGTCGGCCGGGCGGAAGTAGGCGATCTGCTTCGGGTCGGTCGGGTCGCTGACGTCGAGGAAACGCGTGCCCTGCGTGTAGAACGACTGCACGAGGACCTTGCCGCGGACGTCGAAGTAGTGCGCGGAGCAGTCGCCCGTGGCCGGGTCGCTGCCTTCCTGCCCGGCGACGCTCCAGGTGCCGACGGACTTGAGGCGGAACGGCTTCTCCGGCGTCGAGCGCCAGCCTTCGCCGTTGTAGGAGTTCTGCAGCGACGAGATCGTCAGCACGCCGTCACCGGCGCAGCCGTCGAGGAAGCTCTCTTCGGTGGCGTAGATCAGGTCGCGGCCGCGCCAGCGGTTCGAGTCGGCGCCGTCGGCCGAGCGGTGTCCCGCCGGGTGGAAGCTGTTGTGCATGAACTTCGACGGCGCCGCCGTCTCCTCGATCCCGCCGCCCGCGTACGGCACCGGGTCGAACGCCGTCGCGCGACGGACCTTGCCCTGCACGGGATCGCGGTGGTGGCCGTTGGTCCAGTAACCGCGGACGCCGCCGCGCCCGGACACCCACGCCACGCCCTCGTCGTCGACCTGGACGTCGTGCACGTAGTCGGTCTTGCCGTCGTTGCGCGCGAGTTCGATCGGGTTCGGGAACGTCTTGGGGTTGCGCGGATCGCGGATGTCGGTCACCCAGATCGGGCGGCCGCCCCAGTCCGCCGGCTGGTTCGCGGCCTTCGCGGGACCGCCGGTCCAGAGGTACCGGCAGTCGTCGACGCAGCTGGTCGTGTGGCCGGCGGGCACCTTGGTGTAGCTCAGGATGGCCGGTTTGTCCGGGTTCTTCAGGTCGATGATGTAGATGCCGGACTCGCCGGTCTGCGTGGTGCCGCCGTAGGCCCGCGGGTCCCGCGCGAGGAAGACGAGCTTGCGCTTGACGTCGACCTCGGTGTCTTCGGTCTCCCACAGGCCGGGGAGGCTGACCTCGCCGATCAGCTTCGGGGCGGTGGGGTTCTTCGTCAGGTCGTAGACCTTCAGGCCGAACTCGCCGGAAACCGCCATGACGTCACGGTTGCCGTACTGCAGGAACCCCATGGCGATGGCGCCTTGCGCGTCGGGCACGTTGCCGACGGCCTTGACGTTCTTCACCGCGCCGGGCGCACCGGCGACCCGGACCTTCTCACTGGCCGGTTTGTCCTCTTCACCGCAGGCCGCGGCGGGCAATCCGGTGGCGATCAAGGTCGCGGTGACCGTGGTGAGCGCCAAACACGAACGGAGCAACCAGTTTCCTCGCACAGAAACCTCCCAGGCTGGTCCCCGCACCCTATGATCGCCACTTTGCCCGCACAACCGCCATTGGTCGTGGGACTGCTCGGTGCGGGACTGCTAAGACATCCTCATGCGCTTGCGTCTTCTGGCCCCGCTCCTCGCCGCCGCCCTGGTCGCGGCGGGCTGCACCGAATCCGGCGAACCGCCCGCACCGGACGTTCTTCGCGTGGGCCTGGCCGCCCCGGCGACCCTGCTGCCCGCGGACGTCCGCGACCAGTCCGGACGGATGGTCACCGGCGCGCTGTGGACGCCGCTGGCGGACTACGACCCGGCGACGGGGAAGACGGTGCCGCGGGCGGCCGAATCGTTCTCCAGCCCCGACCGGGTCACGTGGACGGTCAAGCTCAAGGACGGCGGGAAGTTCCACGACGGCACCCCGGTGACCGCGCAGTCCTATGTGGACACCTGGAAGGCGATCGGCGCGGAGCGGTGGCAGGCGTCCCGGGTGGTCAAGGATCTCCTGCGGGCCAAGGAGATCACCGCACCCGACCCGCTCACCATCCGCGTCGTACTCGACCGGCCGTCCGGGCAGGTCCCGGCGCTGCTCTCCTCGCCCGCGCTGGTCCCGCTGCCCGCTTCCGCGCTGGCTTCGCGCGATTGGGCGGGCTTCGCGCAACGGCCGGTCGGCAACGGGCCGTTCCGGTTGGACGGCGCGTGGCAGTCGTCGGGCGGCAAACTGGTCCGGGTCGCCGACGCGCCGGGCAAGGCGCGGACGGTCGAGCTGAAGACCGGCGACGCGGCGGCACAGTACGACGAGGTCAAGGCCGGGAAACTCGACCTCTCCACCTTCGTCCCCGGCGATCGTCACGAGGCCATGCACGCGGATTTCGCGCAGCGGCACGTGATGTGGGCCCTGCCCACCGCCGCCTACCTCGGGTTTCCCTTGAACGCGCCGCATTTCTCCGACGCGACCGTCCGGCACGGCTTCGCGCTCGGCATCGACCGCGCGGCGCTGGAGGCCGGCGCGCTCGGCAAGCAGGTGGATCCGGCGAAGTCGCTGCTGCCGCCCGCCGTCGCCCCAGGCGAGCGCAGCAGCACGTGCCGTCCCTGCACGTTCGACGCCGGAGCGGGGAAATCCCTGCTGACCCAAGCGGAGTTCCCGGCCACGCCGGTCCACTTCGGACAGTCGCAGGCGAGCTGGCTGCGTCCGCTCGCGGAGCAGGTCGGCAAGGCCGTCGGTGTCCCGCTCGCCCCGGAACCGGGACAGGGACCGTTCGCGATCGACGTTGCCCTGACGACGCCGAGCCCACAGGAAGTGCTGGCCGAGATCGTGAAGGCGACCGGTTACCAGAGCGACGGATTCGCCGACCTGCTGAAATCGGCC
Organism: Amycolatopsis japonica; assembly: GCF_000732925.1. NCBI lineage: Bacteria > Bacillati > Actinomycetota > Actinomycetes > Pseudonocardiales > Pseudonocardiaceae > Amycolatopsis > Amycolatopsis japonica. The sequence continues at coordinate 6,485,888 of NZ_CP008953.1, forward strand.
GAGGAGACCGACTCCGCCGACAGCGGCGAGGTCTACCGGCTGGTGGAGAACCAGCTGCTGCGGGATCTCCCGGTCGTCCCGCTGTGGTCGGGGCACGGGCACGCCGTCTGGGCGGACCGCGTCGGCGACGTCAAGGCGACGGCGTTCGGCGGCGTTGACCTCTCAGGGGTTTCCGTGCGGTGACCCGAGCGTGCATTCCCCCGCGACGACGTCGATGAAGGCCGAGGTCAGCGGGTCGGGAGTGCTGCGGCAATAGGCGGCGAGCGTGCGGCGGATCGCCGGCTCGGGCCGCAGGACGCGGCCGTGGAAACCTTCGGGCAGCACGTTGGCCGGGACCAGCGCGGGGCCGAGACCCGCGGCCGCGAGCAACGGGGCGGCCGCGCTCTGTTCGGTGCGGACCGCGGCCCTCGGCTGGAATCCCGCCGCGGCGCAGGCCTGGTCGACGAGGTCGGCCAAGCCGTTGCCCGGCGCGTAGTGCACCCACGCGCAGTCGGCGAGGGTCGCCAGGTCGACGACGCCGGTGCCGTCGTCTTCGCGCGGCCCGTCGATCGGCAGGACGACGACGAACTCCTCGACCCCGAGTTCGCGCACCGGCCCGTCCCAGTCCGGCGGGACCGGGCCGACCGCGACGTCGGCCTCCCCCGCCACCATCGCCTCCCGGAGTTCGTCCGCGTGCCGGAACTCCACCAGCCGGACGTCGACGTCGGGCCGCTCGCGGCGCCATACCCGCAACGCCGCGGGGAGGACCCCGAGGCCGACCGAGTAGACCGTGGCGATCTGCAGTTCCCCGGCTTCCAGCCCCGACGCCTGCCGGGCCGCGCACCGCGCGCGTTCGGCGTCGGCGAGGGTGGCGCGGGCGTGCGGCAACATGGCGCGGCCCATCGGGGTGAGCCGGACGCTGCGCGGCAGCCGTTCGAGCAGCGGGCCGCCGACACCTTTCTCCAGCGCGCGCACCTGATGCGACAGCGCGGGCTGCGTCACGTGCAGCAACTCGGCGGCCTTGGTGAAGGAGCCGGTGTCGACGACGGTCACCAGGTATTCGAGCTGCCGCAAGCTGGTCATGAAGAGAGTTTATTGGAGCGGTGAGATCTATGCCTTGGACTTATCGTGCAGCCTGGTCCAGGCTCGGAGACATGAACGAAGAACGCAAGGTCGCCCTGGTCGCCGGGGCCAACGGGGTCATCGGCAAGAACCTGATCGCCCACCTGGAGACGCTGCCCGGCTGGCGCGTCATCGGCCTGTCGCGGCGTGGTGGCCCCGGCCAGATCGCGGTCGATCTGCTCGACGCGGCCGACACCCGCGCGAAGCTCGGCGGCCTGGACGACGTCACGCACGTGTTCTACGCGGCCTATGTCGACAAGCCGACCTGGGCCGAACTGGTGCCGCCGAACCTGGCGATGCTGACCAACCTCGTCGACGCGATCGAACCCGTCGCGACCGGCCTGCGGCACATCAGCCTCATGCAGGGCTACAAGGTCTACGGCGCCCACCTCGGCCCCTTCAAGACCCCGGCGCGGGAGGACGACGCCGGGCATATGCCGCCCGAGTTCAACGTCGACCAGCAGCAGTTCTTGGAGCGGCGCCAGGCCGGGAAGTCTTGGACGTGGTCGGCGATCCGGCCGTCGGTGGTCGGCGGGACCGCGCTGGGCAACCCGATGAACCTGGCGCTGGCCATCGCGGTCTACGCGTCGATCTCGAAGGAACTCGGCCTGCCGCTGCGGTTCCCGGGCAAACCCGGCGCGTACGACAGCCTCCTGGAGATGACCGACGCCGGACTGCTGGCGAAGGCCACCGTCTGGGCCACCGGTTCGGAGAACGAGGCGTACAACATCGCGAACGGGGATCTGTTCCGGTGGAACGACCTCTGGCCGCGGATCGCGCGCTACTTCGACCTGGAGGTGGCGCCGCCGCTGCCGATGTCGCTGGACGTCGTCATGGCGGACAAGGAAGAACTCTGGACGTCGATCGCCGCGAAGTACGGCCTCGAAGTGCCGTACAGCGCCGTTTCGTCGTCGTGGGCGTTCGCGGACTTCGTGTTCGGCTGGGACTACGACATGTTCGCGGACGGCTCGAAGGCGCGGCGTGCCGGTTTCCACGAGTACGCCGAGACACCGGAGATGTTCTTCCGGCTGTTCGACGAGTTCCGCAAGACGAAGGTGATCCCGTGAGGCGCTAGCCGCGCCCGATGTACGGCATCGCGGTCGCCGTGACGGTCAGAAATCCGACGTTCGCGTCCAGCGGCAGCCCGGCCATGTACAGCACGGCGTCCGCGACGTGCCGGGCGTCGAAGGTCGGCTCGGCCTTCACGCTGCCGTCGGCCTGCGGGATCCCGTCGGCCATCCGCAGGGTCATCTCGGTGGCCGCGTTGCCGATGTCGATCTGTCCACATGCGACATTCCAGGCGCGGCCGTCGAGGGAGATCGACTTCGTCAGCCCGGTGACCGCGTGTTTCGTCGCGGTGTAGGCGACGGACGCGGGGCGCGGGGCGTGCGCGGAGATGGAGCCGTTGTTGATGATCCGGCCACCGCGCGGGTCCTGCGCCTTCATCAGCCGCACGGCCTGTTGCGCGCACAGGAACATCCCGGTCAGATTGGTGTCGACGGCGCGTTTCCAGTCCGCGAAGGACAGTTCGTCGACCGTCCCGCCCACGGACACGCCCGCGTTGTTCACCAGGAGGTCCAGCCGCCCCCAGCGGGCGCGGACCGTCTCGAACAGCGCCGCGACGGAATCGGGATCGCCGACGTCGGTGGGCACGGGAAGCGCGTCCGCCGCGCCGTCGGCGGTCTCGGCCAGCGCGTCCGCGCGGCGGCCGGCGAGGGCGACCCGGTAACCGGCGCCGAGCAACGCGCGGGAGATCTCCCTGCCGAGCCCGGAACCCGCCCCGGTGACGACCGCGATCCTGCCGTTGCCCATCGATCCTCCTCGCAGACCGTGCCGGAGCGGACCGGCTCGGTGATTTTTTTCCGATTACCCGCGTCCGTTCAGGCTAGCGCGCCGCCGCCGGGGGAAAACGTTCACCCGTCGGCCGTCGCGCCTTAAGCGGATCCGGTAACCCCTTCACCACATGGCGGCGATTCACGGGATGTGACCAGGGGGAATTCAGTAGCGAAGAATCCACGCTTTCAACTCGTCCAGACCGGCGAGCAGACCCTTCGATGGCGGCTGCTCGGCGGCAACAACGTGTCGCTCGGATCGGCGCCCGAAGACTATCCGCGAGCCGAGGAATGCCTTGTCGCGATCGCTTGGCTCAGCACGCATATTTCCGAACTGACCAGCGATTTCAGTCATCTCAGCGGCGGTCGCTGGCGCTGGCGCCTGCACACCGGCGACCGGCTCGTCGCGATCGCCAGCCACGCCTACGGAAGACGTATCGAGGCGCAGCGCGGCCTCGACCGGTTCCGCTCGGCCACCACCGAAGCGTCCATCGGCGAAGGAATCGAGATGATCGCCGATTGGCGCCGGAAATACCGTCGCGATTCCGGCGGGCATTCACCGAATCGTTCTCCGTGACGGCCGATCACGGAAAGTGCGTTCCCCGGAGATTAACCACCATGACGTCGGGCGGGAACGCGAAGCACCGCAGCCGGACAGTGTTGCGGAGCGAGGATTGCGTCAAGTCACGGAATCCCGCGACTACTTGGGGACTAGAGAAAGAGTGCAAACAAGATGCGTGCTCGTACCACTCGGTTTCTCGGCGCCACCGCGATCGCCGCGTGTGCCTGCCTCACCCTGACCGGCACCGCCTCGGCGGTCGCCCCCGCCAACGGCCTTTCCGAGGTCATCGCCGCGGCGGGCTCCGACACCACGGTCGACATCACCGGCGCGATCCTCGCCAACGCGAACGGTGGCGCCTGGAACAGCGACCCCGACAACTTCGTCAACGTGCCGCCGCTGCTGTCCGGCACCCAGACCTTCACCGTCCCGGCCGACCCGTTCGCCGACGAGGTCGTCTACAGCGCCGGCAACCCGGCCCCGAACGGTTCGTCGCAGGGCAAGGCCGCGCTGAAGGCCTCCGCCGAAGCGGGCGACGGCAAGATCGACATCGCGCGGTCGTCCTCGGCCCGCGGCTCGTCCGACCCCGGCACCTTCGAGTACTTCGCCTTCGCCACCGACGGTGTCACCTGGGCCTCGTCGGCCACCGGTTCGGGTGCCGGCCTGACCCTCACCCTGGCGCAGCTGCGCGGCATCTACGACGGCTCCATCACCAACTGGAACCAGGTCGGCGGCGCCAACTCCCCCATCAAGGTCTACCTGCCGCAGACCGGTTCCGGCACGCTGAGCTTCTTCACCGGCACCGTCCTCGGCTTCGACCCGACCACCAAGCCGGTCACCATCAAGCGCTTCCAGGAGCACGACGGCAACTCCATCCCGGCCGCCGACCGCGCCACCGCCATCGCGCCGTTCTCGATCGCGCAGTGGATCGCGCAGGGCAACACGGTCGTCGCCGACAAGCGGGCGGGCTTCACCGTCAACCCGCTGACCGGGGCCGGCTTCAACAGCTCCCCCGTCGCCGGTTCCGCCGGCAGTTACACCCCGGCGTTCACCACCGCGTTCCTGGGCTCGCGCAGCGTCTACAACATTGTCGACTCCCGCACCCCCAGCTACGACCAGGCCAAGCGCGCCGTCGGCTTCGACGACGGTGACACGGCCTCGACCGCCAGCCCGCTGTGCGGCGGCCAGCTCGCCGCCACCATCCAGCAGTACGGCTTCCTGACCGTGTCGGGCCCGAACGGCCTGTCCTGCGTCAAGTCCTGACCCCCTCCTAGCGCGTGAAGGCCCCCTTCCCTCAGCTCAGCCGAGGGAAGGGGGCCTTCACGCGAGAAGTGCTACTTGGGGGCGACGCCCAGCGCGGCGAGCGCCGGGTCGGTCATGATCACGCCCGCGCCGGTGACCGGGTCGAAACCGGGGGCACCGAGGTCGATCGCGGTCGACACGAGCGCGTTCCGGATCTCCGCCGGGGTCGCGGCAGGCTTGCCCTGCTTCAGCAGCGCGGCGATGGCGGCGGCGCTCGGCGCGGCGGCCGAGGTCCCGAAGAACGGCTGGAAGCCGGTCACCGAGGTCGCGACGCCGTCGGCCGCGGTGATGTCCGGCTTGTTGCGCGTCGCGCCACCGGTCGAGGACACGTTGCCGGGGGTGATCACCGAACCGTCCGGGTTGTAGAACTGGTGACGGCGACCGTCCGAAGTGAACCGCTCCCACTTGCTGGCGGAGGTGAACAGACCCGGGTACGGGCCTGCCGGGTTCGCCGGGTCACCGGTCTCGAGCGCGCGGCCGAAGGCACCGGCGGCCGGGGCGGCCGCGACACTGAAGGCGTTGACGGCGGCCGAGTGGCCGGAGGTGACACCGTTGGTGCTGAAGGCTTTCAGCGCACCCGAGGTGACGAAGCGGCCGCGGATCACGTTGAGCGCGATGAACCGGTCGGAGCCGCTGTACTTGACCACGGCGACCTTGAAGCCCGAGCCGCTGGCCGGGACCTGGGCGATCTCGTACGGGTTCTGGGTGCCGTTCTGCGAGCCCTCACTGGAGGCGACGACCGAACCGGACGAGTTCAGGACGAACAGGTCGTAGTCGCTGGTGGCCTTGCCCCACGGGTCGGACCAGAACAGGGTGACGTAGCGGCCCACCGAGTTCGGCGAAAGCGCGTTGTACAGCTGGGTCGTGGTGCTCGGGTCGAAGTCGTGCGGCGTACCGGTGATCCCGGAGATCTTGCTGCTGGAGCCGCGGAAGTCACCCTCGTAGTAGCCGCTGGTGCCGTCGGTCAGGTTGCCCGAGTTCCCCGCGGAGGAGAAGTAGAGCACGCCGGCCGCGGTCACGTCGTTGACGGCCTGCGCGACCGGGCCGTCCTGGAACGGCGACTCGTCGAAATAGGACACGTCGTCGACGATGATCGTGCACTTGCCGGTGGTGCGCAGGGCACGGATGTTGTCGGCGAAGCTCTGCTCGCTGGTGAACGCGGTGGCGAAACCGAGCGCGGCGCCGGGCGCCATGTCGTGGATGATCTCCAGCATCGCGGTGCCCTCGTCACCGCTGCCCGCCTGACCGGGGAGGACGTCGACGGCGGGGAGCTCGCCCGCGGTCTGGGACGCCTTCAGGGATTTGATGCCGTCGGAAAGCACGCAGACCTTCTGGCCCGCGCCGGTGACGCCGTACTTGGTGCGGGCGGTGTCGTTCCCGTGCGCCTTGTCGCCCTCGGCGACCTGCAGCGCGGCGGCGGTCTGCTTGACCGCGGCCTGCCGCCGGTCCTGCTGCGCGGATTCGTTCCAGGTCATGGCCTGGGAAGCGGCCTTGACCTCGGCGACGTCCCCGCGTCCGGCGATCGCGTCGACGGCGTTCAGCGGGAGGTCTGCGCGGATCGCGCCGGCGGGAGAGGCGTAACGGACGGTGCCGCCCGCCGCCTTGACGGCGTCCACCAGGGACTGTCCGGCGCCCTTGATGTCCACCGCGACCGTGCCGGCGTCGCTGACGCCCAGCCCGGTCCGGTATTCGGGCAGCTTGCCGGCCAGGCCCTTGTCGGCGCGCAGGCGCTTCTCGACGACGAGCTGGCTCGACTGCTTGCGCTCAGCCGGGGTGAGGCTCTTCTTGATGCTCTGCAGTGCGGTGATCCCGGCCTGCGTGCGCGCCTCCTCCGACGGTTGGGCGCCGGAAACCGCCGTCGACAGCAGCAAAGCGCCGACCGCGACCGGAACCGAGCATGTGACCACCCGGCTGAATCTGCTCATCGAAATCTCCCTGGCTTTTCAAAAGCACTGCCCACACGACACAGCCCGCAACAGGAATCCCTTCGGCCGCCCGAATGAATTACCCTGACCGGGTGTAATGGGGAGAATCTAAAGAGCGATCCGTGACGAGTCCACCCACCAAAGTCTGGATCGGGGGATGATCCACATCCTGGGAACGATTCCGGTCCGAAAAGACCGATATCCCGTTTACGCCCAGGCGGGGAACAGCCGCCACAACGCCAGCGCCGCGAGCGCGGCGAGGGTGAGCAGCACCGGCCCGGTGATGACATAGGTCGAAACCGGACGCCAACGGCGATAAAGGAATGTCGCCCCGGCCGCCGCGACCACGAATCCGCCGAAGGCCAGCACCAGCCCGGCCCACGCGTCACCGTCGCCGGTGCGGCCGTCCTGCGCGTCCGCCCGGCCGTTCTGCGGGCTCGGCCGGAACGGCCTGCCCTCCAGGACGGCGGTCACCACCGTCGCCTCCGCCGAGGCCAGTGGCCACCACGACGCCGACGTCACCAAGGTCAGCCGGTCGTTTTCGGTCTTGCCGTAGTCGGCGCCCTCGTCGAGGGGACGCGTGGCCTTGTCGGTCACCCGGTAGACGGACTTGCCCTGCGTGGTCGCGACGACGATCTCGTCGCCCTTCTCCAGCGCGCCGAGCGAGCCGAACGGGCCGCCGAACCCGGCGTTCCGGGCGGCGATCACCGCGTTGCCCGGCTGCCCCAGCCCGGCCGTTCCCGGCACATGCCCTGGTCCGGACGCGGTTTCCCCGCTCGAAGCGCCCTCGATGACGACCTGCTGCACCTTGAGGGCGGGGATCTCCATGACGGCCACCGGCCTGCCGAACTCGACCGGTTTCGCGGGCGGCGCGGCCCCGAAGAGGCTCTGGCTGGCACCCAGCGCCACGCCGATCTCGCCCCGGATCTCGGTCAGCGCCTTCCGCTGATCACTCGACTGCAGCATCGGGCCCAGCGCGTAGACGACCAGTGCCAGCGCGACCAGGGTGGTGACCAGCCACGCGAACACGACCGCGCCGATCCAGCCAGGACCGAACCGCAGGAATTGCCTCTCCTCCACTTCGGTGTTCACGCCGCGCCGCCCGACTGCCTGCGACGCAGGAGAGCGGCCAACGCCCTCGTCAACCAGGACGGCACCGGACGTCCTGCCGCGAGATACGCCGTCGCGGACGGCAAGGTCGCCAGGATCACCAGTGCCACCAACGGGATCAGGGCGCCGAGCGCGCCGGCACCGGCGAATTTCGGGATGTCGATCGATTCGGCGAGGTTCTTCGCCGCCGCCACACTTTCGGGTGTCGGGGCGGCCGCCGGCGCGGGTCCGGTGGCGGCCGAGGGCGTACCGGCCGACGAGCCCGGACCGCCGGACGGGCCGGTGAGCGAGGCGTTGGACGCCTGCGTGACGCCGTTCGCGCCCGGTGGCGGCGGATTCTTCGCTTCTTCCTTTTCCTGACAAGCCTTTTCGGCGCTACCGGTGCCGATCTTGCCGACGCGTTCCGCGGCGGTCGCGGCCAATCCCGGGGTCAACCGGGCCATTCCGGGCGGAAGCAACGCCTGTCCGAATCCGGCCGCGAGACCGGCGAACGCCTTCAGCTGGTCCTGCTTCTCCTGCATCGGCTTACAGGTCGCGTCGATCAGCGGGTTGACCGGAACGGCCATGTACTCGACGAAGGTGAGCGGGTAGGCGCCGTCCTTGGTGACGGTGCCGGTCTCGGCCGTCCCGTCGGGCCCGACCTTCATCGAATCGGCCGCCAGCTGCAGGCTCTGCTCGGTCGGTGCGACGAAGTTCCCCTTGCCGTCCGGGAGCGCCACCGGCGTCCAGCGGTTGACCGTCGCCGTCGCGAGATCGGTGATCACCCAGTTCAGGCAGCCGCCCGCACAGTCCGCGCCACGGCCGACGACCGCGTTGTCGACGGTCTTGCGCACCGACAGCTGCCCGGTCTTCGCGTCGACGTTGTTCACCCGCGACTTGCCGGGGTCGAGCACGCTCAGATCGGAGATCACCCCGGGCGACTTCCCGCTCAGCTCGCCGAAATAGTCGGTGCCCAGCGCCGGGAAGACCCACGCCTCCGGCGCCGTCGTGGCGAGGAGCCTGCTCAGCGCGAACGGGACCGTCCCCGCCCCCGATTCCCCGGTCACCCCGAAGAAGTCCGGGCTTCCGCCGTATCCGGCCCGTCGGTTCACCGCGATCACGCCGGCGGGCTGGCCGTCCTTGATCGCCGAGAGCGCGGGATTGCGCTCGACCAGCGGCGAACCGTTCTTGAAGACGCCGCCCCGGCCGCCGGCGTCGGGGTTCTGCCCGCCCTTCGTGAACATGTGCGCCAGCTCGGTGGTGGTGAACGACATCGTCGTGGCGAGCTTCGAGCCGAGCGGGTTCCCTTCGTCGTTGACGTCGGTCGGCGACCATCCGACCGCGGCGATCACCGCCGCGTTGACCCCGACAGGGACGTATTCCCTGGACCGCACCGTCTGGGCGGCCAGCGCGTTCCCGCTGCCGGTGATCATGAGATCGGAGGTGCCCTTGTCGAACGCGGTCAGCCCGGTGTCCTCGGTCTCGCTCACGATGTTGGCGGGCTGATCGGCCTGGGTGGGTGCGCACAGCGCCTGGTTCCACGCGACCGCGGCCCGGCCGAGCCGCTCCGGCATGCTGGCGTTGAGCGTGTTCCGCCCGATCCCCTTGCAGCCCTTGACGCCGATCCCCGGCAGGTACGGGGTGAACTTGATCGACTCGTCGACCCAGGTCACCGTCTTGCCGGTCGCGTCCTGCGCGGTGATCTGGATCGTGGCGGTGCAGGGATTGTTCTCGTCGCAGGTGAACGAATACTGCCTTCTGCTCTTCGCACCGGTCGCCGGATCGACGACGACGGGATTGTCCGCCCACGGCACCTTGGGGAATTTGTCGCCGGGATTCACCGCCTTTTCATAAGTGGTGTAAAGCGGGTCCCAGGCCACCGCGTGCGGTCGCAAGGTGCCGCGCGGAATCGTCGTGTCGAAGACGATGTCGCCGGTCGTGCTGCTCCGCACCCTTTCCATCGACTGCATACCCGCGGCCTTGCCGGTGAATTCGTCGCCGAATTCGTCCTGGCAGTAGGACTGCACCCGGGTGAGCAGGGTGCTGTCCTTGGGCCACGGCGGGACGTACACCTTCTTCATGAGGTTGTCCGGCACGTCTTTCGGGCAGATGACGAGCTTCGCCTTCGCCCCCTTGGGCAATCCCGAAAGCGTGATCCGCAGTGGATCGCCGTTCTGGACCGCCGAAAGATCGGCGGGTTCGGTCTTGAGCCGATACGGCGGATTCGCGGGCGCCTGCGCCTGTGCGGCGGGAACGGACACCCCCGCGACCGCGAGCACCCCGCAGAGCAGCACGATCCCGGCTCGTCTCGCGCGGAACAGGAACACGGACGACTCCCCAGATTTCACGGGACCCAACGTCCACGAGTCACCCGGCGGGGGTCAACGGGTCCCCCGCACTGATTCACACACGTCCCGTCGGGCGTTCTCCGTGTGGACACCTTTCCCGGACACCGGCACCACATACTGGCCGCATCGGGGGCGACGTGGTGTGCCCTCGACTCCTTTACCCGCCAACACGAAGGAAGGCCGCTCGTGACGATCGCGCCACCCCGGCCCGACCCGTCCCCGCCCGGGGCCCCGGTGCGGCGGGCGATCACCGAAGTCCTGTCGCGGGCCGACCGCGCGTTCCGCCGCGTCACCACCGGCGCCGGGCTGACCATGCTGGCGATCCTCGTGGTCATCGGCTTCTTCCTCGTCTACCGGTCCGGGCCGGCGTTCGATTCCAGCGGTTTCGGCTTCTTCACCACGATCCGGTTCGATCCGGCTTCGGGTGTCCTCGGCGTACTCGGCCTGCTGTACGGGACGATCGTGGTGGCGCTGATCGCGGTCCTGATCGCGGTCCCGCTGAGCATCCTGGCCGCACTGTTCATCACGGAGTACTCCAGCGGGCGGATCCGCGGCTTCCTGACCGGACTGGTCGACCTGCTCGCCGCGATCCCGAGCCTGCTGTACGGCCTGTGGGGGTTCGCCTTCCTCGGACCGCAGATCGTGCCGGTCTCGTCGTGGCTGACCGAAAACCTCGGCTGGATCCCGGTGTTCTCGGCCAAGGAGAACGCGCTGTACATCCAGTCCATGTTCATCGCGGGTCTGGTGGTCTCGCTGATGGTCCTGCCGATCACGACCTCGGTGATCCGGGAGGTGTTCGCGCAGACACCGCCCGGGGAGAAGGAGGCGGCGCTCGCGCTGGGCAGCACGCGCTGGGGCATGGTCAAAACCGTGGTGCTGCCGTTCGGCCGCGGCGGCGTCATCGGCGGTTCGATGCTCGGGCTCGGTCGCGCGCTCGGCGAGACGATCGCCGTTTCCCTGCTGCTGCCGCAGGTTCCGGAGATCACGAAGCATCTCGTCCAGTTCGGCGGCGCGACGATCTCCGGGTTCATCGCCAACAACTCCGGCGCGTCCGGGCTCGCGCTGTCCGGACTGATGGCCGCGGGCTTGGTGCTGTTCGTCTTCACCCTGGCGACGAACTTCACCGCGTCGGTGATCATCTCCAAGAGCCGTTCCGGTGCGGGGGTGGACGCGTGACCACGACCATGACTCCCCCGGTCACCCCGCCGCGCAAGCTCGTCAAACGCCGCCCGTCGGAGACGACCAGGCAGGACCGGCTCGCGGCGCTCGGCTGCGCGGTGTCGGCCACGCTGCTCACCTGGTTCGTCATGCATCTGCTGCTGGATTCCCCCGGCTGGCTGGCCGACCTGATCATCGCGTACCTGCTCTACCTGGCGATGCTGTACCTGGTCACCCGCGACCGGCTGGGCAAGCTCGCCGCGTCCGACCGGCTCGTGTCCACGATCGTCGTCACCGGGGCGCTGGTCCTGCTCGCGCCGCTGCTGTCGCTGTTGATCTACATCGTCGTCGAGGGCGCGCCGTACCTACGGCCGGGCTTCTTCACCCACGACATGTCCGCGGTCGCGCCGACCGATCCGGTGACCGACACCGGCGGATTGCACGCCGTCGTCGGCACTCTCGAACAGACCGCGCTCACCCTGGTCCTCGTCGTCCCGCTGGGCGTGCTCACCGCGGTGTTCCTGAACGAGACGCGGTCGCGGTTCCGCCGTCCGGTGCGGATCATGGTCGACGCGATGAGCGGCCTACCGTCCATTGTGGCCGGTCTGTTCGTCTACGCGGCGCTGATCATCCCCGGTATCCAGGCGGGCGTGGGATTGTTCAGCTACAACGGGATGATGGCCACCCTCGCCTTGACGATGGTCATGCTGCCGACCGTCACGCGGACCGTGGACGTCGTGCTCCGGCTCGTCCCGGACGGCCTGCGCGAGGCGTCGCTGGCGCTCGGCGCGAGCCGGGCCCGCACGGTGTGGTCGGTGGTGCTGCCGACCGCCAGGACCGGCGTCACCACCGCCGTGATCCTCGGCATCGCCCGCGTGGCCGGGGAAACCGCACCGCTGCTGTTCACCTCCTTCGGTGCGCTGGGCATGAACGCGAACCCGTTCTCCGATCCGCAGGAGAGCATCCCGCTGTTCATCTACCGCTTCATCAAGCAGCCGCTGGAGAACGTCCAGCAGCGCGGCTACGTCGGCGCGCTCGTGCTGATCCTGCTCATCTTCGGCCTGTTCGCGATCGCCAGGGTGGTGGGCCGCGACCGGTCGAAGCGCAAGGCGAAGAGAACCACCGTCAAGACACAGGAGAACCGGTGACCGACACTGAAGTGTCCTACGTGGACAGTCCGGCGCGCCCGCTGGTCGAACTGACCGGCGGGCCGCCGCCCGGTGCGGCGGAACTCGAGTCCCGCGATATCGGTGCCTGGTTCGGTGACCGCCTGGTGCTCGAAGGGGTTTCGCTGCGGATGCCCGCCAAGGAGGTGACCGCGCTCATCGGTCCCTCCGGCTGCGGCAAGTCGACCTTCCTGCGCATCCTGAACCGGATGCACGAACTGGTGCCGTCGGCGTCGCTGACCGGCGAGGTCCTGTTGGACGGTACGGACATCTACGCCGACGGGACACGTCCGCAGCAGGTCCGGCTGCGGATCGGCATGGTGTTCCAGAAACCGAACCCGTTCCCGGCGATGTCCATTCGCGACAACGTGCTGGCCGGGCTGAAGCTCGCCGGTGTCAAATGCGGCGACAAGGACGCGCTCGTCGAGCAGAGCCTGGAGCGGGCCGGACTGTGGCGCGAGGTCCGCGACCGGCTCGGCTCCCCCGGCGGCGCGCTGTCCGGCGGGCAGCAGCAGCGGCTCTGCATCGCGCGGTCGCTGGCCGTGCAGCCGAACGTGCTGCTGATGGACGAGCCCTGCTCGGCGCTCGACCCGACGTCGACCCGCCGGATCGAGCAGACCATCGCCGAGATCGGGCACGAGGTGACGGTCGTCATCGTCACGCACAACATGCAACAGGCCCAACGGGTTTCGGATCACTGCGCGTTCTTCCTCGCGGCCGAGAACGAACCCGGCCGGGTGATCGAACACGGGCCGACGGACACCATCTTCAACGCGCCGTCGGACGAACGGACCTACGACTACGTGAACGGGCGATTCGGATGATCATGAGGCTGGCCGCGGTGATGGCGTTGCTGTTCTCGGTCTCCGTGGCGACCGCCCCCGGCGCGGCGGCGCTCACCAGGATCACCGGCTCCGGCTCCAGCTACGTCGGCCCGGCGATGAACGACTGGCAGAACGGCGCGACGTCACGCGGTATCCCGGTCAACTACTCGGCCAACAACTCCCCCGCCGGGGTCAACCAGTTCGGCGACCGGACGGTCGACTTCGCCGGGACCGAAGCCGAAGTGTCCTCGCTCATCGCGGCGGGCGGCGGCGGACTGTCCGCGCAGACCCGCGGCTACCAATACGTCCCGGACGTCGCAGGCGCCATCGCGCTGATGTACAACGTCAACGACCAGGCCGGGAAACGCGTCGACTACCTGCACCTCAGCCGGGAGGCGATCGGCCGGATCTTCAGCCGGGACATCACCCGCTGGAGCGATCCCGCCATCACCGCGACCAACGGCGGGAAGTCCTTGCCCGATCAGCCCATCACCCTGGTCGGCCGGACCGGGCAATCGGGGACGACGGCGCTGTTCTACGACTTCATCGCGCACGCGGCACCCGATGCCTACAACCGGTTCGTCTCCCGCAACGTCGGCAACGGGATGGGGAACCTGCCCGCGGGCGTCCGCCCCATCCAGCTTCCCGGGCAGGGCCCGGACGCCGAGTGGTACCGGCTGCTCGCGGATTCCGACCAGATCGCGACGGCCATGGACAACGCGACCATCCCGTTCTCCATCAGCTACGACGAATTCGCCTACGCCCAGCGGTACCAGGTTCCGTCGGCGTGGGTGCAGAACGGCGCGGGCCAGTACACGCAGCCCTACGCGGAGAACATCGCGGCCGCGTTGAAGCACGCGGAACTGCGGCCGGACCTGAGCCAGAAACTGGACAAGGTCTACTCGAACACCGATCCGAAGTCGTATCCGATCTCGGCGTACTCGTACGTGATGATGCCGTGCACCAACGGCCGTGACACCTGCCGCGGCGGCTACGGCGACCTGGGCAAGACCGACACGATCACCGCTTTCCTCGAACACGTCGCCTGCGACGGCCAGATCAACATGGCCCGGATCGGTTACTCGCCGCTGCCGCCGAACCTGTCGCAGGAGATCATGAACTCCAACGCGCGGCTCACCGGGCAACCGGCGAAACAGCTGAACGCGGGCAACTGCGGCAACCCGACCTTCCACGGCAGCCTCGGCGCCGGCGCGGCCAGCCCGCCCGATCCGCTGGTGACCGCCGGGATCATCGCCCCGGACGGCAAACCCAAGGCCGCCACCTCGGGCCCCAAGGCCTCCGCCGGTCCCGGCGCGGGTCCGGCCGTCGGCGACAAGACCGCGACCGCGACGGCGAACCCCGACGAAGAGTCGGCGGGCGGCGGCTCGAAGAACTGGAGGGAAGCCGCCCCTGCGTCCTACGACGAGGGTGGGTTCGGTGGCTTCGGCGGCTGGGCGGCGTTGGTGCTCTTCGTGGCGATCGTGACGCCTTTGGTGGTGCGCGGAGTGGTGAGGAAACTGCGAGGGTAGTGAGCCCTCTAAGGGAAGGTCAGCACGATCTTCCCGCGTCCGTGTCCGGTCTCGATCTCCCGATGCGCCGCCGCGGCCTCGGTGAACGGATACGTCCGCCGCACGAGGAAGCGCAGTTCCCCCTTGGCGTACAACGACGCCAGCATCCCCAGCCGTTCGGCCGACCGCGTGCCGGTGACCACTCGCGCCCCGGCTTCGGGAGCTCGGCCGTGCTCGACCAGCGTCAGCACGCGGTCCGGATTCCCGACCAGCTCCAGGGACAGATCGAAGGCCTCCCCGCCCGCGCCGTCCAGCGCCGCGTCGATCCCGGCGGGAGCGAGCGCCCGCACCCGGTCGGCGAGGCCGTCGCCATAGACCACCGGTTCGGCGCCGAGCGAACGGACGTAATCCTGGTTCGCCTCACTCGCCGTCCCGATCACCTTCGCGCCGCGCAGCACGGCGAGCTGGACGGCGGCCGTGCCCACCGAGCCCGCCGCCCCGTGGATCAGCAGCGTCTCCCCTCGGGCGATCCGCAGCAGATCCAGCGCCAGGTACGCGGTCTGCGTCCCCGCGGTGAACCCGCCCGCGACCTCCCACGGCATCTCCGCCGGCTTCGGCGTGACGTTCTCCGCGGGTACCACGATGTACTCGGCGTACGCCTGCACCGCGGTGAACCCGAGCACCTCGGCCCCCGCGACGAGGCCGGTAACCCCGGAACCGACCTCGTCGACGACCCCGGCGAACTCGTTCCCCGGGACACGCGGCCAACGCAGCTCGAACCCCGCGGGTTCCCAGCCCGCCCGCACGGCCGCGTCGTACGGCTGCACCCCCGCCGCCTTCACCCGCACCCGGACCTCCCCCGCTCCGGCGTGCGGCTCCTCCAGCTCCAGCACCCGGAGCACCTCCGGGCCACCGGCTTCCGTGAACGCGGCCGCTTTCATCTCGTTCCTCCAGTTCGTTCCCCAGCTGTCGGAACCCAGCGTGATACCTCCAGATAACTGGAGGTCAAGAATTGTCGGTGTGACGTTCTAAGCTGCGCTCGTGACGAGCTACCGCATCTCCAGGGCAAGCGCTTCCGACGCAGGCAGGCTGACGGCGCTGATGCACGAATCGGCCGCCTACCAAGGGGAATACGCCTCGATCCTCGACGGCTACCAGGTCACCGAGGACTACCTCGCCACCCATCCCGCGTACGTCGCCCACGCGCAGCGGGACGTGGTCGGTTTCTACAGCCTGATCGAGTACCCGGCCGAGCTCGACCTGCTGTTCGTCGCCGATTCGGCCCAGGGCACGGGCATCGGCGCGTGGCTGGTCGAGCACATGCTCGGGCAGGCGGCCGAGCTCGGCATGACCGAGATCCGAGTCGTCTCCCATCCGCCCGCCGCCGGGTTCTACGAGCGGATGGGCGCCCGCCGCGTCGGTGTCCTGCCCGCCAGCCCGCCGAAGATCACCTGGGAGCGCCCGGAGCTGGTCTTCGACGTCAAGCACCCACCGCGCGGCTGAACCGTCCGATCAGTTTGCGCAGGTGGCCTGCGAATTCCGGCGAGTCGACGACCTCGAAGTCGGTGTCGAGCAGGCCCAGGTAGAGCGCCAGATACTCCAGCGTGTCCGCACCGGCTTTGAGCAGGCAGGTCCGCTCGTCGACGGCTTCGACGACGACGGCGGGCGGCACCTTCGCCGCGGCTTCGGCGGCCGGGGCGTGCAGCCGGATCGTCGCGTGGTGCCGCCACAACGCCGCGCCGACACCACGCTGGAGGTAGGCGACCACGCCTCCTTCGGGTGGTTCGCGTTCCTCGAAACGGCGCCCGTTCGGCGTACGCGGCCGCACCCGGTCCGCGCGGAACGTGCGCCATTCCTGTTTGTCGACGTCCCAGCCGACGAGGTACCACCGGCGGCTCATATGCACGACGCGGTGCGGCTCGACCTGCCTTCGGGTCTCGGATCCGCTGTGTCCCACGTAATCGAAGCGCAGGGTCTCGCGGTCGCGGCAGGCCGCGGCGATGGCGGAGAGCACCTCGGCGTCGACCGTGGGTCCGCCGCCCTGCACCGCGAGGGTCGCGGAATTCAACGCCGCGACACGGTGCCGTAGCCGCGACGGCAGCACCTGCTCCAATTTCGCCAGCGCGCGCACCGACGTCTCCTCGATGCCCGCGATCGTCCCGCCCGCGGCCGTGCGCAAGCCCATCGCCACCGCGACGGCTTCCTCGTCGTCGAGGAGCAGGGGTGGCATGGCCGCGCCGGCGCCGAGGCTGTACCCGCCGGAGACGCCGGGCGTCGCGTCGACCGGATAGCCCAGCCCGCGAAGGCGCTCGACGTCGTTCCGGATCGTCCTGGTCGTGACGTCGAGCCGCCCGGCCAGTTCCGGCCCCGTCCACGTGCGCCTGGCCTGCAGCAACGACAGGAGCCGCAGCAGTCTCGCCGAAGTTTCCGCCATGAATCCCACCTTGTCCGCAATCGCGGAACGAACCTTTCCGCAATCGTTCCTAATCTAGCCCCATGACTGAGATCAAGCCCTTCCGCATCGCCATCGACCAGGCCGAACTCGACGACCTCAGGGACCGCCTGAGCCGCACCCGCTGGCCCCGTGAGGTCACCGGCGGCTGGAGCCGAGGCGTCCCGGTCGCCTATCTCAAGGGGCTGGCCGAGTACTGGGCCGACGGCTTCGACTGGCGCGCCCAGGAAGCGGAACTGAACGAGTTCCCGCAGTTCACCACCGAGATCGACGGCCAGACCATCCACTTCCTGCACATCCGGTCGACCGCCCCCGACGCGCTGCCGGTGGTCCTCACGCATGGCTGGCCGAGCTCGCCGTTCGAATTCCGGCGGGTCGTCGAGGAGCTCAGCGGCGAGTTCCACCTGGTCATCCCGTCGCTGCCCGGTTACGGGTTCTCGAGCCCGGTGAACGGCCCCGGCTGGGGCAACCTGTTCCGCGTCGCCCAGGCGTGGATCACGCTGATGGACCGCCTCGGCTACGAGCGTTTCGGCGTCCACGGCACCGACGCGGGTGCCGGGGTCGCGGGCATCCTGTCGATGATCGCCGCGCACCGGGTGGTCGGCGTGCACCTCACCGGAACCAGCGCGGGCATGCCGTTCGGTCCGGCCATCGACCTCGACGGCCTCGACGAGAAGGACCGCGAGCGCGGCGAACGCTTCAACCGGTTCCAGTCCGACGGTCTCGGCTACCTGCACCTTCAGGCGACCCGGCCGCAGACGCTGGCCTATTCGCTGAACGACTCCCCCACCGGCCAGCTCGCGTGGATCGTCGAGAAGTTCGCCGAATGGACCGATCCGGCCAAGGAACTGCCGGACGACGCCGTCGATCGCGACCACCTGCTGACCGCGGTGAGCCTGTACTGGTTCACCGGTGCCGGCGCTTCCTCCGCGCACGCGGTTTACGAAGGCATGGAGGTCTACCGGCAGATGGCCCAAGGCGGATGGGACGACGGCGGCGAGGCGCCCGCCGGTCCGCCACGCGGGATCGCCGTCTTCGCCGGGGACACCACGATCCGGAGCCTTCAGGACGGTCCGGTGGAACACTGGTCCGAGTACGACACCGGCGGCCACTTCCCGGCGATGGAGGTCCCCGGCCTGTTCGCCGAAGACCTCCGTTCCTTCCTGCGAAAGTGCGTCTGACGAATGGAACAGCTCAGCCCTCGGGCCCTCAACCGCGCGACTCTGGCCAGGCAACTCCTGCTGGATCGTGCCGATCTGCCCGCCATCACCGCGATCGAGCGGCTGGCAGGCCTCCAGGCGCAGGCCCCCGACTCGTCCTACGTCGGACTGTGGTCACGGCTTCGGGATTTCCAGGTGGACGAGCTGGCGAAGCCGCTGGCCGCCCGCGAAGCCGTCCGGATGACCTTGATGCGCGGCACCGTGCACCTGGTGACGGCCGCCGACGGCCTCGCGCTGTGGCCCACCCTCAAACCAGTGGTCGAGCGCGGTTTCCTCGGCCACTACTCGCGGGAAGTCGCCGGGCTCGACCTCGCCGCGGTCGCCGAAGCGGGGCGTGCCCTGATCGCCGAACGGCCACGTACCCGCGCCGAGATCCGGGCCGCGCTGGCGCCCCGATGGCCCGACGCGGACCAGCCGACGCTCGGCTACGCGGTCAACAGCCTGCTCCCCCTCGCGCATGTGACCCCGCGTGGCCTGTGGGGGCAGACCGGACCGGCCGCGTTCGCCCTGCTCGAAGACTGGGTCGGCGAACCGATCACGGACGGGGTCTCCCTCGACGACCTGGTGCTGCGCTATCTCGGGGCGTTCGGCCCGGCGACCGTCCGCGACGCACAGGTCTGGTCGGGGCTCACTCGGCTGAAGGAGGTCTTCGAGCGGCTGCGGGCGCGGCTCATCACCTTCACCGACGTCGAGGGAAAGGAACTGTTCGACCTTCCGGGCGCCCCACGCCCCGACCCGGAAACCCCGGCGCCGCCCCGGTTCCTTCCCGAGTACGACAACGTCCTGCTCTCCCACGCCGACCGCGTCCGGGTGATCCCCGACGGCCGCCGTGTGCCGTTGCCACCGGGTAACGGCGGCCGCCGGGGCACGCTCCTGGTCGACGGTGAATTCCTGGCCATTTGGGCGATCAAAGGGGCGACCCTGACGATCGAATCGCGGGAACCCTTGCAAGATCAGGATTCGATCGCCGAAGAGGGCGCGCGGCTGCTGGAATTCGTAGTGCCGGATTCCGAGCACGACATCCGTTTCGGCATCGGCGGATAACGGTCCGGCCTTTTGCCGTAACGATGGGCACCGTTCGGGCGAAGCATGAGCGCAAAGAGCCTGAAGGGAGCGGGCCATGAGCAGGAACTACGGTTTCATGACGGTGCTGGCGGGCCTCAGCGCGCTCGCGGTGATCGCGGTCGCGGCGGTGTGGCGGTATCCGAACACTTCGGACGTGACGGCGGTGATCACCGCGGCGGGAACGGTGATCGGCACCGTGGTGGGCGCCTTCTTCGGCGTGAACGCGGCCTCGGCGGGACGCGTGAAGGCCGAAGAAAGCCGGGATCAGGCCACCGCGGCACTGGTCAAGGTGGCGACTCAGGCGGATGAAGGCAGCGACGTCGCGAAGGCGGCGATGGAAGGCGTGCGCTGACCGTCCTCTATGGACAGTCAGTCGAGCGCTTCGAGCAGGGCGAGGTCCGGCGGGACGAGCGTCGTGGACAACACGAGTTCGCGCAACAGGTTGTCGTTCAACGCGTTGCCGACCGGCTCGCCGACCTCTTCGCGCCGCAGCCCGAAAACGCCGCCGGCGGACAACCGCCCCCGGACGTCGATGACGACGTGCTCGACCCGGCGGGCGGTCCACGTCTCGTCCGGCCTGAGTTCGGAGAGCACCTCGGCCGTCTGCTGGCGGGACAACGGCTGCGGATTGAGGTCGTGCAGCAGATAACGCTGCCCGAAGACGACCAGGACCAGGCGTTCTTCCGCGCTGAGGCGCCAACGGCGGGGCGGCACGGTGACGTCGTCGTGGCGCGTGACGGGATGCCCGCCCTCGGGACCCGCGACGTACAACTCGAGCAGATGCTCCCTCCTGCCCGAACCGCGGACGAACAGCGGCGTGTACCCGTCCGACAGGGGAATCGGCTCCTCACCGCGGGAAAGCCAGCGGGAATTCGGCAGGCGGATGGGCAGCTGGCCGGTGTTGCTGACCCACCATTGCCCGTCGGTGAAGTTCAGCAGCCCGTGCTTACGGCTGACCTGCAGGTCGTTCTCGCCCACACAGACGTCGACCTGCGGCCGATTACGCCCGAAAGAGATCTCGCCGCCCTCGCCGGGATCGACGGACACGCCGCCCGCGAGCGTGAGCGCGAAGACCGCGCCGGGCGC
The DNA here is from genome assembly GCF_000732925.1 of Amycolatopsis japonica. Taxonomy (NCBI): domain Bacteria; kingdom Bacillati; phylum Actinomycetota; class Actinomycetes; order Pseudonocardiales; family Pseudonocardiaceae; genus Amycolatopsis; species Amycolatopsis japonica. The sequence continues at coordinate 6,506,523 of NZ_CP008953.1, forward strand.
CGACCGGGGCACACCGAGCGCCAGGCTCTCGTGCGTCGTCGTGAGCCGCTTCATCGTCCCTCCTCCTGCTCCCCGGCATTATGCGAGATCCCGCCGGGGACGGGTCCCGGTGTCGCGCTCGTCCGTATCTTGGGTACATGATTGACTTCTCCAAGGACACCGTCTTCAAGCTCACGCCGTGCAAGCCGAAGGACATCGCGCCGACGGTGCAGCCGATCATCATCCCCGGCGAGCAGATCATCTCGTCGTTCAAGGCGGTGCGCGACTTCGTGGTGTTCACGAACAAGCGGCTGATCGCGGTGAACGTCCAGGGCATGACGGGCCGGAAGAAGGACTTCACCTCGCTGCCCTACAACAGGATCCAGGCCTTCTCGATCGAAACCGCGGGCACCTTCGACCTCGACGCGGAACTGGACCTTTGGTTCAGCGGGCTGGGGAACGTGCGCCTCGAATTCCGGGGCTCGGACATCCGGGCCATTGGGCAACTGATCGCCACACACACGCTCTAGCCCACTTTCCGTCCTACTCCTGGCGGCTACAGGCATTGCGCGTGCTTGGACGGACGACACGCGTGACTACAGGGACGACACACGTGTTCAAGCGGACGACTCGCGCCCGTCGCACTCGTGTCGTCCGTCCAGTCACGCGTGTCGTCCGGCTGATCACGCGTGTCGTCCGGTCAATCACGCGAAACCGGCGGTACCGATGGTCGTGAGTGTTTCGGGTCGTTCTAACGACCCGAAACACTCACGAAGGCTTACATGTTGATCTTATGGTTCCGAGGTTTCTCTGACGTGGGCATGATCGCCGCTTCTGACCCCTGACCTGCGCGGACAAGGTGGACACTTCTCGCGTGTTCTCACCCCTACCCGACGTCACACGGCCTGGCACTCGCCCCACTCCTCCCCATCTCCCCGATACGAAGCCATCCATGCGGCCGTTGCGTCGGGTCAAGGCACGCTTTCCCGCCTTGACGCGGCGTGACGGCCGTTGTGACGATCTGGCATCGGGGCGATGGCTCCGCGTAACAGCCGTTGGTCCGCCTGCGACCTCTGATCACGATCGTCTGTGTGAGGAGGGCCGACGTGCTCATTGGCGTACCTGCGCGCCGCTGGCGGCGGCTACACCTGCCACGGTCTCAGCGGGCGCACCGCCCGGCCGATGGGCGGAGCGGAGCGGCAGCCCGCCGTGTCGGGCAAGGTGCGCCCGCAAGCGAGGCTCGGACGCAAGGTGACCAGCGCGCCGCCGACGGCGGCGCGCCTTGATCCCATAGAGCCAAGTTCGGCAGCTTTAGCATTATTGCCTGAAATTGCATACCAAAAGAAGAGGTTGACATGAGCGAATCCCCAGCGAGCACAGCCCGCTGGCGTGCCATAAATCGCCGTGGAGCCGTAAGTCTCTCAGTTGCAGGATATAAGGCGATCCGCAACGAGGTCACGCTCGACATTGCTCCACTAACGCTAATTTCAGGCGCAAACAGCTCAGGAAAATCGAGCTTCATGCAGCCATTTTTAATGTTGAAGCAAACGGTCGAAGCGCAATTTGATCCGGGCGCATTGCTAATACATGGGCCAAATGTACAGCTGACCTCTTGGCTACAAGGTCTTAGCCGCGGCAAAAGTCGCTCCGATACAGCTGAAAGCCTAGAGGTTAAAATACAAATCGGCGCGGCGAGCGTAAAAAATACTTACTCGTACTCGCAAAATCAAGGGCTAACCCTCAACGAGAGTGAGTATGTCAACAAAGACGAAGCAATTAGAGTTGGAAAGTCAAGTACTTCAGACACGCTAATCAGGAGATTCAATCCTGAATTCATTGAGTACCAGAAGAGTCGACGGAAGCTCTGGGATTCTGAAGCCTCGGACGACACGTTTAAGCTAATCCCGTACAGGGAGCACTGCTTCTTAGACGTGGAACTCGACAACCGTAGAACCACTCGCGGAGTTGGCTTAATTAGTCAATCCGGGTTCGGCTCCTCGGACTACGCTCGGTTCCTTAGAGACATTATTCACGTCCCCGGCCTTCGAGGAAACCCGGAGCGCACATACACGAGTTCAGCAGCCGGCGTGCGATACCCAGGGACAATGGAGCTATACGTGGCCAGCGTTATCCATAAATGGGGCTCGGAAGACGCTCACGGAAAGGCAAAACTGACGGCGCTTGGAGAGGACCTCAGACACCTTGGCCTCACCTGGAAGGTGAAGGCACAACGTATCGACGACGTACGTCTTGAGCTACTAGTTGCCCGCATGCCTTCACCTCAATCCAGCGGCGCAAATGACTTGGTAAACATTGCCGATGTAGGGTTCGGCGTCAGTCAAACTCTTCCGATATTGGTGGCGCTGCACGCCGCTAGAATGAACCAAATCGTTTATATTGAACAGCCTGAGACGCACCTTCACCCCAAAGCGCAGACAAGACTAGGTGAGGTTATTGTAGCCGCGTCGATGCGCGGCGTCCGCGTCATAGTGGAAACGCATAGCTCCCTTCTACTCCGATCCATCCAGACATCCATTGCCCGCGGATTGATTAGTCCTGACCGAGTATCACTGAATTGGTTTTCAAGGGATTCCCAGACGGGGTTTACCCAGGTCGAAAAAGCTGAATTGGATAAGCTTGGCCGCTTCGGCGGATGGCCTGTCGACTTCGATGAAGTTGCCGACGAAGCCGATTGGGAATTTTTGAACGCAGTGCAGGAGGCGTCGGAAAATGAAGCCGAGTAGTCACGTCCTACTTGATGCGTGCGTAGCGCGCTCAGTCAGCGAAAACAATTCAGATCTATTGGCAAACACTCATAAAATAATACTTCGACTTAAAGCAGGAAGGATCGGGGTGTGCATGACCCCCGATCTTCAGTCTGAGTGGCAGCGACATGCGACAAGATTCATGACCAGATGGCTTGCCAACATGGAGCAGCGTTGCCGAGTTCGACGAGAGCGCGATCGACGACTTGCAGACCTCCGAGAATCCATCACTAACCATGTAAAGCAGCAGGAAAAGCGCATGGTTATATTAAAAGATGTTCACATCACAGAAGCTGCGATCTACCTAGACGTCGCCGTCTTCTCGTTCGATGATACACAACGCCGCGTCCTAGCAGAACTATATCCTCACTACAGCCGACTCGGGGCAATTCAATGGTTCAATCCCGAGCGCGACGCCGAAAGCTCCACTTCGTGGCTACAGAGCGAGGGGCACGATATGAACACCGGTCGAATATCTAAATTCAATGGCAAATAAGATAGACTCAACAACATCTTGCGCCGACACAGTAGCAGACCCTACGAGAAGAACGGCGATGGGCGTTCAGCTAGAGCGTGATCGATTCGAAGCTTAATCGAGTCATGAATTTCTAGCTGGAATACTTCACAATCCGCTACCCAAGCAGCTTCCTTACTTTCAGCGCTAGTACGCAGCGTCCCGCCGATCGCTTTCGCGCGGAAGCAGATCGAGAACTCTTGCCGCACCTCGCCATCGTCGTACGCGATGACGTGGTTCGGGTTCGAGTACAGCCCGATCACCCCGGTCACCTCACACTCAATCCCGGTCTCCTCCCGCACCTCCCGCACAGCGGCCTGCGACAACGTCTCACCGAGCTCAAGCTGCCCACCAGGGATCGAGTACAGGTCGTTGTCCGTCCGCCGGATCATGAGAATCCGGCCCTCGTCGTCCTGGATGAACACGGACACAGCGACCGCGATGCTGTTCGCCTTCGGCGCGTTGGGATCGTTGAGGTAGTCGACGCGTGCCATGGGTGGCCTCCTAGAAGGTGGCGGGCTTGGCGAGGTTCCAGACGGCTTCGAAGCTCTCCGAGTAGGTCTCGAAGAGGTCCCCGGCGGATAGCCGGCGGAGGTGCAGGGACGGGGCGTGGGCTCCCTGGAAGCCGTAGACGTGCGTGTTGATGATCATCTCGTCGTCGAAGCGGAAGATCGAGTTGTAGAGCGTGGTGTCGTGGAAGCGCATCTCCACTCCGTTCACTCGGACCAGCGGCCGGTAGAACGCCAGTGCGTTGCGGATGCGCGACGCGAGCGTCCCGTCGCCCAGTTGCTCCTCGGCCCCGCGCAGAGCGACGCTATCGCTGGAGGGATCACCGAACAGCAGGCGGACCCGCGCTCCCGCAGCGGCTTTGGCGGTCAGGTCCTTGACGAACCGCGGGCGCTCCACCAGGAACAGCCCGGCGTGGACCAGGACTTCAACAGTGCCCGACGCTTCCTTGATCAGCCGGTCCCACAGCTCGACCGGAATGACATTGCGGTGCGGGAACACTTGCACGACCTCGGCGGCTGCCGTCTCCGCCTTGCGCTCCGGGGCTACCGAGTCCGGCCAGAGGTAGGTCTCGGACTCGCGCGCCATCGCGGCGATCTTGTGGCGGTGCTTCGGGTACGGCGTCCGCCCCTTGGTGATCCACCGTTCCACGGTCTTCTGATCGACCCCGGTGGCATCGGCGACCTGCTCCAGCGAGAAGCCGTTACGCAGCAAGGCGTCCCGAAGGCGTTCGTTCGGCATCCGTGCTCCAGGGACTTGTAGGGACGTCTTCGACCGTACCAAGGACGTCCCAAGATGTCCTTCCGTGAGGTGATCACGTCTCCGCCGTTGCCGAAAACTGACGGCGTCGAGAGGGAGGGATTGATGAAGACCGAGCCGCAGACCCTGCGTGACGCGCACACCGACGCGGCGAGCCGACGCCCTCGGCCGGAGGCGGATGCATCGGAGTGGCTGACGTTCCACCGGGCCAACGCCCGCATGTACCGAGAGGTATCCGAGGTGGACCGGTGGCATCACCACGAACTCAGGTACTGGGTGGGTTTCGAGGAACGCAAGGCCGAGGAGCTAGCCGCACGAATCGCTGCAGCCATAACCAGCTCGTGAGTGGTACAGACGGTTCTAACCGTCCGTACCACTCACGAGGGCTTACATGTTGATCATGTGGCCAGCGAGGCCGTGCACGGCTTCCTTGACCGCTTCCCCCAGTGTCGGGTGAGCGTGCACGTTCCGCGAGATTTCGTGCACCGTAAGGTCCCACTGCTGCGCCAAAGTCAGTTCCGGCAGCAGTTCGGTCACCTCCGGGCCGATCAGGTGCGCGCCCAGCAGTTCGCCATGTTCCCCGTCGCTCAGGATCTTCACGAAGCCGACAGCCTCGCCGAGGCCGTGCGCCTTTCCGTTGGCGGTGAAGGGGAACTTCGCCACCTGGACGTCGAAGCCCTTTTCGCGGGCCTGTTCTTCGGTCCAGCCGAAGCTGGCGATCTGCGGCTGGCAGTAGGTCGCGCGCGGGATCATGACGAAGTCGAGTTCCATGGTCTCGGCGCCCGCGATGGTTTCGGCGGCGACGACGCCCATGGATTCGGACGCGTGCGCGAGCATCAGTTTCGCGGTGACGTCGCCGATCGCGAAGATGTGCGGGACGTTGGTGCGGCCGCGCGAGTCGATGGCGATGGCGCCGCGGTCGGTCAGTTCCACGCCGGTCTTGTCCAGGCCGTATCCCTCGACGCGCGGCTGGAAACCGATGGCCTGCAACACCTTGTCGGCTTCCAGGACACGCTGCTCGCCGTTCTTCGAGACGGTCACGCGCACGTTGGAGCCGGTGTCGTCGATGGACTCGACCTTGGTCGACGTCAGCACCTCGATGCCGAGTTTCCGGTAGCGGCGCGCGAGTTCCGCGGAGACCTCGGCGTCCTCGAGCGGGACCATCCGGTCGAGGTATTCGACGATGGTCACCTTCACGCCGTAGTTGTGCAGCACGTAGGCGAATTCGACGCCGATCGCGCCCGCGCCGGCGATGACGATGCTCTCCGGCAGTTCGTTTTCCATGATCTGCTGTTCGTAGGTGACCACGCGGTCGCTGCGCGTGGTGCCCGGCAGCAGGCGCGCGGTCGCGCCGGTGGCGATCACGCAGTTGTCGAAGGTGATCCGCTCGCCGTTGACCTCGATGGTGTTGGCGTCGAGGAAGGTGCCGTGCCCGTCGTATTCGGTGATCTTGTTCTTCTTCATCAGGAAATGCACGCCCTTGACGCGACCGTCCGCGACCTTGCGGCTGCGGTCGAAGGCGGCCTGGTAGTCGAAGCTGACCTTCCCCTCGACCTGGATCCCGAAGGACTTCGCCTCTTTGGTCACGATGTGCGCGAGTTCGGCGTTGCGCAGCAGTGCCTTCGACGGGATGCAGCCGACGTTGAGGCAGACACCGCCCCAGTACTTCTCCTCCACGACCGCCGCGCTCAGCCCCAGTTGCGACGCCCGGATCGCCGCCACGTAACCGCCGACTCCGGCCCCCAGGACAACGACGTCATAGTGTGCACTCATACCCCGAAACCTACCCTCACCGGGGCGGTCCGAAGGGTGAGACTGCCTACTCGGGACGCGAACCGCGGATCTCGATCAGCAGCTCGGTCACCGCGGTCATGATCCGCTTGGTCGCCTCCTCCAGCACCTCACGGGACGGCGAAGGCGTCATGAGGTCCGAGAGGTCCACCGGCGGACCGGCGACCAGGTTCACCGTCTTGCGCGGGAAGGCGCGCGGGAGCACGGCGTCCGACGGCAGCAGGTGGTGCGTGCCCCAGTTCGCCAGCGGGATCACCGGGACACCGGTCTCCAGCGCGATCCGCGCGATCCCGGTCTTCCCTCGCATGGGCCACCCGTCCGGGTGATCCGTGAAGGTGGCTTCCGGGAAGATGACGACGCATTCACCCTCACGGACGGCGCTGACGGCGTCGCGGTACGCGTCCGACGCCGTGGCGGCCCCGCGATAGACCGGGATGTGCTTGCCGGAACGCATCACCGAGCCGATGACGGGCGCGTCCCACAGGCTCGCCTTCGCCAGGTAGCGCGGCACGCGCCCATGAGCCAGGCAGTACGCCGTCACCGTCGTCGGGTCGGCGAACGAGAGGTGGTTCGACGCCACCAGGAAGCCGCCCGACGACGGCAGGTGCTCACCGCCGCGTACCCGGAACCGGGTGAACAGCACCAGGAACGGCCACACGACGTTGATCGCGAAGGCGAACCAGGCGCCCCGGCCGGCGCGGGCGAAGCGCCGGCCGAAGGCGATCATCTGGCGGAACGTCAGCAAGTCCCCCGAAGCGGGGCTCAGCGCGGTCCAGCGTTCACGAGGTCTCAGCACCATGGACGTAATTCGTAGCCGAACCCGCTCCGGTTCGGCTACGACCACGCGCGAACGCGGCGCGGATCACACGCGCTCGAGCACCACCACGGGGATCTCGCGGTCGGTCTTCTTCGCGTAGTCGTTGTAATCCGGCCACACGGCGGCGAGCTTCTCCCACAGTTTCGCGCGCTCCTCGCCTTCGAGGGTCCGGGCGCGCGCGGTGAACTTGTCCGCCTTGACCTGGGCCTTCACCTCGGGGTTCGCCTGCAGGTTCTTGTACCAGCCCGGGTCCTCCGGCGCGCCGCCCTTGGACGCCACGATCACCGGGTTGTCGTCATCGTCGAACTGGTAGATCAGCGCGAACTTGCGGTCCTCGCCGGTCTTGCGGCCCTTGGTGGTGAGGATGAGGCAAGGCGCGCCCTGCTCCCAGTCGTGGCCCACCTCGCCGTCGGTCTCTTCGTAGCGACGGACGTGCTCGTCACCGAAAAGCATGTCTGCGTTCCTCTCGTCCTTGCGTGTACCGGCGCCCTGCCAGTCTCGCGCGAACCGGTCGGTCGCGCTGATCAACTCGTGCAGGGTGCCGGGTTCGTCGAACGCGTGACCCGAGTCGCCGACCATCACCAGTTCGGCGGAAGGCAGCACCTGGCTGAGCTCCCACGCGGTGATGGCCGGGGTGACCACGTCATAGCGTCCCTGTACCAGAACGCACGGGATGTCCCGGAGCTTCCCGGCGTCGCGGAGCAGCTGATCTTCGGCCAGCCAGCCGCCGTGCCGGAAGTAGTGGTTCTCGATCCTCGCGATCGCGAGGGCGAACGTCGGATCGCTGAACGCGTCGATCACCTCGTCGTGGGGACGCAGTTTGACCGTTTCCCCCTCCCACCGGCTCCACGCGATCGCGGCGGGGCCGTGCACGGCGGGATCCGGATGGCTCAGCAGTTCGTGATAGACCTCGATCAGGTTCTCCTGCCGGCGCGAATACGGCACCGGGGCCAGGAACCGCGACCACGCCTCGGGGAAGAGGAACGCCGCTCCCCCGCCGTAGAGCCATTGCAGTTCCTTCACCCGCAAGGTGGCGACCCCGCGGAGGACGAGTTCCGTGACGCGCCCCGGGTGGGTTTCCGCGTAGGTCAGCCCGAGCACACTCCCCCACGAACCGCCGAAGACCATCCAGTGTTCGATGTCCAGATGCTCGCGCAAGCGCTCGATGTCGGCGACCAGGTGCCACGTCGTGTTGACGGAAAGCTCCGCCTCCGGGGTGGCGCAGTTCGGCGTGCTGCGCCCGCAGCCGCGCTGATCGAAAAGGACGATGCGGTACCTGTCCGGATCGAACAGTCTGCGATGTCTCGGGCTCGAACCGCCCCCGGGGCCGCCGTGCAGGAAAATCACCGGCTTGCCCTCGGGATCGCCGCATTCCTCCCAATAGATCTCGTTGCCGTCACCGACGGGCAACATCCCTTGGACGTAAGGTTCGATTTCCGGATAAAGGCCGAGCATGTCCGCCACTATGCCCCAAACGCCAGCTTGGAGGATCGATGAAGGCCCGCCCCCACGTGACGCTGGAAGATGTGGCGCGCACCGCGGACGTGTCGCTCGCGACCGCGTCCCGCGTACTCAACGGCACCGCCACCGTCCGGGGGGATCTCCGCGAACGAGTGATCGCCGCGGCTGCCGAGCTCTCGTACACCCCCAATGCTCACGCTCAGGCATTGGCCGGTGGCTCACAGCCGACCGTCGGGGTGATCTGCCACGACGTCGGCGATCCGTATTTCGCCGCGATCGCCGGCGGGATCATGCGCGCGGCGAGTGAAAACGATCTTCTGGTGATGCTCGCGAGCACGTTCCGCGATCCGGCCAAGGAGGTCGCGTACGTTTCGACGCTGCGTGCCCAGCGCGCGTCGGCCATTCTGCTGATCGGTTCCGCGTTCGAGGACAAGGCGTGGGAAAAGGCGATGGCCGCCGAACTCGAGCCGTACCGGCGCGGCGGCGGGCACGTCGCCGCGGTCAGCAGGCATCGCGGGCTCAAAGTGGACACCGTCCAGCCCGACAACCGGGGTGGCGGCGCCGAACTGGCGAAGGCCCTGCTGGACTTGGGACACCGCCGTTTCGCCGTGCTCGCCGGGCCGAAGAGCCTGACCACCGTCGTCGACCGTCTCGACGGGTTCGCCGCGGAACTGCTGGAGCACGGCGTCGAACTGGCCGAGGACGACGTCTTCGAGGCGGCGTTCACCCGCGATGGCGGTTACGAGGCGATGGAGAAGGTCCTCGCCCGGCCGCGCAAGCAGTGGCCGACGTGCGTGTTCGCGGTGACCGACGTGATGGCGATCGGCGCGATGTCGGCCCTGCGCGACGCCGGGGTCTCCGTGCCCGGCGAGATGTCGATCGCCGGCTTCGACGACATCCCGGTAGTGCGCGATCTCACGCCCGCGCTGACCACGGTCGCGCTGCCGCTGGAGAAGCTGGGTGAACGGGCCATGGACCTGGCATTCAAGGCCTCCCCCGGCACCCGGCCGCGCGTGGTGAAGATGTCCGGCGAGGTCGTCCTGCGCCGCAGCACCGCCGCTCCCGCGCGCTGAAACCCTTGTGTGCGGCCCGCGGGGTGTCTTAACGTGGTCTGAGAAAGCGCTTTCTCAAACCCGCGCCACGGAGACCCGATGACCTTGATCGCCCTTCCCACCGCCGACGGCGGACTGGCGGAATGGACGCCGCGAGGGGCGGAAACGCCCGCGAAACCGGCGACGCCGCCGACCTCCCGGATCGCCTACGCCGCCGCGCACGTCGTCGCCGACCCGTTCTCCCCCGCAGACCCCGAAGAAGGCGCGGTCCTGGACTGGGACATCACTCTCGCCTTCCGCGAGCACCTGTGGTCCTGCGGTCTCGGCGTCGCCGAAGCCATGGACACCGCGCAGCGCGGGATGGGCCTGGACTGGGCCACGACCAAGGAGCTGATCCGCCGCACCGGGGCGCTCGCCGCCGGACGGCCGTGGGTGGCGGGCGTCGGCACCGACCAGCTCCCCGACGGCGAGGCGACCGCCGGGTCCATTGTGGACGCCTGGCGCGAGCAGCTGGACCTGGTCGGCGAGGCGGGGGCGATCCCGGTCGTGATGGCCAGCCGCGCGCTCGCCGCGTCGGCTTCCGGGCCCGCGGATTACCATGCCGCGTACGGAAAACTGCTCTCCGGCGCGGACCGCCCGGTCCTGCTGCACTGGCTGGGAGAGCAGTTCGACCCGGCGCTGGCGGGCTACTGGGGCCACGATGACGTCCGCAAGGCGGCCGAGGAACTGGGCAGGCTCTGCGCCGAGCATGCCGGCGTGATCGCCGGGGTCAAGGTTTCGGTGCTCGACGCGTCGATCGAGACCGAATTCCGCCGCGCGCTGCCCGAAGGCGTCAAGTGCTACACCGGCGACGACTTCAACTATCCGGAACTCATCGCCGGGGACGAGCAGGGCCACAGCGAAGCGCTTCTGGGCATCTTCGACGCCGTGGCGCAGGTCGCGGGCGCCGCGCTCGCCCGCCTCGACGAGGGTGACAAGGCCGGTTTCCACGGTCTGCTCGACCCGACGGTCGCCTTGAGCCGGGCCATCTTCCGTGCCCCCACGAGGAACTACAAGACCGGCGTCGTCTTCCTCGCCTACCTCAACGGGCACCAGGACCACTTCCGTATGGTCGCGGGCCGCGAATCGGCCCGGTCCATCACGCATCTGGCCGAACTGCTGCGCCTGGCCGACGCCGCGGGCGCGCTCACCGATTCGGAGCTCGCCGTCGCGCGGATGCGGCCGCTGCTGGCCGCGGCGGGGGTGTCCTGATGGACCGGTTGAGCCTGAACCAGATCACCACCAAGGCGTGGTCGCTGCCGGAGGCCGTCGCGGGCTGCGCCGAGGCGGGCGTCCGCTGGATCGGCTTGTGGCGCGACAAGGTCGCCGAGACCGGCGTCGACGAAGCCGCCCGGTTGCTCAAGGAGTACGACGTCGGCGTGTCGTCGTTGTGCCGTGGCGGTTTCTTCACCGGGGTCACCCCGGAAGGATCCCCTGTGGACGGTGTCGCGCAGACCAGGGAGGCGATCGACGAAGCCGCCGCGCTGGGTGCGGACGTCCTCGTCCTGGTCGTCGGCGGGGTGAACGGCAGCCTGAAGTCTTCGCGACAGCGTGTCGCGGACGCGGTCGGCGAGCTGGCGCCGTACGCCGGTGAGCGCGGGGTCCGCCTCGGCCTGGAACCGTTGCACCCCATGCAGTGCGCCGAACGTTCCGTCCTGTCCACTGTGGACGAGGCGCTGGCGATCGCACTGGAACATCCGGCCGATCAGGTCGGCGTGATCGTCGACGAATTCCACGTGTGGTGGGACCCGCGGATCGAGGAGTCGATCGCCGCGGCGGCGGGCCGGATCGCCGGATTCCACGTCTGCGACCAGAAGGTGCCCCTGACCGACACCCTGCTCGGCCGGGCGCTGCCCGGTGACGGCCCGATCGACCACCGGCATCTGAAGGCGTGTGTCGAGGCCGCCGGGTACACCGGCCCGATCGAGGTCGAGGTGTTCGACGCCGACCTTTGGCGCCGTCCCGGTGGCGAGGTGCTCGCGGAGACCGTCAAGGCCTACCGCGACCACGTTTCCTGACGAAAGTAAGGGTCCCTCGCTGTCCTTGGTTCGCTGTCCGGGCGGCCGTGGTCTCCTACCGTTCGCGGCATGAAACCACGGCTGCTCTGGTGGCTGGGCACAGCGTTGCTCCTGCTCGCCGTCCACACCGACTGGAACGTTCCGCTCGCGGCCTGGGTGTTCCCGGTCTTCCTCCTCCGTTACGCCCGGCTGGTACCCACGCGCCGCGCGATCCTGATGGTGGGACTGTCGCTGCTGATCGGGCAACTGTTCTGGCTCGGGGTCACCGGTCTGCTGTTCGTGCTCTCCGGTCTGCTCGCCTTCACCTTGCTCGCCGTGCTGCAGACGACGGCGTTCCTCGCCGATCGCCTGCTCGCCGACCGCGCCGGCCTCTTGAAGACATTGGTGTTCCCGGTGACGCTCGTCGCGGGTGAATACCTCTTCACGGTGATCACCGGATTCGGGGACTTCGGCGCGCTCGGCAGTACCCAGTCCACGAACCTGCCGCTGCTCCAAACGGCTTCCGTGACCGGTGTCTACGGCCTCACCTTCGTCATGGCGTGGTCCGCCTCGGTGGCGAACACCGTTTGGCAGGAGGGATGGCGGCCGGTCAAGCGCACGGTCGTCGTGCACCTCTGCCTGCTCGGCGTGGTGTTCGCCGCCGGTGGCGCGCGGTTGCTGTTCGACGCTCCCACGACGAAAACGGTGCGGGTCGCGGGGATCAGCCCGTCGGCGGAGGCGGACCGGTCGAGTTCGGACGCGCTGAAGCGGATCGGCGTGAAGTACTGGCGTGCCGAAGAAGTCGTCACCGCCGACCCGGTCGCGGTCGGTGCGGCGTTCGCGCCGGTCACCGAGGATCTCGTGACGAGGACCCGGCAGCAGGCGTCGGCGGGCGCGAAGATCGTGCTCTGGCCGGAAACGCACGCCGGCGTGCTGGAACGTGATCAAGCGGCGCTGCTCGCCCGTATGGGCACCGAAGCGAAGCAGGCGGGGATCCACGTCGGACTCGCGTACTCGCTTTACACCGCGCAGGCTCCGTTCATCCGCAACGTGGCCGTGCTCGTCGGGCCTTCCGGCGAGGTGCTCTGGACCTATGACAAGACGCATCCGACGCCGATGGAGCCGATGACACCGGGCCCGGGAGTCGTCCCCACCGCGGATTCGCCGTACGGACGGATCGCGTCGGTCATCTGTTATGACGCGGATTTCCCCGGTCTGATGCGCCAAGCCGCGGACAAGGAGGCCTCGCTGATGCTCGTCCCCGCCAACGACTGGCCGGGATTCGGCGCGCTGCACGCGGAAAAGGCCGTCTTCCGCGCGGTGGAGAACGGATATTCACTCTTCCGGCAGTCCACCCACGGGAATTCCACAGCTGTGGACGGTCAGGGCCGGGTGCTCGCGCACGCCGACTACTACCGGACGGAGCAGCAGACGCTCGTCGCGGATCTGCCGGTGCAGCCGAGAACACAGACCGTGTACGCCCGTGTCGGTGACGTGTTCGCCTGGCTGTGCCTGGCCGTCGCCGCGCTCTGTCCTTTATGGACATATCGAAGGAAACGTTAGCGCCCCGTTACGGAAGGCGTGGTGTTCCTAACGTCTCAGCCGAAAAGAACAGTGTTCAACGGTTAAGCTCCCCCGCATGCCGAAACTGCTGGTGGTGGAAGACGACGACGCGATCGGCGGCGTCCTCGAATCGACCCTCCGTCTGCACGGCTACGAGGTTTCCTGGCAGCGTGACGGCCGCACAGCGCTCGCGGCCGCGGCGGACGGTGACATCGATTTCGTCCTGCTCGACCTCGGCCTGCCCGATCTGGACGGGGTCGAGGTCTGCCGTCGGCTGCGGGCGGAGCTGCCCGGCGCCGTCCTGGTCATCCTGACCGCGCGCCAGGAGGAGATGGACGTCGTCGTGGGCCTGGAGGCCGGCGCCGACGACTACCTCACCAAGCCCATCCGGCTCGGAGAGTTGCTCGCCAGGGTGCGGGCGCATCTGCGGCGCGGGACGGCGCCGCCGGAGAGCAGGCCCGCGATCGCCATCGGCTATCTGCGGGTGGACACCGCCGGCCGCCGGGTCAGCGTCGGCGGCAAGGAGATCGCGTTGCGGGCCAAGGAGTTCGACCTGCTCGCCCGGCTGGCCGAACAGCCGGGCGTCGCGGTCAGCCGCGACACCCTGATGTCCGAGGTGTGGGACGCGCACTGGTACGGCTCCACGAAGACGCTCGACGTCCACATCGCGGCACTGCGCCGGAAGCTGACCGAATCGGCGCCCACCCCCGAGCAGGCGCCCAGGATCTCGACCCTGCGCGGCCACGGCTACCGCCTCGAACAACCCTTCGAGAATCAGTAGTCCCGCAGGTCGGAGACCTCGTCGCGGGCGGCGAGCTGCGCGATCCGCGCCGACGCCGCCACGCACGACGCGATCACCACCAGCGCCAGCAGCCCGAAGTAGCCGTGCGGCGAAGGCACCCTCTCCACCTTCGAGACGAAGACGAACAGCACGCCCAGCAAATGCCCGGCGATCAGGCCACCCCCGCCGACCACCAGCGCGTCTCCCGCGATGAACGCCGCCACCTGCCGCCGTTTCCCGCCGAGCGTGCTCACGATCAGCAGATCGCGGCGACGTTCGTTGAGCGCCGCGCCGAACGACGGCCCGGCCGCGGCGGCCGCGAGGATCAGCGAGGCGATCAGGTCCACCTCGGCCTCGCCGCAGCCGTCCCTGGTGAGGGCGGTCGCCATGGCGAACGCCACCGCCAGCGCGACCAGCACCACCGACCGCGCCAGGAGCGCGCTCCGCCACGAAATGGACAGCGCGATCACGCCCGCGAGCCCCGAGACGAGCGGCCGGAGTATCCCGCCGATCGCCCGTTTTCCCTTCCGCAGCCCCAGCTCCACCAACCGCCACAGCAGCATCGTGCCGCCCGCCCAGCCGAACAGCGGCCAGACGAAGGCGAGCGCGAGCAGGATGACGTCGAGGCCATAGGGCGACCACCAGGGCGGCCCGCCGTCGGCCGGGACGAAATACCACTCGCGCAGCACCGGGGGCAGGATGGCGAGTGCCGCGACGAGCAGTCCGGCGAACAGCAAGAGAACGATTTCCCGGACGACGGCTACGCCCGTACCGGTCGCGAAGCCACAAGCCAGGGACACGACGCTCCCGACCACGCCGCCCGCCAGCCCGGCCGCCGCGGCTTCGGCCGCGGCCAGCCCGACCACCTGCCCGCCCGTGGCGCCGCGGGCACGCAGCAGGTCCTGATCCGCCCGCAGCACTCTCGCCGAGGGCGTGGACAGCAGCACCACCAGCACCATCGCGGGGATCCAGCGCGGTGCCGGGGCCCAGGTCCAGTCGTGCACCGCGAGCAGCGTGGTCACGATCGCGACCCCGGCCGCGGGCACGCCGAGCCTGGCGGGGCGCACGCGCGCGATCCCGCCGACCCACAACGCCATCGCGGCGATCACCGGTCCAGCACCAGCTTCCCGTCGACCATGGCCCATTGTTCCCCGAACAGCCCGGCCGGAGCGGCTTCGGCCGTCGCCACCAGCAAACCGGCGGCCAGCTGGTCCGCCGCGCGCACGAGCCTGCCGAGGAGCCGCTCGCCCTCGCGCTGGTCGAGCCAGCCCGCCGGGTCGTCGGCGAGGATCAGTTTCGGCGCGGGTGCGAGCGCCCTGGCCAGGATGGCGAGCCGGATCTGCTCGCCGGTCAGCTCGCGGGGCGCCTTCTTGGCGAAGCCGTCGAGGCCCACGAGCTCCAGAGCGCCGTCGACGGCGTCACGGACCGCCGTTCCGGTCCGCCCGGCGAGCACGAGCGGCAGGGCGACGTTGAGCCGGACGTCGAGATCGCGCAGCAGCCCGCCGTCCTGCAGTACCAGCCCGATCAGATCGGGCCCCGGCGGCGACGGCTCGAAGGCGGGCCAGTCGATGGTGCCCGCCGTCGGTTTCTTCATCCCGGCGAGCAGGTGCAGCAGCGTGGTCTTCCCCGCGCCCGCCCTGCCGGTCACCACCGCGCGGGTCTCCGCGCCGATCACGCAGGTGACGCCGTGCACGGCGACCACGGCGGTCAGCCCGGAACCGTAGGTGTGCGCCAGTTCGTCGGCGCGGACCAGTGGCGCCGTCACGCCACTCTCACGATCCGCTGCGCGGCCGCCGCGATCTCGGGGTCACGGGTCGCCACGACGACGGCCGTCCCGCGGGCCGCGACGGC
Source organism: Amycolatopsis japonica (assembly GCF_000732925.1). Classification (NCBI taxonomy): domain Bacteria; kingdom Bacillati; phylum Actinomycetota; class Actinomycetes; order Pseudonocardiales; family Pseudonocardiaceae; genus Amycolatopsis; species Amycolatopsis japonica. The sequence goes on from NZ_CP008953.1 coordinate 6,522,399, forward strand.
GCACAGCAGATCCATGAGTTCGAGCGCGGCGAGCCCGTCGAGTTCTCCGGCGGGTTCGTCGGCGAGGAGCACGTCAGGCGCTCCGGCGAGCGCGACGGCGACTCCGGCCCGCGCGCCTTCCAGCGCCGACAGCGTGCCCGGGTAGTCGTCGCCCCGGCCGGCCAGCCCGACCAGTTCGAGCAGGTCGTCGGCGGTGCGCCGCCCGGCGAGCCGCCCCGCCAGCACGACGTTCCGCCCGACGGTGAGGTGGTCGAAGAGGTTTCCGCGCCGGAGCAGCACGCCGACCCCTGGAGCGCCGAGGAGGGCCTCGCCGCTTCCGGCGGGCAGCACGGCCACACACTCGCCCGGGACGGCGAACCGGACGAGGGGGACGGATCCGGGCCCCGGGCCTGCCATGACGGCGGCACGTCGGCGCATGGCCCCAAGGTAAGGCGAAGGGGGTCAACATCGCCTTGATCTCAGGTCAACGGACGGCAAAATATCGCGTCGGGTGGGTGATCCTCTCGCACTTCGGCCACACTCTGAGCGTGCGCCGCCGGATCGTCACCCTCACCGTGCTGGCCGCGGTGCTGGCGATCACGCTGTTCGGGGCGCCGCTGGCCATCGCGGTCGCCAAGTTCCACGAGGGCAACTCGACCCACGACCTCGAACGGGTCGCCGACACCGTCGTCCTCGGCGTGGCCGGCGACCTGGCCAACGGCCGGATCCCGGAACTGAGACCGGTCAAAGAGGAGGAAGGCCGGATCCGCGGGATCAGGGTCGCGGTCTACACCCCGACCGGCAGGCTTCTGGCAGGCAACGGCCCGAACAGCGAAGACCGCTTCGTCCGCGAAGCGCACTACACCGACATGGCGACCGGCACCCGCGACGACGAGATCGTCCTGGCGGTCCCGGTGCTCAGCGGCCCGTCGCTGGTCGGGGTGGTCCGCGCCGCCCATCCCCGGTCGGAACTGGACGCCAAGATCCGCCTGACCTGGCTGAAGATGATCGCGCTCGCCGGGATCGCGATCGGCGCGAGCTGGCTGATCGGGCGCCGGATCGCCACCCGGCTGGCGCGGCCGCTGGAGGATCTGGCCGCCACCGCCGAACGGCTCGGCGAAGGCGACTTCACCGTCCGCACGCGCCGGACCGGGGTCCACGAGATCGATCAGGTCGCCGAGGCACTCGACGTCACGTCCGAGCGGATCGGCGAGACGCTGGACCGCGAGCGGACCTTCTCCTCCGACGCCTCCCACCAGCTGCGAACACCGCTGACCGGGCTTCGGCTGCAGCTGGAGGCGGCGCTGGAAAGCCCCGACCGCGACCCCTACGCGACGATCCGCGACGGCATCGCCTCGGCCGACCGGCTCGAACGCACCATCGACGACCTGCTGGCGCTGGCCAAACAGACGAGGGCCCCGCGCGCGCTACTCGACCTGGGCAAACTCTTCGAGGAGGTCCGCCAGACCTGGCACGGCCTGCTCGCCGGACGCGGCCGCGCGCTGCGGATCAGCGGCCGGGACGCCCTGCCGGCGCGGGCGGCGGACGCGGCCGTGCGGCAAGTGCTCGCCGTACTGCTGGACAACGCGGCGACCCACGGACGCGGCACGGTGTCCGTCCTCGCGCGTGACGCCGGGGACGCGCTGGCCATCGACGTGAGCGACGAGGGCGCCATCGAGGACGGGCACGATCCGTTCGCGACCGTCGACCGGACCGAGGACCACGAAGGCAACGGGATCGGGCTGCGGCTGGCGCGGAGCCTGGCCGAGGCGGAAGGCGGGCGGCTGCGGCTGACCAGCCCGGCGCCGACGACGTTCACGCTGCTGCTGCCCGCCGAACGCCCCTCGCCGAAAGAAGAAGGCCCGGGCCTGGCGAGCTAGGGGGGGTTACTCGCCAGGCCGGGCCGGTAGGAGGCAAACGCGCCCCGACAGCGCGCACGGCATGCCACCTGACTGAAGACGGTAAAGACCAGCGGGCCAACAGACGGTACACGCCGGATTAACTGACACTTTGCTTTTGAATGTCACAGGAATCGAGCAGTTGTCCGGCCGGGCTGAATCGATCGTGGGAAGATTGACCGCATGACCACCGAGCCGGCGCCGAGATGGCGGAGACTGGAACCGGACGAGCGCAAGGAGCAGATCTTCGCCTGCGCGGCCCGCCTTTTCTCCGACCGCCCGTACTCGGAAGTGTCCACTTCGGACATCGCCGCCGAGGCCGGGGTCGCCAGGGGTCTGATCAACCACTACTTCGGCACGAAACGCGAGCTCTACCTGGAGATCATCCGGCGGGCGCTGACCGTGCCGCGGCTCGCCGTCGAGATCCTGCCGGAAGGCCCGCTCGAACTGCGCGCCGACGTCGCCATCGACTGGTTCCTGGACATGGTCACCAGCCAGGAGAAGATGTGGCTGGCCGCGATCGCGCCGGAGGGCATCGGCCGGGACCTCGAGGTCGAACGGATCCTCGAGGAAGCCGATCGCGAATCGGCCGACCGGGTGCTCGAAGCCGTCGGCCTCTCCCGCGAAAGCGAGCACGGGCCGGAGCTGAACGCGCTCGTCCGCGCGTTCGGCGGGATGGTCAAGGCGGCGGGCCGGGAATGGCTCGTGCGCGGTTCACTCGATCGTGCGCAGGTGCACACCTTGCTCAGCAAATCGCTGGTCACGCTGGTGGGCGACGTGTTCCCGGAGATCCAGCGAGGCTGAAAAGGGAGAAGCCCCCGGCACCTCGAGGGGGAGGTTGGTGCCAGGGGCTTCGGGACCGGTGACGAGCACCGGTATTCCTCCACACTACGCCGATTCCCTGTCACGGCTCTGTCAAACGTCCGATTGCGTTCAGCTGGGTGAGCCGGAGTTCGAGACCGTCGAGACAACGCTGCACGGCGTAATGGTAAAGCCGCTCGTAGTAACCGGCCGCGAGGTCCGGATCCGCGACCAGCTCGGAGATCGACTCGCCCAGCGCCGCCATGCCGGGCAGATCCTCGCGCGTGCGGTACGCCGCGTAGCCCTCGCATCGGTCGAGCTGGAGCGCCATCGCGCTCTCCCGGTCGTCCTCCATCGCGACGAACTGGCAGGCGGTGGCGAGCAGCAGGTTGTAGGCGAACGGCGCCTCGCCGCCGAAACCCGCCGCGAGCAGACGGCCGATGCCGGTGTTCATGGTCGGCACGGCGGCGGCGACCGACGGCCCGAACAGGGCGAGGCGGCGCGCCGAACCGGGATAGCGGCGCAGCACGGTCCGCACGGTCGGCAGGAACTCGTCGAACCAGTCCCGCCACGACAAGGTCTCGTCGGGCAGCGTCAGTTCGCCGACCACCCGGTCGAGCACCGCGACGACGACGGTGTCCCGGTCGCCGACGTGGTGGTAGACCACCGCGGGGTAGGCGTCGACGGCGGCCGCGAGCTGCCGCAACGTCCAGTTCTCCAGGCCCGATTCGGCCGACAGCTCCAGCGCGGCGTCGACGATCCTGTCCCTGGTGACGGCCGGCCGTCCGGAAGCCGCGCGGGACCTCGGCCGGGAACCCGCGTCTTCGGAGAAAGTCGGCATGCGGGCTACCGTATCCGCATTCGGCTGGCCGGACGGCGGGGGCTTCCGGCAGGATCAGGCCATGCCCCGCGCGCGTGTGAACGGTCTCGAACTCGAGTACGACACCTTCGGCTCCCCCGCGGATCCGCCGCTGGTCCTGGTGATGGGACTCGGCGCCCAGATGGTGACGTGGGAGGAGGGCTTCTGCGCACTGCTCGCCGAGGGCGGGTTCCACGTCGTCCGCTTCGACAACCGCGACATCGGTCTCTCGTCCTATCTGGACGATCTCCCCGCGCCGGATCTGGCCGCGCTCGCCGCGGGTGACCTGACCTCCGCGCCGTACCTGCTGTCCGATCTCGCCGCAGACATCACCGGGTTGTTCGACGCGCTCGGTTTCGCCCGCGCGCACGTCGTCGGGGCGTCGATGGGCGGGATGATCGTGCAGCAGCTCGCGATCGACTCGCCGGAGCGGCTGCTCAGCCTCACGTCGATCATGTCGACCACCGGGGATCCCTCGGTCGGGCATCCGGAGCCCGCCGCGCTCGCCGGGCTGACGCGGCCGCCCGCCGCCACCCGGGAGCAGGCGATCGAAGACGGCATCGCCTGGTTCAAGCTCGTGGGTTCGCCCGGTCACCCGTCCGACGAAGAGTTCCTGCGCATGAAGGCCACCCGTAACTACGACCGCGCGAATCACCCCGAGGGTGCACTGCGGCAGGCCGCCGCCGTCGTCGCTTCGGGTGACCGCACGGCGAAGCTGCGCGACGTCCACGTCCCCACGCTCGTCATCCACGGCGAAAGCGACCCGCTGATCAACGTCAGCGGCGGGAAGGCCACCGCGGAGGCGATCCCGGACGCGGAACTGCTGCTGTTCCCCGGAATGGGTCACGAACTGCCGCGGCAGCTGTGGCCCGCGATCGCCGACGCGATCATCGCGCACGCGCGCAAGGCCTGAAGGGTCAGGATTCCGTCAAGGTTCCCGGCGGAGCCGTAGGGAAGGCGTTCACGCCCGCGGCTCGGCCGGTGACACGGAGTTGACTGGGCGGATGAGGAATCCCGAGTGTTTCGGCTTCCCGTTCGGTTGTGCCTCCGTCGTCGTCGCGGCGTCGGTGGCCGGACTCCTCGGCTCGGCGCGACATCACGTCTTTTCCTTGCTGGCCTTGGGTTTCGTCGTCCTCGCCACCGGTGTCGCGACGCGTTTGACCGCGACCGCCGGGACGGCGGTGATCGCCTGGGGTGTCCATTCGGGATTCACCGTCGGGACACTGGGCGCGCTCCAGTTCACGACCGAGACGGGCGTCGCCGCCCTCGTGTTCACCGCCGCGACCGCGGTCGGCGCGCTCGCCCGGCGTTTCGTCCACGATGCCAGGTCCGAGTCGCCCCACCCCCTGGAAGGGGCGACTCGGACGCGGCTTTCCGGCCCTGACACACCTGCCCATCCCCCTCCGGTGGGCGAGTGCGACGGGGATCATCGATCACGGGAAGGTTCCAGCTGGTCCGCTCGTACCCAGGTCGCGTGAAAACCGAGCGGGACCCGCTGGGGCAAGAGGACCCTGGCCACGGGTCCGGCAGCGAGATCGGCGGCGTCGAAGACGTCCAGCTCCGAGCGCCCCTCACGCTCGTCCTGGACGAAGGTCACCAGATAGCCGTCGGCGGAATCGGCGGCCGCGCCGTCGCGGGGTGCGAACGGCGCCTCACTGCCCCACCGGCCCGGACCGAAACGGTGTTCGGTCTTGGCGCCGGCAAGATTGTCGTAGCACACCAGGCCGTCGAACTTGAGCGTCGACTCCGGCGAGATGTGCACCGCGTAGGAGAAGCGATTCCGGCCGCCGACCACCCTCGAGTCGACGGACGGAAATTCGGTGTTGTCGTCGTCGAGCTGGTTCTCCAGGCACTGCCCGGTCCGGAGGTTGAACCGGTAGCGGTGCAGCGAGGCGTCCAGCCGCAGGTACGACAGCATCTTGGCGAGCGGGGTGCGGGCGTCCGCGCGCGGTTGCGGGCGCTGGACGCGGCAGACGTCGAGGACGATTTCTTCGCCCTGCTCCCAGGAATTGACGACGTGGTAGATGTAGCAGGGGCTGGCTTCGAACCAGCGGATCTGGCTACCGTTACCGTAGCGAGGAAGCACCCCGAACCGGCTCGGCAGCGACCGGTCGAACAACAGCCTGTGACGGCCGTTGCGCGCCGCCTCCATGTCCTGGACCAGCGGTAGATCCATCAGGACGGCGTGGTTCTCGGTGATCGCCATGTCGTGCGGCAGGCGCGGGCCGGGGAGTTCGATGTCGGTCGTGCTCGCGACCTTGCCGTCCGCGCTGATCACGCCGTAGCGCAGGTACGGCGGCCGCGGCCCGTAGTCGAACCAGAACATCTCGCCGGTGCGCTCGTCGACCTTCGGGTGGGCCATCATGTCGCCGACCAGCGTGCCGAGGAAGTCTTCGGCGCCCAGTGTCTCCAGCGAAAGCGGATCGACCGCGTACGGTGTGCCGCACATGTACCAGGTCGAGAGCACCTTGCCGCGATGGAAGATCAGGTCGGTATTGGCGCTGTCCTTGACGTTCAGGCCGTGCGTGTTGCCGAACGGGTTGCCCTTGGGCGACTCCATGACGCCCTTCCAGAGCGCCTTGCCCGCTTCGGATTCGGCCTCGAACGCCTTGGTGCGGACCCAGCGGTTGCGGTAGCGGGCCTTGCCGTTCTCCAGATGGACCGCGTGGATCATGCCGTCGCCGTCGAACCAGTGGTAGCGCCCCTCCGGCTCGAACCGGGGGTTCGGCCCGTTGCGCAGGTACACGCCGTTGAGGTCCGCGGGGATCTTGCCGATGACCTCGAGATCGCTCGCGTCGATCTCCTCGCCGACCGGGGCGTAGACGCCCATCAGGTACGGGTTGACCTCGGGTTCCCCGGTGGCGGCTGCCACCAGGACCGGCTGCTCGGAGGTGCTCGTCATCGGTACTCCCCGGCTGGTTCGTGTTGACCGATGGCTGAGACACTATGATTTCTGTAGTCAGGCGTCAAGAGGCTTCTGTTGCTGTAGTCAGTAGTACGCTGACAGCGACACCACCCTCGGAAGGAACCACGTGACAGAGGCGACGGCGCACCGCGTCCGGCCGGCGGGCGATCCGCTGCGACGGGCGCTCGAACTGCTCGGCGATCAGTGGACCTTGCTGATCCTGCAGAGCCTTTTCCTGCGCTTCCGCCGTTACGAGGAGCTCCGGCTGCGGCTCGGCATCTCCCCCACCGCGTTGTCCGGGCGGCTGCGCGAAATGGTCGACGCGGGCGTGCTCGTCCGCACGCCGTACCGGGACGCGCGCCGCACCCGGCACGAGTACCGGCTCACCGAACGCGGCCTCGATCTGTGGCCGCTGCTGATCTCGATCTGGGCGTGGGAACGGGAATGGGTCGAGGGACGGCGCGCGGTACTGCCGACGCTGATCCATCTCGACTGCGAACTGGCCACGTCGGCGCCCCTCGGCTGCGCCTCGTGCGAACGCCGGGTCGACGCCCGCGACGTCCGCGCCCGGCGGCTCGACGAGACCGGCGTCGTCGAAGCGACGGCGTCGAAACGCTTCCGCCGCAAGGACGCCGAGTCCCTCGCGGGCGATCCGCTGATGTTCTTCCCGGACACCATGGAACTCCTCGGCGACCGATGGTCGACCGGGGTCGTGGTGAGCGCGCTGCTCGGGGCACGGCATTTCTCGGAGTTCGAACGCGAACTGGGCATCGGGCCGAGCGTGCTCTCGGGGCGGCTGTCGAGACTCGTGGACGTCGGCGTGCTGCGGACCGGGATCGCGAAGACCCGCACCGACGCGCACGACTACCGGCTGACGGCGAAAGGGCTCGCGTTCTTCCCCGCGCTGGCCTTCATCGCCGAATGGTCGCGGGGTTTCGAGGTCCCGGGTCAGGAGCCCGACATCACGCTGGAGCACGTGGACTGCGGCAACCGGCTGAAGCCGATCCTGCTGTGCGATCACTGCTGGCACCCGCTGCTGCGGGACCGGGTCCGGTTCGGCGGTCCGGTCCAGCTGCCCGCGCCGTCCAGGTGACGTAAATCGACTCGCCAAGCCGGTCGGTTCCTGACAGGCTGGCGTGGTCACACGTCGTCACCTCGGAGGTAAGAATGACTGAACCCGCACCGTCACCGGCGGATGGCGAAGAGGACGACACGAAGCGCAAGTTCCGCGAGGCCCTGGAGCGCAAGCAGGCTCAGGCCCGCTCAGGCTCGGCGCACGAGAACGGCGGCGGGAAGAACCTGCACGCGCACGGTCCGGCGGCGAACAAGCGCACCTTCCGTCGCAAGAGCGGCTGAGTCCCCGGCACACCCCAGTGCCATGAAAGGTCCTTTCCTTGCAAAATTTGCAAGGAAAGGACCTTTCATTGCGTTCAGAGGGCCGCGTTCAGGGACCTACACCGTCAGGATCGACCGCAGCCCGCCGACCTCGGCCATCCGGCGTTCGGCCAGCCGGTCCGCCGCCGTCGCCGGCGGGACACCGTCGGCCTTCGCCAGCGCGAAGACCGCCTTGGTGGTGTCGAAGATGGCCGTCGTCTTGCGCTTGGCGCGCGCGAAGTCGAAGCCGTGCCGCTCGTCGTCGACCTGGATCACGCCACCGGCGTTGACCAGGTAGTCCGGCGCGAAGAGGATGCCGCGGTCGTCGAGCTGCTTGCCGACGCCCGGATGCGCGAGCTGGTTGTTGGCCGCGCCGCAGACGATCTTCGAGCGGAGCAGGCCGACGGTCTCGTCGGTGAGCACCCCGCCCAGCGCGCACGGCGCGAAGACGTCGAGTTCGGTGCGGATCAGCGCGTCGATGTCCTCGACGACCTCGACCCCGGGGTACGCCGCGCGGGTGCGCTCGATCGCCGCGGGCGAGACGTCGGTGATGACCACCTGCGCGCCCACCTCGATCAGATGCCCGACCAGGATGTGCCCGACCTTGCCGACGCCGGCGACGCCGACCTTGCGGCCCGCGAGGTCCGGGACACCCCAGACGGCGTCCGCGGAGGCGCGCATGCCCTGGTAGGTGCCGAAAGCGGTGAGCACCGAGGAGTCGCCGGCGCCGCCGTTCTCCGGCGAGCGGCCCGTGACGAACTCCGATTCACGGGCGACGATGTCCATGTCCTGCACGTAGGTGCCCACGTCGCAGGCGGTGATGTAGCGGCCGCCCAACGTCTGGACGAACCGGCCGAAGGCGCGAAGCAGCGCTTCGGTCTTGTGCTTCTGGGGGTCGCCGATGATGACGGCCTTGCCGCCGCCGAGGTCGAGCCCGGCGAGCGCGTTCTTGTACGCCATCCCCTTCGACAGCGCGAGGACGTCCGCGAGCGCGGCGTCTTCGGACTCGTAGGGGTAGAACCGGGTCCCGCCGAGCGAGGGTCCGAGCGCCGTCGAGTAGATCCCGATGATGGCCTTCAGGCCGGTGGCCTGGTCTTGACAGAAGACGACCTGTTCATGGCCGGTACCTTGGCCGAACACTTCGGTCACTGTGGTGACTCCTTGTCCTGGAGTGCACGCTGCTTGTGGCTCACGTGCGAAGTTCCTGCAACAAGGCACAGTCCCCGACGAAGGTCGTCCGGCGGCGACGGTGCCACATCGCAAACCTAGATCGCCCCGGTCCGTTCGCCAAGCCGGGGCCGAGGTGTCTCAGCCGTCGACGACCTCTTGAAGGACACGGAGCGCGGAATCGAGCTGCCGATCGGACAGATACGGCGCCGGTCCGAACCGCAGATACGCGCCGCGGCTGTCGGTCCGGACGCCGCGTTCGGCGAGGGCGGCCTGCAGTGCTCCGGCGTCGGCGCATTTCAGCGACAGGAAGCCGCCGACGCGGTCGAGCGGCGTCTCCCGGTCACGGGTGATGACGTCCTCGGGCAGCCCGAGCTTGTCGAAGCCCTCGGCGAGGAAGCCCATCTGGTGCCGCGAAACCTCCCGCAGGAACTCGGGCGTGAGCCCGTGCTCGGCGAAGAACCGGAAGACGCGAGCGCCCCGGTAGTGGCTCGTCGGGTCGTAGGTCGCTCCGGCGAACCTGTCCGATCCGGCGGCGTAGGCGATCTGGCCGGGCCGGCGCTCGTCCGCGAGCGCGCCGAACTCGGCGTACCAGCCGGTGACGACCGGCCGCAGTTCCTGCGCGTGCGCGGGCATCCGCAGGAAGCAGTTGCCCTCGCCGAGCTGGAGGTACTTGTAGCCGCCGCCGAGCACCCAGGCGTTGGTGAGCCCGAGGTCGTGCAGCGAGAACGGGACGACGCCGAGCGCGTGGTAGGCGTCGACGACGAGGTTCACCGACTTCGAAAGGCAGACGTCGGCGAGATGCGCGAGGCCCGGCACGAGCCGGGAGGTCTCGAACAGCACGGCCGAGACGAGCACGGCGGCGGTGTCTTCGGTGACCTCGGCCGCGACGCGTTCGGCCAGCGTGGCGACCGGCGCCGCGGAGACGCGGACCACCTCGACGCCTTCCTCCGCCAGCCTGCCCAGCTGACGGCGCAGGGTGTGGAACTCGCCGTCGGTGGTGACCAGGCGCGGACGGCGGGGCAGGTCCATCGCCGAGAGGAACCGGATCACCAGATCGTGGGTACTGGCGCCGAGCGCGATACCGCCGTGCGGGTCACCGAGCAGCGCCCGGAACCCGGCCCGCATCTCGTCGGCCTTCGCGAAGGCACGGTCCCATTTCGTGTCGACCTCTTCGGCCGCGTCGGCGAAGGCCTCCAGAAGACCTTCCCGCGCGACGTCCGGCCACGCCTGATGCGAGTGCCCGGTCAACAGGATCCGGTCCGCCACACCGAACGCCTGGTAGTGCTCCGCGAGCGCGTTGGGATCGCGGCGGAGTTCGTCGAGGTTCGTCAAAGCCTGCTCCGCACCGCCCAGAGATCCGGGAACATCGGGGAGAAAAGCGTCGTACGCAGATAGTGCGCGCCCGACGAACCCCCCGTCCCGGTCTTGTCTCCGATGGTGCGCTCGACCATCTTCACGTGCCGATACCGCCACTCCTGCATCCCTTCGTCCAGATCGACCAGGTGCTCCGCCACGACGGACGGCCCGGTGTCGTCGCGGTAGACCCGCAACAGAACCTCTTGGAGCGCCGGAGAGGGTTCGAGTGGCTTGGTGACATCGCGCCCGGTCGGGACGTCGTACCCCTTCACCGCGAGGTAGGTGACGAAGGAGTCGAAGAGCGACGGCCGTGACATCGCGTCCGCGATCTGGGCGCGCTGTTCACCGCCTTCGGGGTAATGCGCGAACACCCGCTCGTCCCGGCGGCCGAGGACGGCCTCCAGGACACGGAACTGAGCAGACTGGAACCCGCTCGACGCGTCGAGTCGCGCACGGAAACTGGTGAACTGGCTCGGAGTCATCGTCTCGAGCACATCGATCTGCGCGACCACCACCTTGAAGATAGTCAGGATTCGCCGCAAAGTGCGGACGGCGTGAGCGGTGTTACCCGCTTCGAGTTGCTCCTGCAGGTAAAGCGCCTCGTGGAGAACTTGTTTGAACCAAAGTTCATACACTTGGTGGATCACGATGAAGAGCAATTCGTCGTGCTCGTCGGACCGCGGATGCTGTGCGTCCAGCAATTCGTCCAGCGAAAGGTAGGACGTGTAACTCAATGCGGCCTGAGTGTCGTTCATTTTTCAGTCACCTCGTCGAAATGGCGTTGCGCCGCCGGGGCCAGCGCCTGATAGAGATCGTGGAACAACTCGACCGCGGCCGCCCGGCTCGGCGGAGCGGGCACCAGCCCGACCGGGAGCTCCGGATCGAGTGACGGGAAGGCGCGGAACGTATGCGTCAGCCAGGTTCGGACCTGGAACGCCTCGGCGTCAGGCAGGTCGCCTGAATATCCGCCGAAATCTCGGACGAACGCGTCGTAACGCGCGGCGAGGCCGTCGAGGTTCCAGGCCCGCGCGGCGAACCGCCGGACGTCGAGCCCGGCCGACGGTTTCCCGAGCATCAGCCCGGCGTGTTCGGCGACGTCCAGTTCGGCCAGCAGGGCGAGCACCTCGGCCTCACGGTCGTGCGGCGCGATCCAGGTGCCGTCCTGCACCGGGCCGAACCCGAGGAAACGCAGCCGTCGCACCAACCGCTCCCTCGCCTGACGGCGGCTCTCCGGGATGCTCTGCCACAGCACGGTCCACTGCCCGACCTCGCGCTCACGCCTGCCGAGGGAGAAGATCCGGCGATCGCCGTCCTCCAGCAGCGCGATCGTGCGGCGGGTCAGCGAGTAGTGGACGAGCCTGCCCGCCTTGTGCCTCGCGAGCAGGTCGCGGCGGGCGAGCCTGGCCAGCGCGATCCGCGCGGCGCCGTCGGAGAAGCCGAGCCCGGCGAGCACGCCGACCAGGCCGCCGGACCAGACACGACGGCTCTCGCGCGGCGACACGTAGGTGCCGAGCAGCGTCATCACCAGTTCCTGGGGACCTGGGTCGCCGTGGGGCGGGGCCGATTCGGGCATGAGCGCAACTCTATACACCTCAGGCCGCTGCGGTGTAGCTTGATTCGAGTGACGTACTTCGCGGAGTTGAGCTCGCGTCAGGTGGCCGCGCTCGCGTCCGACGCGCGCGTTCCCGTGCTGCTGCTCCCGGTGGGCGCGGTCGAGCCGCACGGACCGCACGCGCCGCTGGGCACCGATCCCCTGATCTCGCGCGGGATGTGCGAACGTGCCGCCGCGCGCCTGGCAGGCGATCCCGGCTTGCGCGTGCTGATCCTGCCCGAGGTGCCGTACGGGGTGACGCGGTTCGCCGCCGGGTTCGCGGGCGGCGTCTCGATCGGCGAAGAGACCCTGTACGCGCTGCTGACCGAGATCTGCGGCGCGCTCACCGAGCAGGGGCTCACCCGGATCCTGCTGGTCAACAACCATTTCGAGCCGGCGCATCTCGCCGTACTGCGGCGGGTGGCGGAGACGGCGGACGTCGGCTTCGTCGACCTCGTCCGCCGCCGGTACGCCGCGCGGCTCACCGACGAGTTCCGCTCGGGTGAATGCCATGCCGGGCAGTACGAGACGTCGCTGGTGCTGGCCGACCGGCCGGATCTCGTGGACGCCGCCGTCCAGCGCGGACTGCCCGCGGTCCACGTCGACCTGGCGCGCGGCGGGGTCACGGACTTCGCCTCGGCCGGGATGACCGAGGCCTACTGCGGCACCCCCGCCCAGGCGACCGCCGAGGAAGGCGAGAAGACCTTTTCGGTACTCACCGACATCCTGGTCGAAGCGATCCGGGAGCTCGTATGACCTTCAATCTGGCGACCCATTTCGTCGACCGCCTCCCCGGGCACCGGACGGCGTTGCTGTGCGGCGACGAGGAAGTCACGTATGCGCAGCTCGGCGCATTGGTGAACCGGGCCGGGAACGTGCTGCGCGAGCTCGGTGTCCGAAGTGGACAGCGGGTTCTGCTGGCGCTGAACGACGGCGTCGAGTTCGTGGCCGTCTGGTATGCGGCGCAGAAGATCGGCGCGGTCACCGCCGAGGTCTATTCCTTCCTGCAGCCCAAGGATTACGCGTACTACCTCGGCTACACCGAGGCCGTCGTCGTCATCGCGGACGCCTCGACGTTGCCCGCGCTGCGCGAAGCCGGGGCACGGAACCTGCTGGTCGTCGGCGACGTGGACTTGCTGCCCGGCGAGCACTCGTTCTCCACGCTGATCGCCTCGGCGTCGGCCGAACTGGAAGCCGCGCCGACCACGCTGGACGACGTCGCGATCTGGAAGTTCACCACCGGCAGCACCGGCGCGCCCAAGGCGTGTGTGCACCCGGCGCGCAGCGCGCTGGAAAGCTTCGACCGGTACGCGCTCGGCGTGCTCGGCCTCCGCGAGGACGACCGCGTACTGGCCGTGCCGAAGCTGTTCTTCGGCTACGCGCGCGATCTGACCGCGTTGTTCCCGTTCGGCGTGGGCGCGTCCGGGATCGTGTTCCCGCAACGCAGCACCGCCGACCTGCTGTTCTCGCTGATCGAGCGCTATCGGCCGACGATCCTGGTCAACGTGCCGACCATGATGAGCGCGATGATCGCCCATCCGGCGGCGGCAGGAGTGGACATGAGCTCGCTACGGCTCGCGACGTCGGCGGGTGAGGCCTTGCCGTCGGAGCTGCATCGCAAGTGGGACAACCTGTTCGGTGTCCCGGTGATCGACGGGATCGGCTCGTCGGAGGCGTATCACATCTATCTGTCCAATGTGCCCGGCGCGCAGCGGGTCGGCAGCCTCGGCCGCGAGGTCCCCGGCTACACCGCCCGCGTGCTGGACGAGAGCGGCGATCCGTTGCCGGACGGGGAGATCGGCACGCTGGAGGTGACCGGCCCGACGATCGCGCGCGAGTACTACGGCGACGCCGAGAAGACCGCGCGGACGTTCCACGGCGACACCCTGCGCACCGGCGATCTGTTCAGCCGCGACACCGACGGATACTTCCACCACCACGGCCGCGCCGACGACCTGCTGAAGGTGTCCGGCGTGTTCGTCGCGCCGAGCGAGATCGAAGACTGCCTCATCGGTCATCCCGCGGTCGTCGACTGCGCGGTGCTGGGCGTGACCGTCGACGGCCTCGTCGTCCCTCGGGCGTGCGTCGTCCTGGCGGAGGGCGCTTCCGCCACGGCCGAGGAACTCAAGGATCACGCGCGGGCCCAGCTGGCGAAGCACAAGTATCCGCGCGAGGTGGTGTTCGTGACCGAACTCCCCCGCACCGCCAACGGAAAACTCGATCGGCGCGCGTTGCGCCGGGTGGAGGCAGAGTGAGCAGGATCGTCGTCGTCACCGGCGGGACCCGCGGGATCGGCGCGGCCATCGCCGCCCGGTTCCGGGCCGCCGGCGACAAGGTGCACGCCCCCGGCCGGGCCGACTGCGACGTCACCGACGAAGACGCCGTCGCGCGGTACTTCGACGGTCTCGGGCCGGTGGACGTGCTGGTGAACAACGCCGGGATCTCGGCGAGCGCCCCGCTGGCGAAGACCTCGCTGGAGCAGTGGCGGACCCAGCTCGAGGTCAACGCGACCGGCGCTTTCCTGTGTACACGGGCGGTCCTGCCCGGTATGCGGTCGCGCGACACCGGCCGGATCGTCACCGTCGCCTCGACGGCGTCGCATATCGGCTACCGCTACACCGCCGGCTACACCGCGTCGAAGCACGCCGCCGTCGGCCTGATGCGGGCTACTGCAGCGGAACTGGCGGGCACCAGCGTCACCGCGAACGCCGTCTGCCCGGCCTTCGTGCGCACGGACATGACGGCAGCCTCCGTCGCCCGGATCCAGGAACGGACCGGCCGCGACGAAGCCGACGCGGAAGCCGCCCTCGCCGCCGCGTCACCACTCGGCCGCCTGCTCGAACCCGACGAGGTCGCCCACGCGGTGACCTTCTTCGCGGCGCCCGAAGCCGCCGCGATCAACGGACAGACACTCGTCCTCGATGGAGGTGGGATCCAGTCATGAGCCCGTTCCGCGCCACGCCGCCGATCACGACGGACTGGGAGCACTTCGAGTTCACCGTGGACGACGGCGTCGCCACGGTCACCTTGAACCGCCCCGACAAACTGAACGCGCTCACCTTCGACAGCTACGCCGACCTGCGCGACCTGCTGGCCGAATTGCCGCATCGCGGCGACGTCCGGGTGCTGGTCATCACCGGGCAGGGGCGGGGTTTCTGCTCCGGCGGCGACGTCGAAGAGATCATCGGTGAACTGCAGAAGATGGAGTCCGCGGAACTGCTGGAGTTCACGCGGATGACCGGCGCGGTGGTGAAGGCGCTGCGGGAATGCCCCATCCCGGTGATCGCCGCGGTGAACGGTGTCGCCGCGGGCGCGGGCTCGGTGATCGCGCTGGCGAGCGACTTCCGGCTGCTGGCGTCGTCGGCGAAGTTCGCCTTCCTGTTCACGAAGGTCGGGCTGGCCGGCGCGGACATGGGCTCGGCGTACCTGCTGCCGCGGCTGGTCGGGCTCGGCCGGGCGACGGAACTGCTGATGCTGGGCGACAAGATCGACGCCGCCCGAGCCGAGACCATCGGGCTGGCTTCGAAGGTGGTGCCCGACTCAGACTTGGCTTCGGAGGCTTCCGCGTTGGCTCGGCGTCTTGCCGATGGGCCGGCTTTGGCTTACAGCACGACGAAGGTTCTGTTGACGCGTGAGCTCGATATGGACCTGGGGAGTTCCATCGAGCTGGAGGCGATCACGCAGGCTTTGCTGATGACGGCGAAGGATCATGGGGAGTTCTATGCGGCGTGGACGGCTGGGCGTTCGCCTCAATGGACCGGTCGGTGAGTTCTTTCGGTGACCGTCGGGGCTGGCTCCGGTCGGTCATGACCGGTCTGGTGACGATGGACTGTGTGGCCGGTCCAGTCAAGATGCTCAGCTTGTGATGCGCTCTTGAATCGTCCATTAAGGACTGGGCGGCGGATCGGTTCCGGTGGCGGGCTTTCACGAGCGGGGCAGGCGAGCAGGTCCTCAGGGATTTCGGGTGCCGGTGTTTCGGTCGTGACCGGTCCGGTGACGATGGACTGTGTGGATTTTGGTGCGTTGGATGACCTGAAATCCACACAGTCGTGCGTGATCGGGCCAGTCGTGGTGGTCGTCCGTTAGGGAGTGCTTCGGTCGTCGATGAATCTGGGGAAGGGGCAGGCCTCAGTCGCGGATACGGAGGGCTTCGTCGCCGAGTGGCGGGTCCTGAGGGGTCTCGGTCGGGCGAGCGATGGACTGTGTGGGTTTTGGAACGTCAGATGTCCCAAAACGCACACGGGCATGCCGAGGGGCCCGTCGCCTGGGTGGCTAACGGGCTCCTCGGGGCCTAGACGTGATGCAGGGTGTTGCGCCTAGGTTTTCGGAGCGGATCCCGATACTGGGGTGGGATGAACTCCGGTAACCCATCGGCCGCCATCCGTACTTCCCAGTCACCGTGGTGAATCAGCCGGTGATGGAAGCCGCAGAGCAACACGAGATTTCGGAGGTCGGTGGGTCCGCCGTCTGCCCAGTGCTCAATATGGTGGGCGTGGCAGTTCTTGGGTTTCCGGTGGCATCCGGGGAAGGCGCAGCCGCCGTCTCGGATGTTCAACGCGCGTCTCTGCCCTGGGGTGACGAATCTTCTCAGGCGCCCCATATCCAGCGGTTCCCCCGACGCGCCCATCACGACCGGCACCATCAGGCAATCGCAGGCCGCTAGCCGGGCTTCCCGCGCCGTCATCGTCCCCACAAAGTCCAAGCAGGCGGTGCCGAGACCCGATTTGAGTTCCTCCAGCCCGATGGTGACGTGCACCAAGGTGCGGTAACCGCTGGTTCCGGGCTGGTCCGGGCAGGCGATCGCCAAGTCGAGGAGTTCGGCCCAGGCGTCGCCCATGCGTTCGCACTTCATCCGCAAGTCCGCCTGCCCGAACTCATCCACCGGCCGCGGCTGGGCGTGTGCTTCCAGGGCGGCGGCGGTGCGGGCGCCGGTCTCGTCATCGAGGAGGCCGGTGAGTTTCCAGAAGCCGTCTTTGCGCCGTTCCAGGGTGATCTCGCGGCGTGGTTCTTTGGGCTCGGGGTCTTTGGGTTCGTTGCCGTCCGGATTCAGTAAGTCTTGCAGGTTCGCCTCGGCCTTGGCGAGCTGCCGGGGACCGGCACTCGGGGCCAGGTTGGCGAGGATCTGCTCCGCACCCGCCCGATCCTCGGCCGAAATGTCGGCGGGGAGGTTTTTCAGGATCTCCAGGATCTGATCGATCCGTTCGTCCCCGACCAGTCCCTGAGCGGCGACCGCAGCAGTGGCGGGAGCGAGAGGCGGAACCTCGGTGCCATCCAGGGCCCGGGTGGGGTTCAAGGCGATCGCCCGCTTCACGATCGGACCCGCCTCACCCCGCGACAATCCCGCGATCTCGGCGAGCCAGCTTGCCGTGCTGCCATGCCCGTACAAGTCTTTGGCGCCCCGAGACTCGATCTCCGCCAGGAACTGCCCCAGACAGGCGGTCGCGATCCGAATCAGCTGCAAAGCGTGCTGCACGCCATGGGCAAGCTCCAGCTTGCCGGCACGCCACAGTTCCTGCGGCAACTCGGGGAGGAAGGTCTCGGACACCCCTTCATAATACCCGAAGAAATCGAACACGTGTTCGTAATTTCAAGCAACCAGCAAACCGCACGAACAACACCGAAGAGTGAAACAGCCACCGACCCCGAATCACCCTGCGAAGGCACCCCACGCACTTAGTCGACTAAATGCGAGCAACGGCGGGCGCACCCTCAAACACGCCGTCGAGACAGAGTGAATAGCACCGAAGGCCAGGCCGGCCACCCATGCGACTACCTCCGAGCACGCCCCGCACTTAGTCGACCAAATGCGAGGCCCTCTAGCCATTAGTCGACTAAATGCGAAGAACCCCACGCAATTAGTCGGCTAATTGCGAAAGGTGGCCCGCAGCGCCCAGCAATCGATCGGCCAGAACCCGGCACCGCTCGCCCAACTCCACCGGCTCGATCACTTCGAAAGCGTGCCCCAGCACCACCACATGCATCAGCAGGAAATCGAGATCCCCGGCCCCGCTCAGCACCTCGCACCGCGAACGCCCCCGTTCCCGCACGACAGCGGCCGACGCCGGGATCTGCGAACGCACGACCGGAGCGGGCGCGTGCACCAAAAACCGTGCCTGGTGCCGATAGACCCGGCTGGCGATGTTCTCCTGCACGTACGCCGCCGCGTCGGGCGCCTCGCGCGGACGGAAACGCCACGACCGCGCGGAAACTCCGGTCATCCGATCGACGCGGAAGGTGCGCCAGTCGTCGCGGTCGAGGTCGTAGGCGAGCAGATACCAGCGCCGCCCCGAGGCCACCAAACGGTACGGCTCGACCCGCCGCGGCATGGAACCCGAAGACGGATACTCGAAGCCCAACTCGACCTCGTCGCGGCAAGCGCGGGCCAGGGTCATGAGCACGTCGGGGTCGATCGGCGCGCGGCTTCCGTCGAAGGCGACCACGGAGCCGGACAACGCGCTCACCTCGTGCCGCAGTCTGGTCGGCAGCACCCGGTCGAGTTTCGTCAGCGCCCGCAACGCGGCTTCCCCGCTGCCCGCGCCGGCGAGCAGCGAGACCGCGGTGGCGATCGCCTCCTCGTCGTCCAGCAGCAACGGCGGCATGTCATGGCCTGGCCCGAGCTGGTAGCCCCCGCCGACGCCGTTGCTCGCCTGCACCGGGTAACCGAGCGCGCGCAGCCGCTCGACGTCCCGCCGGATCGTGCGCGGCGTGACACCGAGCCGCTCCCCCAGCTCCGGACCGGTCCACACGGCACGCTGCTGCAACAGCCCGAGCAGGGTGAGCACCCGTTCGGTCGTCCCGCGCTCGTCCTCCATGTCACCCACTCTGCCAGAGATAGCGGACCGATCCTGTCCGCTAGGCGTGTCAGACTTCTCCCATGAACCGCAAGAGCCGCGAATTCCAGGTCAGCTTCGACGCCCTCGACCCCAAAGCCCTGTCCACCTTCTGGCGCGACGCCCTGGGCTACGTCCACCCCGGCCCGCCCGGGGTCGAGGTGCCCGAGGGCACCGACCCGCTGGACGCGTGGGACGAGTTCCTCGAGCGGGTCGGCATGCCCGTGGAGCAGCGCAACAGCCGCTCTGCCCTCGAAGACCCGGCGGGCGAAGGGCCCAGGATCTTCTTCCAGCAGGTCCCGGAGGACAAGATCGCGAAGAACCGCGTCCACCTCGACATCCGCGCCGCTCCCGGCCTGCAGGGTGACGAGCGCATGGCGGCGCTCGAAGCCGAATGCGACCGTCTCGTCGCCCTGGGCGCGACGCGAGTGAAGCGTTTCGAGCCCGAGCAGCCGTTGAGCCTCGGCTTCATCGTGATGAACGACCCCGAGGGCAACGAGTTCTGCCTAGACTGACGTCACCGCGATCGCGTTGTCCTCCAGGGATCCGAAGTAGAGGGTCCCGGCCCGTTCGCGGACCCCGACGAGCACGTGGAACCCGTCGATCTCCCCGCGCAGTTCGTGGACCAGCTTTCCGTCCGGGGTCACGCCCCGCACCCCGCATTCCCGCGCGGGTGCGGGCTGCAGCGCGGTCGGCAACGCCCGGACACCGGCCCGCAGCGGCGCGGGGAGCTTCTGCACCAAGGAAAGCGCGGGCACCTTCGGGCTCGCCACGGTGATCCAGATCAGTCCGTCGCTGCCGGTCGAGATGTTGTCGGGATAACCCCACAGATCGTCGACGAGGTAGTCCCGCGTGCCCGCCTTGTCGCCCGTGAGCCATACGCGCGCGACCCGGTAGGCGCCGGTCTCGGCGACGGCCACATAGGACTCGTCGGGCGGCAGCGCGACGCCGTTGGCGAACTGGAAACCGTCCGCGAGCTGCTCGATCTTCCCGTCCGGTGTGCGCCGCAGGAGCCGTCCGCCGCCGGTCTGCTCGATCAGGTCGTCACGCCATTTCTCGATGCCGAAGCGGCGCGACGAGTCGGTGAAGTACACCGTGCCGTCGGAGGCGACGGCGGCGTTGTTGCAGAACACGAAGTCGAGCCCCACCGCCGAAGTCGCCAGCGTGGTGACCGGGCCGCCCGCGAGGGGCATGGTGAGCAGACCGGCCTTGGCGTCGCAGATCAGGAGGTCTTCGCCGTAGAACTCCAGGCCCAGCGGACGGCCGCCGGTGTCGCCGAGGACGTCGATCCGCTTGCCGTCCGGCGTGACGCGCAGGATCCGCCCGTCGTCGACGCCGGTGTAGATCCGCCCCTGGTCGTCGACCACGACGTCCTCGGGACCGTGCCCGTTGACCGGGATGACCGTGACCTCGCCGAACGCCATCGCGTGTCTCCTAGCGGTAGGTGAGCAGTTCCGCGGCTTCCGCCTCGAAATGCGGATGTTCGTTGAACGACAACAGGGTCACCCCGCCGCGGCCGGACACCAGTTTGGTGATGCCCGCGTTCACGGTGACCCGGTTCAGTTTCAGCAGCCCCGCCTCCGGCGTGCCCATGAGCGCGCCGCAGACCGTCGCGATCACCCCACCGGAGCTGAACACGACGGCGTGCTCGCCCTTGCCCAATGACGCCACGACATCGGCCAGCGCACCCTTGACCCGCTCCAGGAACCGGGGCCAGGTCTCGGCACACGGACTCGAATCCCCCGCCGACACCCACGCGTTCAGGGCACCGTCCAAAGCGGCCTGATACGCCCGCGAGTCGGTCTGCTGGACACCGGCGGCGTGATACTTCGCGATGTCGACGTGGTCGTACTCGTTCCAGCGCTCGTCCTCGACGACGGCGATGCCGGAGCCGAGCACCTTCAACGCCGTCGCGGCCGTGTCCCGTTGGCGGGCAAGGGAACCCGCCCGCGCCTGGGTGAACTCGACACCTCGACGGAGCAGTTCCTCACCGACCACAGTGGACTGTTCGAACCCGCGAGGCGAGAGCTGGTCGTAATTCTCCGCGCCGAACGACGCCTGCCCGTGCCGGACCAGATAGATCGCGCCCATCACGCGTGCCCTTTCGCGATGATCCGGCGGCAGCGGCCGTCGAGGTAGCCGACGAACTGCCAGAGGTCCTTCAGCGCCGGATTGGTCGTCTGCCCCGCGTGGTAGCGGTAGTAGATCTGCTGGATCACCACCGCGAGCCGGAACAGGCCGTACACCTCGTAAAACGTCCAGTCGCCGATTTCGAGACCGGACCGCTCCGCGTACCGTCGCACGAATTCCTCACGCGTGTACATCCCCGGCAGGTGCGTCGGCTGACGACGGCTGAGCTTCATGACGTCGTCATCGTCGTCCTGCACCCAGTACGCCAGGGTGCTGCCCAATTCCATCAGCGGATCGCCGAGGGTGGCCATCTCCCAGTCGAGCACGCCGACGATGCCGAGATCGTCGTCGAGTACCAGGTTGTCGAGCCGGTAGTCGTTGTGGATCAGGCAGATCTTGACCTCGGGCGGCTGGTTCTCCTTCAGCCACGCCATCACCTCGGCGCAGTCCGGGACGTTCTCCGTGCGGGCCTTGAGGAACCGCTCCGACCAGCCGCGCACCTGACGCTCGACGTAGCCGGCGCCCTTGCCGAGGTCGGCCAGCCCGGCGGCCTCGACGTCGACGGCGTGCAACTCGACCAGCCGGTCGACGACCTTGCCGCACAGTTCACGCGCACTGTCGGGCGGCAGGTCGAAACCGGCGGGCAGATCTCCGCGCAGGATCAGGCCTTCGAGCCGCTCCATCACGTAGAAGTCACCGCCGAGCACGGTTTCGTCGTCGCAGAAGGCGAGAACCTCGGGCACGTAAGGAAAGACCGGCCGCAACGCCTGCTGGACCCGGAACTCGCGGCGCATGTCGTGCGCGGACGCGGCCTTGTGCCCGACCGGCGGACGCCGCAGGATCAGCTCGCGATCCGGATAGGTCAGCAGGTACGTGAGGTTCGAGGCGCCACCGGGGAACTGGCGGACCCCGGGCGGCGCATCGCCGAGCCCGGGCACCCGCGCGGCCAGCCAGGCGTGCATCGCGGCCGGGTCGAACGAGTCCTCTCCGCGTACCTCGACGGTCTTGTCCGCGGCCAAGGTCATCCGAACTTCTTCAGCATCGACGCCGGGACGAACGGGAAGAGCTTCGAAAGCACGCTCCACGGCCACGTCGGCACGAACGCCTTCGCCGTCTCGGATTCGATCGCCTTCACGAGCGCCTGCGCGCCCGGCTCCGCCCTGACGGCGCCCGGCAGCTTCGAGATGTCTTCGTTCATCTCCGATTCGATGAATCCGGGGTGCAGCGTGGTGACCTTGATCGGGGTCTTCAGCAGCTCGATCCGGGTTCCCTCGGCGAACGACGAGATACCCGCCTTCGAGGCGGCGTACGCGGTGGCGTTGCCGGGCACACCGCGAAGCGCGAGGAACGAGGACACGACCACGAGATGGCCGTCCTTCTGCTTGCGGAAGATGCCGACGGCGGCCTCGATCTGGGCGGCTGCGGCGAGGAAGTTCGTCTGAAGGGTCTCGCGGTTAGCGTCGAAGCGGCCGGTGCCGATCCGCTGTCCTTTGCCGAGCCCCGCGTTCACGATCACGCGATCGAGGGAGCCGAGTTCCTCGCGGAACTCCTCGAAGACGGCGAAGACCTGGTCGTGGTCGTTCACGTCGAGCTTCCGGGTGACCACGGTGATGCCGGGGTACGCCTTCTTGAGCTCCGCGGCGAGGGTTTCGAGCCGGTCGACACGGCGGGCGGCCAACGCCAGGTTGCGGCCTCTCGCGGCGTACTGCCTGGCCATTCCTTCGCCGAGTCCGGAGCTCGCCCCGGTGATCAGGATGTTCTTCCGCAGGACCATGGGCAGGAGCTTACCCGTTGGTAACAAGTCTGGGAGCCCCTTGGACAGGGGGCTGCCCCCGGCGCCTGGAGTTCGCCGGGGGCAGCCTGTCCTCAAGGGTCTTACTTGACCTGGAGCAGCTTGTTCGCCGTTCCACCGGTCGGGTTGCTGATCTTGCCGTCCGCGGCGGCGGCGACGAGACCTTCGGCGACCTGGGCCGGGGTGGCGTCAGGGTGCGCCGAGAGGTACAGCGCGGCGGCACCGGCGACGTGCGGCGCGGCCATCGAGGTACCGCTGATGGTGTTGGTGGCGTCGTCACCGGTGCCCCACGTGGAGGTGATGTCGACACCCGGCGCGTACAGGTCGACGACCGAACCGTAGTTCGAGAAGCTGGCCTGCTTGTCGGTCTTGTCGCTGGCGGCCACCGTGATGGCCTCCTTGACCCTGGCCGGGGAGGTGGTGCCGGCGTCGGAGGACTCGTTGCCCGCCGCGAGCGCGAAGGTCACGCCCTTGTCGATGGCACCCTTGACCGCCGCGTCCAGGGCGTCGTCCGCGCCGCCGCCCAGGCTCATGTTGGCGACCGACGGGCCCTTGGCGTTCGCCGCGACCCAGTCGACACCGGCGACGACACCCTCGGTGGTGCCGCTGCCGTTGGCGTCCAGCACGCGGACGCCGACGATCTTCACGCCCTTGGCCAGACCGTGGTCCGTGCCGCCGATGGTGCCGGCGACGTGCGTGCCGTGGCCGTGCTCGTCGTTGGGGGTGTCGTCGTTGTCGACGAAGTCCTTGCCGCCGGTGGCGCGGTCGCCGAAGTCCTTGTGCGAGCCGCGGACACCGGTGTCGATGACGTAGGCGGTGACGTTGTCGGCCTTCACCGGGTAGGTGTACTTGTCGTCGAGCGGAAGGTCGGCCTGGTCGACCCGGTCCAGACCCCACGAGGGCGGGTTGTCCTGGGTCTCGCTGATCTTGAACGTCTTGTTCTGGACGACGTAGGCGACCTGCGGGTCGGCGGCCAGACGCTTCGCGGCGGCCTCGTCGGCCTTGATCGAGAAGCCGTTCAGCGCCGAGCCGAACGTGCGGGACAGCGTGGTGCCGTACTGACCGGTGAGGCCCTGCGCCTTGGCGGCCACGTTCGCGGTGATCTCGCTCGCCGCGGCGACGCCCTGGCCGACCGCGGTGGGCTTGAGGACGACGATGTAGCTGCCGCCGACCGCGTTGGCCGCACCCGCGCCGCGGATCTCGCCCTGCTGGTCGGCGTTGGCCGCACCCGCGCCGAACGTGGCGACCGCCGCGGTCACACCGGCGAGGGCGACTCCCGCCACGAGGCCGCTACGGGTCTTTCGGGACTTCAGGTTCTTCCGGGACTTGCTCACTGGTTCCCTTCCTGCCGCGCCGTGCGGATCACCCGGGAGGATGATCGTTGTTGAGAGCCATGCAAGCCGGTGCGCAGGTGGCCGGGCAATGATTCACAGTTACCAGTACTAGGCCATACGGAGTAACGGCGCTCGTCCGGAAAGTCGTTTTCGCCTGGCAGAAGGCGCCCCTGAAGCGTTACCTCAGACTGTTAAAGTTATTCGTGTTGTTATCAACCGGGCGGTGTCAGGGAACGGCAGACGGGGGCGGTCGGGCAGCATATGGTGGCGGGGAGCGCGGCGGACCGAGTGACCACGGACGATGAAGATCAACCGCGTACCGCGTTCGCCACCGCGTTGCGATCGGCCATCGCCACGAGCGGCCTGAGTCTCGACCGTATCCAAGCCCGGCTGCTCGCGCGCGGCGCGTCGGTGAGCGTGACCGCGCTGAGTTACTGGCAATCGGGCAAACGTCAGCCGGAACGGCAGAGTTCGTTGTCCGCTGTCCGGGTGCTCGAAGAGGTGTTGGCGATCCCCGCCGGATCGCTGCTCAGCCTCCTGCCGCCGCCGCGGCCGCGCGGGGCGTCGTCACGCCGCAGCCGGGCCACCACCGAGCAGCCGCTGACCTTCCCGCTCGAAGCGCTTCAGGCGCTGCTGGAGAAGGTCGGCGCGCCCAACGCGCTCGAACAACACCATCAGCTGAAACTCGTCGGCCTGCACGATCTGTGCGAGATCGCCGAGGACGGCGGGCAACGCGCGGTGACCGCGCGGGCGGTGTTCCAGGCGGGCGCGGACGGGCAGGACCGCTGGCTGCTGGTGTACGCCCAGGGCGACCCGGAAGCGGGGCCGCCGGTGCTGAACACCCTGCGCAACTGCCACGTCGGACGTGCCGAGGTCGACGACGAGCACGGGCTCACCGTGGCCGAGCTGCTCTTCGACCGGCCCATCGATCGCGGCGAGACTCACCTGATCGAGTACTCGCTGACCAACCCCGGGCCGCCGTACCCGGAATGCCGGAACACGCATTATCGCGAGTTCCGGCGTCCCGTGCGCGAGTACCTGCTGGAGGTCCGGTTCGACCCCGGCACCGTCCCGGCCAAGTGCTGGCAATATTCGCGCCAGGGCACGTCACCACTGGACCGGAAGGAACTCAAACCGGACCAGGGCAACGGTGTCCACGCCGTCGCGCTCGACTTCGGCCCCGGCGTGTTCGGCATCGACTGGGAGTACTAGTGGAGCTTGTTGCGCAGCACCTTCCCGGTCGCGTTGCGCGGTAGCTCGTCGAGGAACTCCACGTCACGCGGCACTTTGTACCGGGCGAGGTTCGCCTTGACGTACTCGCGCACGCCGTCGACGTCCAGCTCCGACTTCTCAGCTCGCACCACGAACGCCTTCAGCCGCTGCCCGAACTCGGGATCCTCGACGCCGACGACCGCCGCCTCGATCACGTCCTCACGTTCGACCAGGAGGTTCTCGACCTCGATCGGGAAGACGTTCTCGCCGCCCGAGACGATCATCTCGTCGTCACGGCCGTCGATGAACAGCAGACCGTCCTCGTCGAAATGCCCGACGTCGCCGCTGGAGAGCAGCCCGTCGATGATCTCCTTGTTGCGCCCGTCGGTGTAGCCCTGGAAGCTCAGCCCGCTGCCGACGAACACCCGGCCGGTGACATGCGGCTCGGTGATCTTGCCGCCCTTTTCGTCGTACAGCGCCACTTTGCAGCCCACCGGCGCGCGGCCGACGGTGCCCGGCGCCTTGCGCCAGTCCTCGGGCGTCGCGACCGTCGCCACGGCGACCTCGGTGGAGCCGTAGAGGTTGTGCACGACGTCGCCGAACGCGGCGGTCGCGCGGTTCCCGAGATCCGGGGACAGCGCGGAGCCGGCGACGAAGATGATCCGCAGGCTCGAAGTGTCATACTTGGCGCGGATCTCCTCGGGCAGGTCGACGATGCGCTGCAGCATCGTCGGCACGAGGACCAGCGTGGTGCAGCGGTTCTCCGCGACGCCGCGCAACGTCTCCTCGGGTACGAACTTGCGCCGCATGACGACCTTCGAACCCAGCGCGAAGGACAGGATGAACTGCGACAACCCGGTGCCGTGGAACAGCGGCGCGCCCATGTAGGTCGCCTCGCCGGTGCGCAGCGGGATGCGGTCGAGGAACTGCGCGGAGGCGAGCGCGGAGGTGTGCGGCCGCGGCGCGCCCTTCGGCGTCCCGGTGGTGCCGCTGGTCAGCAGGATGAATCCGCCGGGTTTGGCCGGCGCGGGCCAGGGACGGTCGTCGGTGCTGGCGACCAGTTCGGCGACGACCGGGATGTCCGCCGGGCGCGCGGTGTCCGAATCGACCCAGGCGAGGTAATGCTCGACGTCGCCCTCGACGGCGTCCAGCAGCTCGGTGAACTCCTGGTCGTACACGAGCGCCGTGACGCCTTCACGTTTCGCGACGTCCGCGAGCTGGGGTTTGGCGAACCCGGTGTTCATCAGCAGCAGCTTGGCGCCGAGTTTGCCCGAGGCGAGCATCGTCAGCACGAGACCGCGGTGGTCGCGGCACAGCGCGGCGATCACCGAACCCGGGCCGAGGCCGCGTTCGGACCACGCCCTGGCCAGCGCGTTCGACTGGGTGTCGAGCTGCTTGAAGGTCAGCGGCCCCAGTTCGTCGATGATGCCGGTCGCGGTCGGGTCGCGGCGGGCGGCGATCATGTTCGCCCCGGCGAACGGGCCCCACTTCCGCACCATGACCAGCGAACGCAGGCCCTCGTCCACCCGCGGGATCGGGAGCAGGCCCGCTTGGCGCATCACGTCGATGCTGCGCACGGTCTCGGTCACCTTGCCCGCCACCAGGGTGGCGAGGCCGGTGGGGTTTCTCATCCGGGCACCTCCGTTGCTGCTGCGGCGAGACACCATGCCACCGGCGGTTCGCGTACCGGCGGTATGGGGTTGCTACTCGACAGTAGCCGACCGATAGCGCAGGCGCACTAGCCGTCTGGTGACAGAAATGTCGGAGGGAACCACCACAATGTGAGTGTGCAGGCGATCGCAGGTCAAGAGGAGGATGGCGACTTCGCGATCGCACTTTCCGGGCAGCCGCCGCGGCGCGGTCTGAAGCTCGCGGAGTTCGTCGCCGAAGTACGCGATCTGGAGGCGGAGCACTCACCCCGTTGGGTGTTCCCGTCGGTCGAAGGGACGTATCCCGCTCTGATCAAGGCGGGCGTCCGGGTGCGGCGCTGCCACGACCTGACGCTGATCGAGGGCTTGCTCCTGGCTCACGAGGGGCGGCCGCAGGAGTCGCGAAGCCTGCGCGCGGCGCTGGCCAGGGCGAACGGGCAGGAGGCGCCCGCCGACGAGCCGCCGCTCTGGGCCGAGGACGACCAGCCGACGCTGTTCGAGACGCGCGGCCCGCGGCTGCCCGCCGGCGTCACGGTGATCGACGCGGCGCGCCGGGTGCTGGCCGAGCAGGAGAAACGGGTCGCGCTGACCGATCATCCGGAGCGGCTCCGGCTGCTTTTCGCGGCGGAGTCGGCGAGCGCGCTGGCGGCCGCGGAGATGTCGGCCGACGGCTTGCCCTGGCGGGCGGACCTGCATTTGGCGTTGCTCGCCGAGCAGCTCGGCCCCCGCGTCCCGGCCGGGCACCGGCCGAAGCGGCTGGTCGAGCTGGCGGCGAAGATCAGCGACGCGTTCGGCGGACGCCCGGTCAACCCGGACGCCCCGGCCAGCGTCGTCCGCGCGCTCGGCCGGGAGGGCATCGAGGTCTCGTCGGCGAGGAAGTACCTGCTGCGCGACATCGACCACCCCGCCGTCCCGCCGCTGCTGGAGTACAAGGAGCTCGCGCGGCTGCATTCGGCCAACGGCTGGACCTGGCTCGACGAGTGGGTGCGCGACGGCCGGTTCCGCCCGCATTACGTCGTCGGCGGGGTCGTCTCCGGCCGGTGGGCGAGCCGGGGCGGGGGCGCGCTGCAGATCCCGAAGGTCCTGCGGACCTGTGTCCGGGCCGATCCTGGCTGGAAGCTGGTGGTCGCCGACGCCGCGCAGCTGGAGCCGCGGGTGCTGACGGCGTTGTCCGGAGACCGCAAGCTGGCCGACGTCGCCGCGGCCACCGATCTGTACGCGAGCCTCGCCGAGGCGATGTTCTCCGGCGTGCGCCGGGTGCCCGTGCCCGCATGGGACGACAGGGACGATCGGGACCGCGCGAAGATCGCGATGCTGTCGGCGATGTACGGCGGCACGTCCGGTGAGGCCGGGCCGCTGCTGGCGTTGCTGCGCACCAGGTTCCCGGACGCGGTGTCCTATGTGGAGCGTGCCGCGCAGGCCGGGGAACGCGGGGAGCGCGTCCGCTCGCGGCTGGGCCGGACGTCGCCCGCACCGTCGGAGGCTTGGCGCGCGCTGACCGGCGGGGTCGCGGCGGACGAGGCCGGCGAGTTGAAGGCGCGTCAGGCGTCGCGCAACTGGGGCCGGTTCACCCGCAACTTCGTCGTACAGGCGAGCGCGGCGGACATGACCGCGGTCCTGCTGGCGACCCTGCGCGGCAGGCTGCCCGCCCCCGCCCACCTGGTGTTCTTCCAGCACGACGAGGTCCTGGTGCACACCCCCGCCGAGTTCGCCGACGAGGTCTCGCAGTCCATTGTGGACAGCATGGCCGAGGCGGCGCGGCTGCTCTTCGGTGCCGCCTGCCCGGTCCGGTTCCCGCTGCACATCGCCGCCGTGGACACCTACGCCGACGCCAAGTGAGTTCCGCCCCCAATCACGCGAGTTCGCCGTCTGATCACGCGTGTCGTCCGTTCAATCACGCGAGTTCCGCTTCCCCACCGCGGAACGCGTGTGATCAGGCGGCGAACTCGCGTGATCAGAGGGACGACACGCGTGATTGGGGGCGGGACTCGCGTGATTGAACGGCGAACTCTCGCATTTAGAGGACTAAATGCGGGCGGCGTCGTCCAGGGCCTTGATGACGCGCTTCAGCGAGACGGGGTGGGCGGTGCCCAGGGTCTGGGCGAAGAAGCTCACCCGCAGTTCCTCGATCATCCACCGGATCTCCCGCAGCGCGGGTGACGAAGTGCCCGGCGGGAGCGCGTCCAGCGCGGCCTGGTATTCGTTGCGCAGCCAGGCGATGTCACCGGTGCGCTGGATGTCCCGGGTCGGCTCGGTCGGGAGCTTCTCCAGCCGCCGCTCGATCCCCCGCAGGTACCGGACGACGTGCTTGAGCCTGTCCTGCCCCATTTCGGTGACGAAACCCTTGTGCACCAACCCGTCCAGCTGCGCGCGGACGTCGGCGAGCGAGTCCTTCGGGCCGCGGGTGTCGGCCAGCCGGGTCTCGACGTCGTTGGCCGCGCGCAGGATCTTCTCGACGTTGGTCAGCACGTCGAGCACCCCCGCGTTCAAGCCCGCGCGCACCTTTTCCAGCAGTACGGCGAAACCGGCCTCGTCCCAACGTGGTCCGCCGTTGTCGGCCACGAGTTTGTCGACCGCGCAATCCACGCAGTCTTCGAGCAACGCCGCCACCGAGCCGTGCGGATTCCGGTTCAGCACGAGTTTCGACGAGTTGCCGAGGTTGCGGGTGATGAACTTCATCGGCGACGGGATGTTCAGCCGCAGCATCCGCCGCGTGCCCGCCCACATCGACTGTTCCTGCTGGCCCGGCGTGTCCAGCAGCCGCACCGCCACGGAACCGCCTTCGTCGACCAGCGCCGGATACGCCTTGACGTCGTGCCCGCGCTGCTTGCTCGCGAACACCTTCGGCAGTTCGCCGAACGCGGGCGTCGTCAGGCCCTCGCGCTCGATGCTGTCGGCGGCCTTGGAGATCGTCGCGCGCACCTGGCCGCTCAGATCCCGTTTGAGCGCCTCGATGTCCTTGCCTTCGGACACCTTCTTGCCGCGCACGTCGACTACGCGGAACGTCATCTTCAGATGCTCAGGAACCGTCGACAGCTGCCAGGCGTCATCCGGGATCACCACCCCGCGCAACGCTTCCAGCTCGTCGGCGACGGCGTGCAGCAGCGGCCCGTCGGCAGGGCCGACCCTCGACAACACCAGTTTCGCGTGGTCGGGGGCCGGCACGAAGTTGCGCCGGATCGCCTTGGGCAGCGACTTGATCAGCTGCGTCACCAGTTCTTCGCGCAGGCCGGGGACCTGCCAGTCGAAGCCGTCCGAGGTCACCTGGTTCAGCACCGGCAGCGGGATGTGCACGGTGACACCGTCCGCGTCGGCACCCGGCTCGAACTGGTACGTGAGCTTGAAGGTCTGCGTGCCCTGTGTCCAGAAGTCGGGGTAGTCGGCCTCGCGCACGCCGCCCGCGGTCTCGTTGATGAGCATCGTCTTCTCGAAGCTCAGCAGGTCGGGCTCGGTGTGCCGCGCCTTCTTCCACCAGCTGTCGAAATGCCGCGCGGACACGACGTCGGCCGGGACGCGCTGGTCGTAGAACTCGAACAACGTCTCGTCGTCGACCAGGATGTCGCGACGGCGGGCCCGGTTCTCCAGGTCCTCGACCTCGTCGAGCAGCGCGCGGTTCTCGCGGAAGAAGTGGTGGCGGGTCTCCCAGTCGCCCTCGACCAGCGCGTGCCGGATGAACAGCTCGCGGCTCACCTCGGGATCGATGCGCCCGTAGTTCACCCGGCGGTCGGCGACGAGCGGGACGCCGTACAGCGTCACCTTCTCCGTCGCCATCACCGCGCCCTGCTTGCGCTCCCAGTGCGGCTCGGAATAGTTCCGCTTCACGACGTGCCCGGCGAGCGGCTCGACCCATTCCGGCTCGATCCGCGCGTTCACCCGGCCCCACAGGCGCGAGGTCTCGACCAGTTCGGCCGACATGACGAACCGCGGCTGCTTCTTGAACAACGCCGACCCCGGGAACACCGAGAACCGGGCCCCGCGCGCGCCGAGGTAGTCGCCCTTGGCCGGATCCTTGAGGCCGACATGCGACAACAGCCCGGCGATCAGCGACGTGTGCACACGTTGCGGATCGGCCGGGCCGGAGGTACTGAGCGTGATGCCGAGCGGTTTGGCCAGCTGACGCAGCTGGCTGAAGATGTCCTGCCATTCGCGGATGCGCAGGTAGTTCAGGTACTCGTTGCGGCACATCCGGCGGAACTGGTTGGTGGACAACGCCTTCTGCTGCTCGCTGACGTACTCCCACAGGTTGAGGTACGCCAGGAAGTCCGACGTCTTGTCCGCGAACCGCGCGTGCTGCTCGTCCGCCGCCTGCTGCTTCTCCGCCGGCCGCTCACGCGGGTCCTGAATGGACAGTGCGGCCGCGATGATCATCACTTCGCGGACGCAGCCGTTGCGCGAGGCCTCCAGCACCATCCGCGCCATCCGCGGGTCCACCGGGAGCAGCGCGAGTTTGCGGCCGGTCTCGGTGAGCTTCTTGCCGTCCGACATCTCGAACGCGCCGAGCTCCTGCAGCAGCTGGACGCCGTCGGTGACCTGGCGGCGATCCGGCGGCTCCACGAAGGGGAACGCAGCGATGTCGCCGAGACCGAGCGAAGTCATCTGCAGGATGACCGACGCGAGGTTGGTCCGCAGGATCTCCGGATCGGTGAACTCGGGCCGGGCGTCGAAGTCGTCCTCGGAGTACAGACGGATGCAGATACCGTCCGACGTCCGGCCGCAGCGGCCCTTGCGCTGGTTCGCCGACGCCTGCGAGACCGGCTCGATCGGCAGCCGCTGCACCTTGGTGCGGTGGCTGTAGCGCGAGATCCGGGCGGTGCCGGGGTCCACGACGTACTTGATACCCGGCACGGTCAGCGACGTCTCGGCGACGTTCGTCGCGAGTACGACGCGCCGCCCGGTGTGTCGCTGGAACACCCGATGCTGGTCCGACGACGAAAGCCGCGCGTACAGCGGCAGGATCTCGGTATTCCTCAGGTCCTGTTTGGACAGCGCGTCCGCCGCGTCGCGGATCTCCCGCTCACCGGACAGGAACACCAGGATGTCGCCCGGTCCCTCGTGCTGGAGTTCGTCGACGGCGTCACAGATGGCCTGTGTCTGGTCCCGGTCCTGATCGGCGTCCGGATCGTCCGGGTCGATGATCGGCCGGTAGCGGACCTCCACCGGATACGTCCGGCCCGAGACCTCCACGATCGGCGCGTCGTCGAAGTGCTTGGAGAACCGCTCCGGGTCGATCGTCGCCGAGGTGATGATCACCTTGAGGTCGGGGCGCCGCGGCAAAAGCTGCTTGACGTAGCCGAGGATGAAGTCGATGTTGAGGCTGCGCTCGTGCGCCTCGTCGATGATCAGCGTGTCGTACTGCCGCAGCATCCGGTCGGTCTGGATCTCGGCGAGCAGGATGCCGTCGGTCATCAGCTTGACCAGCGTGTCCTGGCCGGACTGGTCGGTGAACCGGACCTTGTAGCCGACGGTCTCGCCGAGTTCGGTGTTCAGCTCGGAGGCGATGCGATCGGCGACCGTGCGCGCGGCCAGCCGCCGCGGCTGCGTGTGCCCGATCTGGCCCCGGATGCCGCGGCCGAGTTCGAGGCAGATCTTGGGCAGCTGGGTCGTCTTGCCCGACCCGGTCTCCCCCGCGACGATCACCACCTGGTGGTCGCGGATGGCCTCGGCGATCTCGTCCTTGCGCTGGCTGACGGGCAGCTCTTCGGGGAAGGAGATCTTCGGGACGCCGTCACGCCTGCGCGTGATCCGGAGTTCGGCGGCCTCGATGTCGGCCTCGATCTGCGCGGTGACGCTCTGGGCGTTACGCGCTTTGCGGGCACCGTCGAGCCGGCGCCGGAGGCGGTGCTCGTCGCGCGACATCAATTCGGGCAGGCGAGCGCGCAGGGCGCCGAGCGGGGAAGGTTGAGCAGCCATGACCGGCACCAGGATAGCCGTGCGTCACGATCCGGGCCTCCGAATATCCCGCACGTCACCACCACCCCACGCATTTTCGTCCTCTGGATGCGGTAGTCGGCAGCGCGAACTACCGCATCCAGAGGACTAAATGCGGGTGAGGGAGGCCGGAGTGAGGTCGGCGAGCCGCCGGTGTCCGGACAGGCCCATGGTCAGGTCGAGGTCGGCGAGCAGGCTCCGCAGCACGTGCCGGACGCCGTCCTCCCCCGCGTGCGCCAGGCCGTACACCCACGGCCGCCCGACCAGCACGGCCTTCGCCCCGAGCGCGAGCGCCTTGGCGATGTCGGCGCCGGTACGGATCCCGGAGTCGAACAGGATCTCCAGCCGGTCGCCCACCGCCGCCACGATCTCCGGGAGCGCGTCGAGCGACGCGATCGCGCCGTCGACCTGGCGGCCGCCGTGGTTGGACACGACGATCCCGTCCATCCCGGCGTCCACGGCGCGGCGCGCGTCGTCGGGGTGCTGGATGCCCTTGAGCACGATCGGCCCGTCCCAGTGCTCGCGCAGGAACGGCAGCCGGTCCCAGGTGCTGTCGGTGCCGGTGATCATCGAGATCCAGCGCAGGATCGCGGTCGGCGCGTCTTCTTCCGGCGTCTTCTCCAGCAGGCCGCGGAACACCGGGTCGCTCAGCGGGACGCCGAGCCCTTCGCCCTTGATGAACGGCAGGTACGCGTGGTCGAGGTCGTTCGGGCGCCACGCGAGCGTCCAGGTGTCGAGGGTGACGACGAGCGTGGTGAACCCGGCGGCCTTCGCCCGCGCCAGGATGCTCGCGCAGACGTCGTTGTCCGTCGGCCAGTACAGCTGGAACCAGCGCGGCCCCTCACCACTGGCCTCGGCGACGTCCTCGATGCTCGTGGACGACGCCGTCGACATGACGTAGGGCAGGCCGACCGACGCCGCGGCACGCGCGGCCGCCGGTTCGGCGCCCTCGTGGACGATCGACTGGACGCCGACCGGCGCCAGCAGTACCGGCGCCGGAACGGGCGTGCCCAGGACCGTCGTGGACAGATCTCGTTCGGTGGCGCCGGTGAGCATCCGCGGCACCAGGCGCCAGCGGTCGAAGGCCTCGCGGTTGGCCCGGGCGGTGGCGCCGGAACCGGCCGAACCGGCGACGTACCAGAACGGTCCAGGCTCCAGGATCTCCCGCGCCGACTCCTCCAGTTTCGTGGCGTCGGTCGAGCAAGGCGGGAAGGCGCCGCCGAGTCCCTGCAGGTAGATCTCGTTCTGGTAGCCGCCGAACCGCTCCGTCACCCAGGCCTCCTCGTCACGTCGCCCTGGCCGGCTCGTCGCGGCGGGTCGAGCCTCGGACAATACTCGCCGGTAGCAACCAGGTGAGTTTCTCCGAGCGGATGACCGCGACTGGACCGATCACGGCCAGCAGGAGAACATAGCCCGCGACGAACGGCGCGACCCGCGAGTCGAGCCCGGCCGCGGTCGCCATCGCCGCGAGCACCAGCGAGAACTCGCCCCTGGTGAGCACGGTCAGCCCGATGTTCACCCCGGCCTGGCGATCGAACCCGTTCACCCGCGCGGCCAGCGCGCCCGCGCCCAGGTTCAGCACGATCGTCAGCGCCACCGCGATCAGCACCGGCACGACCACCGAGCCGACCGCGTTCGGGTCGATGCTGAGCCCGAAGATGAAGAAGAACAGCGCGCCGAACGCGTCCCGCAGCGGGAGCACCAGCTTGTGGATACGCGGCGCGACCTTCGAGCCGCCGAGCATCATGCCGACCATGAACGCGCCGATGGCGTCGGACACCCCGACCTCCTCGGCGACGGCGGCGCCCATGACCGCGACCCCGACGAAGCAGACGGTCAGCAGTTCGTCGTCGGCCGAGCCGAACAGCTTCGACACCACCCGGCCGCCCCAGCGGGCGAGCGCGGCCATCACGATCAGGAACGCGAAGGCCTTGCCGAAGTCGGCGAGCGCCGAACCGAAGCTCCCGGCGCCGGACAGCACCGGCTGCAGCAATGCCAGGTAGAGGGCGAGGAAGATGTCCTCGATCACGATGATGCCCATGATCAGCCGGGATTCGGGGTTGTCCATCCGGCGGGATTCGAGCAGGAGTTTGGTGACGATCGCCGACGACGAGATCCCGATGGCACCGGCGATGACCAGCGCTTCCCTGGTCCCCCAGCCGAGCAGGAAACCGAACGCGAGCCCGCCGCCGATGTTCAGGATCAGGTAGATCAGCCCGGACCAGACGAGTTTGCGCCCGCCCTTCGCCAGATCGTCGAGGGAGAACTCGAGGCCGAGGTAGAACAGGAGGAAGACGAGGCCGAGCCCGGCGAGCACACCGAGCTCTTTCGGATCGTCCACAAGGGACAGTCCGGGGGTGTTGGGGCCGAAGACGAAACCGGCCAGCATGAACAGGGGGATCGTGGGCAGCCCGATACGGGCGCCGGCTCTGGCGATGACACCGGCGGCGAGGAACGCCCCGCCGACGGCCAGCAGGGCATGACCGGAACTCATGGAGACCTCCGATGGATGGCTGATGCGGGCAGAAAGACGCCGATCAGCGCGGAGGTGCCCGTGCGGGCGCCTGGGGCACCGCACGGGTGATGACGACGGGTTCGCCCTGCTCAGGGACGTGGCCGGCGTCGGGGAGGTCGACGGTCTCCGCTTCGGCGGGAGCGTCGGCGAGGGGAACGGCCTGCCCGCCGTGGAAGGCGGGCAGCGGATGGGTCGCGAAAACGGCGACGGGATCTTCCTTCGCGGCCCGGCCGTGCCCATGGGGAACGGTCGGCGTGACGAAGGCGAAGACGAGCAAGATCAGCAGGAAGAAGACGGAACGGTGCCGTGCGGCGGGGGCACGGGTCGTCGTCATCTGCCCGCCACTTTACCAGTCCTTTATAGACATATCGACGAGGGATCCGTCACGGCTCGCGCCACATGGGCTGCATCGGCGGCCCGCCGTCGACCGCGAAGGCCGGCCCGTGATCACGGAAACCCAGCCGCCGGTACAGTTTCGCGCTCTCCGGGCTGCTCGCCTCCAGGTACGCGGGCGCGGGGGCGTACCGGTCGAGCCCGTGCCGCAGCAACCGGGCGCCGATCCCTCGCCGCTGTGCCTTCTCGCGGACGCCGATGAACTGCGCGTGGTGGTACTCGCCGCCAGGGGCTCGCTCCGTCATCAAGTCGAACAACGCGATGAGCCTGCCGAGCTCTTCCCCGGTGAGCCCGGCGAACGCGGCCCCGTCGAGGTCGTCCTCGCCGCCGGGCGTCCAGACGACGGCGGCGGAAAGGTCGTCGGTGACGTCGACGTGGCCGCCGACGGCGAGCGCTCCCGCCAGCACCGCCCGGTGGAAGATCCGCTGCCCCACCGCGCGCCGCTCGTCACCGGGGAAGACCCACACACTGACCGGGTCGTCCTGGAAGGCCTCGGCCAGCACATCGATCACAGTGTCCATTTCGGACGGTTCCGCCGCGCGTACGATCATCTTCCCGTCCTCAGCTTGACCGGTTCTTCGTCTTCTTCGAGTGGGCCGCCGATGGCGGCGTACGTCTCGGGATCCCTCGTCCGCAACACTTCCGCGCGCAGGAAGCCCACCAGCGCGGCGACGAGCACGAGACCGGGCAGCCCCCAGCGCAACAGGAACGTGCCGGCCGGGCCGAGCAGCAGATCGAAGTTGAGCAGGATCAGCGCCAGGACGGCCGACAGCGCGAGGATCGCCAGCGACGGCGCGATCCAGCGGCGCCAGGCGTTTTCGGCGTGACGACGCCGTTTGAAAAAGCCGATCACCGAAAGCGAGACGGCGATCATGATCACCACGACACCGGTGGACGCCGTCGTGCCGAGCCAGGTGAACAGTTCGGTCACCGGGTCGCGGCCCGCGATCGCGAAGAGCGACACGACCACCAGCGCGAGCGCGGTCTGCGTGAGCGAACCGGCGACCGGCGCGCCGGTGCGTTTGCTGGTCTTGGCCAGCGAACGCGGCAACAGCCCTTCCCTGCCCAGCGCGAAGAAGTACCGCGCGACGGCGTTGTGGAAGCTCAGCAGCGCCGCGCACTGGCCGGTCACGAACAGCGTGTACGCGACGTCGGAGAACGTGCCGCCGAGATGTTCGCCCGCCAGGTTGAACAGCAGATCCGGCCCCTGGGCGGCCGCGGTCGTCACGATGACGTCCGGCCCGGCGCCCACGGCCAGCGCGAGCGACGAGACGACGTAGAGCACCGCGGTGAGCGCGATCGCGGCGAACGTCGCCCGGCCGACCGTGCGGCTGGGTTCCCGGGTCTCCTCGCCGTAGGTCGCCGCGCCCTCGAAGCCGATGAACGCGGCCGCGGAGAACGCGAACACCGCGCCCACCCCGGTGGTGAACAGGCTCGACGGTTCCAGCGGGACCAGGGAAACGCTGCCACCGGCCGGATTCGAGAACAACGCGATGTCGACGATCGCGACGACGGCCACCTCGAGGCACAGCGCCACCCCGAGCACCTTGGCGTTGAGATCGACCCGCAGGACGCCGAGCGCGCCGACGAGAAGCACCATCACCAGCGCGCACAACCACCACGGCGGCGGGGATCCGGTGAGTGTGCCCAGCCAGGTCGACACCGACCAGCCGAACAGGCCGTAGATGCTGATCTGGATGGCGTTGTAGGAGATCAGCGTGACGAACGCGATCCCGGCGCCGGTGGATTTGCCGACCCCGTTGGCGACGTACGGGTAGAAGGCGCCCGCGTTGGTGATGTAGCGGCTCATCGCCGCGTACCCGACCGCGAACAGGCCCAGGATCGGGGCGAGCAGAAGGAACGACAACGGCACCCCGATGCTGCCGGTGACCGCGTAGTTCGTCGGGACCCCGCCCGCGATGGCGAAGAGCGGACCCGCCGCGGCCACCACGAAGAACACGATCTGGGCGGCCCCGAGCCGCCGATGACCGAGACCGCGCCGCGGTCTTTGCGTACCCATGGACCCGTCCCCCCGGACGTCGGTTTGGCGGTGTGTGGACGTTCTTGATCTTGCGAAGCCATCCCACCCTAGGGCCGAGCCCCCCGGCGAGGTACGTCCGTTCAGGCTAAAAACGGACCTCGGGTCGCAGTGGTGCACGCACTACCGCTACTTTGGCCGTCCCGCACCACAACGCCGGAGGGCGTGCCATTCATGCGTCGGCTGACCTTGGTCGATTCCCTGTTCTTTCTCGCCCACGACGAGTTCACCGGAAAACCCGCGCTGCGCCGCACGGGACTCGGCATCGGAATGGCCGGTTCCGCGCTCTGCGATCTCCTCCTCGCCGAGCGGATCACCGTGGAACGCAAGCGAATCCGCCCGCTGTCACGACGCGGCCTCGCCCATCCCCCGCTCGACGGGGTGTTCTCGGAAATCCTCCGCGAACGCGAACGGCACACCGTCCGGGAATGGGTCACCCATCTCCGGCACGACCTCGGGGAAACGGTCGCGGACAATCTGCTCGCCGCCGGCGTGATCGACCGCGAGACCGACCGGATGCTCATCCGGAAGAATCACCGGTACCCGCCGCGGGATCTGCTGATGTCGACGGCGGCGCGCAGCAAGGTGCGGGCGGCCGTCCTCGGCACCGAACAGCCGGATCCGCATTCGGTCTGCCTGGCCCTGCTGGCCTGGACCATCGGGCTCGACGACTTCTGCGAACCGGAACTCGACCGGGCGGGCCTGCGCGCCTGGGCCGAGTCCACCCATCGGGACCTTCCGAAGGCGCTGGCCGAACTGATCTCGGGGGTCGACGCGGTGTGCGCCGCCGTCGTCTACACCGGCGACCGCCGGTAACGAAAATCTTCGACCGGCTCTCCCCCTTGCCGGAAACTGTCACCCGTGGTTATCGTGTGCCCACGCCGCAGCAACACCTGATGAGAAAATGACAATTCTCTGCGGAAAGGGACTCCTTTCATGAGTGACA
Organism: Amycolatopsis japonica; assembly: GCF_000732925.1. NCBI lineage: Bacteria > Bacillati > Actinomycetota > Actinomycetes > Pseudonocardiales > Pseudonocardiaceae > Amycolatopsis > Amycolatopsis japonica. The sequence goes on from NZ_CP008953.1 coordinate 6,561,099, forward strand.
CCCTGCGGCCCGCGATGCGTCGTGCTCTCGGCGCGGTCTCCGTTCTCGCCCTCGCCGTTTCCGGCCCCGTCGCGCTCTCCTCACTCGCGTCCGCGGCGCCCGTCCCGGCGTCGGCGTCGATCTTCGCCTCCGGTGGCGACCTCGCCTCGCCGGAGAAGAAGGAGATCGCGATGCAGATCGTCTCCAGCGCGGAAAACTCTTCCCTGGACTGGAAAGCGCAGTACTCCTACATCGAGGACATCAACGACGGGCGCGGGTACACCGCCGGCATCATCGGGTTCTGTTCCGGCACCGGGGACATGCTGGAACTCGTCGAGCGTTACACGAACTCGGTCCCGGACAACCCGCTCGCGGAATACCTCCCGGCGCTGCGCAAGGTCGACGGCACCGATTCGCACGAAGGGCTCGGCAGCGGTTTCGAAAACGCGTGGCGGGAGGCCGCCGGCCGCGAGGACTTCAAGGCGGCGCAGAACGGTGAACGCGACCGCGTCTATTTCGACCCGGCGGTGAATCAGGCGAAATCGGACGGCCTGGGCACACTGGGACAATTCATCTACTACGACGCCATCGTGATGCACGGCCCGGGCACCAGCCAGGACAGCTTCGGCGGTATCCGCTCGGCCGCGCTCCAGCAGGCCAAGCCACCCGCGCAGGGTGGTGACGAGACGGCGTACCTCAAGGCGTTCCTCGACGCGCGGCGCGTGGTCATGAAGCAGGAAGAGGCGCACGCGGACACCTCGCGGATCGACACCGCCCAGCTGGTGTGGCTCAACGACGGCAACCTCGACCTGCACACCCCGCTCAAGTGGGCGGTCTACGGGGACCCGTACGAGATCGGCTAGCGCGCCGCGACGCATGTCATGAAAGGGTCGTTCAGGACATCTTTCGTCCTGAACGACCCTTTCATGACACACGCGAGGGGGCGAACCATCGAGGGGTAAGGCAAAGGTGGCGTGTTCGTGAGCGAGGCCTCCGCCGGGGTGAAAGCTCCCATCGCCGCGTCCGACGCGGCCAAGGGAGCCTTCGGCCCGGGGTCGTGAGTGGCGATGGTCGTTCTCCGCGGAGACCTTCTACTCCCTGGGGCGGGAAGGGGCTTTCGCAGGTTTCCGCCTGTCGAACGTGTCGCGAAAGCCACTTTCGGGACATCAGGCGTCGCGAAAGTGGCTTTCGCGACACGTTCGACAGGCGGCGAGGTGGTCGGCGCAGGCGAGTAGTCGGGGCGAAGGGAGCCTTCGGCCCACCACCGACCCGCCCGCGACCCCGACACCTTTGACTTACCCTCACTAGCCCGCCAGCAGGTCCGCGGCGGTCCGCGTGTTGATCACCCGGTCCGGCTCGATCCCCAGTTCGTTGGCCCGTTCGCAGCCGTAGACCAGCCAGTCCAGCTGGCCGGGGGCGTGCGCGTCGCTGTCGATCGCGAAATCGCAGCCCAGGTCGACGGCCAGGTTCAGCAGCCGCGTGGGCGGATCCCGGCGTTCGGGCCGCGAGTTGATCTCGACGGCGACCCCGTTGTCCCGGCAGGCGGTGAACACGGCTTCCGCGTCGAACTCCGACTCGGGCCGCTTCCCGCGGCCTCCCATCACCAGCCGTCCGGTGCAATGCCCCAGCACGCGGACCCGCGGATGCCGCACCGCGGCGATCATCCGCGGCGTCATCTCCTTCGCGGGCATCCGGAGTTTCGAGTGGACACTCGCGACGACGAAGTCCAGCCGCTCCAGCAGTTCTTCCTCCTGATCGAGCGTGCCGTCCAGGTGGATGTCGACCTCGATGCCGTGCAGGATCCGGAACGGCGCCATGGTCTCGTTCAGTTCCGCGACGACGTCCATCTGGCGGCGCAGCCGCTCGGGCGAGAGCCCGTTCGCGACGGTCAGCCGCGGCGAGTGATCGGTCAGCACCATCCATTCGTGGCCGAGCGCGCGGGCGGCCTCGGCCATCTCCTCGATCGGGCTCCCGCCGTCGGACCAGTCCGAATGGGTGTGGCAGTCGCCGCGCAACGCCGCCCGCATCGCGCCGCCGTCGGGCAGCTTCGGCTCGCCGATCTTCTCGAAGTACGCGGGACGGCGCCCGGCGAGGACGTCTTCGACGACGGCCGCGGTCGCCTTGCCGATATTCGGCAACGCGGTCAACGTGCCCGCCTCGGCGCGTTTACGCAGGTCATCCGGCTTGACCTTGGCGATCACCGAGGCCGCCTGCCGGAACGCCCGCACCCGGTAGGTCGGCTCGCCCGCGCGTTCCAGCCGGAACGCGATCTCCCTCAACGCCTGCGCCGGTTCCATGCCTACCTGTCTACCCGGTCAGCGGCGAAGAGGCAGCTCATGCCTTGTGACATCGCGCAATTCGCCGTCGCGGATTTCGGCGGTCTGATACGTGCAGAACGGCTGCCGCCGCCGGTCGGTCGGCGAACCGGGGTTCAGCAGCCGCATCCCGTTCGGCGTGACGGTGTCCCAGGGGATGTGGCTGTGCCCGAACACGAGGACGTCGGTGTCCGGGAAGAGCTCGTCGCAGCGCCGTTCACGGCCCTGTTTGGCGCCGGTTTCGTGGATGACCGCCAGCCGGACGCCGCCGAGGTCCGCCCGCGCGATCTCGGGGAGCCGCGCCCGCAGGTCCGCGCCGTCGTTGTTGCCGTAGACGCCGATGAGCCGCCCGCTCCGGGCCTCGAGTTCGTCCAGCAGGGCGACCTCGACCCAATCGCCGGCGTGGACGACGACGTCCGCCGTGTCGACCTCGCGCCAGACCTGATCCGGCAGCGCCTTCGCGCGCAGCGGCAGATGGGTGTCGGCGATGAGCAGCAGCCGCATCAAGCGTCTCCGATGGTTTCGAGGGTCCGCTCCAGGAAATCGCCGATGTGCGTACGCAGCAACCCGGCCGCACCTTCGGCGTCGCCCTTCTTCGCCGCCGCCAGCACCGCCTTGTGCTCGTTCCATTCCTTGCGCCAGCTGGGATTCGCCTCCCAGCCGACCACGCTGATCAACGCGGCGCGGTCCCTGAGGTCGTCGAGCATCGAGACCATCAGCGGGTTGCCACAGCCGCTGTACAGCGCGCGGTGGAACCGGCGGTTGAGCAGGCTGAGCGCGGCGTGATCCTTGTCCGAGAGCGCCGCCGACGCCTCTTTCAGCGCTTCCGCGGCGTCTTCGAGCAGGTCCGGCGAGCGGCGTTCGACCGACCGGCGCACGGCCTCGGGTTCCAGCACCATGCGGACGTCGTACACGGACTTCGCCAGCTCCGCGTCCACCACGCACACCGAAGCGCCCTTGTACGGGCTGAACGTGACGAGTCCCGTGTTCGACAGCACCTTGAGCGCCTCGCGGACCGGCGTCTTCGAGACGCCGAGCCTGGCCGCGAGTTCGGCTTCGACCAGCGGCTGGCCGGGCTTCAACTCCCGGGTGAGGATGCCGCGGCGGATCTCGTCGAGCACCACTTCGGTCCGTGAAGCGGGCAGGCTGAAGGTCGAAGACATGGGCCGATCATATATGAGATGCCATACTCGCGGTCATGAGGAATCCCGAGGAACTCCGCAGCCACCGCTGGTTCGGCGGCGACGAACTGCGCGGCTTCAGCCACCGGGCCCGGAGCAGGCAACTCGGCTACAACCCGGAGGAACACCTCGGGAAACCCGTCATCGCGATCCTCAACACCTGGAGCGACATCAACCCTTGCCACATGCATCTGCGCGAGCGGGCGGAACAGGTCAAACGCGGGGTGTGGCAGGCGGGCGGGTTCCCGCTGGAGTTCCCGGTCGCGACGCTGTCCGAGACGTTCCAGAAGCCGACGCCGATGCTTTACCGCAACCTGCTTTCCCTGGAGACCGAAGAGATCCTGCGGTCCTACCCGATCGACGGCGCGGTGCTCATGGGCGGCTGCGACAAGACGACGCCCGCGTTGCTGATGGGCGCGACGAGCGCCGGGCTGCCCGCGATCTTCGTTCCCGCCGGGCCGATGCTGCGCGGGCACTGGCGGAACGAGGTGCTCGGCAGCGGCACCGACATGTGGAAGTACTGGGACGACAAGCGGGCCGGGCTGATCGGCGACGAGGAACTGTCCGAATTGGAGCGTGGGCTGGCCCGTTCTCCCGGAACCTGTATGACGATGGGGACCGCGTCCACGATGATGTCGGTCGCCGAAGTGCTCGGCTTGACCTTGCCCGGAGCCGCGTCGATCCCCGCCGTCGATTCGGCGCACCACCGGATGGCCGCGGCGAGCGGCGCGCGTGCCGTCGAGATGGTGTGGGAGGACCTCACCATCACGAAGATCCTCGACGAGCGCGCATACGCCGACGCGATCACCACCGTGCTGGCGCTCGGCGGCTCCACCAACGCCGTCATCCACCTGATCGCGATGGCCGGACGCGGCCGGATCCCGTTGTCCGTCGACGATTTCGACACGATCGCCCGCCGGGTCCCGGTACTGGCGAACATCCGGCCCGGCGGCGACTGGCTGATGGAGGACTTCTACTACGCCGGCGGGCTTCCCGGTCTGCTCTCCCGGCTGACCGACCTGCTGCACACCGATCGCGTCACGGTCACCGGCCGGACGCTCGGCGAGAACCTGGCTTCGGCGCGGGTGCACGACGACGACGTCATCCGCACGCGTGACGATCCCGTCGCCGCGGAAGGAGGAGTCGCGGTGCTGCGCGGGAATCTCGCGCCGTCGGGCGCGGTGATCAAGCACATCGCCGCCGAGCCCCGGCTGCTCGTCCACACTGGACCCGCGGTGGTCTTCGACGACTACCGGGACTTGAAGAAGCGCATCAACGACCCCGCGCTCGGCATCACCGAGGATTCGGTCCTGGTACTGCGCGGATCCGGCCCGCTCGGCGGCCCCGGCATGCCCGAGTACGGGATGCTGCCGCTGCCGGATCACCTGCTGGCCAAGGGGGTCCGCGACATGGTCCGGGTGTCCGACGCCCGGATGAGCGGCACCAGTTACGGCGCCTGCGTGCTGCACGTCGCGCCGGAATCCCATGTGGGCGGTCCGCTCGCGTTCGTCCGCGACGGCGACCCGATCACCTTGGACGTCCCTTCGCGACGGCTGAGCCTCGACGTCGATGATGCGGAATTGCAACGCCGGCGGGAGGCCTGGAACCCGCCCGCGCCGCGCTACGAACGTGGTTACGGCGCGTTGTACTCCGAACACATCACGCAAGCTGATGAAGGTTGTGACTTCGATTTTCTCGCCCGGGTGGGCGAAAACCCGGAACCTGACGCCCAGTGACCACCCGACGGAGTGACCCGCTCACCCAACCGGGCGAGTTGCAGGCCCACAAAACGCGCCCCGTATCTTGAACCTACGTCCGGAACGTGTGGAAGCCCGGATGTTCGATCACGAAGCCCGGCACTCGCCGGACCGTGGAGGGTGGAGAGTTGCCGCAGGAACCGCGCTGGCCCGAGTCCCACGCTGAGCAGACGGACATTCTCCCGGTCGTCACGCCCGGGTTCGCGGAGTCTGCCACGCCGCAGGAGCCCACGCCACCGAAACGCCGTCGCAGCTATCGCAAGGCCGCCTTCATCGGCGGCGGCGTGTTCGGCCTCCTGGTCGTCGCGTACGCCCTCGACGTGCTGGTCTCCCAGGGCAGCGTCCCCCGCGGCGTCACCGTCGCCGGGGTCGACGTCGGCGGGATGGACCGCACCGCGGCCGAGAAGGAGCTCCGGGGCGGCATCGAACCGCGGCTGACCCGGCCGGTGAAGATCGTCGCGGGCGACGCCGAGGAGTCGCTGGCGCCGAACAACGCCGGCCTGCGCCTCGACTGGCCCGCCACCCTGGACCAGGCGGGCGACCAGCCGCTGAACCCGTTCACGCGGATCGCGTCGTTCTTCTCGACCACCGAGGTCGGCGTCGTCACCCAGACCGACGACGCCAAGCTCACCGCCGCCCTGGAGAACCTGCGCGACAAGGTCGACCGCGACCCCGTCGAAGGCACCGTGCGCTTCGAGGAGGCCAAGCCGGTCGCCGTCGAGCCGAAGACCGGGCAGAAGCTCGACCTCGAAGCCGCCAAGAAGACCATCCTGGAGCGCTGGGCCGGTGGCGAGCCGTTGAACCTCGCCGTCACCCAGACCCCGGTCAAGGTCTCGCCGGAGGCCGTCCACGCCGCCCTCGAGCAGATCGCGAAGCCCGCCGTTTCGGCGCCGATGGTCATCAAGGGCGAGGGCAAGGACGCCGTCGTCAAACCCGAGGACATCGCGGGCGCGCTGACCTTCGAGCCCGTCGACGGCGGCGTGCTGAACCCGAAGGTGGACAACAACAAGATCATCGAGGCCGCGGGTCCGCAGCTGAAGTCCACCGAGAAGGAGGGCAAGGACGCGCAGATCGTCTTCGAAGGCGGCAAGCCGACCGTCCAGCCGTCCGAGGACGCCAACGTCGTCGACTGGGAGCCGAGCCTCAAGCCGGTGCTCGACGTGCTCAAGCGCGCCGCGCCCCGCGAGCTGCCGGTGACCTACAAGAAGACCCCGGCCAAGGTGACCACCGAGCAGGCGAACCAGCTCGGCATCAAGGAGGTCGTCAGCGAGTTCAAGACCGGCGGGTTCGCCGCGGACTCGGGGACGAACATCCGGGTCGTGGCGCAGAAGGTCAACGGCGCCATCGTGAAGCCGAACGAGACGTTCAGCCTCAACGGGTTCACCGGGCCGCGCGGTGCCGCGCAGGGCTACGTCGAGGCCGGTGTCATCAAGGACGGCGCACCCGGCCGCGAGGTCGGCGGCGGGATCTCGCAGTTCGCGACCACGCTGTACAACGCCTCGTACTTCGCCGGTATGAAGGACACCGAGCACAAGGAACACAGCTACTACATCAGCCGCTACCCGGCCGCCCGTGAGGCGACCGTGTTCCAGAACCACAACGGCGGCAGCGTGATCGACCTGAAGTTCACCAACGACGGGGACACCGGCGTCGCGATCCAGACCATCTGGACGCCGTCGGACATCACGATCCGGCTGTGGGGCACCAAGAAGTACACCGTCGAGTCGATCCCGGGCGGCCGCACCAACCCGTCCGATCCGCCGACGAAGCCCGGCCCCGCCGAGAACTGCAAGCCCAGCAACGGCGCGCCCGGTTTCACCACGTCGGACACCCGGGTCATCAAGGACGCCGCGAGCGGCCGCGAGATCCGGCGGCACACCCGGAACGTGCACTACAACCCGCAGCCGAAGATCACCTGCGGCACTGAGTAGCTTCGAGGGTTTCACCACCCGCGCCCGGAGCGGTACGCTGAGTGACTCACTCGACCGGGCGGGGGTGGTCACCTCGTGGACTCCAAGGCGACCTTCCGGCAGATCCTCGCGGTCGGTGAACTGCGCGCCATCTGGTTCGCGGAACTCCAGTCCATCCTCGGTGACCAGGTGGCCAGGGTCGCCCTGTCGGTGCTGGTGTTCCAGCGCACCGGCTCGGCGACGTGGCCCGCGCTGACGTACGCGCTCACTTATCTCCCCGATCTGATCGGGGGGCCGTTGCTCGGCGGTCTGGCCGACCGGTACCCGCGCCGCGCGGTGATGGTCTGCTCCGACGTCGTCCGGGCGCTCCTGGTCGCGGTGCTCGCCGTCCCCGGTATCCCGTTGCCCGTGCTCGCCGCCGTCCTGGTGGTGGTGCAGCTGGCCAATGCGCCGTTCACGGCCGCGCAGGCCGCGGTCCTCCCGTCGGTGCTCAGCGGGGACCGGTACGTGCTCGGCCAGTCCCTGCTGAAGATCACCAACCAGATCGGTCAGCTGGCCGGATTCGCGCTGGGCGGCGCGGTGATCGCCGCGATCGGGCCGGGCCGCGGGCTGGCGCTGGACGCGGTGACGTTCGCCGTCTCCGCCATCGTCCTGCGGCTGGGCGTGCGGGCGCGGTCCGCGACGGGCGCGGCAGGCCCCGCGACGTCGACCCTGCGGCGGCTTTCGGCGGGCGCCGGGACGATCTGGCGTGACCGCCGGTTGCGCGCGCTGGTCGGCCTGGCGTGGCTGGCGGGTTTCGTGATCGTGCCGGAAGGGCTCGCCGTGCCGTACGCCGCGGAGATCGGCGGCGGGGCGGTGACCGCGGGGCTGCTGCTCGCGGCGCATCCCGCGGGGATCGTGCTCGGGGTGTTCGTGCTGGGCCGCCTCGTGCGGCCCGAGATCCGGTTGCGCCTGGTCGGCGCGCTGGCGCTCGGCGCGATCGTGCCGCTCGCGGCGTTCTGGTTCCGGCCGTCGCTCCCCTACGCCGCCGGACTGCTCGTGCTGTCCGGGATGTGCGCGGCCTACCAGGTCACCGCGAGCACCACGTTCATGCGGCTGGTACCCGACACCGAACGAGGCCAGGCCTTCGGCCTCGCCGGGTCGGGACTCATCGCCGTGCAGGGAATCGGGCTGATCGCCGGCGGCCTGCTCGTCGGCGTGCTCGGTTCACCGGCGACGACGGTCTCGGTCATCGCACTCGCCGGTCTCGTAGTGGCTGTTCCGGCCACCCGGGCTTGGCGCCACGTGGCCCCACCGCACCCCCTTTAGACCGGAACCCGGTACTCACCAGTTCTGCCCGCGCATAGGGCTCACCCCCTCCGCTTCCCCGTTCCGGTCACGCGTGGTGCACCCACGCCTACCCATACAGCGTAGTGACACCTAGTATCCAACCGATTACGTTCGTCTCCGTGGCGCTAACGAATTGGGCGCTGTGGCGGCTACCCAACCGTGGTTTGATCGGCTTCGTCCTCCTGGTGGACGTCGCGGCGATCGCCGGATCCGCCTGGTCTTTTCTCCGCGTCCCCTTCACCGAGGGCGACGCGCTCCCCTTCGCGATCCTGATCCTCAGCTCCGTGCTCTACACGGAATTGTCGCGTCCGGTGGAGCGAGTGCGGGAGAGGTTCGCCGGCACGCCGCATATCTCGCTCGACAGCGTGTGGACCTTCGCCGCCGTGCTGCTGGTGCATCCGGCGCTCGCCGCGCTGGTCATCGCCGTGTCGTTCTTCTACCGCTGGCTCCGCGGGCAGCCGAACCCGTTGTTCCGCCGGGTGTTCTCCACCTCGGCGACCGTGCTCTCGGGGTTCGCGGCGGCCGCCTACCTGTCCCGGTACGCGGTGCCGTTCGACGTGCTCCCCCGCGATGCGTCGTCGTTCGGTTCGGTTGTCGCGGCGGGCGGGGTGTTCCTGCTGGTCAACACCGTGCTGATGACGGTCGCGGTGTACTACGGCACGCCGCACGAACGCCTCCGGGACGCGCTGGCGAAGCCGTTCGAGTACGCGCTCGAAGCGGCGACGATCGCGCTCGGCGTCATCGTCGCGTGGGCGCTGCGGGACTGGCCGGTGGTGCTGCTGCTGGTCGTCGGGATCACGCTGGTGCTGCATCGCGGTGTCCTGCTGCGGCAGCTGAAACGGCAGGCGCGCAGCGACGCCAAGACCGGGCTGCTCAACGCGAAGGCGTGGCGTGAGGCCGCGGCCGACGAACTCGACCGCGCGCGGCGCGCGGGACGGCACACCAGCCTGCTGATGGTCGACGTCGACCGGTTCAAACTGATCAACGACCGGCACGGGCATCTGGTCGGCGACCGGTATCTGGCGGCGATCGCGGAAACGCTGCGTACCGAGGTGCGCGGCACGGATCTGGTCGGGCGCTTCGGCGGCGAGGAGTTCGTCGTCCTGCTGCCCGGCACGCCCGCCGTGCACGCCCACGCGATCGCGGAACGGATCCGGTCGAGCGTGGCTTCGCGCGCCGGCGACCTGCCCGAGCACGTCACCGTGTCGATCGGGCTCGCCGACCGGCCGGGCGTCGCCGATCTGGACACGGTGATCGCCGTCGCGGACCGGGCGCTCTACGAGGCCAAGAACACCGGGCGGAACCGGACTTCGGGCTACCAGGTGACCGGCTGACCCCCCGCGTTTCGTCCTCTGAATGCGATACTTGCGTGTGCAAGGACCGCATCCAGAGGACTAAACGCGCTCAGGGGAGGCCGGCGAGGGACTTCTCGAGGGCCTCGTCGGGCAGCGCGTGATCGGAGATGTCTCCCGCCAGGTACGCGCCGTACGCCGGGAGGTCGAGGTGCGCGTGCCCGCACAGCGCGGTCAGTATCACCTTCTCCTCCCCGGTTTCCTTGCACCGCAAAGCTTCCTGGATACACGCGGCGAGCGCGTGCGTCGGCTCGGGCGCGGGGATGATGCCCTCCGTGCGCGCGAACCGCACGCCCGCGGCGAAGCAGTCCTCCTGCCCGATGGCGATCGCGTCGATCAGCCCGAGTTCGTAGATATGCGAGATCAGCGGGGACATCCCGTGATAGCGCAGACCACCGGCGTGGATGGGGTCGGGGATGAAGTCGTGACCGAGCGTGTGCATCTTCAGCAACGGCGTCAGCCCCGCGGTGTCCCCGAAGTCGTATGCGTACTTCCCGCGGGTGAGCGTCGGGCAGGCGGCCGGTTCGACCGCGCGGATCACCGGGTCCATCCGGCCCGCGAGTTTCTCGCGCAGGAACGGGAAGGCGAGCCCGCCGAAGTTGGATCCGCCGCCGGTGCAGCCGACGAGGACGTCCGGGGTGTCCCCGGCCAGCTCGAACTGCTTGAGCGCCTCTTCGCCGATGATCGTCTGGTGCAGCAGCACATGGTTGAGCACGCTGCCGAGCGCGTAGCGGGTGTTCTCCGCCTGCGCCGCCTGCTCGACGGCCTCGCTGATCGCGATGCCGAGGCTCCCGGTCGAGTCCGGGTCGGCGGCCAGGATCGCGCGGCCGGATTCGGTCAGCTCGGACGGGCTCGGGTGCACTGTCGCGCCGAAGGTCTCCATCATCAGCTTGCGATACGGCTTCTGGTCGTAGGAAGCGCGGACCTGCCACACCTCGCACTCGAGCCCGAAGGTGGCGGAGGCGAACGCGAGCGCGCTGCCCCACTGCCCGGCGCCGGTCTCGGTGGTCAGCCTGGTGACGCCCTCCGCCGCGTTGTAGAACGCCTGCGGCACGGCGGTGTTGGGCTTGTGCGAGCCGACCGGGCTGACGCCCTCGTACTTGTAGTAGATGCGGGCGGGGGTGCCGAGCGCCTTCTCCAGCCGCCGCGCCCGGAACAGCGGTGACGGACGCCAGAGCCGGTAGACGTCGAGGACCTCTTCCGGGATGTCGATGTACCGCTCGGTGCTGACCTCCTGGGCGATGAGCGCCTGCGGGAACAGCGGCGCGAGATCGTCCGGGCCGACCGGCTCGCGGGTGCCGGGATGCAAGGGCGGTGGCGGCGGCTCCGGCAGATCCGGGACGACGTTGTACCACCTGGTCGGCATGTCCGCTTCGTCGAGGATGTATTTGGTCCGCTCCGCCATTGAGCCTCCTCCGTCCGTCCCTTCAACCTAAAGGGACGGACGGCGCGGCACCAGACATCGCTACTACGGTGTGACCATGGGGAATCTCGTACTGCTCGACGCACCGTCCAATCTCGGGCTGCGCCCGCCCGCCGAAGGCGTGGTCCCCGGCTGTTACAAGGCACCGGGCGCGCTGCGTGACCACGGCCTGCTCACCCGGTTGGGGGCGACCGACGGCGGCGTCGTCACTCCGCCGCGCTATCTGCCCGCCTGGTCCCCCGATGGCGGCGTGCGGAACGCGGCCGGCATCGCGGCCTACACCGAGTCCCTCGCCGCACGTCTCGCGAAGATCCGCGCGGACGGCGGCTTCCCGGTGGTGCTCGGCGGCGACTGCTCGATCGCGCTCGCCGCGATGCTGACGCTGCGTCGCGAAGGCCGCTACGGCATCGTCTACTTCGACGGACACGACGACTTCCGGCATCTCGGCAATTCCGACTACGTCGCCAACGTGGGTGGCGAGGCTCTCGCCGTCGTCACCGGCCGCGGCCAACCCGAACTGGCCGATGTGGACGGTCTGAAGCCCTACGTCCGCGACGAAGACGTCCTCGTCCTCGGCGTGCGCGCGGAGGAGTCCGCCGAGGCACGGGACGCCGGGCTGCGGATCGTGACCAGCCAGGAGATCATGGCCTCCGGCACCGACGGCGCGCTCGCCGCCGCCCGGGAGATCTTCGCGCCGCTGGACGGTTTCTGGATCCACATCGACATCGACACCCTCGACCCGGAATTCGTGTCCGCCGTGGACAGTCCCGATCCCGGAGGGCTCAGCCCGGACAAGCTCGTCGAGCTGCTCCGGGGCCTGCTCGCGATCCCCGGCGCCGCAGGGCTGGAACTGACCATCTTCGATCCCGACCTCGACCCCGACGGCACGCAGGCCGCCCTCGTGACGGACTGCCTCGTGCGCGCACTGGAAGGACCCCGATGACCAAGGTGACCGTCGCCGACGGCTCGTTCGACGCCCCGCTCTGGCTGCCCGAATCCGGCTCCGGCCCGGGGCTGGTGCTGATCCAGGAGATCTTCGGTCTCGACGACTACCTCAAGTCGGTCGCCGCCGACCTGGCCGCCCTCGGCTACGTCGTCGCGGTGCCCGAACTGTTCTGGCGGATCTCCCCCGGCTGGTCGGCCACGCACGACGAAGCCGGTGTCTCGGCGTCGATGGCCGTCGCCGGCCGGCTGGACCCGGCGAGCGCCGTCACCGACGTGCTCGCGACCCTCGCGACACTGCGCGCACTGCCCGAAACCGGCGGCCGCGCGGGCGTCTTCGGCTTCTGCCTCGGCGGCTCGATGGCCTACGCGGCCGCCGCCGAAGGCGACCCGGACGTCGCGGTCTCGTACTACGGCTCCCGCGTTCCCGAGCAACTTCCGTTGCTGGACAAGATCACTTGCCCGATCCAGTTCCAGTTCGGCGGCGCGGATCCCTACATTCCCGCCGAGGGGGTGAGTCGCCTCGCCGACGCCGTCGCCTCCCACGACGGGGCGGAGATCCACATCCACGAGGGCGCGGGGCACGCGTTCCACAACCACGTGGCGCCGATGTTCCATCAGCCGGAGCCCGCCGCGGCGGCCTGGGCGCTGACGTTGGAGTTCCTGGGGCGGACCTACCCGGCGTGATCCTAGGCCGAACTCAGAAAACGAGATGGAATATGTCGTTGAGCAGTTTCGAAACCGGGATCACCCCGGAAGCGAGCGACAACACCCGGATCGCGGTCCCCTGGATGGGATACGGCTTTTCGCGAGCGAGCTGCTCGGCTTCGAGCAGGACCAGACGCGCTTCGACGTTGTTCCCCCGTTCCAGCAGCTCCCGGATCTCCTGATTCAATCTGATCAACTTGAGTCTCACGGTATTGGCGAACGTCCTCGCCACGCCGAGCCGGAGCGTGGACACCAGCAGCATGTTCAGCACGGTACCGCCGAGTGCGACGAAAACCAGGATCCCGGTGATGGTGTTCCTGACCAACGGGATCGCCTCCGGATCACGCAGGATGTAGATGAGCGCGATGACCGAACAGATGAAGGAGATCGAGGAGACATAGGCGATGGCGATGATGCGGCCGATCGGGCGCCAGCCGTGGTCCCGGTCCACGCGGGCGGGAACGTGCCGGAAGACCATCAAACCCGGAGCCGTGCGGAAGATCTTGGACAGGTGGTAGTAAAGGTAGGCCTGACAGCAGGCGAAGTACGTTCCGAGGGATCCGACCACGGTCCATGAGATCGCCATACCGGGGTTTCTTTCCCAAGAGGCCCACCAGCTGTCACGGAATCCGTCGCGAACGGCGCCGCTCGGCCGCGCATCGCCCTGTATCGAGGCCATGGCCTTGAACAAGTGGTTGTTTTCGACGACCCAGAGATAGAAACAAGTTCCCACGGTGAAGACCAACGCCAGCAGCAGAAGTTGCCAGCGAAGCCGGACCCTGAGCCAGCGCCCGATGCGCTCGTAGTGCACCTTCATCGGCTCACGCTCGAGCTGATCGGCCGCGAACAGGCTGCGTTCTCCGTGTGAGAGCTGGATATCGAGAGACCTGAGCCTGCGCACGAGCAGCACGTAGTTGATCACGGCCACTTCCGAAGTGATCCCGAGTGCGATGCTGGGGATATCGGCGCTGAAAGGCAGCCTGACGCAGGCGACTCCGCTCGCGTCAGGGCCGAAAAGGGTCAGCCGGAGGATCCGGCCGAATCCGCAGCCCGCCGCGGCGAAGTCTCCGGACAGGATCGTCGACGCCGTCATGTAGAGCATGATGACGGGGAGGACCATGACGATTCCGACTTCCCACGCCAGGCGCGACGGCCGCGAGGGTCTTTTCCCGTTCACGACAGCGCCGTCTCGAACAGGACGGCCAAGGTCTCGCGAGGACGCTCCACATGCGGGAAATGAGCGGAGTCACCGACAAGGACCGTTTTCGCACTTTCGCAGATCGCGGCCAAGCGCACCATGTCACGGGGCGGAACCAATTTGTCCTCGACACCGAAGGCCGCGTGGATGGGACAGCTGATCTCCGACCAGTGCTGATCGGGGTCGTAGTCGAGGCCGTTCTGCGCGGCGAGGACGAACTGATCCGGCCGCATCCCCTTGACCAGCGACTTGCGAAAGCTCTTGCCGATCCCCCAGGGATGAGCGAGGAAACCGTTGAGCGCCAGCGGGAGCAGACCGATCGCGCTGCCGACCTTGACCATGCGCAGCCCCGGCCTTCCCAGCGCGGCCAGCACGCTTTGCATCCAGTACGCGATGGCGACCTTTTTCAGGAGAACGAGGCTTCGCAACGGGTTCTGCACCGTTTCGATCACGGAGAAGTACGCTCCCGCCACCAGATGGACGGACCTGATCCGGTCGTCACCCCGGCCTGCCATGTCCAGCACCAGGAACCCGCCCATCGAGTGCCCGACCAGACGGCAGGAGTGATAGCCGCAATCGGCGACCAGTTCCATCAGTACCCGGCCCACCTCACCGCTTTCCAGATCGGACTTGCGGTTCTGGGATTCCCCGAATCCCGGTAGGTCGACGAGGATGACGTCGCCAAGGTCGACACCGTCTTTCTCGGCTTGCCGCAAAAGCGGCGTCCAGGTCGACCAATCGTTGGCCACCCCGTGCACGAACAGTGTCACCTGAGTACCGGATCTCGCCTCCTCGGCGGTTCGCACATAGTGCAATTCCCCGAACGTGGTGGAGGCGGCGCCGCGCACCAGACCGAGGCATTCCGGCTCCAGTTCCAGTTCGAACGGGAAATAGCCGTCCCGGTTTTTCATCCGACCTCCATGCTCGGCGCCTGCCGGGAGAGTCGCCTCGAAGGTGCGTTCCGCAACCCGCGACGAAGATCGAGGCTTCCACGGTTACCGACTTGTGACCCTCACGGTCGGTGACGGCGGCGTTCCCGGGCGCCGATGGACGGGCGGCGTCGGCGTCCACCGGAATATGTCGGTGCCTCCCGGTAGTTTCCCCACCATGGCCACATTGGTGAGTTTTCACGCCCACCCCGACGACGAGTGCATCGTCGCGGGAGGCGTCATGCGCAAGGCCTTCGAGGAAGGTCACCGTGTCGTGCTCGTCGTCGCGACCAGGGGGGAGGTCGGCGAGGTGCCGGACGGGTTCCTCGACGACGGAGAGGAGTTGTGGCAGCGCCGCGTGCAGGAGACGCACGCATCCGCCGAGGTCCTGGGGGCCAAGCGTGTGGAGTTCCTGGGGTACACCGATTCCGGCATGATGGGCGAGCCGCGCAACGACGTGCCCGGCACGTTCTGGCAGGCCGACGTCGAGGAGGCCGCGCAGCGGCTGGCCGCGATCCTGCGCGAGGAGCAGGCCGACGTCCTGACCGTCTACGACGACAACGGCGGCTACGGGCATCCGGACCACATCCAGGTGCACCGCGTCGGGATGCGCGCGGCCGAGCTGGCGGGCACGCCGCGGGTCTACGAGGCGACGAGCAACAGTGACGAGATGCGCCGCGGCATGGAGGAGGCGGTGCGGACCGGGCAGATGAAGGCCGAAGACCTTCCCGATTTCGAGGACGGTTCCGAATTCGGCAAGCCGGAGGCGATCCTGACGGCGAGGGTCGACGTCACCGCGTACCTGCCTGCCAAGCGGGCCGCGATGCGCGCGCACGCCAGTCAGATCAGCGAGGACTCGTTCTTCCTGGCGATGCCCGACGAGGCTTTCGCGCAGGCGTTCGGCGTCGAGTGGTTCATCCGTGCCGGGCAGGGGCCGGGCATCACGGAGACCGACCTCATGGCGGGTCTCTGACCGACAGGCATGCGGTACTGGACCTTCACACCTTCCCAGTACATGAAGGCCCCCATCCTTGCGCCTAGGTACAGGAAGGGGGCCTTCATGTACCTCAGCTTCAGGCGGTGGCGGCGGTGACGTCGAGTTCGACGAGTTGCCCGGGATAGCCGAGCTGCGCGACGCCGAGCAGGGTGCTCGCGGTGGTGAAGGCCTCCCCGATCGCCGACTCGACGAACCGGTCCCACACGGCCGAGAGGACGTCCGCGTCCGGCGTCACCACGTAGATCACCGTGCGCACGACGTCCGCCGGGGTCGCCTTGGCGAAGGCGAGCGCGGCGGCGGTGTTCGCGACGACCTGGTCGACCTGGGCGAGCACGTCGCCTTCGACGACCTTGCCGTCTTCGGCGAGCGGGCATTGGCCGGCGAGGTGGACGTCCCTCCGGCCTTCGACGATGGTCACGTGGTGGTAGGTGGGAGTGGGGTGCAGACCGGGCGGATGGTGGCGTTCAATGGTCACGAGCCGCATCCTCACCGAGGCGGTCGCGACGGGACAACCGGATTTCACGGGGGAGCCATGCGCAGGACGATCGACTGGACCGGTGACGCGGTCACGATCATCGACCAGACCGTTCTACCCGCCGAGTACCGCGTGCTCGAATTGCGCACGGTCGGCGAACTCGTCGCCGCCATCCAGCGGCTCGCGGTGCGCGGAGCGCCGGCGCTCGGCGCGGCGGGGGCGCTCGGCGTCGTGCTCGCCACCCGCGCGCAGGGCGACGTCGAGGCCGAGGCGCGCCGTGTCGCGCAGGCGCGGCCGACGGCGGTCAACCTGAGCTGGGGCGTTTCCCGTGCCCTCGCGAAGCTTTCGGAGGGGCCGGAAGCCGTTCTCGCCGAAGCCCTGGCGATCCTCGACGAGGACGAGCGCATCAACCACGAGGCCTCCCGGCTGGCGGCCGACGTGGTGATCGAGCATTGCGGGCGGCGGCCGTTGCGGCTGCTGAGCCACTGCAACGCCGGCCACCTCGCGACGGTCGCCTGGGGCAGCGCGCTCGGCGTCGTCTGGCATCTGCAGGCCCGCGGCCTGGTCGAGTCCGTGCTCGTCGACGAGACCCGGCCGCTGCTGCAGGGTGCCCGCCTGACCGCTTGGGAACTGGCCGAAGCCGGTGTCCCGTACCGGATCCAGCCCGACGGCGCGGCCGCCGCGGCGATGAGCCGGGGCCTGGTCGACTGCGTCCTCGTCGGCGCCGACCGGATCGCCGCCAACGGCGACGTCGCCAACAAGATCGGTACCTACGGCCTGGCGATCGCGGCGAAGCACCACGGAATCCCGTTCGTCGTCGTCGCCCCATCGTCCACTGTGGACACCGCGATGCCGGACGGCGCCGGGATCGTGATCGAGGAACGCGATCCCGGCGAGATCCTGGCCTTCGGCGGCACGAAGGTCGCGCCCGAAGGCGCGGAGGTGTTCAACCCCGCTTTCGACGTGACGCCGCACGGGCTGGTCACCGCGGTGGTGACCGAGCACGGAATCCTGAACCCCTAGAAGGATTCCAGGCAGGACGGCTCGCGATCGGTGGCGAACGCCGCCGTCGCCCGCGAAACCGCGCCGGCGGTCCGCTCCTTGATCCGGCCCGCGGCGGCCAAGGTGCTCGGCCTGGTCCCGCCGAGGAAGATGGCGCCGAGGTCGGTGACGTCCAGTTCGAGATCCGGCGCGTCCTCCACGCGCGTCACTTCCGCGTGGCCGTCGGCGTCGGTGACGAGCCGCCAGTTCCCGGCGTTCCACGGGCAGAAGGCGTCGCGTACACCGAACACCAGGTCCACCGGGCCGTTGTAGCGCCGGGTGACGAGGGCTCGATCGACGTCGACGATGCGCAGCCACAGGGAATCGCCGCCGGACCGGGTCATGGCACGCGGGTTGGCGAGCAGATGAACGAGCGGTTCGTCGAGAGCGGCCAACACCTCCACCGTGACGACGAGGTCGTAGTCGAGCAGGAAGCGGTACAGCGTCGCGTACGCCTCCGGCGTGGTCGCGACCAGTTCCTGCACGCTCAGGATCCCTCGCGGGCCCTCTTCGTTCCAGTCGTTCTTCACCCGGTAGATCACGTAGCCGTCGGGCAGGACGGCGAACCTCAGCGCGGTCGCGCCGTTCCTCCGCCGTTCCGGGTCGTCGAGGTTGAACTCCCACGTCGCCCCTGGCCGGTCCAGCGCGCCGACCCGTTGGGGCGCTTCCTTTTCGTAGATCGCCTTGATCAGCGGGATCGCCTGCTCGCGGCCGATTTCGCGCACCCGCTCGGTTTCGAGTTCGACACCGGGCCGGAACGCGGATTTCGCGCGGATCTTCGCGCGGTAGAACTGCGCCGCGAGCCCGTAGCCGAAGCGGGGGTAGATGACGGCCTCGGACGCCCACAACGCGGCGATCGGTTCGCGGCCCTCGTCGTGCAGGCCGTGCAGCTGCGCCCGCATGACCCGGGTGAGCGCGCCCCGCCGCCGATGCCCCGGCGCGACGCCGACCGACGTGATCGCCGCGAACGGCGTCGGCCCCGCACCGGGAACGGTGATCTTCCGGGTGAGGATCTCCCCCATCCCGATCAGCTCGTCGCCTTCGAAGACGCCGTGTGAACGCTCGGGTTCGAACACCAGCCCTTCGCGGTATTGGAACCCTTCCGAAGGATCGGCGAGAAAAGCACGCGCCAGCATGTCCGAAAGTGCGGGCAGGTCGTCGGTGGTCAGGGTGCGGAGGGTCAAGCCGTCATCGCTCACCCTGTTCGTACTACGCCCCTTCACCGACGACCGCCACGCCTTTTTCGATGCAAGCATCAAAGGGCGGCGTTCAGGGCCTCGGCCCGATCACCTCACCCTTTTCCATCACCTCGATGGCCATCGCGGGGCAGGAATCCGCCGCGTCGAGCACCGTCTCGTCCGGATCCACCTCCCCCTTGACCACCGTCGCCACGGCGCCTTCGAGTTCGAAGACCTCCGGCATCAGCGCCGCGCACATCCCCGAGCCGATGCACGTGTTGCCATCGACCTCGACTTTCCAGCTCATGCTCACCATCCGATCGGCATGGAGCGGGGGCCCCGCACCAGCATCTGGGTCTTCCACACGATATCGCCGTCGAGGTGCAGCCCGGGGAGGTCTCGCAGCAACGCCTTCAACGCCTCCTGCAGTTCGAGCCTGGCCAGCGGAGCGCCGAGGCAGTGGTGCACGCCGTGCCCGAAACCGAGGTGGGGATTGGCTTCCCTGCCGAATTCGAGGGTTTCCGCCGACGTGAACTGGAGCCCGTCCCGGTTGGCGGCGCCGATCGCGACCATCACCGGCTCGCCCTCCTTCACCAGTACGTCACCCACTTGGATGTCTTCGGTGGCGTAGCGGGCGAATCCGGCTCCGGCCCCCAGCGGGACGAACCGCAGCAGTTCCTCCACCGCGGCCGGGATCAGGTCCAGGTCCGCGCGCAGACGGGCGAGCTGCTCCGGCTGTTCGAGCAGGGCGTAGACGAAGTTGGGGATCTGGCTGGCGGTGGTCTCGTGCCCGGCGATCAGGATGCCGATGCACATGTCGACCAGTTCCAGCTCGCTCAGCCGGTCGCGGACGTCGCGCGCCTCGATCAGCGCGGTCATCAGATCGTCCTGCGGCTCGGCGCGATGCTGCTCGACGAGCACGTGCATGTACGCCCGCAGCTCGTCCTGGTTGGCCATCATCTCTTCGGTGGTCAGCGGGCTGGTGGACAACGCGGCGTCGCTCCACACGCGGAACTTCGGCCGGTCCTCGACGGGGACGCCGAGCAGTTCGCAGATCACCGCGACCGGGATCGGCAGCGCGTAGTCCTCGACCAGATCCGCGGGCTGTCCCTTGGCCTTCATGTCCTCTATCAGACCGGCCGCCAGCTCGGCGACGCGCGGACGCAGCAGTTCCACGCGGCGCATGGTGAACGCCTTCGCGACCAGCGTGCGCAAGCGGGTGTGATCCGGCGGGTCCATGCTCAGGATCCCGCCTGGGCGCCTGCCGGGCGCCATCCGCGGCTCGTCCTTCTCCGCCGCCATCGCCCGGGAGAACCGACGGTCGCCCAGCACGAAACGGGCGTCGGCGTACCGGGTGGCGAGCCACGCCGGCTCACCGTGCGGGAGCCGGACGCGGAGCATGCCCTTGGTGGCGCGTGCCGCCGCGTACGCCTCGTTGAGTTCGAGGCCGGCGTCCTCGTTGAAGGGATAGGCGACGAATTCGGTGTCTGTGGTGGTCATTTGTCCGGAAACCCCCCGGCTCGGCGGTTTGTAAGCAACTGCTTACAACGCTAACCATGATCACGCTGAGCGTCAATGCGCCTACCGTGCGACGCCCGGCTAGCCTTTGCCGATGACGGAAGAACCGCAGGTCCGCAAGCGCGACGCGGCCGCGACCAGGGCGGCCCTGCTCGACGCGGCGGCGGCTCTCTTCGCCGAGCGCGGCTTCGACCGGACGACCGTGCGCGACATCGCGAAACTCGCCGGTGCCAACCAGGCCCTGCTGTTCCGCTACTTCGGGTCGAAGGACGCGCTGTTCGAGGAGGTCCTGGCGCGCGGCGGACGCGAGCAGATCGCCACCACCCCACCGGACGAACTGCTCGGGACGGCGTTGCGCAGCATGCTGGAATCCGACACCGGCCGCGACCGCACCCTCGACGCGTACCTGCGCTCGACCGGGCACGACAGCGCCGCGGCCGCGGTCCGGCGGCAGCTCGGCGAGGAGTACGCGAAGGTGCTCGCCACGTTGAGCGACGCCGACGACGCGGAACTGCGGGCCGACCTCGTCCTCGCCTGGCTGCTCGGGATCGGCCTGGTCCGCGACATCACCGGCAAGGAACCGCTGGCCAGCGCGGATCCCGACGACGTCTGCCGTCTGGTGCTCGGCGCGGCGCGGACCCTGCTGGAGCGCAGCGGGTAATTGCGTCGCCGTCCGCGGCACGCTGTTCTACGGTCGGGTCGTGATCACGTTCCCGCCCGCCGGTACCGAAGCCGAGTTCGACGCGCTGACCAGGCAAGACCTGCTCCCCGCCGTGAGGTCGCTCGGCTTCGGCGAAGCCGTCCCGTTCACCGAGGGCTCTCTGCCGGTCTACGCGGTCGGCGACGATCTGGTCCTCAAGCTGTTCCCGCCGGTGCATCTCGGCGAACTCCCCACCGAGCGGACGATGCTCGAAGTCCTGCACGGGAAGTTGCCGATCCCGACCCCCGCCGTGCACGACGCCGGCGAGCGGGACGGCTGGGGTTACGTGCTCATGGAACGCCTGCGCGGCGAGACATTGAAGGACGCCTGGCCACAACTGTCCACAGAGGACAAACATCGGCTCGCGCCCGAACTCGGCGAGGCGCTGGCCGCCCTGCATTCGCTGCGCGACCCTCGGCTCGACGTCCTCGGCCCGCCGGACTGGGCCGCGTTCGTCGCCGGACAACGCGCGAAGGTCGTCGAGCACCACCGGCGGACCGGGCTCGACGAAAGCTGGATCGCGCAGATCCCGGCGTTCCTCGATTCCGTCGAGCCGGGCAGCCCGCCGGTCGTCCCGCTGCACACCGAATTCATGCGCGACCACCTCATGGTCACTCACGACGGCGGCCGTCCGCGCCTGAGCGGGCTCTTCGATTTCGAACCGGCCATGCGGGGCGCGGCCGAGTACGACTTCGTCGCCGTGGGCCTGTTCGTTTCCGGCGGCGACAAGGATTTCCTGCGGCGGCTGCTCACCGGATACGGCGTCGAGCCGGACGAAGACTTCTCCCGGCGCTGCCTGGCATACGCGCTTTTGCACGTATACAGCAACTTCACCTGGTACCTCGGTGTTCTCCCCGCGCCGGAGGAACCCACGCTGGAAAGCCTCAGCCGCGCCTGGTGGTAGCCCAGGTCACGGGCACCGCCTCCGGGCCGCGGATCGAAAGCGGCGGACGCCAGGCGATGGCCGAGGCGGGAACCGCGAGATCCAGTCCCGGGAGCCCGTCGAGCAGGGTCCGGAACGCGATCTCCCCTTCGAGGCGGGCCAGGGCAGCGCCGAGGCAGAAGTGGAGGCCGTGTCCGAAGCCGAGTTGCGGCGCGTTCCGCCGCCGGATGTCGAACCGGGACGCACCGGGAAAGGCGGCTTCGTCGCGGTTCGCCGCGCCGGTATGCGCCAGCACCGCCTCACCGCGCCGGACCGGGCCGGCGCTCAGTTCGACGTCTTCCAGCGCGACCCGGAGCAGCGACGCGTCGGCCGGTCCGTCGAACCGCATGATCTCCTCGACCGCGCCTTCCGTCAGGCTCGGATCGGAGCGCAGCGCGGCGAGCTGATCCGGATGTCCCGCCAGCAGCACGATCCCGGTCGCGATCAGGCTGACCGTGGTCTCGTGCCCGGCGAGCAGGAGCTGGGTGGCGAGATCGATCAGCTCGGCCTCGGTGAGCCGGTCGCCGTCCTCGTCGCGAGCGTGCACGAGGACGCTCAGCAGGTCCTCCCCCGGCGTCTCCCGTTTGACGGCGACGAGCGCCGCCATGTCGTCCGCCCCGTCACGCCGGGCCTGCGCCACATCCGCCGGGCTGTACGCCATCGGCGTGACGATCACCCGCGACCATTGGCGGAACCGTTCCCTGCCTTCGTAAGGGACGCCGAGGATTTCGCACATGACCGCGGTGGGCAGTGGGAAGGCGAACATCTCCACGAGATCCACCGGCGGACCGTGCTCGGCCATCGCCCGCAGGAGCGTGTCGGCGATCTGCTGGATCCGCGGCCGGAGCCCGGCGATCCGGCGGACGGTGAAGGCCTGCGCCGTCAGCTTCCGCAGGCGCGTGTGATCCGGCGGGTCCATGTTGAGGATGCTGTGCTCGCCGGTGGAGAAATCACCCGGTTCGATGAGACACGGCGCGCCCGGGGCGAGCAGGTTCCGGGAGAACCGAGTGTCCGAGAAGATCAGGCGGACGTCTTCGTACCGGGTCACCAGCCAGCCTTCGCAGCCGCTGGGGAAGACGACCCGGGACATCGGCGGATATTCGGCGTAGATCGCGCCCATCGGGGTCGCGGGGTCGTCCTTCGCCGCGGGATAGGTGGCTGTCATGGAGCATGATGATGAGCGGCGCGGCGCGCGGCCGGAAGGCCCTTCTCACCGGGTGATAATCCCGCGCAGGAACTCCAGATAGGCCGGGCGTTCCGTGGCGGACAGCAGTGCGCCGCCGCTCGCCCGCTGCGCCTGGATCAACCCGACGAAAGCCGTGTACGCCAGCAAAGCGCGATGGCGGGCCTCGGTTTCCGGGCAGTCCATCTCACGGAAGCAGCGGACGATGAACTCGACGCGCCGTGCGGTGACGTCGGCGAGCAGCGGGCCGATCACGGGGTCGCCCGCGTGGGCGAGCAAGGCCAGCTCGGCCCGCTCGTCCTTCGCGCCGAAGACGAGTTCGAAGAGTTCACGCAGCCTTCGGACCGGATCCGAAATCCCGTCCAGCAACGTGATGAGCGCCTCGG
This sequence comes from Amycolatopsis japonica, assembly GCF_000732925.1. Classification (NCBI taxonomy): domain Bacteria; kingdom Bacillati; phylum Actinomycetota; class Actinomycetes; order Pseudonocardiales; family Pseudonocardiaceae; genus Amycolatopsis; species Amycolatopsis japonica. The sequence continues at coordinate 6,584,522 of NZ_CP008953.1, forward strand.
TGTGCTGTTCGGCCCACCGGCGCACGGCGGCCTCGACCAGCGCGTCCCGATTCGCGAAATGCCAGTAGAAACTGCCTTTCGTCGTCCCGAGTTTCGCCGCGATGGGCTCGACGGCGATCGCGGCGACGCCGCCTTCGCACAGCGCTTCGAGCGCCGCGTCCGCCCAATCTTCCCGCGCGAGCTTCCGTTTCACGCGACATACGCTACCGTATGGGAAACCATACGGCACCGTACGGGAGGCGGACATGCCCTTCGGATCACCCGCGAACTGGGGCGCGACCACGGAAGAACGCCGCCGCGCGCAGCCGGCGGACACCCTGCTCGACGGCCCGGTCGCGCGGTTCGACCGCGCGGTCACCGTGCGGGCGCCCGCCGCGCTCGCCTACCGCTGGCTCTGTCAGATCTCGGTCGCGCCCTACAGCTACGACCTGCTCGACAACCGGGGACGCCGCAGCCCCGGCACCCTCACCCCCGGCGCCGACGAACTCGCTCCCGGCGACACGCTGATCGTGTTCGAACTGACCGAGGTCGACCGCGGGCACAGCCTCACCGGGCGGACCTTCGCCAAGTCCGAGAAGCTGTTCGGCCCGGTCGCCGCCACGTATTCGGTCGAGCCGATCGACGAGACGTCCTGTCGCATGCTGTGCCGCATCGTCGTGACCTCCGCGGGGTTCGGCGGACGCCTCAAGGAGTTCCTGCTCGGCTGGGGCGACCTGGTCATGATGCGGAAACAGCTGCTGACGTTGAAGAAGTACGCCGAACGGGACGCGCGGCTCGGTCACGTCTCGTAAGTTCGGCCGGCCGCCGAAGGACGTCGCGAAAGCCACTTTCGGGACATCAGACGTCGCGAAAGTGGCTTTCGCGACATGCTCCCTCGGGTCACTGGGCCGGCCGCCACTCCCGGCAGCCGCGACGTTGCGAAAGTGGCTTTCGCAACACGCCGAACTGGACGCGCGGCTAGGGCAGCGCGCGCCTTAACAGTTCGGCCAGGTGCAAAGCCCGCCGCCCGTCGAGCTGCTCGATCTGCGTCCGGCAGCTGAAGCCGTCCGCGACCACTTCGGTGCCCTCGGCCGCGGCGCGGATCGCGGGCAGCATGCGGTCTTCGGCGCAAGCGACGGAAACGTCGTAGTGCCCGCGCTCGAAACCGAAGTTGCCCGCCAATCCACAGCAGCCGGAGTCCATTGTGGAATTGTGGATACCCGCGGCGCGCATGGCGGCCTCGTCGGCGTCGAAGCCGAGCACGGCGTGCTGGTGACAGTGCACCTGGCTGAGCGCCTCGACGTCCAGCGAGCGGAATTCGAGCGGCGAATCCTCGACGAGTTCGGCGAAGGTCCTGGTTCGTTCGGCGAGCAGTTCCGCCACCGGGTCGCCGGGGAGCAGCGCCGGGAGGTCTCCGCGGAAGAGGGCCGTGCAGCTCGGCTCCAGCCCGGCCACCAGATACCCCGACCGCAGGTACGGTTCGAGCACGGAAAGCGTGCGGCGCAACACGTTCTTTGCGACGTCGAGCTGCCCGGTCGACACCCAGGTGAGGCCGCAGCAGACACCGCGATCGGGCAGGACGACGTCGTAGCCCGCGGCGGTGAGCACCTCGGCCGCGGCGTCGAGGACGTCCGGCGTCAGGTAGTTGTTGAAGGAGTCGGGCCACAGCACCACGGGCCGGGAGCCGGTCGCCCAGCGTTTGAGATCCGCACGCCGCCGGGTGAACGGCGCCGTCGCGAACGTCGGCAGATCCCGTTCCGGCGCGATCCCGCCGAACTTCTTCAGCAGTCCGGAGAACCGGCGCGACAGCGTGTTCGCCAGCCGGGGCGCGAACGACGCCGCGCGCAGCCACACCGGCAGCCAGCCCATCGAATAGTGCGACGCCGGGCGGATCCGTCCTTTGTGGTGCTGGTGCAGGAATTCCGCCTTGTAGGTCGCCATGTCGACGTCGACCGGGCAATCGGACAGACAGCCCTTGCACGACAGACAGAGATCCAGCGCCTCGGCGACTTCCTCGGAGTGCCAGCCGTCGGTGATCAGTTCGCCGTTCACCATCTCGGCGAGCAGATGCGCGCGGCCCCGCGTCGAATGTTTCTCCTCGCGCGTGGCGCGGTAACTCGGGCACATCACGCCCGCCCCGGTGGTGTTGCGGCATTTCCCGACGCCGACGCAACGCCGCATCGCCTGCCCGAAGCTCCCCTGGTCCTCCGGGTACGCGAGCGCGGTGACGTCTTCGAGCTCCAGCGGCGCGCGCCGGACACGGAGATCGGCGTCGACCGGCCTGGGGTTCACCAGGATGCCGGGGTTCATCATGCCCGCCGGATCGAAGATCCCCTTGAACCGCGCGAAAAGCGCGAGGATCTCGGGACTGTACATCCGGGACAGCAGTTCCGAACGCGCCTGGCCGTCGCCGTGCTCCCCCGACAGCGAGCCGCCGTGCGCGGCGACCAGGTCCGCCGCCTCCTCCAGGAACGACCGGAATCCGGCGATCCCTCGCGGTGAGAGCAGATCGAAGTCCAGCCGCAAATGCAGACAGCCCTCGCCGTAATGGCCGTAGACGACGCTCTTGCGCCCGTGCTCGCGCATGAGCTGCTTGAACTCCCGCAAGTAGGCGCCCAACCGCTCGGGCGGCACGGCCGCGTCCTCCCAGCCGGGCCAGGCTTCCTCACCTCCGGCGAGCCGGGTCGCGAGACCGGCGCCCTCCTCCCGGATCCGCCACAGCCGCTTCTGCGCGGCCGCGTCGTCCAGCAGCGCGGATCCGGTCAGCGCGCCGCGGAGCCCGTCGATCAGCCCGCGGGCCTGGTCCGGGTCGGCCATTTCGACGAACAGCCAGGCGCCACCGGGCGGCAGGCCGTCGGCACGACCGGGCTCCAGTAGGGCGACGAGGTCCGCGTCGACACCCTCGACGGTCAGCGGCGACCACGGCAGGATCGCCGGGACGGCGTCGGCCGCGGCGATGTCGGATTCGAAGCCGAGCACCGCGAGCACCTTGCGTTCCGGCAGCCGGGCGAGCGAGACCGTCGCCTCCAGCACGGTGACACAGGTGCCCTCACTGCCGACCAAAGCCTTGGCGACGTCGAAACCATTCTCCGGCAACAGGTGTTCCAGCCCGTACCCGGAGACCCGCCTGCTGAAGGAGGACAGTTCGGTGCGCAGCAACGCCAGATTGTCCCGGACCAGCGCGCGCAACTCGGAGAAGACCCGCCCTCCGGTTCCGGGTTCGGCCGCTCGGGCGTCCACTTCGGACGGTGAGGTCGGCCCGACGGTCAGCCGCGTGCCGTCGTAGAGCAGCACGTCCAGTTCGCGGACGACGTCGACCGTGCGGCCCCAGGCCACCGAATGCGAACCGCAGGCGTTGTTGCCGATCATCCCGCCGATCGTGCAGCGAGAATGCGTCGACGGGTCGGGGCCGAACCGGAGCCCGTGCGGCGCGGCGAGCCGCTGGAGATCGTCGAGGACGGTGCCCGGGGAGACCCTCGCCGTGCGCGCCTCCGGGTCGAGGTCGAGCACCCCGCCGAGATGACGCGAAGTGTCGATCACGACGCCAGGCCCGCACGAGTTGCCCGCGACGCTGGTGCCGCCGCCGCGGGCGATCACCGGCAGCCCGGCCCGGCGGCAGGCGGCGACGGCCTCGATCACTTCGTCGACGCTCCGCGGCAGCACCACACCCTTCGGCACGTGCCGGTAGTTGGAGGCATCGGTCGTGTACAGCGCCAGTGTCGCGGCGTCGGCCAGGATCTCCACGGGTCCATTCAAGACAACCGCGGCCGGAAACGCATCGGTGAACCTCTCCGGACGGGTGTGTCGGAAACCACGTCCGGTATGCGATCGTGAGCGCGTGACGGCGAGACGGCACGCCGCTGAAGAGCTCGCCGCCGAGCACAGTGCGGTGCTCGGCGGGCTTCTTCGCGAGCGCGAAGAGCTGCTCGCGACCCTCGACCGGGTCGCGGCCCTCAACGGCACCGCGCGGCTGATCCGCGAGTCGATCGGCACGCATTCCGGCTTCGTCGCCGAGCTGGCCGGGCCCGAACAGGCGGTGATCCGCTGGATGTCGGGCACCCGCACCGACGCCCTGCAGGATCTCGCCGTGCCGATCGGCCAGGGCATCGGCGGGCGGGTGCTCGCGCTGGGCAGGCCCGTGCGGGTCAACGACTACGTGAGCTCGCCGAGTATCACCCACCAGTTCGACGCGCAGGTCCGCGGCGAGGGGCTCGCCGCGATGATCGCCGTCCCGATCGTCAGCGGGACCGAGACCGTCGCCATCGCGTACGCCGCCATGCGCGAACGCCGGGACTTCGGCGACGACGCGGTCCAGTCCCTCGAGGACATCGCCACCGAGGCCGGCCGGGCGCTGAAACTGGCGTCGGTCGCCGAGGCCGACCGTGAGACCGCGCTGTCCGCCGAGCGGCTCCGCATGCAGAGCGCGCTGCACGATTCGGTCGGCGCGCTGCTGTTCTCCATCGGCGTCCAGGTGCGGAACCTGCACGAGGACATCAGCGACAACCCGGCGCTCGAATCGCGGCTGCGGCGGCTGGAGGGCGACGTGTCGGCCGCGTCGAGGGCGCTGCGCGAGTCGCTGCTCGCGCTGTCGGAGTCGAGTCCGGAACGCGCGCTGCCGGTGGAACTGGCCGAACACTGCCGTTCGTTCCAGGCGCGCTGCGGTGTCCCGGCGCGGTTCGTGCAGCTCGCCCCGGTTCCGCGGCTGGACGCCGAGCGCACCGGCCTGCTGGTCGCGGCCGTCCGGGAAGGCCTGCTCAACGTGGAGAAACACGCCGAAGCGCTGTCCGTCGTGGTCAGTCTCCTGCCCAGCGAGGACGGCGTGCAGGTGGTCGTCGCCGACGACGGCACCGGACGTCGCGCCGAAGAGGACGACGAGCCCGAACCCGGCACCGGCATGGGGCTGCGCGCGCTGGCCGAACGCGCCGCGCGGGTCGGCGGCCGGGTCAGCCTGGTCCGGGACGAAGACGACGGTTGCACGCTGCGCGCCTGGGTGCCGGAACCGTGCCGTCGCCGGTGACGGTCCTCGTCGTGGACGACCATCCGGTGGTCCGCGACGGGGTGAGCCTGCTGCTGCGCTACGACCCGGCGATGACCGTGGTCGGCTCGGCCGAGACCGGCCGGTCCGCGATCCGGCGGGCGGGTGAGCTGAAACCGGTGCTGATCCTGCTGGACCTGCGGCTGCCGGACATGCTCGCGCCCGAGGTCATCGCCGAACTCCGGCGTGTGCACCCGGCCGGGCGGATCGTGGTGTTCACCGCGCACGGCGACCATCAGGGCGTGCGGGCCGCGCTGGACTCCGGGGCGCACGGCTGCCTGCTCAAGGACGTCGCCGGGACGGATCTGGTGGCGGCGTTGCGGCAGGTGCTCAAGGGTGAGCGCGTCGTCGATCCGCGGATCTTCCCCGACGACGGCCAGCGGTCCGACGCGCTGGCCCGCAGCGGGCTGACGCGGCGCGAGTACGAGGTCCTGCGACTCGCGGCGCAGGGGCAGACGAATCCGGAGATCGCGGAATCGACCGGGCTGGCGCGGAACACCGTCAAGACCTATCTGCAGTCCGCGCTGCACAAACTCGGCGCCCGGAACCGCGTCGAGGCCATCGGCAAGGCCTCCGAAGCCGGCCTCCTCTGACGCGGGGGCCGAAGGCTCCCTTCACCGCGTCTGATGCGGCGAAGGGAGCCTTCGGCCCGAATACGGATACGGGTGGTCGTGAGTGGCACCGCACTCGCGTGATTGAAGGCGGAACTTGCGTGATCGGCGGCGGAACACCCCGAGTGCGGCCTCCAATCACGCGAGTCACGTCCCTGATCAACGCGAGTCCCGCCTTCGCTCACGCCGCGCCTGTGTTCCCAGTCCGTGAAGGCCTCCTTGAGAGACCCAGAGTCCCTCAAGGAGGCCTTCACGGACTTCGGACCAGTAGGTACAGCTCCCGTGTCCGTTTTGTAGCCGGGTGGGTCTCCACGTGGGGGTAACGCGGCGGAGGGTGCCCACGCAGGATGACCGCCACCGATCGTGACTCGCGTCACACGAACGGAGGAGGCGGCTTGCTCAGTGTTCGTGATCTCCAGGTGCGGTACGGCCGGTCGGTGGCCGCGCTGCACGGGGTCGACCTCGACGTTTCACCTGATGGCGTGCTGGCCGTCCTCGGCAGCAACGGGGCCGGGAAGTCGACCCTGCTGCGCACCGTCTCCGGCACGCTGCGGATGCACCGCGGCTCGGTTTCCGCCGGCGAGGTGCGCTACGACGGCAAACCACTGACCAAATTGGACCCGGCCCGCATCGTCGGTCTCGGCGTCGTCGGCGTCCCCGAAGGCCGCCAGGTCTTCGCGCGGATGACGGTCGAGGAGAACCTGCGCGCCGGCGGGATCGGCGCCCGCTCCCCCGAGCAGCGCGCCGCCGCCCGCAAACGCGTCGACGAGCTCTTCCCGGTCCTGTCCGAACGCGCCAAACAGCGCGCGGGCCTGCTTTCCGGCGGCGAGCAGCAGATGCTCGCGATCGGCCGGGCGCTGATGTCCGGCCCCCGGCTCCTGCTGCTCGACGAACCTTCGCTCGGTCTCGCACCGAAGATCGTCGAGCGGATCGGCGACATCATCCGCGAGATCCACGAACAGGGCACCGCCGTGGTGCTGGTCGAGCAGAACGCCGTGATGGCGTTGCGCGTCGCCGACCACGCGATCGTCCTGGAGGTCGGCCGGGTCGCGCTGGCCGGGACGACGGCCGAGCTCGTGGCGAGCGAGGAGGTCCAGCGGCTCTACCTGGGCGGTCACGCCGAATCGCAGGCCACCGCCGAAGCCGAGGCCGCCGACGCCCGGAAGCACCTCGCGGGCCGGAGCCTGTCGAGGTGGGCCGGATGACGCCGCCCGAGTTGCGCGTCGAGAACGTGACCCTGCGCTTCGGCGGGATCCGGGCGCTGGACGACGTCTCGTTCACCGTCGGCTCCGGTTCGCTGCACGCGCTCATCGGCCCGAACGGCGCCGGCAAGTCCAGCTGTTTCAACGTGATCAGCGGCCTCTACCGGGCGAACACCGGAAGCGTCCGGCTCGGCGACACCGTCCTTTCCGGACTCCCGCCGCATCGGCTCGCCCGGCTCGGGGTCGGCCGGTCGTTCCAGAACGCTGCCCTTTCCCCCGGCTCGACCGTGCTCGACAACGTCATGCTCGGCCGCCACGCGCTGACCAAGGGCGGTTTCCTCGCCTGCGGCCTCCGTCTGCCGTGGACGGTCCGGGCCGAACGCCGCCATTCCGCACGGGTGCGGGAGATCTGCGACTTCCTCGGCATCGGCGGGCTGGTGGACCTCCCGGTCGGCGCGCTGCCCTACGGCGCGGTGAAACGCGTCGACCTCGCCCGCGCGCTCGCCGTCGAACCGGTCCTGCTGCTGCTCGACGAACCCGCGGCGGGCATGAACGCGACCGAGACCGCCGAACTGGCCGGGACGATCCGCGACGTCCGTGACGAACTCGGCATCTCGATCCTGCTGGTGGAACACGACATGGGGCTGGTGATGGGCATCGCGGACCGGGTCACCGTCCTGGACTTCGGCAAGCGCATCGCCGACGGCACACCGGCCGAGGTCCAGTCGGATCCGGACGTGATCAGGGCATATCTCGGCACGGAGGCCACGGCGTGAACACATTCCTGCAACTCGTGGTGAACGGACTCGGCAAGGGCGCGGTGTTCGCGTTGCTGGCGCTGGGTTTCGTGATCATCTTCAAGGCCACCGAAGTGGTCAACTTCGCGCACGGGTCGCTCGTGCTCTTCGGCGGCTACCTGGTCGTCGTGACCCGCGAAGCGCTCGGCTGGGTGGGTGCCTCGCTGGTCGGCATCGTCTCGGCGGGTCTGCTCGCCCTCCTGCTGGAACGGTTCCTGCTGTCCCGCTCGCGGCACGCGGACGCGAACAGCCTGGCGTTGCTGACCATCGGCGTCGACGTGATCATCACCGAGGAGATCGTGCGGCGGCTCGGCGTCACGTTGCCGTTCCTCGGCGACGCCTGGGACGCGAAACCGTTCCAGCTCGGCGGGATCACGCTGTTCCGCACGCATCTGGTGGCGCTGCTCGTCGCCGCGGTGCTGATCACCGCGTTCACGCTGGCGTTCAAGTACTCGAACTGGGGCGTCGCGATGCGGGCACAGGCCGAGAACCGCGAGGCCGCCGCGCTGATGGGCATCCGCAGTTCCCGGGTGACGGCGACCGCCTGGGTGGTCGCGGGCGTCCTCGCCGGGGTCGCGGTGCTCTTCATCGCCACGCAGGACTTCTCCGGCGCGGGGCTGTCCCGCGGCACGCACTCCATCGCACTCGCCGCGTTCCCCGCGGCCATCCTCGGCGGGCTGGACTCGACGGCGGGCGCGGTGGTGGGCGGCCTCGTCGTCGGGCTCGTCGAGGCGCTTTCCGCGCAGTACGTGTCGTTCGACTTCTCCAAGAGCGCGGTCTTCCTGGTGATGCTCGTGGTCCTGGTGGTGCGGCCGTCGGGGTTGTTCGGGACGAGGGAGAGCACACGTGTCTGACACCGCCGTGAAAACCCCCGCCGCCGCCCCGACGGCACCGCCCCCGAAACGCGATCGGGGACGCTTGCTCAAAGCGCTGGCCTGGGTCGCGCTGCTGGTGGTCCTGCTCGCGATCCCGTTGTACCTCGACGCCGCCTGGCTGAAGGCCGGGCAGTACATGATGATCGGCGGGGTCGGCGCGATCGGGCTGACGCTGCTGGTCGGGCAGGCCGGGCAGTTGTCGCTGGCGCACGCGTTCTTCCTGCTGGCGGGCGCGACCGGGTACACCGTCCTTTCCGGACCGTCCGACGACGAGCGCGTGATCGGGCTCGGGCTCGATCCCGGGCTGTCGCTGATCGGCGCGGTGGTCGTCGCCGCGCTGCTGGGGCTGGCGTTCGCGCCGGTCTCCGGACGGTTGCGCGGGATCTACCTCGGTGTCGCGTCCCTTTCCCTGGTGTTCCTCGGGCTCTACTTCGGACAGTCGGCCGAGACGCTGACCGGCGGGACGTCGACCGGGCGCACCCCGGAACCGTTCTCGCTGTTCGGTTTCCCGTTCACCAACGGCGGCCCCGAAATCGAGCTGATGGGCGTGCCGATCCGGCAGGCGGAACGGCTCTGGTACCTGTTCCTGCTGCTGACCGTGCTCGCGTTCGTCGTCGCCAAGGCGGCGGTGCGCAGCCGGGTCGGCCGGTCGTGGCGGGCGGTGCGGGACAACGAGGCCGCCGCGTCCGTGATGGGCGTCAGCGTCACGCGGGCCAAGGCGGGCGCGTTCGCGGTCTCCTCGGCGTACGCGGGGCTCGCGGGCGCGATGACCGTGCTGTGGTTCGACATCCTCAAACCCGACGAGAGCGAATTCGGCACGTACGGCATCAACATCTCCATCGCCTTCCTGGCCATGGTGATCATCGGGGGACTCGGCTCGGTGCCCGGCGCGCTGGTGGGCGCGCTGATCGTCAACGGGCTGCCGCAGGTGCTTTCGCTGTACTCCGCCGATCTCGGCTGGTTCTCCGGAACCGGGGACGGCGCCTTGACCCCGATCCTGGTCAGTTCGTTCGTCTACGGCGCCGCGATCATCCTCGTGGTGCTCTTCGAACCGGGCGGACTCGCCGCGATCGGACGACGGATAACACCCGCCAAGAAACCTCATCTCCCGGAGGAGCAAGACAAATGAAGCGCACATATCCGGCCGTCGCGCTGGCGGCGGTCCTCGCCCTTTCGGCGTGCAGCACGAAAGCGGGCGACTCGGGGTCCTCGGGGGCGGACGGTTCGGGCGTCAAGACCGACAAAGGGGCGACGGCCTCGGAGATCACCCTCGGCGTGATGACCGACAAGACCGGGGTGTTCAAGAACCTCGGGCTCGGTATCACGCAGGGCAACGAGTTGTGGGCCAAGGACTTCAACGCCGCGGGCGGGGTGTGCGGCCGTCAGGTCAAACTCGAGACCGTCGACCACGGCTACAAGGCGGACACGGCCAAGACGCTGTATCCGCAGATCGAGCCGAAGGTCCTCGGCTTCGTGCAGCTGCTCGGCTCGCCGGTGGTGGCCGCGCTGAAGCAGAACATCGCCTCGGACAAGACCGTCGCCGCGCCCGCGTCGTGGTCTTCGGAACTGCTCGACAACCAGTACGTGATGATCGTCGGGACGACCTACGACCTGGAGATCATCGACGGGCTGTCGTACTTCCAGGAAAAGGGCCTGGTGAAGGACGGCGACACGATCGGGCACGTCTACATCGACGGCGAGTACGGCAAGAACGGCCTGCGCGGCTCGCAGTACTACGCGAAGAAGCACAACCTGACGGTGAAGGAGGTCAAGATCACCTCCACCGACAACGACCTCACCAACATCGTCACCGGGCTCAAGGGCGACGGCGTCAAGGCCATCGTCCTGACCACGTCCCCGGCGCAGACGGGTTCCGCGCTCGCGGCGAACAAGGCGCTCGGGCTCAACGTGCCCGTGCTCGGCAACAACCCGGTGTTCGATCCCGTGCTGCTGAAGAGCCCGGCGGCGAACGCGCTGGACAAGCTGACCATCGTCGCCAGCAGCGTCCCGTTCTCCGCCGACATCCCGAAGGCCAAGGAAGTCGCCACGAAGTACAAGGCGGCGTACAAGGAGACCCCGAACGGCGGGATCCCCTATGGCTACGCGGTCGGTGAGGTGTGGGGCGCGGTGCTCAAGAAGGCGTGTGAGAACAAGGACCTCACCCGTGACGGCGTCGCGGCGGCACTGAAGCAGACGACGTCGGCGAGCACGGAGGATCTCGTGGCGGCGCTGGACTTCTCGAAGCCGGGCACCCCGGCGACACGTCAGGTGTACGCGGCGACACCGGACGCGTCGGCCGAGGGCGGCGTCCGCTACGTCAAGCCACTGTTCGAGGCTCCCGAGGCGAAGGAGTACGTGGCCCCGCACCAGAAGTGAGTCTCGCTTCGGCGAGCGCGTCCGCTTCGGCCAACGGCGTGGTGCCGTTGGCCGAAGCGGCGTCGAGGATCCCTTGCGTGGTCTTCTCCAGCGCCTCGACGCGGTTGAGTGCTTCGGCGTGCGTCAGGCTCTCCTTCTCGCGGCCGAGGGTGTAGACGACTCCCCCGGCGCTCGCGACGAAATCCGGGATCCACAGGACTCCCCGGGCGGCGAGGGCTTCGGCAACGGTGTCGTCGGTGAGCTGGTTGTTGGCCGGGCCGACGACGAGCGGCGCGGCGACCTCGGTTCCCGGGCCGAAGACCCCGCCCACGGCCGCGGGGATCAGGACGTCGGCCTCGATGCCGGGTACCTTCTCCGGCTGGACCAGGGCCAGTCCTTGTTCGCGGGCCGCGGCGAGACGTCGTTCGTCCACATCGGACACGACGACCTCCGCGCCCTGCTCGACCAGGTTCGCGGCGAGGTGGGCGCCGACCGAGCCGTAGCCGCTGATGACCACCTTGCGGCCCTTCATCCCGTCGTCACCGAAGACCGCCCGCGCACCCGCTCGCAGCGCGGCGAGCACGCCGACGGCGGTCGGCCCGCTCGAAGAACCGGTACCGCCGTGCTCCTCGGGCAGGCAGAAGACATGCGGGGTCCGCTCGCGCAGCACGAGCATGTCCGCCGGGCCGGTTCCGACGTCGGGGCCGACGAGATACGCACCGTCGAGTGACGCGATGAGGTCGGCGTGGTCGAGCAGGATCTCGCGCCGCTGTTCGGGGGACGGCACGCCGTCGAGCGCGACGACGCTCTTGCCGCCGCCGAAGTCCAGACCCGCGACCGCGCATTTGCGGGTCATCGCCGCGGACAACCGCAGGACGTCGTCGATCGCGTCGTGGACACGCGGATAGACCTTGAACCGGCAGCCGCCGACGGCCGGGCCGAGCGTGCTCGAATGCACGGCCACCATCGTCGTCACCCCGGACCGGCGCCCCCGCCGGACGACCAGCTCCTGTACGGACATTTCACTCCTCTTCTGCGCATTTAGTCGACTGAATGCGCCGAAGTTAAGGTGATGCGCAGGGCTATAGGGGCTCCGCCGAACGATATTCGGCAAGGCCGATGAAGGAGTGGACGTGGACGAACTTGATTCGGCGATCATCCGGGAACTCCAGGCGGATGCGCGGCAGTCGAACCGCGACATCGCCCGCAAGGTCGGCGTCGCGCCGTCGACCTGCCTGGAACGGACGCGGCTGCTGCGGGAGCGCGGCGTCATCCGCGGCTATCACGCCGACATCGACCTGCGCAGCCTCAACCGCGGCGTGCAGGCGATGGTCTCGGCGCAGGTGCGGCCGCTGAGCCGGGAGGTGATCGATTCCTTCCAGCGTTCGGTCGCGGAATTGCCGGAGGTGCTCTCCGTTTTCGTCACCGCCGGCAGCGACGATTTCCTGATCCACGTCGCCGCCCAGGACGTCGATCAGCTCCACGCATTCCTGGTGGATCGCTTGGCGAAGCGCAAAGAGATCATCGGCTTCCGGAGTTCGATCATTTTCCGGCATCTGCGCAAGACCGAGCTGGAACCCCTTCCGCGCCGAATACCGGGTGACACCCCCTAGGTCCTTACCCCGGAATACCCGACACACCACCCCTAAGTACGCCCGAAATCCGAGACTTCGCATCTTGGAAGACGGAAACTGTCGGTGGTGTGGGTTTGACTGGCCATAGCGGAAACGGAAAGGAGGCGCGCCATGGACGTTCGGACAGGCCTGAACCATCGTGAGCGGGCCACCCTGAGAGCCGTGGCCGAGGGCCACGCCGAGATCAGCTGCAGCTGCGAGCCGGACCTGTTCGTCGACGGTCTCGCCTGCTGCGACCAGCACACCGCGCATCGCCTCGCCCACCTCGGCCTGGTGATGCCCGCGCGCAGCGGCCGATGGGGCGAGCGTGTTCCCGCCCTGCTCACCGAGGCCGGAGCGGTGGCGCTGGAAGGCGCGTTCCCGCCGCTGGCCGCCTAAAAGCGTTTGCGGGGGCGCACGGGGAGCGCCACGATCTCGTGATGCGTGTCTTTCTGGAGACCGAGCGGCTCGTCCTGCGGCAGTTCACCGACGCCGACGTCGACGATCTGTTCGCGCTCTACGACGATCCCGAAGTCATGCGGTACCTCAATGGGGGCGAACCCGCCGACCGGGCGGAGATCGAAAAGCTGGACCTTCCCGCCTTTCTCGGTTACTACGAGCGTTTCCCCGGTTACGGGTTCTGGGCGGCGATCGAGAAAGCGAGCGGGGATTTCCTGGGGTGGTTCCATTTCCGCCCGTTGAAGGGACACCACACGGACGACCCCGAGCTGGGTTACCGGCTGAACCGGTCGTCCTGGGGCAAGGGGTACGCGACCGAAGGTTCGCTCGCGCTCTTGGAGAAGGGTTTCACCGAACTGGGGGTCCAGCGGATCTGGGCGGCGACCATGGCGGTGAACCTGGGGTCCCGGCGGGTCATGGAAAAGATCGGGATGCGGTACGTCCGGACCTTTCACGAGCACTTCGACCACCCGATCCCCGGCACGGAGGAGGGCGAGGTCGAGTACGCCATCACCCTGGACGAGTGGCGGTCGGCGCCCAAACCGCATTCAGAGGACTAAACGCGGCCGGTGGGCAGCCAGGTTTCGCCGATCTCCTCGGCCAGGGCCTCCCCGCCGGTGAGGTCGGCGAGCCAGGCGTGGAACGCCTCCCCCTGGTCCGGCGCGAGCCCGACGTCGAAATGCGCGACGTCCTCGAAGCGCGTCGCGTGCAGCAGGTACGGCGACGAGCGGATGTCGTTCTCCAGGCGGCCGGCCCGGTCGTAGTCGACGACCACCTCCACCAGCCGCAGCCGCCGGTACTCCCGCACCCCGATGACGTCGACGGCCTCCGAAACGGCCTGCCCGTACGCCCGGATCAGTCCGCCGGCACCGAGCAGCACCCCGCCGAAGTACCGGGTCACCACGGCGACCGTGTCGGTCAGCTCGCGACGGCGAAGCACCTCGAGCATCGGGGTGCCCGCCGTGCCCGCGGGCTCGCCGTCATCACTCGAACGCTGGGTGCGTCCGTCTGCGCCCAACACGAACGCGTGACAGTGGTGCCGGGCGGCCGGATCGGCCTTCTTCCTGGCGGCGATCACCTCGCGGGCGGCCTCTTCCGAGGTGACCGGCGCGAGCGCGCAGAGGAAGCGCGAACGCCGGATTTCGATCTCGTGGACCCCGGTACCCGCCACGGTGAGATAACGATCCGCCATCGGCCAAGCCTCTCAAACCGGGCAGGTCGCTCTGCCGTTCGGGCGATTCGACGGTCACCCGAGGTCACCGCGGCGCGGGCGAAACCCACTCTTCCGCGCGACCCAGGTCACACTTTCGGACGAGCGGTGCGGCGATAACCGCAGGTCAGCGCGCTGATGCTCCACTCAGTGGACACGTCATTCCAGCCAGTGGGCAGATGATGTTTGAAGTCAACGCCCGCGTGGCATTTCCCACCCCGACCAAGCGACGTATGTCGATAACAGCGATTTCACACTATCGTCATAAGACCGGCGAACCCGGGAGTAACACGTGTACCCGCCAGCCACCCACCACAGCGGCCAGGCGGCACCCACGTGCACAGCAGTACCGATATGCGCATCGGCCGCCCAGTGCAGTGCGGCTCTACGAGGCCTGCCCCCGTTTCCGCGGGCGGGATCGTTCCCTCTCGACTGACCATCGCGGTCCCGGACCACTCCGTTAACTGGTTCCGTCCGAACCACCCGAACGGAGTGTTACCGGTCGCGCCGACGCCTTGGGAGGCGGCCAGCCGTGACCCACCATGCCAGCTACAAGGGCAGCAAGGCCCCCGAAGGCCTGTACGACCCGGAGTTCGAACACGACGCCTGCGGTGTCGCGTTCGTCGCCGATCTCTCCGGTAAACGCGATCACGGCATCGTCGCCAAAGCGCTGATCGCGCTGCGGAACCTGGAACATCGCGGGGCCCGCGGCGCCGACCCGGAGACCGGCGACGGCGCCGGGATCCTCATCCAGGTCCCCGACGAGTTCTATCGCGAGGTCGTCGGCTTCGACCTCCCCGCGCCCGGCGCCTACGCCGTCGGTACGGCTTTCCTTCCGCAGGACGAAAAGGCCCGCGGCCGGGCGATGACGACCATCGAGCGCGTCGCCGCCGAAGAGGGCATGCGCGTGCTCGGCTGGCGTGACCTTCCCGTCGACACGGACCACGTCGGCACCGGCGCGGCCGAGACCATGCCGCATTTCAGCCAGTTGTTCCTCGCCGGGAACGACGCGCTGGAGGGCTTGGCGCTGGAGCGCGCCGCCTTCGTCGTGCGCAAACGCGCCGAGCACGAGCTCGTCGAGGACGACGTCTACTTCCCCAGCCTGTCCTCGCGCACGATCGTCTACAAAGGAATGCTCACCGAGCCGCAGGTCGAGCGGTTCTTCGCCGACCTCACCGACGAGCGCGTCACCAGCGCCATCGGCCTGGTGCACTCCCGCTTCTCCACCAACACCTTCCCGTCGTGGCCGCTGGCGCACCCGTACCGGTACGTCGCCCACAACGGCGAGATCAACACGTTGCGCGGCAACCGGAACTGGATGGACGCGCGTGAGGCGCTGCTGG